>JBNKQQ010000033.1:0-170207 GCA_050295955.1 Thiohalomonadales bacterium
TTCAACAGGCCTCTAAAAAGTGGACTATGCCAATTAGAAACTGGAAAGCGGCCATGAATCGATTTATGATCGAGTTCGATGACCGCCTTAAAGATCACATTTAACCCAAAGGGTGGTTACACAGAATTATTTACAGGCTCCCATTATTTGGGGAACAAAATGTTTTAAGGCCTATTTCCCTACCCTTATAGTACTGTTCTGTATCAGCGCTAAGAGCATATTCAGAGCAGTACTTTTGATAGATAGATATTCTGTTTGCCAGATTACCTTGCTTACCCTCTTCCAGGCCAATTTGAAAATAATCTGCTTGTAAACAATCAGACTCAGTCAGTCCGGAACAACCTGTCAAGAGAAAGACTAGAAATGAAATACGAACCATAATGACTTCCTTGAATTGTAGTTATGCAATATTTCTGGATATAAATTATAGGGAAATGAGACTGAATGGTAGCTGAATAATACGCTAGCTCATATAGAAGCTTCAAGATTTGGGAATTAAGTGATGAGTAAGGTGGGAGTGTGTCTCTTGGATAGATTCATCACTATTGTGGTTTCATGCTATATAGTCTGACATTCCCATGTGCGATTTGGGTTAATAACTAAATATGAAAGCCATAATAGTAAATGGTGAATTATGGTTGCCAGTTTTTCCACAGATTAGAAGGAAAAATTATTGGTTTTTCGAAATTACCTGACAATATACTCCTTCATAAACATTGGTAATAGTTTGGGGTATTCCTGTGGGAGTTAATTCTATTGTATTTCCAATAAATCGTTCCACTTTATGGACTTTTATTCTAAATCGTTGATATTCGAAAGGGATGTTGATATCAAAATTTGAGGTGTTAGATATCTGACTAAATATAATCTCTTTCCCGTTATTTGTTACTTTTCCTGTTATCTCTCCAATGGCGATACCATTCTGATAAATTTTATTTTCTTCTCGTGTAGCTATCCAACTTGGAGGAGATGTAGTCTGATTAAAGAGTTGGTTGAAGCTTTCTTTGAGGTCAATGTGAGATTTCCAAGTTTTATCAATAAGAATAAGCCATATAGCGGTAAAAAAAGCAGTTAATATAATTTTGAATATAAGTTCCACTGTTTTCATTGCTCTTAGTATTTTAAGGTTAGCTTCTGAGATGGTAATGAAAAAGGCCAGGATCTCTCCCGGCCTTTTTATCATTGCTATTAAGCCAACTCCTCCAAAAACTCCAGTTCAGCTTGGTGTCGGATGGTTCGTCGGTGGTGGGCCCAGAGTTCGGCAATCTTCTGTTGATTGCACTGTTTGCGATCCACCAATACACGGGTGTTGAGTTGTCCCCGGGGTTTTTCACTTGGGCATTTGGCGAAGACGAACTCGTTGCTGATGAGGTCCATAAACGGTCCACTTTTACTGGTAGGCATGATGAATACCAGTTGTAGTCCCAGGCTTTCGGTGAGGTAACTGATGACCTCCCGGGAGCGGGTTTCATCCATCTTAGAGAAGGCTTCGTCTACCAGCACCATACGTAGGTGAGTTTTACCTTCACCGAAGCGGAACGCAGAGGTGATGGCGGCAGAACGGATGATGTAAGCCGGAGTTTCCAGCTGACCACCAGAGCCGGTACCGTACTCACTCAATGCGATAGGCGCTTTGCCTTCCACCTCTTTGTAGATTTCGTAGCGACGGTAGTTGCGATAGTCGGCAATACGCTCCAGTTCGCGCAATGCTTTTTGCTCATCCTCATCCAGTAGCATGCGCATCAATTCATCGCGTACCTTGGTGGATTTTTTGGTGAGTTGGACGGTGAACAGATTGGCTTCGCCATTCATGGATGGATTGCGGATCACTTCATCAAAGAATTTGGCGTAGTCACGGAATTCCGGAATCCAATCGCTATCGAAGCGGAAGGTCTCGCGGTCTGCACCGAAGCGATGGTGTTCCAGTTCGCGGTTGAGCGATTCGATCTGTTTCTTACCGTCGTTGATCGCCTGATGAATGGTGTGACACAGGTGAGTAACGAAGGCGTTGTTGAAGCTCTCTTTAAGCTGTCCCAACTGGCCATGCTTTTCCACCAGAATGTTGTTTTTGAGGCGGTTGTAGACCCGATCAATATCCCGTTGCAGGCCACAGATGGCACTAAACAGTTTGGCATCGTATTCACCGGTAAAGGCATGGTAGTGTACCTGCTCGGCTGGGCGACATTGCTGGTTGTGACGAAGCAGATCGTCATCCATGCGGCGCTCAGTGCTGCGTAGTAGTTTAAGCAGCTCTTGGTACTGGTTCTGTGCTACTTCGGCATTTAGCTCTTTGGCCTCTTTGTCTGCTTGATTCAGGCGCGCTTCGAAATCGAAGTCACTCCATACTGAGCGAATGGCCTGGAGATTCTCTTCTCGTTTTTCTACGTGGGTTTGGGTGTGTTCCTGCTGCTCATCAAGGCGTTTGCACTCTTTGGCAAAGTTGTCGATCTTCTCTTGCAGTTGGCCCTTCTGCTCTCGCAGATTATCCAGTTTTTCACCCAGTGCCAGTTCTTGTGCACGTAGCTCTTCCAGGTGTTGTTCCAATTCGTGGTGTTCACCCAGGTCGATATTTTGTAGTTGCTGTTCGATACGTTGCAGCTCACGGTGATGGCTCAGCATCGTGGCAATGGTATCGGCATAGCTCAGTGGCTGTAGACTATCGATGGCAGATAATAGCTGACGGCCTGCCTGCCACGCTTGGTGGGCTTGGTGGGCATCTTCCTGAAGCTGTTCCAGTTCCTGCAATTTAGCTTTCAGGGCACGTTCCCGTGCGCCATGGCCAAATACCAGTTGGCTGTCGGAGAGGTCACAGCGCCACATGGAGTAACCGCCGGAACCCATGCCATCGGCGGTGATGCCGCGGCGGGTGTGGCGAAGCTCTTCGGCGGAATCTACCCGTAGCAGTGAACCGTAACTGGCAACGATATAGTGCTTGGCCACGGCGTGGCTGAATTCCAATACGTGGACGACAGAGTTGGCATCCAGACGCATGCGCTCGGCATCCAGTTGCGCCTTGCTGCCCTGAATAATCCGTGCACGGCTGTCACGGCCAGGCATGTTGCGCACTATGCGGATTGCTTCCGCTTCGTATTTAGGCTCAACCAGGATGGAGAAACGGCCTCCACCCATATAGCCCTCAATGGCAGACTGCCATTTGGGGTCTGTCACTTCGATATGGTCACACAGCACTCGGGGATCGGCTGCTGGGCATTGTTGGCGGATTGCCAGAATAGCCCGCTCGACGTAGTCGGGATAGTTAACCTGGGAACTCTCCAAGCGGTCTATTTCTCGACGCTTTTGTTGAGTTTGCTGGCTTTGACTCTGGCTCTTACTTTCACGTTGATGAACCAGGCGGGCCAGTTGCTCTCGGGCGCTCTCGCCAGTGGTGCTGGGCTGGAACCACTGTTCGCGGAACTGGTTATGCAGCCGTTGGGCATCCCGAGCCTCGTCCAGATGTTTCTCCAGAGCGGAGAGGTCATTGGTGAGATCTTTATTGAGCAGCGCATGCAGGTCGATATCGCCCGCAGTGCCCAGTTGTAATAGCTTGCGGCAGAGGCTCTGCTTGTCCAGGTCCGCCAGCTGAGGCAGCTCCTGCTGTAGCTCAGGGCTGGTCAGTGCCTCTTCAATACGACCCGTTGCTTTGAGATTGGCTTCCAGCTGACTGCGCTGTGCCAGCAGGGTGGTTGCCTGCTCGACTAAGGCATCATTGTGTTTATCAGCATCGACTTGTAATTCATCCTTCTGTTGCAGAGCGGCTACACCCATGCGCCGGGCTTCCAGTTCGATCAGCTGCTCACGAGCCTGTTGGCGGCGCTGTTGGATCAGCTTGCTCTGCTCTTCATTTTCACGGATGGCGGCCTGATGTTCGCTCTGTTGGCGCTTGGCATTCAGGTAGGATTGCTGGCGCTGCAGATATTGCTGTTGGGCAATGGTGTAGTCCAACACATTTAGGTCTACCCACTGCTCAATGTAGAGTTGAGCGTGCTGCTTGGCCTGCTGCAGGGTTTCGATGGAATCCACCAGTTGGCTGGCATCCCGCTCCATGGCGTGAATGGTTTTTAGCTGAGAGGAGATGGAGCGAATGGCATCCCCCAGATCTTTGCGCTCCAGAATCTCGTCGGCGACAAATTTGTTGATGCTTTGTACCGGCTTGTAGGCCATGAAGCGGGAGAAGGCACGGGCCGCATTCATCGCTTCGATCTCGGTAACACTGTCGTTTTGACCTCGCAGGATGCCGTAGAGGCGACGCAGGTAGCCGCGCTTGGTTTCGTATTTTTCCACACGGCGTTGGCCGAACTCCGCCACTAGGTCGGCACCGATTTTATCCAGGCCGGCGACATATTGACCATTGCCATCTGTACGTACCAGGTGGCTGAGGCTAAGCTGTTCGCCAGGCAGGATGAAGAATTGGATATCGTCTTGGCGGGCGACGGGTTGTTGGCCGCTTTGATCTACCCAGGCACGCACTCCGATCATGGCGGTGAAGGCTTCTCCATCCTCGCCAGAAGTCGGGTGGAATACTGCTGCCAGATAGCCATCGGTGGTATCCAGGCGGGCATAGCTGCCGTCATCACAGCCCAGTACGTACGAGGCAAGGGTGCGGACCCGTTTGCCGCCGCGACCACGTTGAGTGGTCTCATCCTGGCCTGGGTTGTATTGGAACAGGTTCTCATGGGCCGCTGTCATGATGGTCTGGATGGCATCTGCCGCAGTGGTTTTACCGGAGCCGTTACCACCTGAGAGCAGGTTTATCGGGCCGAATTCAAACTCTAGCTGTGGAATATTGCCCCAGTTTACGTAGATGAATTTCTTAAGAAACATGATCCAGGGCCTCCTCTACTGCCTCTTCTTCTGCTAGGTCGTCGCCATTCAGGCTCGCTAATGTTTCGTCAGTGACGAAGGTGACAATCATTGGGTGGATACGTAGCCACGCTTCTGGATCTTCTAGCTCATTCTCATTACGGAACTCGATCAGGCGTAGTTGACGAAGACGGCGGAACAGCTGTTTGCGCTCAGTCAGTTTCTCCGGCAGGGTGCGGCCCAATACGTTTTTCATGGCGATGGTAATAGCTTCCAGAGGCTCGGTGACATAACCGCTGTCATCCACCCGGCCCTCTCGCAGTGCTTTGTCGTATTGGATGCGTAGCATCAATACCATGGCCACTTCGTTGGCGGTGAGGCGCTGCCGCAGGGCGCTGTTTTGCAGCTCTTCGTCACCCTCATAATCGGGCACCCGGCTGCCAGGTGGATAGAGGCGCAGGTACTCAAAGCGGCTGTCGTGGTAGATCCGTACATCCATGATGGAGAGGTATTGGGCCACCTGTTCTGAGATGCGTAGGTAGCGATCATACAGCTGCTGCTCCGCCTGGCTCTCATCCCGGCAAAGCACGCCGTAGTTGAGCAGGCGTACCACCAGCTCCTTGAATTCGGCCAGAGAAACATTCTCCGCCTCAAGTTGTCGTTCCAAATAATCGCTTAACATGCTTCTATCTCTTTTTTAAACACCCAACGCAGAGGCGCTGAGGCGCAGAGTTTTTTAATTACGAATCCTTAACGAAAAGGAGCAAAGATGCTGAGAAGAGAAATACTATTATTATGTTCTCAGCGCCTTGGCGTCTCTGCGTTAGGTGTTAACTAATTCAATAACAAACCCATCCATGGCATCAAAGTAGTCGTTGCCTACCCGTTCACCGGTGGGGGTGACTCTGAAGCGGTATTCGCTGGAGAGGTCTCCGGCGCTACCTGCTTCGATGGCGTGGGCGACCATCAGTAGTTGTTTGGCATCGTTGATGGGCAGATCTTTGCTATCGATACGTCCGGCATCACGCAGTACGTCATGGATGTAGCCCTTCAACGAATTGTTGTTGATGACAAATGCTTGGCCAAGGGTCTGTTGTAGGAATACTTCGCGGCGGGAGGCGGGATCCCAATCTTCGAACTCTTCCACGTGGTTGTTGACCTCCCGCGCTTCGGCGCGCTGTTGTAGACGCAGGGCACTGGGGTCAACCAGGCCAACACGGAAGGTCGTGAGATGATCGGCAGCGGCATCCAGACGCTGCTCCTGCTCTTCGCCACTGAGAGTGGCCAGTTGTTGGCAGATGGTCAGTAGTTCGCCCTGTTGATTGCCGCTGGCAAAGCTCAATTGGCGGATGATGATGTCTGCACGACGGGTGAAGCTTTGTAGTGCATGGCGTAGTGCTGGGAGCATGGTTTCAGAGGCGGCATGGATACGCCCTTCGATCCCATCAAGGATGCTCATATAGATGGAGCTGTGTTCGTCGACAAGCAGCTCTGGGGCGGTTTTTCGCAGCTCGCGTTCCACCTCTACTTTGAAGCTGCGGCTTCTGCGGCGTGCCTTGTCGATCAGCGATTGGATGGTATCGCGATGTTTCTCTACGCTGTCTGCCGAGAGCTTCACTGATAGGTCGGGAATGAAGCGTTTCTCCATATAGTCGAAGAACTCTTCTGAGGCGCGTTGCACAATTTGCTGGGCCTCTACCTCTTGTACCAGATGACGTTTGCGCTCATCCAGCTCGGCGATCACATCGGCAAAGTCACTGATGATCCGTTCGGAGTACTCATAGGCATCCAGCAGGTCATATACCTCACCGGAATCGGCAAAGTTGTCTAAGAAGGATTGCAGGGAGTTGCGAGTATTGCGGGTGTTGCGGTGACGGGTGCGAAAGCGCCCATTTACGCTCTCCAGCATTGGCAGAGTGAACAGTCGTCCTACCCGGGTAAAGGAGTAACTGGAGGTGAAAGTGGCTTCATCGGCATGTTTCTCCAGCCAGCCGTGTTCCAGTAGCAGGTTGAGCGCCCAGGTAGCCTGCTCGCGTTCGCCACGGCTGGGTAGGACAAATTCGCTATCCTGTTCATCATCCAGTACTGGTGTACGAGTAATGGCATTCTGGAACAGTTCCAATATCTGATCGCGGTTCAGGGTGCGGCTGTAATCGGCACGAGTGGAACTATAGAGTCTCCCGTACAGCTCACGCAGACAGGCCATTACCTGTTCACGGTATTTGCTGTTGAAGGGACGGAAGAAGTGACTGCGTTGCTCAGTAAAGAAGTTTTCCATGGCGCATATCATACTGCTTTTTGGCCGTCGGAAACATCATGAAATGACGATTTTGTGAAGGTGATTGGCTAGGTTTGGGCGAACTTTTGATGGATCAGATAGATAGTCGTATCAGCATTGAGGCGGGCAAGCCATGGCTTGCCCGCCTATAGTGCGATTCCCGCATTACTGATAGCTATCGATCTTGTTGGAAAATGCTTCGACAGATTGCGCGCCGGAAATCAACTGGGTCTCTACTACTTTGCCATTGCGTAGGCGGCCCAGCAAGAAGGCGGGAGTGCCTCTGATACTCATTTTCTGACCAAAGGCCATATCCTCCTCAATTTCTTTCATCTTTGCCGGGTCGCTCAGACAGGTTTCGAAGGCTTTCTTATCCAGAGAAAAATCAGCGGCGTACTGGAGGTAGCTATCGCGATTCAGCTCTGCATCAGAAGAGAAGAGTTTTTTGTGCATCGGCCAATAGGCGCCCTGTTCACCTGCGCAGTTGGCTGCGACAGCTGCCAGTTTGGCCTTTTTGTGGAAGCCCAGTGGGAAGTCTTTGATTGTGTAGAGTAATCTCCCACTATCCACATATTTTTCAATCAGTTGTGGCATGGTTTGGTGCACGTGGCGGCTACAGAAGGGGCATTGATAGTCGGTAAATTCAATCATGATAAGAGGGGCGTCTCGTCTTCCCATCTCTGGCTCACCCATCAGCAATTCCGCTGCATCGCTGCCATTATCTGTAGTCATGTTACCTTTCAGCTTGTTGAGTTCGTTGCTGAGCGATTCTACCTGCTGGCGTAGTTGGTTGTGGTCGCGACGCAGCTCAGAGAGCTGTTGTAAAACTTCCTCTACCGCCCACTCTTCGGTGGCATGGACAATGGAACTGGTTAAGAGGAGGAGTAGGGCGGAAAGGATTTGGTATCGCTTCATTCAAATTGGCCTCAAATATGTAGGTGCTATTTATAGTCAGAATATCGTGATTAGCTACGATCGTGCTTTGCTGGTGTCTCGTTTTAGTCGGCTGCAAATCATGATTTTAAATAGCCTCCCCCCATGAGGAGGGAGGCTGGGCCAGTATCTTATGGTGTGGTGTAGGCTTGATAAATAAAATCTTTTACCTGACGGCCCATGTCAAGGCGGTAGCCGGTTAATCTTACATATAGTGCTGAGCCATCATTTGGCAGGCCATCCACAGTAACGGAGGTTATGCCGCCTGTCGTTACTGTGGAGTAGATGTCGTTGCTTCCCTGTGTGCTACCAATATCCAGATAGTATTTTTGCATGCCGCCATCTTCCCATGTGAAGGTGATAGTTGTGCTGTCGAGCGTGCTGCCGGGTTGTGGAGAAAGCATATCTGGAGTGGGTGAGCCTGCGCCATCGTCATTGAGCAAGGTAATGGTTCCGGTCGCTGCACTGGTTGCCGAATTGTAGATGTTGGAGAGGTTTACCATCACTGTTTCATCTTGCTCCTCAATCATATCGGCGATTGCCGTTACTCTCACCCATTGCACCAGCGGACTATTGCTATCGAAGGTTAAGCTACCACTGGCAGGGAGATAGTCGTTGTCTCCCAAAGTGGCTGTGCCATCAGCTGTTGACCAGTCCACATAAACCGGTAGGCTGGGTTTTTTGGATAACGTAATCATTAGCGATATGGCGTTATTTAATACATCGCGTTCGTAAGTTTCTATGCTATTAATGGAGAGGGTGGGTAACGCGCCATCCGGGATGTCATCATTGATTAAAGTGCCTGTGCCAACAGCAGTGGTGATATCAGCATTGACCGGATTGCTTAATGTGACAGTGAAGGTTTCGTCTCCTTCCTGAAGGAAATCTCCTAGTATGGTGATGTCAACGGTTTGAGTTAGCGGTGCATCATGACGAAATGTTAGAGTACCACTTTGGGGCGTATAGTCACTGCCTGCTGTTGCACTACCGTTGCTGGTTGTCCAGTTTACTTTAATATCTTTGTAAGGCGCAGGGTTGTCAGAGACGCTGACCTCAAAGCTTAAAGTGCTTGTGCTATTGCCCTCATCCATGCTTGGACTGTTAATAGATAAATGTCGTGAGACGTCAGCCACATCATCATTTAAGATTGTGGCATAGGTGGTTTGGATGCTGTTTAGCTCGGTATTAACCGGGTTTGATAACTTAAGTAAAAAAGCTTCATTGTATTCCTCATCGGTATCACCATAAATTGTCACATCAACAAATTGTGTGCGAGGGCCGCCATGTGTAAAGCGTAGTGTTCCTTCTCCTGCCTCATAATCCACATTGGGCGTTGCAACATATTGGGTGTTTGTATTCCAATTCACTAGTACATCTGCATCAGGTGCTGGATCAGTAGAAATACTGACTGGAATAGAAAATATTGAGGTGCCTGTATCCCCCTCTAACATGCTGATATATTGTACTGTTGATAAGGTCATGGGCCCTGCCTCATCATTAAGAATAAAGACTCTCATGCTGTCATTCCCCAGTTCGGCATTGCTGGGTGATTTCAGGGTTACATTAAAATATTCATCTACCTCAAACTCACTGTCGTCATAGACTTGTATAGAGATGTATTGTGTTAATGCGCCACCCGCAGTGAAGGTTAAATAGCCAAAGCCCATACGATAATCTTTAAGGCCTGAAGCACTCCCCACTGTTGTTGACCAGCTCACCCGAACATCTTGGCCTGATTCTGGGTTCATATTTAACGTGACGGGTATCAGGATATTACCTGCACCGGGGTCACTTTCTAGTACTGATATATCATCACCAATGTTTAGGGTGGGGGTTAATGGCGTATCTTGAACTGTGACTTCAACGCTGGTGGCATTGGCAAAATTATCGTTGTTACCATCCTGATTGAGGTCGACATTGAAGTAGAAGGTGTATTGGCCTGGAGGAAGGGGCATGTTCATTATCGGGTATTGCACGATATTGAAAAGTGAGGCCTGGTAACTAACCGCCTGTCCTGGTTGCCACCCACCTGTTGTGGCATTAAAGTGATACCAGCCAAATGGGGTATCTGCTTGTATAAACCAATCGCCGGCTTGCTCATAGCCGTCGTTAGCGGTGAGGCCAATGGCAAGATTGAGAGACTCTGCTGGTGTGATGGTGAGTGAGTTTTTGCTGTTATTGGCAAAGATTTCAGTCAGGGGAGGTGCGGCATTAGCCTGAAATGCTGCCCCGAGCAGGAGAAACCAAAATGATGTTATTAGCGTAATTGATAAGCGTTGATAAGCAAGTCGCTCCTTAGGGTGATCCCCTAGACTTCCCATGACCAATCTCCATTGTGAAAATGTCTGATAATTTAGGGCTATATGAAATCTATTATTTTTGTTAGCCCTATGTCTCCCCTTAAAGGTCGTTTGGGATGGTAACTGATTTCATTGGTAGATAGTGAGATTATTTACGTATTAAACTGGCTGTGCCTGCTTTGTGAGCAAAATCAATTTTGGTGTCTAAGAGGTGGGCTAGGTTGGCGCTAAAAATTGCTGCACAACATAGTCTAGATGGTGCCACCCTTTCTCTGTTGTTTTGATGTCATGTAAACCCCACTCAATGAGATTTTGTGCTTCCAGTTGTTTCAGTATGGGTTCCACGGTGGTGATGGGAAGGCCTGCATGTTGTGTAAATAGTTCGGTGGTAAAGCCTCTTTTAAGCCGCAGGGCATTCATCATAAACTCTAGGCCGACATCGTTGCGACTGACTTGGTTTTCGCCGCCAATCACTTGGGGTGAACTGGCGTAGGCTAGATATTGGGCTGGTTGCTTGACTTTCCATAAGCGAGTGATGTTTTGTTGGGCGGCGTCGGTGATTTTGCCATGAGCTCCAGCGCCGATACCCAGGTAGTCACCAAACTGCCAGTAGTTGGTATTGTGGTGGCACTGCTGGTTTTTGCGGGCGTAGGCAGAGACCTCATACTGGGTGAAGCCTGCCTCAAACATTGCCACCTGTCCCTGTTGTTGAATCTCCCAGCTCAGGTCATCATCGGGTAGAGCTGGTGATTGTGTGTAAAACAGTGTGTTGGGCTCCAGAGTGAGTTGATAGTAGGAGAGATGGTTCGGTTCTAGCGCAATTGCGGTGGCAATGTCCTCTTTGGCGGCCGCTAGATCTTGGCCTGGCAGGCCGAACATGAGGTCCAGATTGAAGCTGTTGAAACCTGCATCATGGGCCTGTTCGGCGGCGCGAATGGCCTCTTTACGGCCATGGATGCGCCCCAGGCGGCGCAGTGCATCATCGCTGAAGCTTTGAATGCCGATGGAGAGACGGTTGATCCCTGTTCCGCGGAACTCGGAAAATTTACCTGCTTCCACGGTGCCAGGATTGGCCTCCATGGTGATTTCGCAATCGGCGGTGAGTTGTAGTCGTGCGCGAATTCCGGATAGCAGTAGATCCAAGGATTCTGGTGAAAACAGGCTCGGTGTACCCCCGCCGATAAATATCGAGATTACCTTGCGCCCCCAGATCCGTGGTAGATCCTGCTCTAAATCGCTGAGCAGTGCGGCGACATACTCTTTTTCCAATAACCCTGCGCGCATTTCATGGGAGTTGAAGTCGCAATAAGGGCACTTCTGCACACACCAAGGGATGTGTACGTATAGAGAAAGAGGAGGAAGATTGGAGAAATTGAACATGGTTGGGGTCACATCATATATAAAGGGATTATCGCCTGCCAGCAGGTTTACGATAGTGAGGCTAATTTTTCAGCCAATTTACGTAATGCTTGCCCCCTATGGCTGAGCCGGTTCTTCACCTCCGGCGTTAATTGTGCTGAGGTGCAGCCCTGTGTTTCAACATAAAATAGTGGGTCATAGCCAAAGCCATTTTCACCCGCGGGGACGTGGAGGATGTGGCCTTCCCAGGTGCCCTGACAGATCAATGGCACTGGATCATTGGCGTGGCGCACATAGACCAACAGGCACTGAAAACGTGCGGTACGCTGTTCATCTGCGACATTTGTTAGCGCTTCCAATAGCTTGGCATTGTTATCCGCATCATTCGCGTTGGCACCGGCAAAACGAGCTGAGTAGATGCCTGGTGCACCATTGAGCGCATCCACTTCCAGGCCAGAGTCATCGGCGATGGCGGGCAGCCCGGTATGGGCTGCTGCATTACGGGCCTTTAGAATGGCATTCTCCACAAAAGTAAGGCCGGTCTCTTCAATCTCAGGTACATCGAACTCGGTTTGGGGAATCACTTCCTTGTCCAGCTCTGCCAGCATTCGGCCGAGCTCTTTGACCTTACCCAGATTGCCAGTGGCGAGCACAATGCGCTGAGACATCTTAGGCTCCCAGTACTTCAACTTGCTTGGCGATCAGGTGCTCGATACCGCTGGCGGCCAGTTCCAGCATGGCATCTAATTCGTCTTTGCGGAAGGCATGGCCTTCTGCGGTGCCCTGTACCTCGATGAAGGCGCCGGCGTCGTTCATAATGACGTTCATATCGGTTTCGGCATTGGAGTCTTCAGCATAGTCCAGATCCAGTACGGGAGTGCCTTCATAAACACCAACAGAAACGGAGGCTACGTGGCCGTGAATAGGGGATTTCTTCAGCATCCCTTTTTCAATCATATGATTAACAGCATCAACCATGGCGACATAGGCGCCGGTGATAGAAGCGGTACGGGTACCTCCATCTGCTTGAATGACATCACAATCCACGGTGATGATACGCTCGCCCAACGCCTCTAGATCGACCACTGCGCGCAGTGAGCGGGCAATCAGGCGCTGGATCTCCATGGTGCGACCACCCTGACCGCCACGAGCGGCCTCACGTTGCATGCGCGAACCGGTAGAGCGGGGGAGCATTCCGTATTCGGCGGTTACCCAGCCTTTGCCTTCCCCCTTTAACCAGCGAGGTACCCGGTCTTCTACTGATGCGGTGCAGATCACTTTGGTATCGCCAAATTCCACCAATACGGAGCCCTCGGCATGCTTGGTGTAGTTGCGGGTTAAACGGACTTCACGCATTTGATCGGGATTACGGCCACTTGGACGCATTGGGATACCTCACTCTTATATATGTTCAATAATGGGGGCGCATTATACCGACATCAAAGGACGCAGGGAAAAGGATTTATATTGCACATAAGCTGTACATCGGCGCTTCGCTATGGTATAAATTCGCGCCTCGGCCCTGAGTACTCGGCAAGACAGCTTTGTTAGGTACGTGATCCGGGCGAATAGAATTCAGATTTTAAGATTTTCGGAGGCTTAACAATGTCACGTGTATGCCAGGTAACAGGCAAACGCCCTATGGCTGGGAACAATGTTTCTCACGCTCACAACAAAACTCGTCGCCGTTTTCTGCCTAACCTGCAAACGCATCGTTTCTGGGTTGAGAGCGAAAACCGCTGGGTTCGTCTGCGCACTACCGCTAAGGGTATGCGTATCATCGACAAGAAAGGCATTGATGCAGTGTTGAAAGACATCCGTGCCCGTGGCGAGAATGTATAAGGAGCTAAACCATGGCTAAGGCAGTTCGCGAAAAAATCCGTCTGGTTTCAAGCGCTGGTACCGGTCACTTCTACACCACGACCAAAAACAAGCGCAACAATCCTGAAAAGATGGAGTGCAGAAAGTACGATCCTACTATTCGTCAGCATGTGACGTATAAGGAAGCCAAGATCAAGTAAATCATCGATTGCTGATCTTCAAAAAGCCCGGCCTTGTGTCGGGCTTTTGCTTTTATAGTCAGTCACATATCTTACAAAAACTGTGAAATAGTCCTCTTCTGTTTTAATTCAACTGATCCTTTTTGTTGGGTCTATACCCCTATTTATATGTGTGTAGAGCGAAGGCTTTCACATTTATCTAGACTTGATTTATCCCTCTCAAGCACTCAAAATAACGCCATTTTTAGTGGTGAGCACCCTATAGGGTGTCACAAAACAATAGTACTCTAAGGAATTCATATGAAACTGCGCGTTCTAGCCGCTGCCATGATCTTCGGCTTCTCTAGCCAAGCACAAAGTGCTGCTGTAGATATTGCTCTGAGCAACGATAATGCGAAATTCTCCGTTAGCTCATTTGTTGGTGGTTTCTCTGAGGGGCGCACCACGATGAATGCGGGCTATCTCTACAATGAAGATAACGACTACGTGCTGGATTTTGGCCTGCACATGGTGGATGTCGTGGGTAGCAAAACGCCGGGCCTGCAGGTGGGAGTGGGGATTCAAGGGTATTACACGGATATTGGTCCTCACCAGGGAGCCGCGCTCTCGTTGGGCGGTAGCATTAGCTATCGTCCACCTAAGCTTAAACGGGTCAACTTTGTAGTGAATGCCCATTATGCGCCTGGCATTACCAGTTACATGGATGCAGAACGATTAAGGGAACTGGGCGCTGCCATTGAATACTCATTGCTGCCTCAAGCCGATGTTTACATTGGTTATCGTGATATCAAGGTTGAAGAGGAGCGTGGAGAGTTCAAAATTGACGATAGCGGCCATATTGGCCTGCGTATCACCTTCTAAGTAATTTAAGGAACTGAATGTGAAACAGACATACCTCATCATAGCTCTGATACTGGCACTGCTCTGTGGTTATAGTTGGGCGGAAGAGGAGGCTGTGGAGACTCAGGAACAGTTCAAAAGCCTGGATAATCGTATTCAGAATCTCAAGCGTTCCGCTGTTGATTTAGGTAAGGAGATTACCATACTAGAGGAGGAGCTGTTGTTTCCTGCCAGCACTCAGTATGGTCTCTACCTGTCAATGGACACCGACGACACTTATAAGTTGATCACAGTGATCGTCAAGCTGGACGGCGAGGTGGTGAATAATTACATGTATGATGTCAGCGAACTGGACGCCTTGGGCAATGGTGCGGTGCATCAACTGCATAAGGGGAACCTGAAAACTGGTAAGCACACCCTGAATATCACCTACATGGGTAAAATTGGCTCCCGCATGGCGCGCCTGACCAGTGACTATGAGTTTGAAAAAGGGGATAAGCCCATCTATATCGAACTCAACATCAGCGGTAAAGGCCTGGGTAAGTCCGGTGGCGACAAGGAGCCAACCATCAAGATCAAACAGTGGAGCTAAGTGGTAAGCTCCCAGATGATTTTACGCCGATTTCTTAGCCTATTACTGATCAGCCTTTGTTTCTGCGGGACGCTCTCCGCTGGAACTGAGGTTAAGTGGAAGAACGTCAAAGACCCGGTTCTTGGTAGTGCGCTTTTTCATCTTTATCAGGATAAAAACCTCAGTGGCATCATCAACCTCACTGCAGCCCAGGAGTTGGATCGGGTTAAATTGCAGAAAGAGGAGACCGAGCTGGCGTTGACCATGCTTAATCTTGCTTACGGACTCCATCGGGAGGCTGCCTCTACCATGGTTGCCATGCAGAAGCGTGGTAACGTCAATAAAGATATCAGCAATACCATCTGGTTTTATATTGCGAAGATTCGTTACCAGCGTGGCTATTTCACCATGGCGGAGAGCGCTTTGGCGCAGATTTCCGGTGCATTACCTTGGGAGTTGGAGCAGGATCTGGAGCTATTCAAGGCTCTGCTATTGATGGATCGGGGGCAATTCGCTCCAGCGAGTAAGGCTTTGCAGATGCTCAAAGGGAATACCGGCGCGGTACCTTTTGCCCGCTTCAATAATGCGGTTGGCCAAGTAAAGCAGGAGCAGGTGGACGAGGCGATTGAAGCGCTTAAACGTGTTACTACGCTTAAGGTGAATACGCTAGAGGAAAAGATGTTGGCTGACCGTGCCAATGTACATCTAGGGTATTTTTATCTTCTGGAAAAAGAAGATGCGGAGACCGCCATCGGCTATTTCGAAAAGGTGCATCTCTATGGTGTCGAGTCCAATGAGGCGTTGCTTGGCCTTGGTTGGAGCCACTACACTTTGGACCAGTATGAACCTGCCCTGATTGCCTGGGAAGAGCTGGCTTCCCGTAATCTCTCGGATCCCAATGTCCAAGAGGCGATGATTGCGGTGCCTTTCACTCTGGCGAAGATGGAGAATTACACTATTTCCGGCTCCCTTTACAATCGCGCCCTAAAGGCTTTCAGCGATGAAGTAGAGCGAGTCGACAGCACTATCGCCTCAGTAAAAAAAGGTGCCTTCTTTGATAAATTGCTGACGGATGTGAAGGAAGGCGAGAAGGGGTGGAATGGCGATGTATATGCCCTACCTAAGAGTACCGAAAGCTACTACTTCACTCAGATGTTATCCCGTCACGATTATCAGGAGGCGCTGAAAAATTATCGTGATCTGCGTTATCTGCTGGATAAGTTGGATGAGTGGCAGCATGACGTATCAACTTTTGATGATACTAATCAATATTGGATCAGAAAACTGCGCAAAAAGGCGAAAGAGTTTGATCAGGTAACTTTCCAAAAACGGGTTGATCAACTGCATCAACAACGCACCAGCTATATGGCTCAACTGGCTGAAGTGGAAGCTAACCATGATGCCATGGCTTTAGCTACCGCCGATGAGCAACGCCGCTTGGCTAAAGTCGTGGAGCTGAAAGCCTCTCTGGAATTGGGGGCGAGCAGCAACCCACAGATAGAGGAGCAGCGCCGTAGTCTTAGCTTGATCGAACGCCGCATCTTGTGGGATGTACATAGCCAGTTCCCATCGCGCTTGCGCAAAGCCAAACTGGATCTGGCCGAGGTGGTGGATACAATCAATGGGGCATTGGCACAGCAGAAGTCAATGGAAAAGGTTGCAGACCAGTCTATTGCCAATGCTCGTAGCTTCGATAAACGGGTTAATGACGCTAACCTTCGTATCAATGCCTTACGCCCACAAATTGAGATGGCGATTAAGGATAGTGAGCAGCACCTAATTAACATTGCTGTTATGGCATTAGAAGAGCGCCGTCACAAATTGATGGAGTTTATTGCCCAGGTATCTTTCTCGGTAGGTGTCTCCTACGATAGGGGGCAATAGTGATGCAGATGACACGCCTTATTATCGTATTACTAGGTGCTGTGGTCGGAGTCTCTCCACTGATGGCTGAAGAGAAAAAGCCTCAGAGTGAGATGACCTTGGAGGATCTGCGTGGGCGTACTTTCGAGGTAAAAAAAGAGCCGCTGCCATCGGATGCTCTCCAGCGTTCCGTTGAAGGTTATCAGGCTTTCCTGGATTCACCACTGAGTGGCGCAATGCGTCGTGAAGCGTTGCGCCGCATCGCAGACCGTATGCAGCAACAGTTGGAGGCCGATGAAGAGCTGGCGGTGAGTGGTCAGGAACTCCCTCTTGATGGCTCCCGTATCGAAGATGCCAGCTATGCCAAGGCACTCGAATTTTATAATGAGGCGCTAGACAAGTTTCCTGACTTTCCCGGTAATGAGCATATCCTTTATCAGATGGCCCGAGCCTATGAAGGGAATGGCGAGCCCAAGCAAGCCATTTGGGCGTTGAAACGGTTGATTAAGGAGCATGGCGATACCGACTACGTGGACGAAGCACACTTTCGGGTCGCTGAACTGAGCTTTTTGACACAAAAATTTCCTCAAGCTGTTGAGCACTATAAAGAGCTGATCAAAAAGGGGCCTGAAGAGAACCAATTCTATCGTATTGCCATGTATAAGTCGGGCTGGGCTCTGTTTAAACACAAAGAGTATAAGGAGGCCCTTGACCAGTTTGTTGAGCTATTGGATTACATGGTGGCAGACGCTTCAGCTGAGGATATGGCCAGTGAGTTCCCGCTGCTAACGGTGGGTGAGCGGGAGATGATCAAAGATACTCTGCGGGTGATGAGTATCGCCTTTACCCATCAGGAAGAACCGCTTAACTATATGAAGACATATCTGGCTGGGCTGGATGAGCCCCGTAGCTATGTGTTCATGATTTACCAGTCACTGGGTGATATGTATCACTATCAGGAACTCTATCAGGATGCCGCCAATGTCTATAACGCTTTTGCTCAAGGCTATGTACAGCATCAGCAGGCACCGTTTTTTCAATTGATGGCGATAGAGACCTACCGTACTGGCCGTTTTGCTGAATTGATGGAGGAGGGAATCCGTAGCTTTGCCGGTAATTTTGGCTATCAGACGCGTTTTTGGAGCCCAGATAAGCCTGTTATTCTTAAAGCGCAATTAGAGCCCTATCTTCGCCAGTATCTTTCCTTATTGGCCAAGCAGCAGCATGCGGCGTTGCAGGCAGAATCTAATGAGTCCAACAAGCAGCAGGCCCTGTACTGGTATCGTACCTATCTCAATTCATTTGCGAAGGATAGCGAAGCTGCTCACATCAACTTCTTGTTGGCTGAGTTATTGTATGAGAGTGGTGATTATCAGGCTGCGGCTATCGAGTACAATAAAACCGCTTATAACTATGGCCAGCATGATGAAGCAAAAGAGGCTGGTTATGCCGCCATTTTGGCCCATGATAAACAGATGGATAAGCTAAGTGGGGCAGAGCTGGAAGAGTGGCGTCGCCAGACGGTAGAGAACTCACTGCACTTCGCCAAGGTTTACAGCGACGATGAGCGCGTACCGAGTATTGTGACCAAAACTGCTCAAGATCTTTTTAAGGTCGGCGCCTATGACACGGCGTTGAAAGCAGCAAGCATTGTGTTAACCCTTAAAGACCTGACGGATGCGCAGAAGAAGAGTGCCCACTTGGTGTTAGGCCACAGCTACTTCGAGAAAGGGGATTACCACCGTGCAGAGGGCTCTTATAAGTCTGCAATCAAGCTGATGAAACAGCAGGATACGGATTACAAGGGTACCTATGAACGTATTGCCGCCACCATCTATAAACAGGCAGAGCATCAACAGCAGCGTAATAACCTACGTGCCGCTATTCGGGAATACCTGCGTCTAGCCAAAGAGACGCCACTTTCGGAAAATCGTTATGCTGCTGAGTATGATGCGGCTACTGCCATGTTGCAGCTAAAACAGTGGCAGGATGCCATCGATATTTTGGTGAAGATGCGTGATACCACTTTTGGTAAAAAGCTGGGATCAGAGATTACCCAAAAGCTGACTGTTGCGTATCTTGAGAGCAATCAGAATCAGAAAGCGGCGGGCGAGCTGGAGCGACTGGCATTACAAGATTCCAATTACGATGTTCAAAGGGAAGCTGTATGGCGTGCAGCTGAGCTATATGAAAAATCCGGCAATACGGCGGCGACCATCAAGGCCTTCGAGGACTATGTTAAGCGCTATAGTCATCCCTTTGATGCCAATATCGAAGCGCGTTACAAGTTGGCCCAGCTCTATCATTCTCAGAATAATCAACGTCTCTATATGGAACGGCTTCAGGATGTTATTGAGCATGACGCAAAAGGGAGCGGTGAGCGTACGCCGCGTACTCGCTACTTGGCGGGTATATCGTCTCTGACGTTGGCTGACATCGCATATGAAGAGTACTTAACTATTAAGCTGGTCGAGCCTATTAAGCAGAATCTGAAGCTAAAGAAAGAGAAGATGCAGCAGGTGATCAAAGATTATGGCAGCGTCTCTGATTATGGCATTGCAGAGTTGATTACCAATGCCACCTTTAAAATCTCTGAGATCTATCGTGATTTTGCCAAGGTGCTGATGGCATCAGAACGGCCTAAAGGGCTGGATGATGAAGAGCTGGAGATGTATGAGATAATGCTCGAAGAGCAGGCTTTCCCCTTCGAAGAGAAAGCCATCGACCTGCATGAGAAGAATTACCGCCGTATCAGCGATGGGATATTTGACCAATGGGTGAAAAATAGCCTGAAAGTGCTGGGTGAAATTAACCCAGGTCGCTACGACAAGACAGAATCTGAGGTTGGTTACATTGAAATCTTCAACTAACAAGTACATTGCCTTAGGCTTTGCTATCGCCTTACTGGCTGGGTGTGCCGGAGCGCCTGCACCCAAGCCGGTGATTACCCAGCCGGTGAGTGATAATAAAGAAGAGCAGCAGCGCTTGGAGCAGGCCAGTAAGGCATTTGCCCAAGCTTTGAAGGCGCTGAATGAAAAAGATTTCGAGAAAGGCCGGGATATTTTGGTAAGTCTGGCTAGGCAGTATCCCGAGTATGCAGGAATTTATGCCAATCTGGGTATTGCCCATATGAATCTGGATCAGGATACAGAGGCGCAGAGTGCGTTTGCTGCTGCATTGGAGCGTAAGCCTGACTTCCCCAACGTATACAACCAGCTTGGGTTATTGCATCGTAAGCATGGTCGTTTTGAACAAGCGAGGGAGGCCTATTTGAAGGCGGTGGAACTAAATCCCGAATATGCCGAGGCTCATCGCAACTTGGGAATCCTCTATGATCTCTATCTGATGGACCTGAACAATGCGCTACGTCACTACTTGAAATATCAAGAATTGGCCAAACCGGCCGAAACAGACCCGGTATATACCTGGATCAAAGACTTAACAATCCGTGCGAATCCCGTACAATAAGCCGATGTTACGAAAAACGTTAATCACAATGGGGCTACTGTTACTGACTATTGGGGATAGTCAGGCAGAGATTCGTTTGGATCTGGATGCGACCTCGATTATCGGTAACCGCGAACTGCCCAGAATCGTTTATCTTATCGCTTGGCGTGAGCCGCCCAAGGGCGATATTTTGGAGCAATCACTGGAGAGTAACCACGATCATAAGTTGGTACCTCTGGATCGCGATGTATTCCAACGCCAAATCAGTTATCACGAGCTGTTGTTTGGTGTAGAAGAAAATAAGAATTAATCCCTGATTTTTTACAATTATTACTCGATATTAATGCCGTTTAGGTAAGGAGCTTGTTATGGATACTATTATTCGTTTCATCCAAGAAGGGGGCGCATTTATGTACCCGATCATGGTCATCTTGGCATTGGGCCTTGCGATCGCGATCGAACGCTACCTCTTCCTCACCAGCTCAAAAGCGAGAAATAATCGCACTTGGAATCAGTTGATTCCCTTGTTGAATCAAGGTGATCTACCAGGCGCTAGCAAAGTGGTTGAATCAAGTAAGTCTCACATTTCGCATGTTGTTGCCTACGGCCTGAACCAGCGTAAAACTTCCCACCACCGTGAAGATATTGAAACCGCGATGGAAGAGGGGCTGATGGAGATTCTGCCTAAGCTGGAAAAGCGCACTCACTATGTAGCGACCCTGGCAAACATTGCCACCTTGATGGGACTATTGGGTACCATTATCGGTCTGATCCAAGCGTTTACCGCGGTAGCCAATGCGGATCCTGCTGAGAAAGCCAACCTGCTATCAGCCTCTATCTCTGTTGCAATGAATACGACGGCATTTGGTCTGATAGCAGCCATTCCTCTGCTACTGTTATTTGCGCTATTGCAAACCAAGACCACTGAAGTATCTGATGGCCTGGAAATGGCATCAGTTAAAATCGTGAATATGATCAGTGGTGAAAATCGTAAAAACGGAAATGCATAAATGAGCATTCGCAATCGCCGCCATCGCCAAGAGGTGCCGGAACTCGACATTACCGCCTTCCTAAACTTGATGGTGGTACTGATCCCGTTTCTGTTGGTTAGTGCGGTATTTACTCAGGTTACTGTTATCGAGCTGAATATGCCGCCTCCCTCTGATAATTCTCAGCAGCAGGAGAAGGATAAAAAAGAGAAGCTTGATCTTGAGGTGGTCATCCGCTCTGATTCCGTTGAGATTCACGGCGGTAAAGCGGGCTTAATCAGCCGCTTTAAAATGGAGAATGGTGAGTTTGATTATGGCGCTATCTCCAAGAAGTTGCAGAGCATAAAAGGTAAGTATGCTGAAGAGACAACTTCCATGATCCTCCTCGAACCAGAAATTAACTACGATACCTTGGTGCAGGTTATGGATACTGTGCGTCTCTACGAATTTGATGAGAATGGCACTACTGTTCAAGCTGAGTTATTCCCCGATATCTCAATCGGTGATGCACCTGTGCTTAAGAAAGGTAAGTAAAGGCAGTCTTAATGAAGATGTCACGTCGCGCAAAACGCATGGAGAAGGCCCATAAGCGGAACAAAGGTGCTTCGCTGAATATGGTCTCCCTGATGGATATATTTACCATCTTGGTTTTCTTCCTATTGGTTAACTCATCGGATGTACAGCTCTCACCAAACGATAAGGTGCAGTTGCCGGAATCCAAGGCGAACCAAATGCCGGAAGAAACGTTGGTTGTTATGGTAAATGATGAAAATATTCTGGTTCAGGGACGCATGATTGCTACTGCTGAAGAGGTTATGGCAACCAAAGGCAATATCATCCCTGCGCTTCAGGAAGAGCTAAAGTTCCAATCAGAAAACAGTCTGGTAAAAATGAGTGAAGAGGAGCTACGAGAAGTTGGCCGCCCCATCACCATTATGGGTCATAAAGAGATCCCATATCAGCTGCTGAAGAAGATCATGTTTACTTGCTCTAAGAGTAATTACAGCAATATCTCCCTCGCTGTACTCAAGAAAACTGATGGAGAGGGGTAACTGCAATGAGTAAACAGCCCCTGTTACCCGATCTGTTTTACGATCAGAGTGATCATAAGCTAAAAGTCATCAGCGGCGTTATGGTGGCGGTTATGCTGTCTATGATGATTATCGCTAACATGATGCCGAAGCCGGAAATTGATCGTAAGGCGGCGCAAGAGCTTCCTCCTCGCCTCACCAAAATGATGCTGGAAAAGCGTACTCCACCACCTGAGCCTCCTAAACCCGAAGAGAAAAAGGAAGAGGAAAAGCCAAAGGAAGAGGAGAAGCCTAAGGAAGAGCCAAAGCCGAAGAAAGAGGAGAAAAAGCCAGAGCCCAAGAAAGAAGAGCCTAAAAAGCGTACTGAAGAAGAGATACGTGAGAAGGTGAAAAATACTGGCGTACTGGCAATGATGGATGATCTGGCTGATCTGCGTGATGAGTCGCTGTTTGAGGATCTCAATACCGACAACACACTGCTCAACACCCCAGTTGAGAGTGCTATGTCCAAAGAGCGTTCGGTGATTACCTCTAACGCGATGAAGGGGAGTGGTGGTATCAATACCGCCAGCCTGAGTCGTAGCACTGGTGGTGCGGCACAACTGTCGGGTCGTGATGTGACTAAGGTGGAGAATCCGGTTGAGGAGTTGAAGCCCAAGGAAGATGCTGAGAAACAGAAGTCGGCACGTACCCACGAAGAGATTGCTTTGGTTATCGATCGTTACAAGAGTCGATTGCTGGCGATCTATCAGCGTGCACTACGTGAAGATCCAACGCTACGAGGTCAAGTGGTGTTTGAGATCACTATTGAGCCTGATGGTTCGGTTAGCGCCGTTGCTGTGACCTCGACAGACTTGAAGAACGAATCCCTGGAGAAGAAGCTTTCTACCCGGATCAAGATGTTCAAGTTTGGTGCTAAGGATGTGGATGTCATGATCGTGACGGTACCAATCGACTTCTACCCCTCTTAAGCTGGCAACCGCCTAAAAACAAAAGGCCTGCATTGGGAACGGTGCAGGCCTTTTTGTTGATATTGTTCTATTGTTGATTGGTTGGATTTAGTTACCTATTTCACTAGATGTTTAAATTTCTCATATGCCTCTTTACCTTCAATATTTCCTAGGTCAGCAGCGATTTTGGCATTTTTGACTGCACTATGGATATCCCCTTTATGGTAATAGGTACCACCTCGCTCGACATATGCTCTGCCATGATCAGGATTACGGGCAATGTAACGATCCCAGTAGCTGATAATTTCATCCCAGCGTTTCTTTTTGGCTAGTACGTAATCCATTAATAGATAATAGGTGAACTCATCGGGTGCAAGTTTGATGGCTTTTTTTAGGTCGGTTTCAACACCTGCAAATCTACCACTGTCAATTTGTGCTTTTGCTCTGTAATAGTAGTTATCTGCTTTTTGAGGGTCGAGACGGATGCCCTGATTAAAGAGATTGACCGCCTTCGCATAGTTTCTGGATTTTGTCTGTTGATAACCTTCATAGGTTAATGTGTCACCTAGCCAGGTCATATGGCTCTGGTAACGCTCATGATATGCGTTTAGTTTTATCGCCATCTTTGCATCAGAGACAGCTTTTGAATATTGCTGTTGCTGGGCAAAAACCTTACTGCGCCAGTAATAGATATCAACATCATCAGGGTTGAGTTGGACGGCCCGGTTGAGGTCGTCAACGGCTTGAGAGTATTGATCTAGTCGATAATAGTTTTTTCCTCGTTGTAAGAGAAATTCTGCATTGTTTCCAAGCGTCACTGCCGCGTTTAACAGCTTGTCAGCAGCTTGATACTGTTCATCCAATGAAAGGGTATTTGCCGCATCAAGTAGGGCAACTCCTGAGAGTAGCTTGAAGCGAGTATTTTCATTACTGTGTTGTTGGGAGTGTATGACAAACTCCTGCATGGCATCATAAGAGCCACCCCAACGTGGTGTCAGAGAAATAAGATAGCTGACCCTAATGTGGTAGCTTTGAGGGAACTGTGATAGTGCTTGTTTGAGTGTATCATCGACTAACTGGTCATCACTTTCCGCTTTACCGATATTGATAAGATAGAGATAGCCTGACAGTGCACGGTTATCCAGTAGGTGCGTGGTTTCTATATCCTTCTTTGCTTTAGCAAAATATTCGCGCATTTGTGTGAACTGCTGTTCACTGGTTTTACGAGCGAACTTATGGCCGCGTGCTTCCCAGCCTCGAAGGTAGTAATAGCTGGCACGGGCTAAATAGCCTTGATAATTACCAGGCTGCTGCTTTATCCAAAGATTTAAAAGTGATTCCAGCTCTGGGGCTTTCCACTGAAACGCTTGATAGGCATGAATTAGCTGGTCTTCTTTTTCTACATCCTGTTCAAAATCCAACTGGTAGCGATGAAGCTGCTTGCTGAGAGTGTCGAACTGCTTTGAAAGCAGTAATTGACGGATCTGTAGAGTGACGATGTTTGAGGGCTTATCTATATCACGTTGAGAGGGTAGGGGGTGTTGACTAGGTATGGGGATATGCTTTTGGGGATGAGGGCGGTCACTAAAGTGAGGATTGCCATTCTCATCCACCCAACGATATATCTCAGCTGGTGTTGTGATGGGAGTGATCAAGCAGAGTGTAAAAAGTAGTGTGCGGTTGATCTCCATATCGACTCCTGAACTATCAAAATTATTTTGCTATAACAGGTTTTAACGTATTACATAATTAGTGGCGACTCAAATACAAGTTCTAATAGCAGATAGTGAATCTACACTTCATTATCCCGATACTTGTTGGCGATATTGATAAACTTATCCTCTACTTTTGATAGTGCCTCGATCAGCTCTGGGTCGAAGTGGTGGCCTTTACCTTGGATAATAATCTCTATCGTCTGTTCATGGGGGAAGACTGGTTTGTAGACCCGTTTATTGATCAGTGCATCGTAGGCACCGGCTATGGACATCACTCTCCCAGAGAGAGGAATCTCTTCCCCTTTAATCCTTTTTGGCTTGCCACTAGCCACTGCAATCCCGCTTTTTCTGGTGGAGGAGGCGTGTATCGTGCTGGAGATCTCCTATCCCAGCCAGACTGTGGGTAAACGGCAGGGATAGCTCCCTGCCGCAGTCTCTTTACCGTGGAATGGTAAAGGTATCCAGCTTGCCCTTGAGGCTATGGAGGGTGGCCCGCCATGTTTTACGTTCAGGCTCTAATATGACAAAGCTGATCTCGTCGTACGAGGTGAATTGGCTGCTTGCCAATCCCAAAGATTCGAAAATCTGAGGGTTGTCATTGATGAGCTGCTGAGTGATGGGAGGATTGAGTTCCGTACCACTACCACCCACAACCATCATAGGTGGACGGCCATCTTCAAAGTTGAGGTATTCGTAGAGGTGAATGTGGCCGGCCAGTAATAAGCTGATATTGTCGGCGAAGCTCCCCTGTTGACTCTCCTCCAGCGCCGCCTGCAAGGTGGCATCAATGGTTGAGAGCTGGGTATTACCACTGCTATCGCTATAGCTGGAGACTGCCCAGATGGGGCGATGGGTCATTACCCAGGTTTCACCCTGCTGGGCGAGTTGGTTGATCTGATCATAGTAGTCACCGTATTGCTTCACCGTCTCTGGATCAGGTGGTGGGCTGTAAGAGTGGGGAACCGTAGTGGAGTCCAGTACTGCGATCTGGAATTCACGGAAAGGTACCGCATAGGGAGGGGTGAACTCTGGACAGCTATCCCAGATCCCGGTATTGATGGTTGCTGGATCCAGTAGGTAAAACCAGCCGCGCCAAGCACGATCACAGTCCTCATGGTTTCCGCGGGTCATGATCCAGGGGGCACTGGCTAATAGCTGCTGGGCCGGCTCAAAAAAATCGATTTTCCAGCTCTCCCAGTTATTGCCATAGGGGCTATTGGTACAGCCTGCATTGCCTTCCGGGCAAGGGGTCTCCCGATAGTGGTAATCTCCCACATGGATGATCAGGTCAGGTTGCAGTTTTGCTAACTTGTCTGCCAGTTGGGCAAATAGCCAGGGATCTTCCAGCCCCTTTACGTTATTACAATTCTGAAAATCGCTCCCCTTCATACGACAGCCAGTATCACCAATCACGGCAATTTTTTTCGGCGAGGCAACGGGCAGGGGTAAGGGGGTTCCTGCAATATTGAGGTGCTTTGCCCAGAGAGGAATGGGATACTCACAGACAGTGATGGTGCTAAAGCCACTGGGATGACTGTTGGGACTACGCTGCTGCATGGGTTTGGCGTGGCCATTAACGGTAATGTCAGGACATTGGTCATTGGATTCGCTGACATGGCGGGCGATTGCGTGACCATCTGCCTGAAGCGCTACCCAGCTGTAGCTCTCCTGGGCAATGGCGGTGTGGCTGATGAGCAGAATAAATAGCCCTATGATGTAGTGGCGTGCCATGGATGACTCTCCTTGTGTCGTGTTTTGGTATGAGAAGAGTGACTACGGCATCAATCGAATTATATTCATCACAAATTGAGTAGGGTTTGAATTTTCTATGAAGGAGCGGGTGTAGAAAGTCATGGGAAAGAGTGGCATGCGTATTGGTATCGATTTGGGGGGGACCAAAACCGAAGGAGTGGTGTTGGACACTAAGGGGCGAGAGCTGGCCCGGCAGCGGGTGGCGACGCCTCAGGCTGAAGGATATCAGGCTATTCTTGATAATGTTGCCCAGCTGGTTGGCGCTTTAGAGTCACAGATCGGGCAATGTTGTCACGTGGGGATTGGGACACCGGGGGCAATATCATCCGTAACGGGCAAAATGAAAAATTCCAATACCGTTTGTTTGAATGGTCAGCCCCTGTTTGATGATTTACAACAGCGACTGGATCGGCCCCTGCGTATTGCCAACGATGCAAACTGCTTTGCGTTGAGTGAGGCTGTGGATGGTGCTGGCAAGGATTACGGTGTGATCTTCGGGGTGATTATGGGCACTGGTGTGGGTGGTGGTGTGGTATTCCATCGTCAACTCCATGTCGGTAGGCAGCATATTGGTGGTGAGTGGGGGCATAACATTCTGGAGGTGGATGGTCCCCGCTGTTACTGTGGCCATCACGGCTGTGTAGAGACGTTGATCTCTGGTCCTGGCTTAGCTGCCGATTACCATCACCATGGGGGAGAAGGGAGCTTGACCGCAAAGGAGATTGTTCTTCAGGCAGAGCAGGGTGAGCCACTGGCTGAAGCGGCCATGATGCGTTTTCTGGATCGCTTTGGGCGGGCTATGGCGATGGTAGTGAATATTCTTGACCCGGATGCTATCGTCTTGGGGGGCGGCCTCTCCAACATTGCACGGCTCTATAGTGAAGGGCGTGAGCAGGTGGCTCACTATGTGTTTAACGACGAATTCATTACCCCTATTTTAGCGAACCAACATGGCGATAGTTCAGGGGTTCGTGGTGCTGCCCAGTTATGGTCAGTTGATGATATTTGAATAAGGATAAAGCATGCCAAAAATAACCATTGAGAACCATTCACTGCACTATCAGGATATTGGGCAAGGGCCAGCCATTCTGTTTGGTCATAGCTACCTTTGGGATGCCAATATGTGGCGTGAGCAGGTGGTGGAGCTCTCTAAGCAGTATCGTTGTATTGTGCCGGATCTTTGGGGACATGGTGATTCAGATCCGTTGGAGGAAGTTGGTTCGGTTTATACCCTGGCAGATCACTATTGGCAGTTGATGCAGGCATTGGGGATTGAGCAGTTTAGTGTTGTTGGGCTTTCCGTCGGTGGAATGTGGGGCACCCAGTTGGCACTGGATCATCCCGAAGCGGTTAATAAGCTGGTGGTGATGGATAGCTATGTAGGGGAGGAGCCCGTCGAGACACAGCAACGCTATCTGCAGATGCTGGCGATGGTGGAACAGCTGGGGAAGATTCCAGAGCCGATGGTTGAGCAGTTATTACCCATCTTTTTGTCTGCGGATACTCGGGAGAATAAGCCGCAGTTGGCGGCAGAACTGGCTGAGTTGCTAGGCGGGATTCCCGGGGCCAATATTCCTGCGGTGGTTGCCTTGGGGCGGGCCATCTTTAGTCGCGAGGATCGTTTGACAAAATTACCGGCGTTGAAGATGCCGGTACTGCTGATGAGTGGGGAGTTTGATCTGCCCCGCCCCGTTCATGAAATTCAGGCCATGGCGGATTTGTTGCCCTGCAGCCAGTGTAAGGTGATCCCCAAGGCGGGGCACATTGCTGCATTGGAACAACCTGAAGCGGTAAACCGGCAGCTAATGCATTTTCTGGCGTGATATTGCCAAGCGGCTTTAGATATTGTCACCATAGGTCGATATGCTCTCTTATGAGTGATTGATTAGGGAATATATGACTGAAACAGAGAAGCCCGGGGCCAATAAGCGGTTCCATCCTCGTTATACCCTGAAACTGCCTGCGATGCTTCGTGGTGCGGGGGATAAGCCCTATGGCGTCGAGGTATATGATTTCTGTGTCGGCGGCATGTATTTGATCCTGAATAGTGATGTGCTGTTGCGCATGCCTGTCGCTGTTGGGCAAACGGTGCAGATTACCTTGCCGCTTCCTGAATCCCATCATCAACCCTTCCAATTCCCTGCCAAAGTTGTACGTTCTGATCTCCATCACTTAGGGGTTTCGTTTATTGCGCCGGATATCGAGAGTATCAAGTCGGTATTACGCTTTGCGGCTGAACGTCAGGCTAAGAATCTAAGCTCGCGTCCCACTTCGGGGAAAAAGAGGGATCATAAGCAGTCGCTCACGGCGATGCTGAGTATTGCAGAGCGGGAGCTGAGGGGACTGCTGGAGGGCTACCTGGAAACGTTGCAGCAGCGGTTCATCGATAAAGCCAATAATGCGAGTAACCTGTCTCTGCAAAATGATTACTTCCATGCCTTGGAGGCGTTCGGGCCCGGGGGGAGCCATTTCAAAAAATTGCTCTATAGCAGTCTTTCGGAGATGCTCAAGCGTAAGCCCTCTCCTGCTTTTTCCAAGGTGCAGCTGAATGGTGAGCCGGATAGTCTGAACGCTCTTTCGCTGGTAGAGAATGATGATTTGGATTTCTGGATTGCCCGTTCAGATATCGCGAACAAAAGCGAGTCCCATTACCACGATGAGTTGCTGGCTATCGAACAGTGCCTGACTGAGATCTACGGAACCCCCATTACAGAGGGTAATAACCCTTTGGGACCGGAGATGATTTCCAATGCTTTCCAAGGTGCGTTGCAGAAACTGAGGTTGAGTAAGCAGGGCTATTTGGTGTGTTGTAAGGTGTTTCGGGATGCCTTGTTTGAGGGGGCTGATGCCCTTTATAGCGCAGTGATTACGCAGCTGAAAAAAGAGGGCTATTCTCTAGAGATTAATTACCAGATAAAAAAATCTACAGGTGGCAGTCATCATAAAGAGATGTTCTCTGAACAGGAGGTTAAGGAGTCCAAAGCACTCTATGATTTGATCTCCAACCTCTATTCACTACAGCAGAAATCGCAAGGAGAAGATCCGGAGAAAGCCAATCTGCCGGAGTATTCGCCTCAGGAGCTATTGAAGAAGCTGACCGCGCTGATTCAGCATGATGTTGAGCGTATCAAGAGCAGTCAGGCTGCGGGGAAGGAGGCGCCAGATTCTCTCTCTTTGCGCTTGCTTCATCAGCTGCAAGGGGAAAAAGCAGACAAAAAACTGAGTCAGCATGAGACCAGTGTCATGGCTACGACCGGTGGACTCTATGACGAGATATTTCATGATCGGCTGATTACTGCGGGGGTTAAGGCATGGTTGGGTGAGATGGAGCTGCCATTGCTCAATGAAGCGCTGCAGGATGACACTGTGCTTTATGATCCTAATCATATCGGTCGTCAATTTATCAACAAAATTGCGCAGCTTGAACACTATAACGATAACCGTCGTGGTGCGATCAAGGGGTCGGTGCGTGACACCATTGATAAGCTTCTTGACGAGCTTTCTGAAAAGCAAAGCTTGCAACCTGAGGTAGTGAACGCCCTGTTAACCAAGGTGGATTCATTGCTGAGTGTTCAGGATAAGGCATACCAGGACAATATTAGTGACGTACTGGTGGAGTGTCGAAATGGCGCTTGTTTGGCACCATTGCAGTTGGAAACACCGATTAACCAACTAACCGGTCTGGATGATGCAGAGTTACGGGAGGCCCGTAAGCAGATTCGGCGTATGAAGATCGGAGATTGGATCCTATTTGATGCAGACTCCAGTAATGCTAAGCGGCTCCGCTTGGTATGGGTCTCTAATGATTTCAATAATTATGTGTTCGTCAATATTAAGGGGCAGTTGCAGGGTGGGATCAATGTGGATATGTTGGCCGCCCATTTATGTAGTGGCGTCGCTATCGTTTTGGATAATGCTGATGAGCCAGCCTTGGACCGAGCTCAGTATGGGATGCTGCAAAAGCTGCATAAACAACTGATATATGAATCTACTCATGACCCGCTGACCGGATTAATGAATCGCCGGGAGTTCGAGCGGGAGCTGCAAAAACTGAAAGAGCCCAAGATCGGTGAGCACCATCTTATCTGTTATTACGACCTGGATTACTTTGATGTAATTAATAATTCCTACGGATTTGAGGTGGGGGACCAGCTATTGGTGGAAGTGGCTAACCTATTTACCGAAGTGATTGGGGGACAAGGGGTCTTGGCCAGGGTTGGGGGGAATGAGTTTGCGTTGCTGCTGGAAGAGAGTCATATTGATAATGCTCAACTGGTTACTGAACAACTGCGGGCTGCGGTAAAGGATCACCCGTTTGTGCTACAGGATAACAGTAGTAGCATTTCATTTTGCAGTGGCATCGTGCCGGTGGATATGCAACATCAGGAGGTTCCCCGTCTGTTGCAAACCGCGGAGGCAGCTTGTCGCTTGGCAAAAGGTAAAGGGGTTAACCAGTTACATATTATTCAGATGGATGACCGGGAGCTGAAGAAGAGTAAGCAGGTGATCTATTGGGCTTCCCGTATCGATGAGAGCCTTAATAACGACACATTGATGCTGCGCTATCAGCCTATTGTGCCCATTAGTAATCATAAACTGCAGCCCCACGCGGAGATTTTGCTGGGGGTGAGTGATCAGTTTGGTAAGCTGATTTCACCGGAACATTTTATTCTGGCAGCTGAGCGATACCGCCGTATGCCAGAGATTGATCGCTGGGTGTTGGTGAACGTTTTGGGCTTTTTCAAGCAACAGCCGGAACTGTTGGAGCAGCTCGGAGGGATTGCTATTAACCTTTCCGGTCTCTCTATTAATGATGAGAGTACGATTCCTTTTATTCTTGAACAGCTGGAATTGTCACAGCTGCCCCCTTCGCGGATCTGTTTTGAGGTGACGGAGACCGCTGGCATTGAAAGTCTCTCCAATGCCGCTGCGTTTATCACGGAGATCAAACAGAGCGGCGTGAGTTTTTCCCTGGATGATTTTGGTACCGGCATGTCATCGTATGCCTACCTGAAAAGTCTGCCGGTAGACTTTATTAAGATCGATGGCTCTTTTGTACGGGATATTGCCAATAATCAGGGGGATCGCGCTGTGGTGAAGTCGGTGACCGAGATTGGCCACTTTATGGGAAAAAAGATCATTGCGGAGTGCGTGGAAGATCAACAGTGCCTGGATATTTTGAAAGAGATTGGTGTGGACTATGGGCAGGGCTATGCCATTCATCGCCCTCAATTGCTGTCAGGAATACGCCCTGTGGAGAAGAGCTAGTCGATGACATGAAAGGCGCAATGCAGATTGCCCCTGAGTGAGTGAAAACGCTCTTCGATAAACGCGCCCTCCACCCCCGCTTTCTGATACGCCTCTCTCACCCGTTGATTAAGGGAGTAGCTCTCTCCTGAAATCGATATTGTGCTGTCACTAAATTGCGGCACAAAGCCTTTTAGCTGCTGATTCTGTGGATCGGTATAGATCACACTATTAACCACGGATTGGTATTGGTTAATGCGTGCTTGGGTAGTGGGTACCCGGATCACTTCGAAGCCCAGCTGTGTTAGCTGTTGGTTTAGGTTGTTGAGGAGTTGCTGATTGCTATCGTGGCTGTCCAGGCTCTCAAGGAGAAGCACTTTGCCATTAGCGATGAAATTCATCGCCATATCAAGATGGAAGAGTTGTTCACTATTCGGCAGGACCACAGCCCTGTCTGCACCACTCATTCGGCGCATAATCTCTACCAGGGTATCTTGTTCTGGCAGGATGAACAGGCTGGTGTAGAAGTCACCCATTGCCTTCTCTAACTCTCTCTCACCGATAAACAGTAACTTTTTGTCGCCCAGTTCACCTAATAGCAGGTTACCACCACGGAAAAATAGTGGGACCGTTACAACGCCGAGTTCATGACTGGCCAATTTCTGGAGATAGTCATTATCGCTACGGCTGAGATCGTGGATTTGGTAGCGACTGAGAGGTGTCAGTAGCTGGGTTTTGCCATTGCCGTCTGTGACCACCTCAAACAGATCCTGCGCCCAGCGGCTGGTACTGTGTTCCAGTAAGATCGATGATTCATATTTGGCCCACACATTAACTGGGTTGATGGTGCTGCGGGATATCAGTTTGAGTGCCCGTAAGCTTTTTTCTACTGCACTTATCAGGTGCTTTGGGACCAGTAGTACAAGTTGGGTATGGGGAGGAAGTTTTTCCAGTAATGGCTTATGTCGGTAGAGTGGGTCTTCCTGTTCCTCGCTATCCCGTGGATGGAGGGAGATGAGCAGCGTATTGAGCTGGCGCTGGTACTCAGGCTGCATGGTGGGCTTTCCTGAGTTCAGTAATTCTGCAAAGGCTTGTTGTGCCTGTTCCATTGCCTGGATATTGCCCGGGCGATAGTGTTGTCGCTGCTGTAGATCACTTACAATACTTTGCGGGAGAGACGCCATCGCCTGCGGTGTCAGAGGCATCTCAAGCTGTACCCGTTTTCCCGCGATAAAAGCATCGACTTCCCATGGAGTATTGGGCTGAGGTGTCGCGATACGGGGCAGCTCCTCCGCTTGTGTGCAGGCGGAGAGCTGTAGACCCATTAGTAGGCTAAGCCATAAGTTGGCGCGCATAGACCTCTAACTCATCCAGTATTGCCCACTCTTCACCGGTACGCTCGGGGGCCGAACGCACTTCATCCAGCTCTGCCAGATAAGCTTCCAGGTCAAGACGTTCATTGCGGAAGGCCTGCCACTGCTGTTGTTCTTCTGGGCTTAGGGTTTGTGGCCAGTTGCGGGCGCGCATTCTGAATAGCATCTCTGGCAGGCGTTTATCCTCAAAGGGGAAGGTGGTATTACCCAACTCTTCGGGAGCCACACTGTGTACTTGGGCCATGGCATTTTTGTCTGCAGGGCTGAAAAAACCGCCGCCATAGAGCATATGGTCCGGGTCTGTTCGCTTTTCAAACTGTGTCTCTGAAAGTACCTGCTGTACCTTTTTGGCGATCCCTTTCGCAGATTGGATCGTGGCGAGGTTTTGGCGGCATTGGTTAAGGTCAATGCCATATTTTTTTGCTGCCTTACCATCCAGCGTCATAAATGGGGCGATGATTGGGCACTTATTAACATGCACGGTCTTTAGTGGAATGCGTTCTACCCCTTCCGGTAGCTCGTCATTGGGGGTAAAGAGCCGCTCATGAATCTTCTTCACACTGAGGTTAATCAAGTCTGCAGGATCGGCACTCAGGTCATAAACCACGATGCCATTTTTATTGGTGGGGTGCTCGGCCACTGGCATGACCACGGCCATATTACCTTGTTCTGCTGGATACATGCCGGAGACATGGATGACTGGTTTCTGATCCCGTAGGTTGAGCATCTCTAGCAGTTTGCGTTTGCTGCGGTTGTTATAGGCCCACTCCCACAGCTTTGGCTGCTTCTCTTTGATCAGTTTGGCAACGGCTATGGTGGCGTACACATCAGAGAGGGCGTCATGGGCGGACTCATGGGCGATGCCGTTGGCAACAGTGAGATCCTCCAGACGGACGGAAGGGCGGCCCTCACTGTTGACTGGCCATTCGATACCTTCTGGGCGCAGGGCACGGGTCATGCGTACCACGTCCAACAGATCCCAGCGAGAGCAGCCGTTTTGCCACTCACGGGCGTAGGGGTCCATTAGATTACGGTAGAGCACATGACGAGTGAATTCATCATCGAAACGCAGGCTGTTATAGCCCAATACGCAGGTATTGGGTTGACTGAATTCTTCGTTGATACGGCGGATGAACTCCGCTTCCGGCAATCCCTCAGCTAACGCTTTTTGTGGGGTGATATGGGTGATCAGACAGGACATGGGGCTGGGGAAAAAATCATCCGCCGGTTTGCAGTAGACCATCAGTGGCTCACCAATGATGTTGAGGTCCTCGTCGGTGCGTACCCCAGCGAACTGGGCCAGGCGGTCGGTCATGGGGTTTAGGCCGAAGGCCTCATAGTCGTACCAATAGAATGTATTTTTGCTCATGATGATTCAGTTTGGGTTGAATTAGTGCGCACTTTATCACGCTGGCGTAGGGGATTCGAGTTCCAGGCGATAGGCAGATGGATTAGACATTAGTTCACCTAGAGGTGCGATTACTGAACAATTGGCCAATTGTTAGGGTTATTCACAGCTCTTAAACTCCAAACTCATATATGCACGGGAGGCAATGTGGGTTCAAGAATAAGAAAAACAATCCTAACATCTGTTGATCGGCGATGTTGAGATCCCTTCGTGGTGTGTGGCTAGTAACGTGCCTGGTCGCTTTGCCCTGGGCGTTTGCTGATGCTGCGCGGGTCTCTGATGTGGCGGGAACCGTGCATAATCTCTCACAAAACTGGTTGGGTGATGGTGCTGACCCACGCAACGTAGTGGCGGTCTCGGAGCAGCGCATCTGTGTATTTTGTCATACCCCCCATGCGGCAGAGTTGATTCCCGCCGCACCATTGTGGAATCGCAAGCTCTCCACGGCGACATACAATATGTATGACTCCTCCTCCATGGATGCGACTAAGCCCGCCTATCCTGCTAATGCCTCCAAATTATGTCTCTCCTGTCATGATGGTACCTTGGCGGTAGGGGCTGTGAATGTGCTGAATGGGACTTATGATCTGGATCCGTTGACCCCAGAGATCAATCTGCAGGGCACTAATGGCAACAAAATACCTGATGGTATGGGGAGTGCTACCGGGTACACGCGCAACCTGGGGATCGACCTGAGCAATGATCACCCTATCTCTATCCGTTATGACACGGCATTGGCTGAGCGGGATGGTGAGCTGTATGATCCTCAGACCTCACCTCATCTGGGTCGTCGTAGCCCTGGAGTAAAACCACTACTCCCTCTGGTGGTGGATAGCGAAGATGGCGAGGCTAAGCTGGAGTGTGTGAGCTGCCATGATCCTCATCTACGTGATGATAGTGGTGAGGATATTAAGTTTTTACGTTTGAATCGCTTCCAAAGCAACGCTGCACCGAGCAATGAAAACTTTAATGAGCTTAACGATATTATCTGCCTCGGCTGTCATCGCAAAGAGGGGTGGCTGAACTCCGCCCATGCTAATGAGCAGGTGGCTGATGAGCGCTATAACGCTACGGCAGCCGGGCTGCGCGATTTTCCTGCCGATTTGCCGGTATGGCGAGCGGCCTGTCTTAACTGCCACGATACCCACAGCGTTGCAGGCTCACGAAGGTTGCTGCGTGAGGGGACTGATGATACCCAGCGGCCAAAGTCGGGAGGGAATCCTGCTTTGGAAGAGAGCTGTTATCAATGTCATTCCAACGATGGTGATACGCTAATCAGCCAGGGGAATGGCAGTGAGGTGCCCGATATTAAGTCCGACTTTAATGCCGCCCGGCATATGCCCATCAGTTCGGCTGACCAATTGGCAGGTAGTGAAGTGCATGATGCGGGCAACACAGGTGTGGCCGGCGAGGCTAAGGAGCTGATTGAGTCGCCATTGAATCTGGGGAAGGGCGCTCTCAATAACCGCCATGTGGAGTGTAGTGATTGTCATAACCCCCACCGCGTGATTCGCAATCGCTTGGCTACCTCTGATCCTGCAACGCCAGATGTCGCCGGTACCCATGACCATCATCTTCAGCAACCGGGGGCGAGCGTACACAATAATCTGATTTCCGGTGTGCTGCGTGGTAGTTGGGGAGTGGAGCCGGTCTATTCCAGTAGTGCCTGGACGCCGCTAGCGCCAGGTATTACCTATCAACTCAAAAAAGGGGTGGCACCGACCGGTACTGATATCAGTGGTAGCGCGAGTGATTATCCTTATGTCACCCGTGAGTACCAGGTCTGCTTGAAGTGCCACTCCGATTACAGCTTTGATAACGATGCACCTCCTCAGCTAGGTTACAGTGGTGGTACACCATCGGGGACCAATGGGATGGTCAGCTACACTAACCAAGCGTTTGAATTTCAAGCCCCGTTGGCGGACATGGGGGAGCCTGGCGGTAATCATCGTAGTTGGCATCCAGTGATTGAGAGTACTGGCCGGACTTCGTTGCAACGGGGCATTACCAGCAGTGGCTTTTTACCTCCCTGGGATGACAGTGGGGTGCAGCGCATTGGTAATCAAACCATGTATTGTATTGACTGCCATGGCTCAAATACCACGGGAAATACGGTTGTGCCAGACGGTGGTGAGAATGGCAATGCCTGGGGGCCACACGGCTCTAGTAATGACTTTATTTTGAAGGGGCCATGGAGCAGCGCCAGTGGCACCAATACCCCGGATATGCTTTGTTTCAAATGCCACGATTATGCCCAGTATGCGGATCCAAACAATGGTGCACCCCTAGACAGTGGTTTTGCAGGTGTAGGCAATGGTGGTGGCGGTAATGGCGGCATGTGTAATATGGACTGGGCGGGAAACAATCTGCACATTGGACATGCCAAGCGCCTTGGCGGCATGCGTTGCAGCTGGTGCCATACCATGGTTCCCCATGGCTGGAAGAACAAAGGACTGTTGGTAGATATTAGCCAAGAGGGGGCTACCGCACCTTATAGCAGTGGTCCCTATTATGAGAACGCTTGGCTGGGCGGTGGTGGACCTGTCATTTGGAAGAGTAGTGGTAACTGGACCAAGGACGATTGTGGTGGTGCTTGGATGAATAATAGTTGCACGCCTACACCTTAGCGAGTGCACGAGCATTCGTTTCATCGGCTATCTTTTGCAGGACAGCTGAAAAGCCTCAAAATAATAAGTATAATATAAACCCATTCAATCTCGCGGAGAGGCCTGGTGATAAACGTATTGTTATTTTCACGCATTGACATCTTTGCCGAGGCGTTGGCGGCTATGCTGGTAGAGCAGAACTTTGCCCAGGTAACGATGAGTAACTCAGAGGAGCTGGATTGTCTGGGGGATCATGAGGCCGGAGAGACAGATGTGGTATTAATTAATGCCAAATCACTGCAGTATCCCCTCGATGAGTTTTTCCAGCACTTTTGTGATTGGCATCCGGGGGTGAAGATACTGGTCTTTGGGGCAGACGATAACGATATCTTTGTGCGCAATCTGGTGCGTTGCGGTGCCCATGGCTTTCTCAACGATGAGACTCAAGCGCATCAGTTAAGAGAGGCGGTAGAGTGGGTGATGAAGGGCAAGCTGCATGTTTCGCGGGACCTATTGGATCAGATTGCGATGGATGCTTTCGAAATTGAGCGCATGATCGAGAGCAGTATTAAAGAACGGATTGCCATTCTGGGTGAACAGCTCACACCCCGGGAGAACGATATCTTCCGCCTGCTGCTGGATGGCCTCTCCACTAAAGAGATTGCTGCTAAGTTGCACGTATCCGAACAGAGCGTAAAGCTCTACCTGAACCGCTTGTTCCGTAAATTCAATGTGAAAAACCGCTCACAACTGATTCTGATTGCCTTTGAGCGTGTCTGCCCGGTACAGAATATGATCAAGCTATTTCGCATTACCTTGGACCGACGTCGTACAGCCAACGGTCAGCCTCCAGTGATTCCAGATCCTCTGGACGAGTAACACCGCTTATTCCCCTTTATTACGAAAGCCGCGGCGATGGCTATCAGGATCCGCCGGCCGGATAGCCACCTGGCAATGGATACGGCAACAGAGGCTGCCGTCATCCAGATAGAGACCGTAGTAGAACTCTGGCGTACTGGCCCCTTTTTCCTGCAAATCACTTTGAATCTTATCCATTGCTGAAGGGGGAAATTCAAACAGTAGCTGTAGATCACTGCGGCCAGGGCGAATAAAGTCTGCTTTAAGGCTTTTGGTCCATACCGTGTAATCGGGGAAGCGCTTGGCGCAGGCAAGGGCGGCGATGGGGTCGGCCAGAGCTGTCATGGCACCACCGAATATGGTGCCACCGGGGTTTTGATTGTGCTCGATCAACGGCAATAGAATGCGTACCCGCTGCCAATCGGCATCCAGTTCTAATACCAGAATCTGCATCGACTTAAAGGGTGGGTAGTTTTCCAGGCGCTGGGCAGAGTGTTGTGGCACGGCAGATTCCCTTATGTGATTCAATTTGGTTTATGATAGCGCGTTAAATCTGACATATGAATGATTCGTCACTCGATTTGAAGGTACCCATGTTACCCATCTCATTAACCGTTATCACAGATATGGATTCACGACAGGCAGAGGCCAATGAGCTTGCTCAGCGATTGGCCATTGTCCCCTGTGATACCCCGCAATTTATCCTGGAGTTTACCGAGTCACAGCTGCAGTTATGCCTCAATGAACCAGATGCACCTGGTGCCATCTCGGTAGATTTTGTAGGGGGAAAGGCCGGACATCGGCGCCGCTTTGGCGGAGGTCGGGGCCAGCCAATGGCCAAGGCGGTGGGGATGAAGCCGGGTATCAACCCCCATATCCTGGATGCCACTGCTGGTCTGGGGCGTGATAGTTTTGTCTTTGCCAGCCTAGGGGCACAGGTAACTATGGTAGAGCAGAGTCCAGTGATCGCAGCGCTATTGGAAGATGGACTCAAGCGGGGTTTGGCAGATGAGGAGGTGGCGGAAATCTGCCAGCGCATGCATTTGGTGAATGCTGACAGTGTGGATTATCTGCAGAGTACAGAGGAGAAGCCCGATGTGGTTTATCTTGATCCTATGTATCCCCATCGGGAGAAATCGGCACTGGTAAAAAAGGAGATGCGCCTGTTCCAAATTCTTTTAGGTGAACCCGGCGATAATGCTGATTTGCTAGCGGCTGCTCTGGCCTGTGCGACGAAGCGGGTGGTGGTGAAGCGTCCCAAAGGGGCTGAGGTGCTGCCAGGACGCAAGCCTACTATGGATATCAGTAGTAAAAACACTCGTTATGATATCTATATCCTTGCGGCGATGAATTGATTTATTTGGCTTTTATTGGTTTTTCGCCTGGAAAGTGGCAATTTCTACTGCTATGTTTTTGAAACCCGCTAAGATGTTTTGCGGAGCTAAACACAAAAATTAGAGAAGGATATAAAGATGAAAAAAGTGATTCTCGCGGGTGTATTTGCTCTGGCAGCAGTCCCCATGGTATCCCAAGCTGAAACCGGCCCTGGCTGTGGCCTTGGTGCGATGTTGATGGAAGGGCAAAAAGGTGTGGTATTCAATGTACTGGCGGTGACCACGAATGCTTCATTTGGCTCACAAACTTTTGGGATGACCTCTGGCACCCTGGGTTGTGATGGTGATGGTACCGTTACCTTTGCTGCGGCAGGTGAATATATCGACCACAACATGGAGCAGGTGGCTCGCGGTATGGCAACCGGTGAAGGTGAAGCGATGGATACTCTGGCAGCGCTGATGGGCATTGCTGAAGAGGATAAAGCTACCTTTATGCAGGTAAGCAAAGCCAACTTCTCTACTATCTTCAGCAAAGAGGATGTGACCAGTACTGAGGTGATGGATGCACTGACCAAGGTTATGGCTTCAGACCAGCAGCTGGAGAAGTACACTTCTTAGTATATTGCTTGGGTGGCTGCGACAGCAGCCACCTCTGATTTTCACTCTCAATTCACATTATCTCTTCTGAAAGTATTCCGTGAGCCGACTGCGACTCTTAGTTCTATTATCCATTTTTTCTCTTTTTCCGGTTTCTCTTTGGGCTGATACCTCACTGCAAAATCTGTTAGCACGTAGCGATGTCATGCAGCTTGCTTATTCTGATGGCTGGCTCTCTCTGGGTCACTACCGGAAAAACACCATAAGCAGTGGCTGGCAAAGTCAGGCCGATGATAGCGACTTCTTTTTCTCGCCTCAGGGGCGGGATGATCCCCAAGCGGAGCTTCATGCCACGATTGCTGCGCTAATGCAAGGGGCTGAAGAGGTGCCGGATCAGCACCCACAATGTCGCTTTCCAGCGCGTTTTCACTGGCTAAAACAGCAATTGGATATACCGGAAGACACGATCACCGAGCAACCCTGTCCGGAGTACCGTGAGTGGTTCTCAACCATCAATCCTGGTAGTGCTACATTGATTTTCCCCGCAGCCTACATTAACAGCCCTTCGTCGATGTTCGGTCATACACTGCTACGGATTAACCCCAACGATAAACGTAGTGATACGCCGTTGGTCTCTTATGCTCTGAATTATGCAGCCGCGATGGATGGCTCAGACAATGGACTGGTGTTTGCCTTCAAAGGGATCTTTGGGGGCTATCCCGGTACCTTTGCCTTGGTGCCCTATTACGAGAAGATCAAAGAGTATAGCGATATGGAGAATCGTGATATCTGGGAGTATCAGCTAAATCTCAGTCGCCAGGAGGTTGAGCAGTTGATGCGCCATGCTTGGGAGGTGCATAAGATCCGCTTTGATTACTACTTTTTCGATGAAAATTGTTCCTACCGGTTATTGGTGATGTTGGATGCAGCCAGACCCGGACTGAAGTTGGCAGAGCAATTTACGGTTACCGCGATTCCTGCGGATACTGTGCGGGTGGTTGAGCAGGCGGGACTATTTAGTGAAATCCATTACCGGCCATCTACCACTACCATTTTGAATTATCGTTTGGGCTTGTTAAATGAAGAGGAGCAAGAGCGGCTGCAGGCACGTCTGGATCAACAACCCTTGACGGATGAACGTTCCGCGCAGCAACAGGCCCGAGAGTTGGAGCTAGCCTACGATTTGATGCTTTACCGCATTCGAGATAGCAATATGGAGCGGGATCCCCGTAGTACGCAGGCTTATCAGCTCCTACAGGCCCGTAGTGAGATCAAAGCGTCGGCTCAATGGCCAGAACCCCCTAGCCCAGAGGTGAGAGCGGAGCAGGGGCATTTGAGCCAACGCCTGGCGGTAATGGTGGGAGAGAGTGCAGAGCAAGGTTATTTAGGGCTGCGTTTCCGTCCTGCCTATCACGACGTGTTGGATTCCGCTGCCGGTTATGGCCGGGGCATGCAGATCAACTTCTTCGATCTGGATTTGCGCTATTATGAAGAGGATCGACGCTTGGATCTGCAGGAGTGGAAGATCATCAATATTCTCTCTTTATCGCCGCGGGATGACTTTTTCAAGCCCACCTCTTGGGGGGTGGATTTTGGTGTACAACACCAATGGTTCCGGCAGCGGGAGATCCACCCTTTGCAGGTGACCGTACAAGGTGGCTTCAGCTATCGCTTTGGGGAGTACTGGCTGGGATCGATACTCGAGCAGTTCCAGTTAGCTGGTCATCAGGCGTATAGTGAGCAGCTTAATCTGGGGATCGGTCCCAGTTTGAACCTACTCTACCAACATCCCAAGGCCCATAGTTTGTTGACCCTTGAGGGGATCGATTTCTCTGTGAGTGATGAATATCAGATCTGGCGAGCCAGTTGGCAGTTGAGTATTCCGTTTCAGGCACAGCAGGGACTGCGCTTGCGAGCAGAGCGTAAAGGACAGGATGGCGTGATCTTCAATGAGTTTGAGCTGGCCTGGCAGTGGTACTTCTGATGAGGCACCTGGTGATCATTATCTTGATGCTCACCTTGAGTGGCTGTACCCAGCTGCTGTTCCACCCAACGCCACAACATGTGATTACGCCAGACAAGGTGGGTCTGGCCTACCGGGATTATAGTTTCAATAGTAGTGATGGTACCCGCCTTCATGGCTGGTGGTTGCCGGCCGAAGGAGAAGCAATCGCCACGGTGCTCTATGTGCATGGTAATGCGCAAAATATTGGAAACCATTTGGGTAACGCTTATTGGCTGCCTGCCAAAGGGGTGAACCTGTTCATTTTTGACTATCGAGGCTATGGTGAATCCCGGGGAGACCCTTCCCTCCCTGGCGTAATTGCAGATGTAGAGATGGCATTGATTCATGCTTCTGCCCTAAGTGGCAAGACCCCTTTAATTTTGATGAGTCACAGCTTAGGTGCGGCGGTCTCCATTTACACTTTGGCCCATAGTCAGGAGAAATCCCGCTTATCTGGGGCGATCTTTGCCTCATCCTTTAGCGATTACCACTTGATAACCCGAGAGGTACTCGCTCAGGTCTGGTTCCTCTGGCCTTTCCAATACCCCCTCTCCTGGACGATCAATAATGATTACTCCCCTATCGACAGTGTGGCGGATATTGCTCCACTGTCTCAGCTCTATCTACATAGTCCTGAAGACCAAATCATCGATATCCACCACAGTGAGGCTCTATTTGCCAAGGCGGGAGAGCCCAAACAGCTGGTGCGGGTATCGGGTGGCCACAACGATGTTTTTGGCTCTGAGAAGAGTCGCCAAGTGGTATTAGAGGCAATCAGGCGCTGGAGTAGCCCGTCACAATAGTTTTATGGTTCAATGCCCGCCATGAGCCAATTACCTATCGAATCTGTCCTTCCCCAGCTACTGGAAGCGATTAGCCAGCAGTCCAATGTGGTTCTGCAGGCGGCCCCAGGAGCGGGTAAAACCACCCGGGTTCCCCTCGCCTTGCTGGAGCAATCCTGGTTGGCAGGGGAGAAGATCATTATGTTGGAACCTCGCCGTTTGGCAGCGCGTAATGCGGCCGCTTATATGGCTCAGTTGCTGGGAGAGCAGGCTGGACAGACCATCGGCTATCGTACCCGGCTGGATAGCAAAATCAGCAAGCAAACCCGCGTCGAGGTGGTCACCGAGGGGATTCTGACCCGATTGATCCAGCAGGACCCGGAGTTGACGGGATATCGTCTGGTTATTTTTGATGAGTTTCATGAACGTAACCTCCATGGAGACCTGGGGCTGGCACTCTGTTTGGAGGCCCAAAGTGTACTGCGGGAGGATCTGAAGATCCTGGTGATGTCCGCGACCCTGGATGCGGAGCCGGTGGCCAAACTGCTGGGTGATGCACCGATTGTCACCAGCCAGGGACGTAGTTATCCGGTGGAGGTGCGTTATGGTAAGCGCCCTGAGCCGCGTCAGCTGGTCTCCAGTGTGACCCGCACCATTTTGAAGGCGTTGTCAGAAGAGGCGGGGGATCTGCTGGTTTTCCTGCCTGGCGTTGGGGAGATACAGCGGGTCCGACAGCAGTTGGAGGAGGCTACGCTCCCAGATAACACCCTGATACGCCCCCTTTATGGTGATCTCAGCCGCGATGCCCAGGAGTTGGCTATTAACCCCAGCACTCAAGGTGAACGGAAGGTGGTACTGGCCACTGCTATTGCTGAAACATCACTGACCATCGAGGGGGTACGGGTGGTGGTGGATGCCGGCTTGCAACGTACCCCACGCTTTGATCCCCGCTCAGGCATGAGCCGACTAGAGACCATGCCGCTGACCCAAGCCTCTGCAGAGCAGCGTGCAGGTCGCGCTGGTCGTTTGACAGCAGGCGTCTGCTATCGCCTCTGGAGTAAGGAGGATCACAGCCGCTTACTGGCTCATGGTAAAGCGGAAATTCTGGAGGCGGATCTGGCCGACTTGGTTCTGGAACTGGCCCAATGGGGTGTCATTGAGCCCCAGGCACTAAGCTGGTTGGATACCCCACCCTCTGCGGCCTATGGCCATGCCAGGGATCTGTTGAATCAGTTGGGGGCTCTGGATGAGCAGGGGCGTATTACCCGTCACGGTGAAGCGATGGCTCGCCTGGGAATGCATCCCCGCCTGGCCCACATGGTATTGATGGGAGAGCAGCTAGAGCTGGGTAGTCTCGCCTGTGAACTAGCGGCGTTACTGGGGGAACGGGACATCATCAAAGGTAGCTACCGGGAAGCCGACCTGCGCCAGCGCATTGAATTACTGCATCATGATCCCAAATCGCCACAGCTCAATCGCAGTGTGGTACAGCGGGTGCAGCTGACTGCGCAGCGATGGCAGCGACAGCGGCAACTGCAAGACGAACCACAAGCGGCCAACCACTGTGGCCTACTATTGGCTTTTGCCTATCCGGATCGTATTGCTCAACGCCGACCCGGTGGTGAGCCTCGTTATCGTTTGAGTAGTGGCAGCGGTGCGGCTTTTAGCGAGCCTCAAACGATTAGCGATGAGCCCTTCCTGGTTATAGCTGAACTGGATGCCGGGGCACGGGAATCCCGTATTTTCCTCGCAGCACCAATCGATCGGGCCTCACTGGAGAGTCATCTTGCTGAGCAGATTAATGAGTGCACCTTTGTGGGTTGGAACAGTCGTAATGAGCAGGTGGAGGCCAAGCAGCAGCGTCGGCTGGGTGCCCTGGTATTGGATGAGCGAGAACTGAAGCAGGTTGCACCAGAACAGATTGCCGACGGATTGATGGATGGCATCCGTCAAAAAGGGTTGCGAGTACTGCCTTGGGACAGGGAGAGTGATAACCTGAGAGCCCGAATTACCCTGCTGCGGGAATATTCACTTCCCTGCCCTGATGACGAGCCATGGCCAGATCTTGCTGAACCGGTTTTATTGGCAACGTTGCCACAGTGGTTGGCACCTTACCTGACGGGGATGAGTAAACTCAGCCAGTTACAGCGGCTGGATATGTCCGCCATTCTTAAAGCCATGCTTAGCTGGCCTCAACAGCAGCTATTAGAAAGAGAGGCGCCAACCCATATCCCCGTGCCCAGCGGTTCCCGCATTCGCATTGACTACAGCCGGCCTAATCCGGTGCTGGCAGCTCGCTTACAGGAATTGTTCGGTATGCTGGAGACGCCGCGTATTGTTGGTGGAAAGGTACCGCTGACTATCCATTTACTTTCGCCTGCCCAGCGCCCTATTCAGGTGACACAGGATCTAGCCAGTTTCTGGGCCAACACCTACGATGAGGTGAAAAAGGATCTGAAAGGTCGTTACCCCAAACACTACTGGCCCGATGATCCCTATCAAGCGGAGGCAACCCGCCGAGTAAAACCCAAGGGGTAGCGATTCATTTAGCACTGTGATACTAATTCCCCACTAATGATGAAAAGGATAAAACAATAATGCGTAAAATCATTTTGGCACTGTGTGGTGCCGTAGCAATGGGGCTGATCAGCAGTGGAGCAATGGCAGGCGATGCGCTTAAACTGAGCGTTGAGCAGATGAATCAACAAGCCCGCGACCTGGGGGGTAAGCAGGTTGAGCTGCACGGTGAGGTGGTGAAGGTGAACAACGGCATCATGCGTCGTAACTTTGTCCATATCAAAGATGGTACCGGCAGTGGTAATAATGGCAAGGTGATTGTCACCAGCCCTAGTGATACTGCCCAAGTGGGGCAGAAGGTCAAAGTGGTAGGCACCGTTGTGTTGGATACCGACTTCGGTATGGGCTATGCCTATCCACTGCTGATTGAGAACTCCTCGATTACTATAGAGTAAGTGACTGGAAAGACTGGTAAATCACGCTATATTTAGTGGGATGACTTGGGAATATAACCATGCCCACAATTAGTGATATTACTGCTTTTTATGCCGATATTGCCGGTGACCATCAGGGACGATTGCTCACCGAGATATGGCAATTTGACTGGCAACAGTTAGAATCCACCCACGACTATATCCAGTGGCTGTTTCCTTTGGAACAACCGAGTCGCTTTAACCCGAATGCCCCCCTCCTCACACAAGCTGATCTGGACGAATTTCATCACTCCCCCATTCTTAAAAATAACCTGCTTCGCTCACTGGATGTGATGTTGGAGTTTTATGGTTTTCATCGCGAACACCAAGAGATACTGCCCAAGGGGGATTTTGCACAACGTAGTATCTACTGGCTGAATCCTGGGAATCATAACTATTTGCGTATCAGCCGGATATTGAAAAGCTTACGGCTACTGGGGATGGAGGGTTATGCAGAGCTGTTTTTCAAGGCATTAAGCCGGGTCTATAGTGAAAACCCTGAAGCCATCGGTGACAGCTTCAGTTATTGGCAGAAGGCCGCAGGAGTGGCTCATAGCGCTTTGTAGCGCTCGATAATTGTCTGCCAATCGAGCCGCTGGTAATGCTCTGTCGCGGACTTTTCTGCCCAACTGTTTTGTAGGCAGTGGTGAGTGGGTATGTCACTGCCTTGATCCACATCCTGAAGGGAGGCTAGGCTGTCATCAATAAATAGGATCTTGTCGTGGGGCACGCCATGCTGCTGGCAGATGGCATTGATATGCTCGGATTTGTTGTGCATCGCCCCTTGTGGACGACGCACCTGCTTCTCCTCCGGGGCGAAGGCTACCGCAGCAAAGCTCTGGATGGAGAAGGCGTTGTTGGTGATGAAGTAGAGTTCACCCCGTGCCATATGTTCCTCGATCCATTGATAATCCACCTCCGCATAGCGACGGGAGAGTGTGTTGAGGTCTCCCTCCTCATGTAGTCGCCGGCGTACTTGAGTAAGACGTGCCATCGTAGCGGCTTTAAGATTGGAATCCGCTTCGGATACCGCTTGAATCATCGGCTTGTCTACTTTTTGGGGATCAATCCCAGCCAGGGTGAACATGTTCAGCGCCACCCGGTAATACCCCTTGTGGGTGTGTTTCATCAGTTCTCGGCGACTGATCAGGAAGCTTTCAGGAATCTCATCATAGTGGATGGTAAAAGGGGCATGGGGCAGGTGAAGGTCCGCCAGCCACTGGTTATATTCATTCCAGGAGCTGAGCATAATTTCGCGACTGGATTCTACCAGCACGCCATCTACATCAAAGAAGATCAGTTTTTTCATCGATTAGACTACTCTAGTATTTCTACCGGCATACCCAGTTGCAGCTCGCCAGGTGTATCGGCAATCACATTTTGACCAAAGAAGATTTTGTTACCCCGCTTTCGGTATTGACTTAGGGTATAGGCGGGCTCTTTGCCCCGCTGTCCAGTATTGGGATCTACATTGGGAATACTGCAACGGCTACAGGGTTTGACCACTCTCAGGGTGATATCGCCGATTCGAATCCACTTCCAGCTATCTTCGGCATAGGGCTCGCAGCCACTCACCACCAAGTTGGGGCGAAAACGGATCATCTCCACAGGCTCTGCCAGACGACTATTCAGGTCATCCAGAGAAGCCTGGGATATTAACAGCAGGGGAAAGCCATCACTAAAGGCGGTCTTATCTCCTGCCTGGGCATAATTGAGGTCTACTTGGCGCACCTCATTTTCAGGGAAATAGACAAGGCGACACTCGGTCTGCAGTAGATCACTTAGCCAGTGGGCCGCTTCGTTACCGGCATCCCAGCCTTGGCATTGATCCTCCCATATTGTGACCGTACGGGGATGTTCATCGGTGGGGATAGAGACCATCAAGCTGAGTTTGTCGCCGTAGTAAAGGTGGACACGGTCTTTGTACACCTCGGTGTGGATGAGTGCCATTTGTGGATGGCTGCGCTGGCTAAGAAACTTGCCGCTGGATCTCTCCACTATCATCCAGCGTCGATCATGTTGTAGGCCAAAAGGCTCAACCCGGCTTTGGTTGAGAGAGAGGCCAGCCAGAGATTTGACCGGGTAGATGTAGAGTTCGGAAAGTGTCAGTTGATTCATTATTCATCCTCTTTGCAACGGGCCAGTGCCTGTTGCATTGCTTCTAGCCCCATTTCCCTGGCCAGTTTGATGTTACGCTCGGGAATCTCTTCTGGATTGGGGTAATGGGCCAGAGCCTGTTCCAAGCTGGCCTCACGAATGAGATGCAACATCGGGTGAGGAGAGCGGTTGGTATAGTTGGCTGGATCGAAGATATCCTCCCCCTCAAAACAGTAGTCGGGGTGGAAATTGGCCAGCTGATAGATCCCTTCGTAGCCCTGTTCTGCCAGTAACTGGTTTCCCAGTTCTACCAGATCCAGGAAATCGTGAAAATCGTTGAAGCCTTCGGGATAGATGACCAGCTCGGTCTCAATCTCACTGTGTTCATCCAGGTACTGACACTGCTCGATAAGCTGGTGCAGTGCTTCCTCCAGATCTTCGGCATCCGCCAGGAAGTAGCGGATGGTCTCGCTCTCCACTACTGGTTTGGCAAAGGGACAGAAGTTGAGTTTAACGATAACCTGCTCTACCCAATTACGGGTGTGTTGGATGATGTCATTGGCTTGAGTCATGGTAATATTGGATCCCGATGGTGATAGTCGCTATAAAAGCACAAAGTAGCGGGGAATTGTATGTCTTGGCAATCGTTAATCAATCTCTTACCATTTGTCGGATATTATGATACAGTTTCAATCCAGAGCCAAAAGCTCAACAACTTAAAAACAGTCTAAATCATTTTATAGGGGTGTATTACAATGAATGTTGATCAGCATCTGAAAGTTGCTCAATGGCACATCGAACAAGCTCGTCTGCATGCAACCAAAGAAGGTTACAGCTGTGGTTGCCCAATCAGCGATGAGTATCAGCGTATTGTTGATGCTGTTGAAGCTGGTCTGATCGTTGAAGAGACTGCTTGCGCTGTTAAGTAAGTTATCTTTGCGATGAGCATAAAAAACCCGCCAAATGGCGGGTTTTTTCGTTTTTTACAATAAGTTATCCAGGCTAGCCGAAATCGCTGTAAATGCTGGTACGAAGTAAGGGAGGGTATTTCTCCCGGCTGATGGCCTGGTCTCGTTTGAGTTGTATCAGTGCCTCTTTAGCCTCTTCATGGCCCTGGTCGGCGGCCCGACGTAACCAGCGGTTGGCGTAGTGGGGATTACGGACAACATCCACACCGTTTGCATAGATTTGCCCCAGTGCAAATTGGGCGTCGGGATTACCCTGAGCGGCGGCGTCAAAAAACCACTCCATAGCGGTGTAAGTGTCTTGGGTGACCTCTTCACCTGCCATATAGATCTCTCCAAGTGCTAACTGGGCGATAGCAAGTCCCTGTTCAGCAGCTTTGCGGTACCAGGCAATGGCTTGGGTTATGTCTTGATCCACACCGACCCCTCGGCGGAAAAACAGTGCGACATGATTTTGTGCTGCAGGATCGCCCGCTTCAGCTGCCAGACGGAACCAGGAGAAGGCCTTTTGATAATCCTGTTCCACAATACCACCATTGGTATATTGCAATCCTAAGTAGAACTGCCCGTGGGTAAAGCCACTAAAAGCTGCGTTTTTGTACCAGTCCAGCGCAATATTATTGCTCTGCTTTACTCCATAACCATTTTCATACAGGGTACCAATCGCAAACATGGAGGCGGCGTAGCCACTTGCTGCGGCTTTTTCAAACCATAGCTTTGCTTGTTCATAGTCGCGAGTGACCCATTGCCCCTGAAGATACATAAACCCAATCATATGTTGTAGTTCGGGGGCGTCCTGCTGGGCGAGGGGAAGCCACTGTTGGTAGGCAGTTTGGTAGTCGCCGTCTATGTAGGCCTGCCAGCCTTCCTCTTCATTGGCGTGGCTTATCGTAATACCGAGTGAGCAGAGCAGTAATCCGAGGATAAGCTGTTTCATGGGACATGGCCTTAAATAAAAGGTTATATCCCATTTATCGGCGGGTATTTTTCTAGCTTAAATCCACACTTCTATAAATGTATTTAATGAATTGTTTTTAAATGATTTTATCTTGTTGAGAGGGAGGGGGGGCTAATCACCGCTTGATGGGGCCGATAATCGGGCGGGTTAGTAGTTGCGATGGTTGTCATAAAAGATTAATCTAGAGCCCATTATATCCTAATGCCGCACAGCTAAATGCTAATGTATTGGGACTTTTGTCTCTTGTCGTTGTAGAGGCCTTCCGCACACTTTCCATACCCAACTACGTGGCACCAAGAGTCGCCAAAGTTGATGGAAAATTCTCGCGTGAAGTAATTTCCAGAAATAAGGTTTTCACGGGCAAGGGGATGTTTTGCCTGTCATTTAAAAATGGCATTACGCCAAATACTATTAAGAAATAAGGGGTATCAACATGAAAGTAGCAATGAAGCAGACTGCATTAGCAGTGGCTATGGGTCTGTTTACCGTTTCCGTTATGGCCGCTGATGGTCATGGTCATGATAGCCACGGCCACGGTGACAAAGCCTGTGAAGGGTTTGGTCCTCAAACTCCTCGCGATATTGATAGCGCAGCGGGTGAAAACAAGCGCATCTTTTCAATCGCACCTGCTTCTAGTGAAATGAACTTGTGTAATATCCACTTCCATAAAAATGCTGAGCACAAAGCATCCGCTTTCAGCATCTATGCCGGTGATGGCGATGGCCACGGCTACGAAAGCGGCTACCAGTGTGGTATCAGCCAAGAGCTGAGCAAAGCTGAACTGAAACCCACTAAACAGCCAATCTGTAAAGGTAAGCATGGTGAGCTGAAGCCAGGTGATACCATTGAGGTTCACTGGGTTCACACTTCTTGTGATATCGAGCCAGGCGCAGGCTTGGGTTCTTGCCTGTCAGAAACCTGTGCAAATCCAGATCTGCGTGTAGAGACCCAGGTATTTACCCTGGTTAACGATTCTAGTGCACTGGATTTCAATGAGCTGGATTACGATGGCAACATGGTAAATGGTTACCACCAGCCTAAAGCACTGCCAACCAATACGGGTGTACCTGTAGAGTTCCTGGGTTCAACGACAGGTCCTAAATATTCTGAGCAGCAGTGTTCCCCTCTGCAGGTTACCTGGAGCGTACGTCCTCAGTGTGCCAAGGTGGATATCAATACTGTAGGTGAGTGGTGTAAAGGTAATGCGTTTGATGAAGACCATGCACATGGTGTTCGTAAGCTGGTAACCAATCCTAAGCTGCTTTCTACTATCAAATAGTCGACAGGCATCAAAGCAAGGGATGTACCTAAAAGCCGATGCACTGTGATGGTGTATCGGCTTTTTGATATGACATTTATCGGCAATTTGGGGGGCGTAATCTTTGACTGAGAGAGCCTCTATCACACTGCCAGATCACCCGCCCATTACTGCCAGTTGGATAAAAAATTAAGGTGTTGTTACTGCCAATTCCGACAATAGCGGTACTGTTATAGGTAATCACAACAGATCCTCCTTGGCCACTCACCTCTTTAATTTCAAGGCTCTCTACATAGCGGGTTTTGAAACTGTTGGGGGAGGGGGCTCCTGCCTCTGTATTGCTATTTGGCCAAGAGCCTGTCGAGTAGTAGTGCTCTACTATGTTGTTTTTTACGCCAGTAAAAAGATTGACCCCCTCTGTTATTTTGCTCCTGGTTTGATAATTGAGATACATGGGAAGAGAAATCATTACCAGAATGCTTAGGATAAAGAGGGTTATCATAAGTTCAAGCAGTGTATATCCTGAGCATTTATGAGATGTTTTAATCATTGGAGGGAGATTCCTTTTTCTCGCATGTGAAAAAGGTGAGCTCCTGAGTCAGTTTATCCAGTGGCTCATTTCCTTGAGAGATCTTTCCGGCTTCGTTGGCCAGTCTTTGTAGGGTAGAAATTTTGGTATTTAATATTTGCAGGGTCTCATTTAGCTCATCCTTTACGTCGTGTAGATAATCTCCCTTTCGCAAATGGACTTCCGTGGTTAAATTTCCCTGTCTAACCTCATTCAGGGCTTTTTCAAAGACATAGACCGGGCCCGCGATGCGTAGGCTATCTTTTAAGCTTAGGCGATACACAATAACGATTCCCACGATCTCCAGTGTTGCAATGATAAAGGGCAGGTAAAAGCGAATATCTATCATGTCATCGGTAGAGTGCAATATCACCATGCCGACTGTGGCAATGACGTTGACGCTGATAAAAACAAATAGGATGGTGTGAATGGCTAAGTGTTGCTGCATGCCACTTTTTATGATGATTTGCTTACGCCGCTCTTGCATTATGACTGCCTTATTTTTGGGACGAAATCAGGATAGGTGCTTTATTAGGTTAAGAATAGATGCTGGTATGAAAAAAAACAGGTGAACTCCAAGTTGGGCATAACACTTTCATTTGATTAGGCAATTATAGAAAGCGTGGTCTATACATAGAGAGTAAGAATGCTTTTTTAACAACAGGAGGGAAGTATGTTTTTAAAACACAAAGCCAGTGGTGATATGGTTGAAGTATTGGATACAGTGGCATTAATTAATCCTTGCGAGGCTCAGATTTCTGGGCGTTTTCACAGTGGAGAAGAGATGCCTGAAGCCACGTATTTTACGAAATCTGATTTGGAGTTCCCGTCTGGCGAGGCACTGCCACGCTGCTGGGTGGATAGCCATTATAAGGATTAATTCCCACCTTTATTAATCTTGGGGGCAGTTCTGGTATCATGCCCCCATGAACGATGATATTTCCCACATTATTGATGGCCTGAACGACGCACAACGCGAGGCGGTGTGTGCTCCTTCAGGTAATACTCTGGTACTGGCGGGCGCTGGCAGTGGCAAGACCCGTGTATTGGTTCACCGCATTGCCTGGTTGATTCAGGTGGAGCGCATTTCCCCATTTAGCATTCTCGCAGTGACCTTTACCAATAAGGCCTCTGCTGAGATGCGTCACCGTATTGAACAGCTGATGGATCATCCTGTCCACGGCATGTGGGTGGGTACCTTCCATAACCTGGCCCACCGCCTGCTGCGTGCTCACTGGAAAGAGGCCCGGTTACCGCAAAACTTTCAGATCTTGGACAGTGATGATCAGCTACGTGCGGTAAAACGGGTAATCCGTGAGAACGGCATTGACGATTCCCAATGGCAGCCCAAGCAGATGCAGTGGTTCATCAATGCTCGCAAAGATGAGGGCCAACGTCCCCAGCATCTGGAGCACCATGGGAACCACCACATGAAAGGGTGTATTCAGGTCTATCAACTTTATGAGGATCTGTGCCGTCGTGCGGGATTGGTGGACTTCGCCGAACTGTTGCTGCGAGCCCATGAGTTGTGGCGGGACAACCCCCATGTACTTGAACATTATCAGGCGCGTTTCCGCCATGTGCTGGTGGATGAGTTCCAGGATACCAATGCCATCCAATATGCGTGGTTGCGCATGTTATGCAATGGGGGTAGTCCGATCTTTGCGGTGGGAGATGATGACCAATCCATCTACGGTTGGCGGGGTGCCAAGGTGGAGAATATCCAGCAGCTCTCACGTGACTACACCAATACCCTTACCGTACGCCTGGAGCAGAACTACCGCTCGACCGGCAATATTCTCGCGGCGGCGAATGCTCTGATTGCCAATAATGCAGAACGTCTGGGTAAAGAGCTGTGGACTTCTGGAAGCGAAGGCGAGCCTATTAAGCTCTACAACGCTTTTAATGAGTTGGATGAAGCTCGTTTTATTGCCAGCCGTATTCAGCAGTGGATAGAGGAAGGAGGGCAACGCTCTGATGTTGCGCTGCTCTATCGATCCAATGCCCAATCCCGTGTGTTGGAGGAGGCGTTGCTGCAAGCAGGCATCCCCTATCGGGTCTACGGTGGATTACGATTCTTTGATCGCGCTGAGATCAAGGATGCGTTGGCTTATTTACGCCTGGCCAATAACCGCATGGATGATACCTCCTTCGAGCGCATCATCAACACACCAACCCGGGGCATGGGGGAAAAGGCCGTCAGTAATATCCGTGAGTATGCCCGTGAAAATAACCTTACTCTATGGCATGCCGCTGTCGCGATGGCAGAGCAGAATCTGGTGACTGCCCGGGCTCGCAATGCTATGCAGGGCTTCATTGAGCTGATTGAGGAGCTGGATGTGGCGGTTGGTCAGCTGGATGAACTGCATGAGCAGGTAGATCATGTGATTGCTAATAGCGGCCTGATCGACCACTTCCGTAAAGAGAAGGGGGAGAAAGGGCAGCAACGCATTGATAACTTGGAAGAGCTGGTGAGTGCCGCCCGGGAGTTTGAGTTTACCGACGATGAGGCGGAGGGCGAGGATGCTCTTTCTGCCTTCCTCTCCTTAGCGGCCCTGGAATCCGGGGAGAACCAGGGTGAGCCCGGTGAGGCGTGTGTTCAGCTGATGACGCTGCATTCGGCTAAGGGTTTGGAGTTTCCGCTGGTGTTCTTGTGTGGTCTGGAGGATGGCCTGTTTCCCCATAAAATGTCCATGAATGATGCTGGGGGGATCGAAGAGGAGCGCCGCCTTTGTTATGTGGGGATTACCCGTGCTATGCAGGCACTTTATATTACCCATGCGGAGACCAGACGCCTACACGGTAAAGAGGAGTACTGTAAACCCTCTCGCTTCCTCAGTGAGATTCCCAACGAACTGGTACAAGAGGTGCGTCTGCGTCGTCAGGTGACAGCACCGGTTGCTCATCAGCGCTATGGCGGAATTGTCGATGAGGCTGCAGAGTTCTCTTTGGGACAGATGGTAATGCATGCCAAGTTTGGTGAAGGGATCGTACTGAATTATGAAGGCAGTGGTCAGAGTGCCCGGGTACAGGTGGAGTTTGCTGACGTGGGCAGCAAATGGCTGATTGCGGGTTATGCTAATTTGCAGAAGATTTAGAACAAACACTCAACGCAGAGGCGCGAAGGCGCAAAAAATGGAAAAATAAAGTGATTATCTTTATCACTTTGCGCCTCTACGTTGGAAGTTATCATTTTTAAAAATAAAACAAAGGAAAACTCATGAAGAAGGTGGTTCTTCTCTTGATTGTGATAGTGCTTTCACTGGGTCTCTATGGCTGCGGTGGTGATGATTCAAGCAGTGGGGCGGCGGGCAGTGCCGCTAAGGCTGAAAAATACCGTTTCCGTATGGTGACCTCATGGCCACCTAACTTCCCGGTTTTCCAAGCGGGAGTAGATCGCTTTGCCGAGCATGTGAAGGTGATGTCTGATGGCCGTTTGACCATTCAAACCTATGCTGGCGGCGAGCTGATTCCTCCGCTACAGGTGTTTGATGCGGTTTCCCAGGGTACTGTGGAGATGGGCCATTCAGGTGCCTATTACTGGGCAGGTAAAATTCCGGCAGCACAATTCTTTACCTCAGTACCTTTCGGTCTGAATGCTCAGGGAATGAATGCCTGGCTTTACAGTGGTGGTGGTTTGGAACTGTGGCGTGAGGTGTATGCGCCCCATAATCTGGTTCCGTTCCCCATGGGTAACTCCGGAGTGCAGATGGGCGGCTGGTTCAATAAGAAGATTGAGTCGGTGGATGACTTGGATGGCTTAAAGATGCGTATCCCCGGTCTAGGCGGAAAGGTGTTTGCGGAAGCCGGTGGTAATGCTGTGCTGATGGCGGGCGGAGAACTCTATACGGCTTTGGAGCGGGGGGCCATTGATGCGACTGAATGGGTGGGGCCTTACCACGATAACCGCCTGGGCCTGCCTAAAGCGGCTAAATATTACTACTATCCTGGTTGGCATGAGCCCGGCTCTACTTTGGAACTGGTGGTGAATAAGGCGGCATGGGAGAAGTTACCGGCTGACCTGCAACGTATCGTTGAAGTGGCAGCGCAAGCGACAGACCTATGGATGCTGACCCAATTTGAGGCATTGAACGCTGAGTCGTTAGCAGAGATTCAGGCTATGGATGGGGTAGAAATGCTGCCCTTCCCGATGGAAGTGACCCGTAAGCTGAAGTCACTGACCGACAAGAGCCTTGGTGAGCAGGCTGCGGCTGATCCCCAGTTTGCCAAAGTGTATGAGGCCTATAAGGCATTTCAGGCAAAGCATGGCGCATGGAATGAAGTTTCTGAACAGGCATACTATAAAGCACTTTCAGATAAGTAATTATTTTCCCATTAGCGCATAAAAAGCCCCTATAGCGATCCAGCTATAGGGGCTTTTTTATGGGGGTATAGGCTAAACGTTTAGCAATGCCAGACGACATACCCTCGAGTTCATGTGTTAATGGATCAATCGATGAAAGTACTGATAATTGATCGGGTAAAGGTATTTCAGCAGATTATTGCCGGTGTATTATTGGATTCGGGGATTGATCACATCTTTGCCGCTACTGGCCACGATGCACTTGCTGCTCTGAAGGGGGATGCCTATCAGTGTATTTGTGTGTCTCTCTATCTCGATGATATTGATGGTATCGAGTTGTGTAAACAGATCCGCAAGCTTGAAGGCTATAAACATACGCCGGTGGTATTACTGACTACCGAAAGCGATACGGGTACATTCAATCGCGCTATCCAATCTGGTATTACGGACGTTTTTCTAAAAGACCAGATACATGAACTGGTTAACTTTCTTGAGCGGTTTACTCAGGTGAGTCAACCTCTTGAGGGGCGTGTATTGTATATCGAAGACCAGCGTTCTCAGCGGGAATATATCAGCGCATTATTTCGTAAGCGGTCACTGGAGGTAGATGCTTATGACAATATTGATGATGCCTGGCAAGCCTTTCTTCAGCACGATTACCACTTAGTATTGACTGATATTGTGTTGGCGGAAGCCACTGGCGGCATACTGTTGATTAATAAAATACGTCGACTGGATGGTAGCAAAGGAGATACTCCCATTCTGGCCATTACTGGCTTTGATGATCCGGCACGACGTATCAGCCTGTTCCACATGGGGATTACCGATTACATCATCAAGCCCATTATGGAGGAGGAGCTGATTGCCCGGGTACGCAATCTGATTACCAACCAGCTGGCTCTGGAAAAGGAGCGACACCTGCGAGCCCGCTTAAGCTCAGAAGAGTTGATTCGCCATAGCCAAAAAATGGAGGCATTGGGGAAATTAACCAGTGGCGTGATCCATGATTACAACAATATGCTCAATATTGTCTCTGGCTATACTCAGGTGTTGATGGAGGAGCTTGCCGACCAACCTGACCTGTTGGAGTATCTACAACAGATTGATAGGGCAAGCCAAAGTGCTATCAATCTAACCCGAAAACTGCTGATGTTTAGTCGGGATAAGCATCAGCAGTTACAGATTATCAATCTAAATGAGATGGTGGAGGGGATGACCGAGATATTGCAAAAGAGTCTGACCGCCACCATTCATATCGATATTGCCCTGCAGCCAGCGCTATGGAATATCTGCAGTGATAGCAACGACCTGGAAAATGCTCTGCTCAATCTGTCCATTAATGCTAAACATGCGATGGAGGGGAGTGGTACGTTGAGCCTGGTGACGGCGAATCAATCCCTTGATTTGAAAAGCTCAGAGAAGCTTGGCTTGCCGCCAGGTGATTATGTCCTGTTGTCGGTTGCGGATAGTGGTAGTGGTATGGATGAGAAAACCATGGGCCGTATCTTTGACCCCTTCTTTTCTACCAAAGGAGAGAGTGGGACTGGCTTGGGACTGAGTCAGGTTTATGGCTTAGTGAGCAGGGCTCACGGAGCCATTAAAGTGAACTCTCAGCCAGGGCAGGGTACGATCTTTAATCTCTATTTTCCACGGGTAGAGAATCAAGCATCCGTTATTGAAGATAGGGGGGAGGATCACTCTTCCGCTATTAAATATCAGGGTGCGACCATTCTGGTGGTGGATGATCAGGTTGCTTTAAGTGAATTGATGGAGATCTACCTGCTGGGAGCCGGATATGAGGTGTATATTGCACACTCTGCTGACGAAGCGCTTAAGCAATTGCAGGCGCAGTCCATTGATATCATGATTACCGATCTGATTATGCCAGGAATGAATGGTTTGGAGCTGGCAACTTTGGCCCGGCAGCAATATCCGGCGATGAAGATTATTTTGGCAACGGGCCGGGAGGATGAATTTGATGAAAAGGCGGCTGGAGAGGTGGCCTATCCCTATCAATATCGTCTACAAAAGCCTATTGACCGTGAGGGACTACTACGGGCTATTCAGCAGGTTTAGATTAATGGAGTATCGATTGGATTCCTTCAGAGGTTCCTCAACGTTTTAGCCAGTTACTGATCTGAGCGAGTAGCAGATCTATCTTTCCCCAAAAGCGCTCTAACATTCGCAGTCGCCAACTGCGTTGACTCCAATGGTGGTAATTCAGAGTTTGGCTTTCAGCAAAGTCCTGTTCAAAAAGGCGGATAAGTTCGCTGATAAATTTCGTATCTTTAATTTCCAGGTTGGCGTCTAGATTCCAGCGCATCCCCCACCGATCAAAGTTGCAAGAGCCGATGGAGGCAGTGTGATCGCACAATAGCACTTTGGCGTGGAGGAAACGCGGTTGGTATTCGTAAATCTTTACACCATGATGGAGTAGATGGGTGTAGAAGCGCCGCCCGGCATGGCGTACCCATGGGTGGTCGGTATGGGAGCCAGGCAGCAGTAGGCGCACATCGACCCCCCGTCTGGCAGCGGCTACCAGCCGACGGCGTAACTTCCAGGAGGGAACAAAGTAGGCAGTACTTAGCCAAATACGTTGTTGAGCATCACCGCATAGGGTCAACATTGAGCGCTTCAAGTCATTATTACGTTGATGACTGCTGTGGCTCAGGCGGCACTGCATCTGGCCTGTGGCAGATGGCGGGAGTTTGGGAATGGGAAGAGGCTTAGGCCAGGCTTGCATAAAAATGCTTAGCCAATCCTCTATCACCGGTCCGCTGAACTGTACCATGGTTTCCCGCCATGGCCCGTACTGTGGATCGACAAATTGGTCGCAGATACCACTACCACCGGTAAATGCAGTATGTCCGTCAATGATCAGCAGTTTGCGGTGATTTCGGTATAGGTCTCGGGACAGCCGTCGCCACAGTAGTCGATAGAGCCCTAAAAAGGGGTTGTGGGTGGAGAGGGGGTTGTAAAAACAGAGCTGGATGTTAGCTGTTTGCAGGCGTTGGCGCTGATTCTGAGCCAGCATTAGGCTGCCATAGCCATCAAATAGCAGATAGCAAGCGACTCCCCGTTTGGCGCAGTGGCACAGCGCCTCTACCCACTGGTCGAACAGCTGGCCCGACTCTACCAGATACATTTCCAAAATCACATAGTGCTTCGCCTTATACAGGCTATCCAGCATGGCAGGCATAAACGCTCTAGCGTCTTTGAGTAGTGTCACATGACAGGTTGATTGCCAGGGATAGGAGAGTGATTTTCTTTTCATATAAAACAGATGGGTTGATTCAGTAGAGGTTGTCGTCATAATAACGAAAAAAAAGAGTAGCGTTACAGCAGGGGGGAGGCCCACCTGTAACGCTTCAGCAAATCCGCTGAGTAAATGCTCATGGAGCACAGGTTTGAGGGAGGCTTCCTGCAATGGAGGGCGGCGGGCAATTGCCGCGGAAGCTTCCATTATCTTTATAGACTACAATGTCTCTTAAGGCCAGTCAGAGTGTATCTATAAATGTTTGAATTTTTTGGCAAAATCTATACGCTATCTGTTTGCGATACCCTTGGAGTGATTGATGAGAAAGGTTTCAATATTCGGACTACTAGTTATCTTTAGTTCGCCACTTTGGGCTGAGATCGAGTTAGATACCGTAGAGAAGCGTCTCAACTATACGGTTGGAATGCAGATTGGTCAGCAGTTACAGATGGAGAATATTCCCGTGGATCGGGAGGCCCTTTTTCAGGGGCTCAATGATTTTCTAGACAGGAAACCGCCACAGCTCTCTTTCCCGGAACAGCAGAAGGCTGTGGCTGATTACCATGAGAGTCAGAATCAGGAGCTTCAGGCATTGCGTAAGCGAAATTTGCTGCAGGGGCAAGCTTATCTAAAGGCTAATAGTACGAAGCGAGGCGTTCAGGTGACTCATAGTGGCTTGCAGTACAAAATTCTGAAAGAGGGTAAGGGGCCAAAGCCGGTATCCGGCAGTACTGTGAAAGTACATTATGAGGGGCGTCTGGTGGATGGGAGTATCTTCGATAGCTCCTACGAACGGGATACACCCATTACGATCAATTTGCAGCAGGTTATTCCAGGTTGGCGCGAGGCATTGCCAATGATACCGGTGGGTAGCAAATGGCAGTTGGTGATACCCTCTGAACTGGCTTATGGCGACAGTGGTAGTGCTAGCATGATTCCACCCAATGCTGTGTTGATATATGACCTGGAATTGCTAGAGATTGTTGACACGACTGCGGCTGAAAAGAGCAAGTCGTCTGCCCACTAAAACAGCTTCCACAGACTTTTGCTATCACTGTATTGGTCTAGCAGTGTCAGCAGCTCAGTCGCATTCTGCTGCTGGGCGATATCCCGTGCTGATTGGTGCTGGTTATTGTGTAGTAGCGGATTGGCACCTGCCTCCAGTAGCAGGCGACTGATGTTAAGGTGATTGCTGCGTATCGCCATTATCAGTGCACTCTCTCCCAATTGATTTTTCCCATCCAACTCAGCGCCTTTTTCGATGAGCAGTTTGAGAAACGCTTCGGCCCCCCGAGCCGCGGCCACCATCAACGGGGTGTTGCCATCCCGGTTGGCTTTCTCCAGTTCTGCGCCATGGCTGAGTAGCTGCTGGGCAATGGTGAGATTGCCGCCACGTATCGCTACGTGTAATGGGGTATTGCCGTTGTCATCCCCATGGTTGGTATTGGCTCCCAAGGTTAGCAGCTGCTTTACTGATGCCTCATCTCCCTGTTCGCAAGCATGCCATAGGGCGCTCTGCTGGTGATTATCCACCCCATTGATATCCGCACCTTGCTTTACCATGAGCGGCATCAGCTCACCCAACCCCCGGCGTAGTGCCTCAATTAAAAGAGGTTCTCCACTGCTGACGGCAGGGCTGGCACCTGCTTCCAGCAGCTGACGGGCGACCTTGCGATGGCGTTGCTGGATAGCGATTTGCAGCGGCGTTTGTTTTTGTTTGTCTGCAATATTAACCGCAGCCTTGGTCTGTAACAGTTGTTTGATGACGGCTAGATGCCCTTGGCGGCTGGCCAGGTGTAGCGGTGTGGCCTGTTGCTCATCCCGACTATTGGGATTGGCACCATGTTTTAGGAGAAGCGCAACCGCTTCTGCCTGCCCCTCACTGGCGGCGAGGTGGAGTGCTTGATCGCGATTTGACTGGGCAATGGGGCGTTCCAATAGTGCTCCCAGCAGGGGAATATCCCCCCGGGCTGCGGCTTGGCTAAGGGGCTGAGCGGTACCGGCGGCGGTGAGCTGTTGAAGATCCGGCAGGATGGCCTGTTTCGGGTCGCGGGGCGGGGCCGCCTGGGTGGTGATGGTGGAGGCTTGGGCGCCCGCCTGTTTCAGACGGTGAATCACGCCTTGGTGCTGGCCGTTTTCCGCAAAGCGCAGGGCATCCCATCCCTTTTCATCCCGCAGGGTGTAGTTTGCGCCGTGATCCAGCAGAAGCTGAACCATGGTCTCTTCAGCGTTGCGGGAGGCCAGCAGCAGGGGCGTGGTGCCGTGGCTATCGGCTTGGTTGATATCGGCCCCCGCTTCCAGTAGCGGTGCGAGAATCTTCTTGCGCTGGAGGCGAACTGCCATCAATAGCGGGCTCTCTTCATAGCGATCTACCCGATTGGTATCAGCCCCTGCTTTTAACAGTTGCTGGGCGATGGTGAGTTGATCCAGGCGGATCGCCTCCAATAGTGGGGTGCGACCGTATTCATCGGGGCTGTTGATATCGGTACCTTGCTCCAGCTGTTGGGCAACTATCTCCTCTTTACCCTGGGCAATCAGCTGGTGGAGGGATTCGGGCGATTGTTCATTGGCTTGGCTGAGCTTTTCAAGTCGCGCCTTGGCGGGGCGGTAGCCCAGATCAGCAGCCTGCTGTAACCACTTCTCACCTTGTTGCCGATCCTGCACCATCCCCTCGCCATCCAGATAGCAGAGGGCTAGCGCGTATTGCGCCTTGGGGTGCTGTTGCTGAGCTGCCTGTTGGAAGAGTTGGCAGGCACGGTCATCGTTCCGCTTGGTACCCAGCCCACTATGGTAGAGGTTGGCCAGTTGATATTGTGCTTCCGCCTCACCCTGTTTGGCCGGGCTTTGTAGCAAATTGACCGCTTCAGGGTACTGCTTGAGGCGAATAGCCCGTTTGGCCTGTTCCAGGTTATCAGCCCAGACAGCTTGGCAGAGCAGGGTGGCAATGAGTGTTGGGATCAGTCGTTTCATCTAAGCCGTTCCAAATTTAGTCTCTACCTCAATACCGATACTCTTGAGGAAGCCGGTAGGCAGGATACCACCCGCACAGACGATCACCGCATCGTTATCCATGGTGTGGAGCTGACCCTCTTTTTCGATAGACACCTGCTGTGGTGTGATCTGCGTTACCTGGGAGCTGAGCATCACGGTCAGCTTGCCGTTGGCGGAGTTGGCATCAACTCGTTCACGGTTCTTCTGCTTGGCGCGGGAGAAGCCATCACTGCGATAGGAGAGGATAACGTGGCTGCCGGGTTGTTCGGCAATACTACAGGCGGCCTCCAGGGCACTGTCGCCACCGCCTACTACTAATACCTGCTGATGTTGATACTGCTCTGGGTCCAGCAGACGGTAGACCACCTTGGGTAGGTTTTCTCCCTCTACGCCCAACTTGCGGGGAGTGCCCCGGCGACCAATGGCCAACAGAATGGCCCGGGTCTGGTACTCTCCCTGGGAGGTGGTGACGGTGAAGCGGTTATTATGGTTTTGCAGCTGTTCCATGCGCTCATGGTAATGGATGTTGAGTTGATGCTCTTCTACGATACCACTCCATAACTCCAACAGCTCTTCCTTGCTGGTTTCGGTTAATTCCACCTTGCCTACCAGAGGTAGCTCTACCGGGGCGGTCATCACCAGCTTGCCACGGGGATATTGGAATACCGTTCCCCCCAGGGAGTCCTGTTCTACCACCAGATAGTTAAGGCCCAGGGACTTGGCGGTGAGGGCCGCGGCAATTCCGGCAGGACCCGCACCAATCACCAAAAGGTCCAACTGTTCCGGCTGCCCCAATCCATCCAGTCTGGAGATGGCCTCCACCGCCTGGCGTCCCTGGGTGCTGGCATTGCGAATCAGCCCCATGCCTCCCAGCTCGCCAGCAATAAAGACCCCGGGCACATTGGTCTCAAAATTGGGATTGACCAGAGGAATGTCCACGCCACGGGTTTCGGTGCCGAATACCAGGGTGATGCCGTTAGCCGGGCAAGCCTTCTGACAGGCGCCATGGCCGATGCACGAGGCTGGATTAACCAGCTCCGCTTTGCCGTGGATCAGGCCTAACACCTTCTTCTCCGGACATGCCTCTACACAGGCGCCACAACCGATACAGAGAGCATGATCCACCAGCGGATGCAGCGAAGCAGGCTCACTCAAACCCGCTGCCTTTGCCTCCGCCAGCTTGGCCTGATTAATCCGCGTGCGTCGGCCTCTCCGCCAGCCATATACGGACCAGATCAGGATCATCAAACCCAGGTAGAAACTGATTGCGATGATGTCTTCCATATTGCTATTTACCTTTTAACACCCAACGCTGAGACGCAAAGATTGAAAGTGGCTTGGCTGCACTTTTTAGCATTATCTGTACTCCTCTGCGTTAGGTGGCGTTGGATGTTAAACATCAAAACTGCCACCGATATCCCACGCTGTAGTAACTGTTTTCGGTTTTCTGCTCGCCCAGCCAGGTCTCTTTACGAATGCTTTCCCAGCCCATGCCCAACTCAAACAGGTGGCCTGATTGCCAGCGGTATTCTGCACGGAATTCCGGGGCGAGGGTGGCCTGCTTGTCGCCATTGGTGTAGTCGCGGCTTTCCCATTGTAGGCGTGGGGTAAAGCGCCAGTTGCCCCAGGGCTGACGGCTGCTAAGGCTAAGGTTGGTGCTGCGGCTATTGTCAGTGTCACTTAGGCGGAGCGAGGCAATGTTATTGTCTTTGGCTCTCCATAGGTTAGACCAGGTGAGGCGTCCCATGGTGAAGAACTCGTCGTCGGTACCGGCAGAGATGTCGGAGGCGGTGAGGTTGCTGGCACTGAAATCCAGATCCAGTCTTAGGTCTTTGCTGAACGGCTTACCGAAACCAATACTGGCCAGATAGTTGTGGGCGGTATGCTGTTCTGCCAGTTCGCGTATTTGTGTTTCGCTGTAGAGTTGGCTTAGCTCATCCAGACTGGTCGCGCTCTGGCCGATTAGTGCATTGCCGGTGGTGAGTACTGGTGAGGCGCGGTAGTCCAGCAGCAGATTGATGCTGCTCTTATCCTTAAAGTGATAGGTCGCCTGCAGGTTGGCAATATTGAGCACATGGTAGGCGATATCGTAATCCAATAGGGTATAGAGAGTGCGTTGGGTGTGGTTGTAGCGTAGTTCGCCACCAATCGCGCGACGATCCAGCAAACCGTCGTATTGCTGTTGGATGAGGTAGCCGCTGGCTTGCCAATGCTCAGCCAATGGGCCGCTTTGGAAATTGAGCCCGTAGAACTGACGTGAGCTGTCTGGTGAAGTATCACTACTGCGTTCTACTGGCATGCCTAATAGCAGCTGTAGCTCATTCTTGCCAATACGGCGCTGTAGCTTGAGGCCGTCGAAGCGGCCCAGAGCTCCTCCGCTGTTGGCCCGCTGCCGGCCAAAGCGGAAGCCCCAATCCCCCTGGCGCTGCTGCATATCCAAATAGAGATAGCTGAGGGTGGATTGATCTCCCTGTTTGTCTTGCAGGTCATGGCTGTGGCCAGTGTTGATCCGGCTGCGCAGATCCCACTTGTCGTTGCGTCCCCGCAGGTTGTAATCCAGCTGGGAGGTCAGCGCGTAGTTATGTACCACCTCTGCTTGGTTCTCAAAGCTGCTGGCATCACGACGCAGATACTGAGAGAAAGAGCCGTATTGGCGCCAGCTGGATTTATTTTTCTCAGCAGGTTTCTCCAACCGCTTGGGAGGTTCCCATGCCGCGGTATCCAGACCGGCTAAGCGCTGGCGTACCCGCTCGGTGGGCAGTCCCTCAGGATAGAGCTCGATATAGCGCTGGTAGGTGGCCTTGGCATTGGGCAGATCACCCTTGCGTTCATAGGCGAGGCCCAGTAGTTCCAAGGCATCGCGCCGGTAGGCGTGATCCTGCATCTCGGCCAGCTCCCGATAGTTGCGGATGGCGACATTGTATTGGGCCTCGCGCATTGCCTCCCGGGCATCCTTCATGATCTGCGCCAGGGCTTCCTCGCTAGGCAGTGCTGGGCTCTCCGCTGCCTGAGCCAGGGAGAGGGTGCCCAACAGCAACAGTGCCAGCAGTGGCTTAAAACGAGTTGTCATTAACACGATGCTCTCCTGATCTGGCACGTCCATCATGGTGACAGCTACCGCTGCAATCCCGAAGTACGCTAAGGCTTTCGTCATGCTCACCTGCGTCGAAGTCATTGGCATGACAGCCAGCGCAACTACTGCTGTAGGCCGGGCTTGGCCAGGTGACCTGCTCACTGTTACCCCCATGGCAACGGCTGTTGTTGCAACTGAGAGGTGATGCGTGCTCCCCTGGATAGCTGGCAGAGCTATGGCGGAAGGTATGGGGAATCCAGGCGATGGTGCTATGGCAAGTACCACACTCCTGGGTGGTGATGAAGTGATCCGTGGTCTTGCCGGTAGCGGTAGTCCCGTTATGACAGCGGGAGCAATTGTCGCCCGCATTACTGTGATCAAAGCTAGCAGGTAGCCAAGCGCTGGTGGTATGGCAGCTTCCACACTCCAGAGTGGTTACGATATGGCTGCTGTGTTTACCCGTGGCATTGGTCCCGTTATGACAACTGGAACAGTTGCTACCTACGTTACTATGGTCGAAGCTGGCAGGTGTCCAGGCACTGGTGGTGTGACAGCTACCGCACTCTAGGGTAGTGACGATATGGCTGCTGTGCTTACCGGTGGCATTGGTCCCGTTATGACAGCTGGAGCAGTTGCTACCTACGTTGCTGTGGTCAAAACTGGCGGGTAGCCAAGCATTGGTCGTGTGGCAGGTCCCACACTCTTGCGTGGTGAGCACATGAGCAGTGTGTTTGCCAGTGGCCGTTGTGCCGTCGTGACAGCTAGAGCAGTTACTGCCCACATTGCTATGGTCGAAGCTTGCGGGTGTCCAGGCGCTGGTGGTGTGGCAATCGCCGCACTCGAAATTCGTGACGACGTGACCCATCGATTTACCGGTGGCATTGCTGCCGTTATGGCAGCTGGAGCAGTTACTGCCTACACCGCTATGGTCGAAGTGGGCGGGAATCCAGCCGCGAGTGGTGTGACAATCACTGCACTCCAAGGTGGTAACAATGTGTTGGCTATGTTTGCCAGTTGCCGTATTGCCATCGTGACAGCTGGAGCAGGGGGCAGTAATACCGCTGTGGTTGAAGAGGGCAGGTAACCAGCCACGTATATTGTGACAACTATCGCACTCGAAACTGGTGACAATGTGGTTGGCGGATTTGCCGGTTTGCTGCACGCCGTTGTGACAAGTGGAGCAGCTACCCCGCGCATCGCTATGGTCGTACACCGCAGGTAACCAACTCTGATTGTTATGGCAGCGCTCACACGAGCTGCCAGTAAGAATATGATTGCTGTGCTTGCCAGTGGCAGAGATGCCGTTGTGGCAGCTTTGGCAACTGCCCACTACCGAGTTGTGATCCATCTGGAAGGCGGGCCACCAGGCACTGTTATTATGGCACTCATCGCATCGGTCACTGGAAGGGATATGCTGGGCATGTTTGGCTGAGGCACCCACCATTGAACCTTGGCGATGACAGCCACTGCACTCACTGGGTGTGCCTTTAAATACCCCTCGGGGGTGACATTCGGCACACTCCACAATGGCATGGGCACCCATCAGGCTAAAGCCGGTAGTGAAATGATCGAAGCGCTCTGCTGCCTGTAGAGGGCTAAAGGAGAGCATTAGGAGAAGAGAGAGTATCAGAATACGCATAGTGTTTACTCCCAGTTATCAATCTGGATATTTTGGAAATCACGCTGATCGTGACAGCGTGCGCAATTACTGCCGAAGTTGCCGCTGTGTACATCATCGTTGCGGTGACAACTGATGCATTGGCTGGCCAGTTCTACCTTCTCCTCAACCGCTTGGCGGTGACACGCCTCGCAGTGTAGCGGTTGATGAGCCCCTTTAAGGGGGAAGTCGGTTTTCTCATGATCGAATTGCCAGAACTGCCAGCTGTTGGGGTTATGGCACTGGCTACACTGTTTGCCCAGTCGACCTTCGTGCTTATCCTGATGACATTCACGACAGGCCAGTGGCGTATCACGGTAGCCGCCATCCAGATGACAGGCATCACAGGGCGTGGTGGCATGCAGACCAATCAGTGGGAAGCGGCTGATGTCATGATCAAAGGCAACATCTTTGCGCCAGCCCCGCTCGTTGTGGCAGCCCTGGCACTGCTTACCTAGTTTTTCCTCATGAGGGTCTTGGTGGCAGTCGAGACAGGCGGTTTTATCCCGTTGCTGTTTCGCCTCACCTGGGTGACAAGCCCCGCAGCTTAGCTCTTTGTGTTTACCGAGGAGCGGGAAGTCGGTCTCTTTCTTGTGATCGTAACGGGCCTTGTCCCACTGCTTGGTGGTATGACAGTCATTACATTCTTTACCGTAGCGACCTTTGTGCTGATCATCGTGTTGATGGCAGTCGTAACAGGCCTGCTCCTTGAAGGCTTTGTGGTCGAACTTGGGTTTCTCCCACTGCTCGGTGGTATGGCACTGCTGGCAGTTTTTGCCCAGCAATCCCTTATGGCGGTCCTGCTCTTTATGGCAGCTGATACATTCGGTTTTCAGCTCTTTTTTCAGGTCGTTCTTATGGCAACTGGCGCAACGGCTCTGTTTGTGTTTGCCAGTGAGTTTAAAGTCAGTCTTATCATGGTCAAAGCTGAACTTCTGCCACTCCTGAGTGGAGTGGCAATTACCGCATTTTTTCTTATATTGGCCGTTGTGTACATCGTTAAGCTGATGGCAGTCATAACACTGCTTTGGGGTCTCTTTATAGCGGTTGCCCGGATGGCACAGAGCGCAGCTTACCTTGCGGTGTTTGCCGGTGAGTTTGTAGTCCGTTTTGTCGTGGTCAAACTTGGCTTTTCGCCAACTCTCTTGGCTGTGGCAGTCGTGACATTGCTTGCCCATCTTACCGTTATGGGTGTCATCGGCTTTATGGCAATCGATACATTGGCCGGGTGCTTCACGGTAGAGTTTATCTGCCTTATGGCAGGCACCACAGGCAAGCTGTTGATGGGCACCTTTGAGGGGAAAGTCCGTACCGTCATGGTTAAACAGATCCCGATTGAAGGGGACGATATCTGCGCCTCGACCCAGGTGATCACTATGACATTGCTTACACTCCACTTGGCGGATCTTCTCGTCCCGACCGTGCAGGCCTTTTTTCTGTTTGATGTCGTCGGCGACTTTTTCATGACAGTCCAGGCAGAGGCGGCGCTGCGAGGATTTATCGAAGGACTCATGACATTTCTCACACTCGTTCTCATACTTGGCGTGCCCCTGAATCACTTCACCGGGCATCAGCAGTTTCTCCCAGGCGGCAGCTTGGGCCAGCAGTGGTGAGAAAGTGAGAAGAAGTAGTAGCAGTGCGCGCATGGGAAATTCCTTAATACATATGCACAGCGACGATATGGATCACACCGGTGATCAGCATCATGATAAAGAGAGGTAGGTGTAGTACATGCCACAGGGAGAAGAGCTTGCGGTAAAACTCCAGCTCCGCCACTTGTACCACGGTATCGAAGTAGCGCTGTAACTGTCGCTTGGTCTGGCGCTGTAGTTGGCGACGTTGCGCTTTCTCTTCAATGGATTGTTCAATTCCATGGCGACAAAAGCGCCATGCACCCTTATAGGCAAAGGTACTGCTCACATTCAGCCAGGGGAGCTTAATAAAGCTGAAGATGCCGTGACTGGCCGCCAGCGCACGGGTCTCATAACTTTGCAGACGCTGCTCCAGCTCCGGCAGGAAAGGCAACTGCTCCATCAACTCTCCCAAACCCCATTGCGCCGCACTTTGCAGCTCGTGCAGTGTCGCCCGCTGGCCATAAAGACCATGGTGAATCTTGGAATAGAAATAGCGCCCCAGCAGTCCACTGGCAGAGACAATCAGCATACAAAACAGCGCCACATTACTGTTTAGCGCACCCAGATCAAAGTTACAGTGATAGAGAATGGCTGTTGGTCCCATCAGCCCCAGCATCATATGAATCTGGAACCAGGGCTTAATACCGCCGAGGAAGCTTAACGAGGGATTACGCTTGCGTAGGGGATAAACCAGCAACAGCAACATCATCGAGCCGCCAATAATCCCCAGCCAATATCCAAGACCAAACTCAGCACTGATAAAATGTTGATCCCGCCACTGCCAACCCTGATAAAGCAGCAATACCACAGCAATGAAAAACAGCCAGGTACCGAACCCGGCACTGCGGCGCTGAATCGAGTTGTTTTTTGTTGTTTCCATCTGCTGATCGCTCCAAAAAACGCGCAATTCTACGTAATAACAAGGCCACTTTACCAAAGTAGAGGTAAAGACCGCGTCAATGATATGTGAATTTTTTGTGAAAGTGTCGCCAAGAGTGAGAAGGGGGTCACGTTTTGAAGCAAAAGAAGAGAATCCAGCAGTGGTAGCCTGGATTAAAGCACAAAGAAATTGCGATGAAGAATTACCTACTATCCATTCCTAACACTGCTGTTGCTAGACTAACCAGTAAAACTGGGAGCCCCTTATCTGGCTCATTGGTCATAAGGTGGGCGGGAGATGAAAGAGGGCGTCAGCAAAACAGCACTAGGTTGAGCCTCGTTCCCATGCTCTAGCGTGGGAATGCCTATGGAGGTTAGCATGGTGCAGCGAGGTATGAATTCCCACGGAGGACCGTGGGAACTAGATAAGAATTACTCTCCTCCCATTCCAATCACTATTCGTTCGTACGTAAATTTGGAGCATCATCTTCGATTTAGCTAAGTGGGTTATTTATCTAACCGCTCATTGATGTAGATCTGCCATCGACCCAGATGTCTTATGCCCTTAGGCTTATTGAACGATGGGTATTCCTCTTTTGAAAACAGCTTACTTTTGGGGAAGAGAAACTGGATAATTGTTTTATAGGCCACCACCGCCCCCCAGTCACGATCCATGTTTGAATCCTCTGTTACTTTGCTGCCAACAGAACTATATGCGCTGTAGGGGGCTTCATCTCCGATAAGCCTTTTGATCCTTGAAGCTTGACGAAGAGGGTCATTTTCAAATCCTTTTTGAAATTTCTCAATATTATCGACGATGGATGAGAATAGAGTTGGATGCATAATCCTAATTAGATTGATCAGCAGCAGATCATCATCGTCAACTTCCCTTTTAAGTTTTTCCCACATCTCATGGGTCAGACGTAGCACCATCTTGAGGTTGCGAGGGGTGTCACAAAGTGTGGTAAAGGCAGAAAATAAGCTGGGTGTAGGGGAGGTCAAATTGATGGCTATCTCCCTCTCCATATCTTCCAGGCTCTCTGGAAGCCACTTTTCTGCTTCGGGTATGGAGGGAGTGCTCTGACCTGAATTAATATGGCAATCCATTAATGGCTTAACTGTGCTCAAGATTCCTTTTTCGCCCAATGTTGGAATTTGTTCGATATACCGAGCAATTTTTTGTAAATCAAACCGGCTATTAAGACTGGTATCTGCAATCACTACAGAAATACCATCCTGTTTATCCAGCAGGTAGAGCAGCGCTCTCAATGGATCAAGCTTTTCCGCTATCAGCCAGCGAATCTGTTCGTCATTGCAATCTTCTTGTCCCGTGCCTGCGTAGCGCTCCAGATCCTCAATCCACAGAACAAGGGTGATGCTTGTAGCCTCAGTAATTGAACCGATCTTTTTCAAAATATCCTCAGGCTGTTGGATGCCACCCAATAAAGGTGCTAGACCAGAAAATGGGCTACGACTTTTCTCAATGGCCTTTAGGTAAGCATCAGGCAGGCCGGTAATGGAGAGCGTATCAACCTCGTTACCCAGCTCATTGATGAGACTATTTAATATACCGCTGACAGCAGCTTCAGGAGTGTGATATTGCCAAAGTGAGAGTTGAATATGTCGAATATCGCGTTGCTTTGAGAGATGATATTTCACCAAGCGGCCAATACTGGTTTTCCCTGAGCCAAGTGGACCTATTAGCGCAATGGAGCTTGGTTTTTGTCCTGGAGGAGTGGCGAGCCGTTGGACAATGCGCAGGGCTATTTCGTTATGGCCAAATTGATCGTCATTAGGGGTATTGATCTCGTTATCATCATCAAACCATATTTGTAGTTTTTCGAATGTATCAATTTCGTGGAGCTGAGGTGCGGGTTTTTTATCTGAATCAGTATTGGGCTTATTGTCAGAGTAGATACTTGGCACGCTTTCAATCAATGTAATGGCAAGAGCGAACCATGTGGTACAAATAAATAATGAAAGACCAATCCCAAGTAGATTATTGGGTAGGTAGATTATAAATAATGCGATGAACACCGATACCCACAAGGGTGGATAGGAGAAGAAGTGTCGAAGCCCCCAAAATCCTAACCCTTGACGTTTGGTGATGAGGTAAGCAATAACCCCACCCATAAACAATAGTGACAAAATCCCCAATCCATACCGCCAACTTGCTAAATGCGAGGTAAATGGTCCACTCCATCCCAATACCCAAGGTTCCACCATCTCCCACAAAATAGCCGCAAGGACTCCATAGATAACAACTGTCATCCATCTGCGTGCGGTTGGATTTTTATGCCATGCCTTCTTGTTCATAATACATCCTGTAAGGGATTTTCAGTTGTGCTGTAATAAGGTCTCTCCTGGATTGAAATGACGGTATGCTATATTCGCTTGCAGGGCAAGCGCCTACAATGTGCTGGCTTGGCCATATATTGGCAACATAAGGAACTGGTAGCAGATGGACCCATTACTTTATATCACCTTCATCCTCACCTCGATTGCGATAATCATTCTCCCTGGACCTAATGTGTTAGTCGTGGTGTCAACGGCACTTTCTCACGGTACTAAGCGGGGGTTGCAGACGGTGCTGGGGACATCGTCTGCGATGGTGATCCAATTAATTATGGCTGCGATTGGCACCACATGGTTTGTGGCATTTGTTGCACAGGGTTTTGAGTGGCTGAGATGGCTGGGTGTGGCGTACTTGATCTATTTGGGTGTTTCACATCTCTCCAGTATGGTGAGTAAGGGAGGCGATGAGCATACCCAGATATCTGGAAGAGGGACATTTGGCCGCGGCTTCATCGTTTCATTAACCAACCCTAAAACAATACTGTTCTTCGGTGCATTTCTGCCTCAGTTTGTTTCGCCCTCTGGTGGATATCTAAGCCAGATAGTGGTTCTATCAATAACTTTTCTGTTGTTGGCTACCTTGTTGGATAGCCTGTATGCGGTGATGGCTGGTAAAGCTAGTGGCTTGCTTCGGTTATCCTGGATGCAGAGGGTACAAAATGGAATCAGTGGCATGCTGTTTTTAGGGGCCGGTGTATGGCTTGCGGTGATGAAAAAGAGTTAGTCTTCATCGCGAGATGATGCTGAATTTAGAGTCACACAGATGTATTACTTCAGCCGCTGTCTCCGTCCAAACACCGCTACCAAACCAAACGGCTTCCCCAGCTTATTTAATGTTTCCAGAGTAGGATTACCCACGCCTCGTTCTAAGTCGATCAAGGTACGTGGGGCGATGTTGAGCCACTTGGCGTATTCGATCTGGTTTTTACCGACGATGGTGCGCATTTTTTTACTGGCTTCGGCCAGGGTGAGTTCGCCGTTATCCAGCTGTTGGAAAAGCTCATGGCGTAGTTGTTCCAGCTCTTGCGGGCTGCACTTCCTTTTCATGGTGCAGCCCTGCGTAGTGATTGATAGACGTTATCAACCCTGGGTTGTAGGCGCTCGATGAGATCTTCATCCACACCATGACGTTGCATGATTTTCGGTAGGAGTATGATCTTCTCGGCAAAGTGGCGTAGCTCTTTGCGGAAGAGTTTGCTATCGATGCCGTAGGGTTGCAGCAGTTCGGCGACGCGTCCCCACTCGGGTCTGCCGGCCTCTTCGGCATCTCCCTCCCACCGGCAGCAGCGGGCAATGCCCTGATCATCGAGAATCATTGGTGCGAAGTCGAATAGTGGGCTGAGGCGTACCTGTTTATCTGTTTTGATCACCGCACTATTACGAGGATGGTTGTCGGTGTTGCCCATAGCGACATTGAGGATATCCCGATAGATAAACTCTTTTAGATCCTCATCGCGACAGCTGCTGTAGCGGGCTAGTGCGTCCAGTAAAAGATTCTGTGAAGGGGATGCACCAAACTCGGCGATGCCCGCCAGTGAACAGAGGCTCTCTAAGCCGTGACGCATTACGCCATTGTCGCTGGTTTCACGATCAAAGCGCGGGATAAACAGGGCATTGTTATCAAACTGTAGGGGGGCTCCCACTCTGAGTCCCAACTCTCTTGCCACCTCATAATAGGCTCGTTCATTGCGTAATACTGCGTAATCGGTGGGCTGTTTTCCACGGGGGTATTTTACCAGCCAGTGCTTGGCTGCCTGGCAGTCGGGTAAGGCTCCGTCAGCATGCCAGTTTCCTTCCCCGTTTTGTGTCAGCAAAAACTTAGGGGCATCTCCTTGGGCGCCGCTAGAACCTGATACCGGAGCGCCGTGGCTCTGCGCATACTCAATGAAGTACTCTCCTCGTTCGACTACCTCTTGGTAAGTAAAGCCCGGGTGATTGCCCGTTGGTGGTGGGGCTGCATTAGCGATGCGGATATTGCCGGGAGGGTTGCCAGCTCCTTTAATCAGTAACTCCCAATCAACGGATGCCCCATCCGCGAGGTTGAGCTGTTGCAGCCAGTAACGGCGGCCCGCACCGGATGGCAGAATATCCAGTAGGAACGGGGGCCAATGTTCGGCATAGTGATGTTCGAAGTTGACCGGGTAGCGACATGATATGGCGGCTTCGGAAGCCTCTAAAAATTGGCCGACAAAAGGAATCTCATAGCATAGCAAGCCTTTGCCCCGATACCCCCGGTTGAGCTGGGATGCTTCTGGAGTAAAGCTGGCAGCATGCTGCCATTGACCTTTAATAAAAATCTCAATTTCACATTTCATGTCATTAAAATGGCAAATATTCTTTGCTGTACTGATAATTACTTGTTATTAAAGTAGCATATAATCTCTTTTCTGCCACTTTGTGAGCTCATTGGGATTAGTGATTGGGTGTCTCCTATTCCATCCGCAAATCCTTTATGAAATCTCTCGCCTCACGTAGAATACCCGGTTCTCTGATCTTTTGAGTGTGCGGTTATGTTTTATCAGGATAAATTCGATGTGATTGTGGTGGGCGGTGGCCATGCCGGGACCGAGGCGGCCCTGGCGGCGGCGCGTATGGGTGTGCGAACTCTCCTTGTGAGCCACAACATCGAAACCCTTGGGCAAATGTCTTGTAATCCTGCGATTGGTGGCATCGGCAAAGGGCATTTGGTGAAAGAGGTGGATGCTCTGGGCGGGGTGATGGCCCGCGCCATTGATAAGGGCGGCATTCAGTTCCGTATTCTCAACTCCAGCAAAGGCCCGGCAGTGCGTGCAACCCGCGCTCAGGCAGACCGCATACTCTATAAAGCAGCGGTGCGTGAAGTGCTGGAGAACCAACCCAATCTGACTCTGTTCCAGCAAGCAGTGGATGATCTGATTGTCGAAGGTGACCGCGTTGCTGGTGTTGTCACCAAGATGGGGCTGAAATTCTCAGCCCCCACTGTGGTACTGACGGTGGGGACTTTCCTTGGCGGACGTATCCACATTGGCTTGGAGAATTTTGAGGGAGGTCGTGCTGGCGATCCGCCTGCCAATGCCCTTTCTCAGCGTTTGCGTGAACTGCCTTTCATGGTGGATCGTCTGAAGACAGGAACACCTCCCCGCATTGATGGGCGCACGGTAAACTTCTCTGCGTTGGAGGTCCAGCATGGGGATGACCCGGTCCCCGTATTCTCTTATATGGGCAAGCCTGAGGAGCATCCTCGGCAGATTCCCTGTTACATCACCCACACCAATGAGCGTACCCACGATATTATCCGTGGTGGCATGGATCGCTCTCCTATGTATACCGGGATTATCGAAGGGGTTGGTCCTCGCTACTGCCCATCCATTGAGGATAAGGTAACCCGTTTCGCGGATAAGAATTCCCATCAGATCTTTGTTGAGCCAGAGGGGCTGACGACTCATGAGCTCTATCCCAATGGGATCTCCACCTCACTGCCTTTTGACGTGCAGTTTGCTCTGGTGCGCTCCATGAAAGGCTTCGAAAATGCGCATATCGTGCGCCCTGGCTATGCGATTGAGTATGACTTCTTCGATCCCCGTGGTTTGAAAGATTCCTTGGAAACCAAGTATATGCACGGTCTCTTTTTCGCTGGCCAGATCAATGGCACTACCGGTTATGAAGAGGCGGCCGCTCAAGGCTTGGTGGCGGGGATGAATGCCGCACTGCAGGTGCAAGAGAATGCACCCTGGAGCCCTCGCCGTGATGAGGCATACATGGGTGTAATGATCGACGACCTGATCACCAAGGGGACGCAGGAGCCTTACCGCATGTTTACCTCCCGCGCCGAATATCGCCTCATGCTGCGTGAGGATAATGCCGATATGCGCCTGACGCCGAAGGGGCGTGAGTTGGGATTGGTAGATGATGAACGCTGGGCTGCTTTTGAGGCGAAACGCGAAGCGGTAGAGCAGGAGCGTCAACGGCTGCGTTCCACCTGGCTGGCGCCGCAAAAGGTGGACCAGGATGCGGTAGAAAAAGTTATAGGGCAGAAACTCACTCGTGAATACAATCTGGAAGATCTGTTGCGCCGTCCTGAAGTGACTTATGACTCTTTGATGAATCTGCCGGAAGCCGGCCCGGCAGTAGAGCATCCGGTGGTGGCCGAGCAGGTGGAGATTCAGGTGAAATATGCCGGCTACATTGATCGTCAGCGTGATGAGATTGAGAAGGCGCGTCGTAATGAAGAGACCAAGCTGCCAGAAACGCTCGATTACGATAAGGTGTCTGGTCTCTCTTCTGAGGTGCGCCAAAAACTGATCACCCATCAGCCACAGACGATTGGTCAAGCCTCCCGCATCCCGGGTATTACCCCGGCGGCAATTTCACTGCTACTGGTGCATCTTAAAAAACGGGCGAGTTGATATGGATCTGCGGGAGCAACTACAAAAAGGGTGTGACCAGCTGGGTCTGGCTGTGAATGAGGCGCAGATGGATGCACTGTTGCAATATCAGGCGACGATGCTGAAGTGGAATCGGGTCTATAACCTCACGGCCATCACCGATCCCCGGCAGATGGTAACCCATCATCTACTGGATAGCCTGGCCGTGCTGCCCTATATAAAAGGTGAGCGCATTATCGATGTGGGGACAGGCGGCGGGTTGCCAGGCATTGTTTTGGCTATTATGTATCCCGATAAGCAGTTCGTATTGTTGGATAGTAATAGTAAGAAGACCCGCTTTGTCACCCAGGCAATGATCGAGTTAAAGCTTAAGAATGTAGAAGTAATGCATTGTCGTGTGGAGCAGTATCAGCCGGAGCAGGGGTTTGATACAGTGGTTTCCCGTGCCTTTGCTTCTATTCAGGATATGTTGCATTGGTGTGCTCATTTGCGCGCCAATGATGGTATATTCCTAGCCATGAAAGGGGTGAGCCCGGACGAGGAGCTGGCGCACATGCCGACTGAGTTCAGGTTGATTGAGCAGTGTGAGCTGATGGTGCCGGGCCTGGATGCTGAGCGCCACGTGGTATTGATCGATTCGCAAACGAGGTAGCCGTGATGACTAAGATTATCGCAATCACCAATCAAAAAGGTGGCGTAGGAAAAACCACCACCTGTGTGAATCTGGCCGCCTCCCTGGCTGCCACCAAACGCCGGGTGTTACTGGTTGACCTGGATCCCCAAGGGAATGCCACTATGGGTTCCGGTATTGATAAGTACGACCTGGAGTATTCCGCCAACGAGGTGTTGATGAATGAAGTCAACATTGAACAGGCAATCGTGCAAAGCGAGGCGGCAGGCTTTGATGTACTGCCCGCCAACGGCGACTTGACGGCAGCAGAGGTCAATCTACTTCATGAGCTGAGTCGAGAGGCGCGTCTACAGCGGGCTTTGGCCAAGGTGGTGGATCGCTATGACTATATACTGATCGATTGCCCTCCCTCACTTAACATGCTTACCTTAAATGCATTGACGGCGGCGCGCAGTGTGATTATCCCCATGCAGTGTGAATACTATGCATTGGAAGGTTTAGCGGCATTGTTGGATACCATCGAGCAAGTGAAGGAGGCGGTAAATCCGGACCTGGAGGTGGAAGGGATGTTGCGCACCATGTTTGATCCCCGCAGCAAGCTTTCTGCCGAGGTGGTGAAAACCCTGCGTGAACATTTTGATGACAAAGTATTCCGTACTGCCATTCCCCGTAATATCAAGCTGGCCGAAGCTCCCAGTCACGGCTTGCCAGTATTGCAGTATGATCGCGCCTCCCGTGGTGCACAGGCCTACTTGGCATTGGCTGGAGAATTGGTGCGTCGAACTGACGAAGCGATGGCAAAAGCGAGCTAACAGTAATTTTTGAGGAAGCAGATGGCAAAAAAGGCACTAGGTAAAAATCTCGGTGCGCTGCTGGGCAGTAGTGCGGCAAACAAAGCAAAAGGGAACACCCGCACGGAAGAGAGTGGCCCCAAAGACAGCATACTGCGCAAGCTGCCAGTGGATGTGATCCAGCCAGGAAAGTATCAACCCCGGGTCGATATGCATGCAGAGTCCCTGGAAGACTTGGCAGAATCGATTCGTTCGCAGGGTGTGGTGCAGCCAATTGTGGTACGACCCATCGCCAAGCCTGGTCACTTCGAGATTATTGCGGGAGAGCGTCGTTGGCGTGCCACTCAGATGGCCGGATTACATGAGATTCCCGCGGTAATCCGTGATGTGCCCGATGAGGCAGCTATCGCTATGGCGCTGATTGAAAATATTCAGCGCGAAAATCTGAACCCGATTGAAGAAGCTCTGGCACTACAGCGGTTGATCGATGAGTTTGAAATGACCCATCAGCAGGCGGCAGATGCCGTGGGGCGATCGCGGGTGGCGGTGAGTAATTTACTGCGTCTGCTTACACTGGGAGAGGATGTACGTCGACTGGTGGAGCATGGAGACTTGGAAATGGGGCATGCCCGTGCTCTGCTGGGTCTATCTGGACTGAAGCAGATTGATGCAGCACGAGAAGTGGTAGCGAAAGAGCTTTCCGTTCGCGAGACCGAACAACTGGTTCGGAGGCTGAATGCACCCAGCTCAGAGCCTGAAACCCCTAAGCGTCCCGACCCAGATATCGAGCGGCTGCAGAATGATCTTGCGGAACGCTTGGGAGCTAAAGTTCAGTTCCAGCACAGTGCCAAGGGCAAAGGAAAAATGGTTATTCACTACAATAATCTTGACGAATTAGATGGGATTCTGTCACGGGTTAAGTAGACGTTAAAACTATTAATAAAGGGTCTAAAGTCATTTGACCTGTTATGTCCGCTGTCATATACTGCGCGCCGCATGTGTAAATTAAATTGCAAAAATAATGCAGACATATGCGGGGGAGCAGAGGCGAAATTCGCCATGAGAATCCAACAATGAGTGAAGAAGAGAAGCCAAAGGGCCCAAATTTGCTGTTAATCGGCGTGGGTACCATGCTGACTTCGATGATAGCGTCGGGGTTAATTCTCGGATTTCTAACTGACTGGTATTTTAATACCACGCCAATTTTTATGTTGGTGTTCGGTTTGCTTGGATTTATCGGTGGCCTCCTCAAAGTGTATAAAATGCTAACTCATCCGGGGATGTTTTGAATCCGGCAACTCAAGCAGTAGAAGCTAGAGCGCAAAAGGTGCTCATTGCCCAGATAATCGCTGGGGTAGTCGCTGCGATTGGTTTTTTGCTCTATGCAGGAGCATGGCATGCGCTTTCCGCGCTGGCAGGTGGGGGTGTCAGTATCATCCTATTGCTGCGCTTAAGACGTGGAGTCAAGCGTGCCACTGAAGTTGCACCACAAGATCAGAAGAAGGGAATGCTGATTCTGTATATGGGTGCCGCTGAAAGGTTTCTTTTAATATTGGTTCTGTTTGCGCTGGGATTAGGGGTTGCAGGTTTGGACCCTCTCGCAATGTTTGTGGGATTTTTCTTGGCACAACTCAGTAATCTAACAAATGCACGTGGTTAACGCCGCGTAAATTAAAGAGGGTGAGAAAGTGGCTGCAAATGAAGGCGGAATGACCTCCGTTGAATATATTCAACACCATTTGACCAATCTGCATGTAGGTGAAGGTTTTATGACCTGGAACCTCGACACTATATTTTTTAGTGTGGCCTTGGGTCTGCTGATTATCTTTATGGGCGCTAAAGTGACCAAAAACATGGCAACCGGCGTTCCAGGCGGTTTCCAAAACTTCGTTGAGATGATTCTCGAATTCGTGCAAGGCCAGGTGCGAGACACCTTTCCCGGCCACAACCCCCTGATTGCTCCACTGGCACTGACCATCTTTATGTGGGTATGGGTAATGAACTTCATGGACTTGATCCCTGTTGATCTGCTGCCTCTGGTTGCTAGCTGGTTCGGTATCCACTACCTGAAAGTGGTTCCTACCACTGATTTGAACACTACTCTGGCAATGTCTCTGACTGTTTTCCTGCTAGTGATTTTCTACAACATTAAAGTTAAAGGCGTGGGCGGCTACATCAAAATGTTCCTGTTCCACCCATTCGGCAAATTCCTGGTGCCAGTTAACATCATTATGACTGCGATTGAAGAGCTGGCTAAGCCACTCTCACTGGCACTTCGTCTGTTCGGTAACCTGTTTGCGGGTGAGCTGGTATTCCTGCTGATCGCACTACTGGCAGGCGGTGTAGGCTTCGGTGCAATGCTGCTGATCTTCGGTCCTCTGCAGGTAATCCTGGATCTGGCATGGTTGATCTTCCACTTGTTGGTAATCACCCTGCAAGCGTTCATCTTTATGGTACTGACTATCGTATACCTGGGCATGGCGCACACTGAAGATCACTAAGATTTTGCTACGTAATAATTTTGGTTTTTTGGTTTTACTTTTTAAATTTATAAATTAACTAAAGCTTGAAGGAGATATAACAATGACAGCTGATATGATTGCAATGATCTATGCTTACACTGCAGTAGGTGTTGGTGTGATTCTGGCGGCAGCAGGCCTGGGTTCTGCTATCGGTTGGGGTCTGATCTGTGCGAAAACTCTGGAAGGTATCGCTCGTCAACCAGAAATGCGTCCTGCTCTGATGACCAATATGTTCATCTTCGCTGGTCTGATGGAATCTTTCCCGTTCATCATCCTGGCATTCGCAATGTGGTTCCTGTTCGCTAATCCTTTCGTCGGTGCTCTGTCTGCAGCTATCGCAGCAGCCTAATTTGAGCAAACATTGCTAGCTCAATCGGGTTAAGCAAACCGAGGAGAAAGAACAGTGAATATTACAGTTACATTGATCGCGCAGATGATCGCTTTCATTCTGCTGATCTGGTTTGTAAATAAAGTCCTGTGGGGCCCACTTTCACAGATGATGGAAGCCCGTCAAAAGCGTATCGCTGACGGTCTTGCTGCGGCTGAGAAAGGTAAGCACGAGCAGGAATTGGCTGAAAAGCGTGCCAAAGAGGTACTGCAGGATGCTAAGAACCAGGCTGCGGAGATTATCGCGCAAGCACAGAAGCGTTCTTCTGAGATTGTTGAAGAATCAAAAGATAACGCACGAGCTGAAGGCGAGCGCATTGTTAATGCGGCTAAGGCTGAAATCGAACGCGAAGTTGCTCAAGCAAGAGAGCAGCTACGTAGTCAACTGGCTTCTGTAGCGGTTGCGGGTGCAGAGAAGATCCTGAAAAAAGAGATCAACTCAGCGGCTCACAACGACATGCTGAACGAGCTGGCTGCCAAGATTTAAGGCGAACGCTATGGCTGAAAAAACCACAATCGCCCGTCCTTATGCCAAGGCCGCATTCGACCTGGCACATGGTGAGGGCAAATTAGGCGAATGGTCTGAAATGCTACAGCTGCTTTCCGCTATTGCTGCCGATGCAGACTTTGCTGCATTGGCGGCAAACCCAAAAGTTGCTGATGAGAAAATTGCCGAGGCAATGATCTCAATCGTTAGCAACAAAATGGTTACTGGTGGAGAGAATCTGGTGAAACTGCTTGTTGAAAACAAGCGACTGAATGTTTTGTCAGAGATTGCTGGTCAATTTGATCAACTGCGTGCTGATGCTGAAAAAACTATCGAAGCAGAAGTTATCTCTGCTTTTGAAGTTGGCGCAGCTGAGCAAGATAAGATCAAAACAGCGTTGAAGAATCGTTTGGGACGTGAGGTAACTCTGACTTGTAAGATCGACGAAAGCCTGATGGGCGGTGCGATCGTACGTGCAGGGGATCTGGTAATCGACGGCAGTGTGAAAGGTCAACTGAAGGACCTGGCTGCGGCGATGTCCCGATAATTTCCATGAAGAGGATTAGCAAATGCAACTGACTCCATCGGAAATCAGTGAACAAATTAAAAACCGCATTAAAAACTTCGAGGTGACTACTAGCGCATCTAACGAAGGCACCGTAGTTAACATTGCGGACGGTGTAGCAACTATCCACGGTCTATCAGACGTAATGTCTGGTGAGATGATCGAGTTCCCTGGCGGCGTTTACGGCATGGCTCTTAACTTGGAGCGTGATGCGGTAGGTGCGGTAATTCTGGGTGCTTACGAAGGTATCTCTGAGGGTGACACTGTTAAGTGTACTGGCCGTATCCTGGAAGTCCCAACTGGCGACGCTCTGCTGGGCCGTGTAGTTGATGCTCTGGGTAACCCAATCGATGGTAAAGGTCCAATCGAGACCTCTACTTCATCACCTGTAGAAAAGATTGCTCCTGGTGTAATCGCACGTCAATCAGTTGATGAGCCAGTGCAAACTGGTCTGAAAGCGATCGACTCAATGGTGCCAATCGGCCGTGGCCAGCGTGAGCTGATCATCGGTGACCGTCAAACTGGTAAGACTGCTGTTGCAGTTGATGCGATCATCAACCAGAAAGATTCAGGCATCAAGTGTGTATACGTAGCAATCGGCCAGAAGGCTTCTTCTATCGCTGCGGTAGTACGTAAGCTGGAAGAGCATGGCGCACTGAGCAACACTATCATCGTTGCTGCGACCGCTTCTGATTCTGCAGCAATGCAGTTCATCGCGCCTTATGCTGGTTGTGCGATGGGTGAGTACTTCCGTGACAACGGTGAAGATGCACTGATCGTATATGATGATCTGACCAAGCAAGCCTGGGCTTATCGTCAAGTATCTTTGTTGCTGCGTCGTCCACCAGGCCGTGAGGCATATCCTGGTGACGTATTCTACCTGCACTCACGTCTGCTGGAGCGTGCTTCACGCATCAATGCTGACGAAGTTGAGAAGCTGACTGGTGGCAAAGTAACGGGTAAGACCGGTTCTTTGACTGCACTGCCTATCATCGAGACTCAAGGTGGTGACGTATCTGCATTCGTACCTACTAACGTAATCTCGATTACTGATGGTCAGATCTTCCTGGAAACCGACCTGTTCAACTCCGGTATCCGTCCTGCGATCAACGCAGGTCTGTCTGTATCCCGTGTAGGTGGTGCAGCACAAACCAAGATCATCAAGAAGCTGGGTGGCGGTGTTCGTCTTGACTTGGCTCAGTACCGTGAACTGGCAGCATTTGCACAGTTCGCTTCTGACCTGGACGATGCGACTCGCGCGCAGATCGAACGTGGTCGCCGCGTAACTGAGCTGATGAAACAGAAACAGTATGCACCTCTGTCTACTGCAGACATGGCATTCTCTCTGTTCGCCGCTAACGAAGGTTTCCTGGACGACGTTGATGCAGCGAAAATCGTAGACTTTGAAGCAGCAATGCACGCCTACGTTAAATCTAACGCCGCTGACCTGGTTGCTGAAATCAACTCTACTGCGAACTTCAATGACGAGATCGCAGCGAAGATGACAGACGCTCTGACTCAGTTCAAAGCTAACGGCACCTGGTAATCGGGGGTAGAAACGATGGCAGTCGGAAAAGAGATACGCACTCAGATCAAGAGCATTGAGAACACCAAGAAAATTACTCGCGCTATGGAAATGGTGGCGGCGAGTAAGATGCGCAAGGCTCAAGATCGTATGGCGTCATCTCGTCCCTACGCCGAAAAGATGCGTCAAGTGATTGCTCACTTGGCGCATGCACATCCTGAGTACAAGCATCCTTATCTTGAGGAGCGTGAACAGGTGAAGCGTGTTGGCTTCATTATTGTTTCAAGTGACCGTGGTCTCTGCGGCGGTTTGAACAATAACCTGTTCCGTAAAGTGCTTAAGGATATGAAGGCATGGGAAGAGAAAGGCGCAGAAGTTAATCTAGGCATTATCGGCCAGAAGGCTAACTCGTTTTTCCGTGGCATCGGTGGAAACATTACTTCTCAGGTAGCTAACCTGGGTGATGCCCCACATATCAATGATATTGTGGGTGCAGTTAAGGTAATGCTTGATGCCTATGATAACGGTGAAATCGATCGTCTGTTCGTGGTGCATAACAACTTTGTTAACACCATGACTCAAGACCCACAGGTTTCACAGCTGTTGCCCGTCGCTTCGGAAGAGATTAACGAAGAGATGACGCACCACTGGGATTACATGTACGAACCAGATGCCAAAGAGGTTTTGGATGACCTGATGGTTCGCTATGTAGAGTCCCTGGTATACCAGGGCGTTGTAGAGAATGCTGCTTGTGAGCAGGCTGCGCGTATGGTTGCAATGAAAGCTGCAACTGATAATGCGGGTAACCTGATCAGCGATTTGAAATTGGTCTACAACAAAGCCCGTCAGGCTGCGATTACTCAAGAAATTTCTGAGATCGTGGCAGGTGCTGCAGCGGTTTAAGGCCGAGGCCGAGCAAAGATTACGTAAATATATTAAGGGGACTTAAATATGAGTTCGGGAAAAGTTGTTCAGATCATCGGTGCTGTAATGGACGTGGAATTTCCACGTGACCAAATGCCTAAGATCTATGACGCATTGACGGTCGATTCAATCGGCCTGACTATCGAGGTTCAACAACAGCTGGGTGACGGCGTTGTTCGCGGTATCGCTCTGGGTTCAACTGACGGCGCCAAGCGTGGTCTGGAAGTTGTTAACACTGGCACTGGTATTAAGGTACCTGTTGGTAAGAAGACCCTGGGTCGTATCATGGACGTACTGGGTAATCCAATCGATGAAGCTGGTGATATCGGCGAAGACGAGCGTTGGACTATCCACCGTAAAGCACCTGCTTACGATGAACTGTCTCCAGCTGCAGAGCTGCTGGAAACCGGTATCAAAGTAATCGACCTGGTTTGCCCATTCGCTAAGGGTGGTAAAGTTGGTCTGTTCGGTGGTGCGGGTGTAGGTAAGACCGTTAACATGATGGAGCTTATCCGTAACATCGCGATCGAGCACAGCGGCTACTCAGTATTCGCTGGTGTAGGTGAGCGTACTCGTGAGGGTAATGACTTCTACCACGAGATGAAAGAGTCTAACGTACTGGACAAGGTATCTCTGGTTTACGGTCAGATGAATGAGCCACCAGGAAACCGTCTGCGTGTAGCACTGACTGGTTTGACCATGGCGGAATTCTTCCGTGAAGAAGGTCGTGACGTACTGTTCTTCGTAGATAACATCTACCGTTATACACTGGCGGGTACTGAGGTATCAGCACTGCTGGGTCGTATGCCTTCTGCGGTAGGTTACCAGCCTACTCTGGCTGAAGAGATGGGTGTACTGCAAGAGCGTATTACCTCTACCAAGACGGGTTCTATCACCTCTATCCAAGCGGTATACGTACCTGCGGATGACTTGACTGACCCATCACCAGCTACCACCTTCGCTCACTTGGATGCGACTGTTGTACTTTCACGTTCTATCGCTGAGCTGGGTATCTACCCTGCAATCGATCCTCTGGATTCTACCTCTCGTCAGCTAGACCCACTGATCGTTGGTGAAGAGCACTACTCTATCGCTCGTGGCGTACAAGGTACTCTGCAGCGTTATAAAGAGCTGAAAGATATCATCGCGATTCTGGGTATGGACGAGCTGTCTGAAGAAGATAAGCAGACTGTACAGCGCGCTCGTAAGATGCAGCGTTTCTTGTCTCAGCCTTTCTTCGTTGCAGAAGTATTTACCGGTGCACCTGGTAAGTACGTAGCTCTGAAAGATACCCTGGCAGCGTTCAAAGGTATCATCGAGGGTGAGTACGATCATCTGCCAGAGCAAGCCTTCTACATGGTAGGTGGCATTGATGAGGCAGTTGAAAAGGCCGCTAAACTGAAGTAATTCAGTAAACGACTCTTAGGAGGACTATATGGCCATGACTATTCACGTAGATATCGTGAGTGCAGAGCAAGAGATCTTCTCCGGCGCAGCTGAAATGGTGTTCGCACCTTCAGTTAACGGTGAAGTGGGTGTCTTGCCACGCCACGCACCTTTGCTGACTAAACTGCGTCCTGGTGAAGTTCGCGTTCAGACTGGCGAAGGTGAAGAGTTCTTTTACGTATCCAGCGGCATTTTAGAGATTCAGCCACACTGTGTGACTGTTCTTGCTGATACCGCACTTCGTGCTAAAGACATCGACGAAGCTGCTGCGCTAGAAGCGAAGCAGCGCGCCGAAGAGGCAATGAAGGATCGTAAGAGCGAAATCGACTATGCTAAGGCTCAGATTCAACTGGCCGAAGCAATGGCTCAGCTGCAAACGGTTCAAAAGATCCGCAAAACAGCAGGTCATTAATCGAAACTTGTTTCGATTCTTGAAAAAGGGCAGTGGAAACACTGCCCTTTTTTTATATCTAAAGACGAATTTTGATAAACTACGACACAGTAGACGTCTAAGGTACCGCTATGCAAAAACTCTCTGTTGTGATCCTGGCTGCCGGCCAGGGAACCCGCATGAAATCCCATCTTCCCAAGGTCTTACACTGCGTAGGTGATCGCTCAATGCTTGAACATGCCTATGACCGTGCCAAAGCACTAAAAGCCAATGACATTCATATCGTGTATGGACATGGTGGTGAGCAGGTCAAAGCCACGCTAGCCCATCTTGACGCCGAATGGGTACTACAAGCAGAGCAGAAAGGAACAGGTCATGCCGTCGAGCAGGCTATGCCTGCCATCAGTGATGACGAGATGGTTTTGGTGCTATATGGCGATGTGCCTCTGGTCAGAGTTGAAACGCTGCAAGCGCTAGTTGAAGAGGCGAAGCAGAGCGGTTTCAGTTTGCTGACCGCATTCTTGGATAACCCTACCGGCTATGGCCGCATCATTCGTGATGAACAGGGGGCTGTAACACGCATTGTTGAGCAGAAAGATGCAACCCCTGAAGAATTGGCGGTGACGGAAGTTAATACCGGCATGCTGGCGGTTCAGGCAGGACGCTTACGGAAATGGATTCATGCGCTGGATAACAACAATGCCCAGGGTGAATTTTACCTGACAGACGTAATTGGTATGGCGGCTACCTCGGGTGTCAAAATTAATACGGTCCACCCTACAACGATTGATGAAACGCTTGGCGCGAATAACCGGGTTCAGCTAGCGGAACTGGAGCGTTTTTTACAGCAACGTATCGCCAACGAATTAATGCTGGCAGGCGTTACTCTACGGGATCCGAACCGACTGGATGTTCGTGGAAATCTAACCGCTGGACAAGATGTCGAGATCGATATCAACGGCTTGTTTGAAGGCGAAGTGAAACTTGGTAATAACGTAAAGATTGGCGCTAACTGTATCCTGCGCAATTGCACTATCGGTGATAATACAGTGATTGAAGCGAACTCACTGATCGAGAAAAGTGAAGTGGCCAGTGATTGTCATATCGGGCCTTTTGCGCGCTTGAGACCTGATAGTAAACTTCATTCCGGTGCTAAGATAGGCAATTTTGTTGAAGTGAAGAAGTCCGTCATTGGTGCTGGCTCTAAGGTCAATCACCTAAGTTATATCGGAGATACAACCATGGGAGCCAACGTCAATATTGGTGCGGGTACCATCACCTGTAACTATGACGGCGTGAATAAATTCCAAACAATAATTGGGGATAATGCCTTTATCGGCTCCGACAGTCAGCTAGTTGCCCCAGTTGAAGTGGGCTCAGGCGCGACGATCGGCGCGGGTACCACATTAACCCGAAATGCCCCTGCTGATACACTAACCCTTAGTCGTAGTAAGCAGAAAAGTATAAACAGTTGGCAACGTCCAACTAAGAAGTAGAGATTAGGAGAGCGCGATGTGCGGGATCGTTGGTGCAGTGGCTGAACGTGATGTCACACCCATTTTGATAGAAGGGCTACGACGTCTGGAGTATCGAGGCTATGACTCTGCCGGGGTGGCAGTGTTGGATGAAGAGGGTTGTATCCGTCGAACCCGTGTTAAAGGGAAAGTGGCAGGATTGGCAGAAGCTATGCCAGAAGGCTTCAAAGGGGCAACGGGGATTGCCCATACCCGCTGGGCAACCCATGGTGAGCCTAGCCAAAGCAACGCCCACCCTCATATCTGCCGTGATCGTGTTGCGGTAGTGCACAACGGCATTATCGAAAACTACGAAGCCCTGCGAGAAGAGCAGAAAGCGCAAGGTCACCGCTTCACCTCCCAGACCGATACCGAAGTGATCGTACATCAGGTCTACAACTACCACAGTGACAACGGACAGGATCTACTTGCTGCTGTGCAGAGTACTATCAAAGACTTACGTGGTGCCTATGCACTTGGTGTCATCAGCCATGACGAGCCAGGTCGTTTGATTGCCGCCCGAAGTGGCAGCCCACTGGTGGTTGGTGTCGGTATTGGTGAGTATTTCATTGCCTCCGATGTAGCCGCACTGCTTCCGGTAACCCAGCAATTTATCTTCCTGGAAGAGGGGGATGTAGCGGATATTAGCCGTGATGCCATCACCATCTATAACAAGCAGGGTGAGCAGGTAGAACGTCCTCTAAAGCGAAGCGAACTCACCGCAGATGCTGTAGAGCGCGGTGAATTCCGCCACTACATGATAAAAGAGATTCACGAGCAGCCACGAGCCATTGCCGACACCTTAGAAGGGCGTATCTCAGAAACCCGTTTGCTGGAAGAGAGTTTTGGACCTAAAGCGGCTGAAATGCTCAACGGTGTTGAGCATGTCTACATCATCGCCTGTGGCACCTCATACCATGCAGGTATGGTAGCTCGCTACTGGATTGAATCCATGGCGCGCATACCCTGCACTGTTGAAGTGGCCAGCGAGTTTCGCTATCGCAATCCAGTTGTACCCAACAACTGCCTGGTAATTTTTATCTCCCAGTCCGGTGAAACCGCTGACACCTTGGCCGCTTTGCGGGAGATCAGCGAAATGGGTATCCAGCGGACCCTGGCGATCTGCAATGTGCCAGAAAGCTCATTGGTGCGGGAAGCGGCACTGTCATTGATGACACGCGCAGGCCCAGAGATCGGTGTGGCATCCACTAAAGCATTTACCACCCAGCTGGTTGCTTTGCTGATGGTGACCATTGCGATTGCACGCCGTGGAAACCTGACAGAGCCGCAGGAAGCCGCCATCGTTAAAGAGCTGCGTACACTGCCACGCAAAATAGAAGATGCACTACAGCTGGACAAAGCCATCTGTGAAATATCAGAACAGTTTGCAGATAAGCAACATGCCCTGTTTTTAGGGCGTGGCAATCAATATCCCATCGCCATGGAAGGGGCGCTAAAGCTAAAAGAGATCTCCTATATCCATGCGGAATCCTATCCTGCAGGCGAGCTGAAACACGGGCCATTAGCATTGGTAGATTCAGAAATGCCCGTCATCGTTGTTGCCCCCAATAACGAACTGTTAGAAAAGTTAAAAGCCAACATGCAAGAAGTAAAAGCCCGTGGCGGTAAGCTATTGGTATTTGCGGATCGCGAAGCGGCAATGGAGCAGGATGAAGGAATCCAAGTGCTGGATGTAGCACCAACAGATGACATCATTTCACCCATCATCTTCTCTGTACCGCTACAGCTGCTTTCCTATCACGTAGCTGTGCTGAAAGGCACAGATGTTGATCAGCCACGCAACTTAGCTAAGAGCGTAACTGTGGAGTAAGGGCGGGCACTGCCCGCCGGCATTGGCTGAATCAAGAGCCTTAGAGGTGATACATCTCTAAGGCTTTTTTATTGCCCAATTATCATTATCAAAATAGAGGTACCCATGCTTTTATTTATTTCCACCACGATAGGATGTGTGCCACTAGGTGACGCTGAATAGATGCTCGGTTCTGCCGGTACGACCAGCCCACTTTTGCAGGCTAAGCCTGCCATCTACTCCACAAATGGGTTGCCATACAAGGAAACAGACAAAGCATATCAATGGCATTGCATATATTCATGATTGCGCTACGCTATAAATGTATAAAGTGGACAAAAAAAGAGACATATATTTTCAAGTAAATATATAAGTAACTGAATTTTAATATTTTATTTAAAATAAAAAGTGGACATTTTTAGGGTCATATATCAGTAATGGGTAGCAAGCAACAGCATCGTGTAGAAACTGATCGTTTCGGGCCTTTTACCTTTCAAGTTGGCGTTGATACGTTATCTTTGGAGAGTTTGCTATTGCGTGTGGATGATGCCCACCAACGTTTCAAAAGCTCCCCCTTATCTCAAGTGGCTAATCGCCTGGAAAAAGAGGTGGTGGTTAGCAGTATCTTTGGCACCAATACCATAGAAGGTGGCACCCTTTCGATGGAGGAGACAGAGCAAGCACTGGATCTCCCGCCCTCTCAAGTACAAGGTATTGAACAGCGCCGAGCTATCAATTTAAAGTGTGCCTATGAATTGGCACAAACCGCAGCAGTGCAACCAGGCTGGCAACTGAATATCGATTTTATAAGAGAGATTCATGCCGCAGTGACTGATCAACTCCCCCATGAATACAACATGCCAGGAGTACTTAGGGATAATCCCAAAGGGACCATGACACGTGTAGGCAACCAAGAGCATGGAGGTGTTTACAAACCCCCTCAATATGGCAAAGATGTGGAAAGCCTGTTGAAGCATTTGATTGAATGGCATCAGCAGTTGATAGCACAGGGAGTCTCAGTATTAATACGTGCACCGCTGGTGCATCTCTATTACGAATTGATCCATCCTTTCTGGGATGGTAACGGCCGGGTAGGCAGGGTGTTAGAGGCAACGTTACTACAGGCAGAGGGTTATAAATACGCACCCTTTGCCCAGGCGCGTTACTATCTTGAGAACATTCATCACTACTTCAGCCTATTCAATGCTTGTCGCAAGCAGGCGGAGAAAAACGCAGAAACTCCCAATACCGCGTTTGTTGCTTTTTTCCTTGAAGGGATGTTGAGCAGTATAAATACCCTGCATGACAGGGTGAACGCATTAATCAGCCTGATCCTATTTGAGAATGAAATAAAACGCCTGCACGATGAAAAGATCATAAACACCCGGCAATATGCCATCGTCACACAAATTCTTATAGCCGGAAAGCCGGTTTTTCTACCAGAATTAAGAAAATCTCCTTGGTACCAAGCGCTCTATATCAAGCTAACAGATAAAACCAAACAGCGGGACCTGAAGCATTTGCGAGAATTGGCATTGGTGAGATTAGATAGTGCTAATCGGTTATGGCCTGGATGTGTTGAAGAGGAGATGTAGACGTTATCATTTTAGGGAGATGAATTGATATCGCTATATTTGGTGGAGCAGAGTGACGGTATTCAAGTATTGGATGTCGACCATCCTTGTAACTTAGTGGAGTAGGGGGGCATCGCCCACCAGCATTGGTTAATCAAGAGCCTTAGAGGTGATCATCTCTAAGGCTTTTTTGTTGCTCGAAGCACCTCATAAGCTGCCAAATTTTCACCATCAAAATAGAGGTATTCAAGGTGATATTTTTTAAGGTAATGTCTAGGGTAAGGGATTTTGTTCACCACCATTGCGATGAGGGAGATGATGGGCACGGGGAATAAGGATGGTGATTTTCTAGTATTGTGGGAGCCTCCTGCTTGCAGGCGATTGGGTTTGTTTCAGCAAACGCTGGAGGAATTGTATCACTGCGTGATGGTTTGTATTTATCGCTAGCGCGATGGAGGGGATGTCACTGCGTGACGGTGAATTGATACAGGGTTTCGCCCCCGCGCGACGAGTTCATTTTCTGTAACGCGACAGAAAACGAAACCAAAAGAACGCGCCCGAAAATACAGGTCACAAACAACGCGACTTCCCTCAGTTCTCGCTACGAATGGTACTACTGGCAACTGATTCGGGACAGACATGCCATCCGCTTAACCCATTCGTAGCTGTGAGCCTCGGCTGCATTTAAACGGGATGTGAAAGGCATTTTATGTTTTGCTAATGCAAAAGAAGAAGAGCGGCTTCGCGGTGTTTAATGGCTGGTTCTACTTCAGAGCGGACAAATTGATGTAGGGTGGGCATCGCCCACCAGCGAGATGGAACGGTGGGCCGTGCCCACCCTATATGGCTGAAAAACCCGTTGGAGCCTTTGGTAGCTGATTGATTGAATGTCAGCTATCGGGTAGAGGGCAGCAAAGTCGCGAAAGCTGCCATTTATGACTTCATCTACAAATAAATAATTTGTGCCCAGCTATTTGGCACAATGCACTTTCAATATTAGGCTCAGCTAATGACAATTAGATTGTTATCTTACAAGGCAATACTTTATGAATAGTCTCTGGGCTGTCCCAATATCGTCAGTTATTTCGCTTAGCCCTGAGCGGGCTGTAGATGTAATCCGTGCTATTCTCCGGGCAGAATGTGCCTACGCCAAGCTAGGCCCATCGGCATTAACTATTTCCGATAGACTAATGACCCCAGATGGCGGTATCGATGCAGAAGTCAACACATCCCATGGACAAATCCCGGGAGATTGTATTTTTCAATCTGGTATTACCGGATTTCAGATTAAATCAGGAACCACATTCAAGCCTTGGACATCGAATTCAATCAGAGGTGAATTACTTAATAGTAAAGGGGAGTTATGCTCTGAGGTTGAGAGGCTTCTTAAACGAAAAGGTCACTACTCGATTATTTGCACTGGCCACGATCTGACACCAGAGCAGCGTAATGATGCAAAAGCTCTGATCGTGGCTGTTCTGGCAGAAAAAGGATATGAAGAATACGAGCAGATTGTCGATGTTCTCGGAGCAAGTCAAATCGCAGAATTTTCTGAGCGCTATCCTGGAATAGCATCTCTATTGACGATTGATCCCGTTCAGGAAGCCTGGACTCTTGATGAGTGGCGACATGACGCTCATATGACAAACGCATTCGAAGAGTCTCCGAAACAGACTGAAATAATCTCCCATATCCGCGCAGGCCTGTTGGGAGAAACTAAACATATTCGTATTCTTGGGGAAGCTGGCTTAGGTAAGACTCGAATCGTTCTTGAGTCATTGAAAGATGAGACCACCTCACCCTATGTTCTTTATATACAGCATGGTTCTCAGTTTGGTCAGACAAAACTTTTTCGCCAGTTACTGAAATCTGGTCATGACAAACCACTCATATTGGTCATAGATGAACTTCCTGAGAGCGAACTCTCAGATATATGGAGGCATCTAAAGCCACGCTGTGGTCATTTGAAAATTGTTTCAATGGATCATGGACGAGATGAAACACGCGATGAAGAAATTGATCGAATAAATACGCCATATCTGTCAGACGATACAATTAAAAAGATACTTGCCCATCGCGTTGGGGAATCACCAGAGCTAGATCGGTGGATCAAAATCTGCGAAGGATCACCCCGAGTAGCCCAAGCCGTTGCTGACAATCTGTGCGCTAATCCCGCCGACTTATTAAAGCCACCAGCTACGATACCCATTTGGACAAGGTTTCTTCATGGATATGGAAGCAGGGATGAAGCAAGTGCAAGGCAAATTGATTGTGTTGCACAGCATTTAGCACTATTCAGTCGGTTTGGTTATGAAGCTCCAGTTGGAGAGGAAGCAGCGTATATTGCTGAACTAATTCGCAATATTGACCCAACTATTGGCTGGGCTCGCTTTCAAGAAATAGTACAAGACCTTCGTGCGCGAAGAGTGTTACAAGGTAGTCGAACGCTATTTTTCGTTCCCAAGGCCCTGCATATCTATTTGTGGAAACAATTTTGGGAGCGTTATGGTCGAGGGTTTGATTTTACTCGAACATTTTCCTCCATGCCGGAGTCTCTGCATACTTGGTTTATGAATATGTTCAAATATGCGGGTGAGGCTGATACTGCTCATGTTATTGATGATATTCTTAACTTAAAAGGCATTTTCTCTCAAAATGAGGTCATAAAATCAGAAAAGGGATCTCAGTTTCTAGCCATTCTAGCAGAGGCTAGTCCTGCTTCAGTATTGAGACTTCTTGAAGCTACTATTGGAAAATGGACTAACGAAGAATTGTTGAAATTAAGGGGAAATAGACAACATTTCGTCTGGACACTTGAGAAGATTGCGGTTTGGCCGAGCTACACTGTTAGAGCAATGCAACTGCTAATCCGATTGGCGGTTAATGAAAATGCTAGAAATTCTAATAACTCTACGGGAACGCTACTTGGCCTCTTTCGCATAGGCCCTGAGTGGGCTGCAACGGAATCCTCCCCTGATGCAAGACTCCCAGCTTTTCTGAAACTTCTTCGAGCTCAGAGTGATGCTGAGCGACATCTTGGACTTAAAGCTGCAGAAGCATCGCTCGAAACCCGTGGCATGGGGTTTAGAACCGTTGGCCCTGAGTATCAGGGTTTAAAAGAAAGAGCAAAATTATGGATGCCCGAAACATATGGTGATTGGTGGCAAGCTCAGTTCGTTTATTTTCAGACTTTGGTTAATGAAACAAAAAATTGGCCATCTCATCTTCGTCCTGAAGTTTGTAATGCATTACTTAATGCTGTTGAACACCAGATAAGAATACCACTATGTACGGAGCTAGCTTTTCAGGTACTAGATACACTTGTTAATGATGATGCAATGCTGCCAGAAAAGTTAAATAGTTTCTTTTGGCATTGGAGAGAATATAAGGATGATGGTAAACATCCTGCAATAACAAAGAGACTACAAATACTTGAACGCCGCTACACGAGGCGTGACTTAGTAAGTCGATTTAATCGTTATGTGCTTGATGTGGATTGGCTCGAGTGGGAAGAGGGGCGTAGAGAGCAGAGAGGAAAGACTAGATCACGTGCAAAGGTAATTGTAAAAGTTTTGGCTCGCCGTATAGCGCGATCTCCTGAGAAGTTTAATGAAATTCGTCATCTTATTACTCCAGAGAAAAGTGCTCATGGGTTATGGTTTTTTGGAGAGCAGCTTGCAAAAAACGATGCTGATAGAATTTTTTTACCTCAACTCATTGAGGCTACCCTTACGGCTAAACACCAAACCTGTTTATACGGTTATCTTTCTGAATTAAGGAAAGACAATGAAGAGCTATACACTACAGCTATTAATGGTTTTCTTGATTCGGAAAGCACTGCTTGGTTAGGGGGACATATTGTACTTAGCTCCGATTACGATGATGATTTGTTTGTGAAGTGCTTGAATGTATTGCGTAAGGAATGGATTTCTCCCCAAGAGTTCAGCTCACTTCGATATGGGAAGTCAATAGATCACGTTCCTAAGGAACGGCTAGAAAATTTATTTCAACAATTAAATTCCCGTCAATCTGAGGAGTCTATGTGTTTATTGATCGAGTTACTGGACTCGATTCCATTTAACGAGTCCTCTCCAGTTGATTCAAAATTTGTATTTGGAGCGGTATCACGGTTTGTGCCTGGTGATGAAGGCGCAGAGCTAATGAGGGGATATCACTGGAAAAGTGTATGTCAAAAGTTAATTAAGTGGGATGAAAGCTGTGTATTACCTTTACTTGACGTTTTGCTTACTAAGATGGGAGACGTATATCGGTTAAGCTATGACTCGGATGTTGAGCCTCTTTCGGCCGAGTTAGTACAAGCAAATCCTTCAGGTGCTTGGGGAATTATAAAAGTGCATTTCGAAGAGACTCTCCCAAAATGGCGAGGTGATCTATTGAACTGGCTTAAAGGAGGGGTAGGAGGGTTTGAAGAAAGAGAGACTAGAGGAGTAATAAGGGATTTACCACTTCAGGAAATCCTTGAGTGGATAAATGAAAACCCTGAGTCTAGGGCTGGCCTTATAGCTCATGCTGTTCCTAGAACACTCGATGACGTAAACGGAGGAGAACTTACACGTGAGTTACTTCGTAAATACGGGCAGCTTCCCGGAGTTCAAAGCGGTATTAGTGCTAATTTCCACTCTGGAGGGTGGAGTGGACCTACAAGTGCATATTTGAAACGTAAGAGGGAGAAATTTCGTCGATGGTTGGCTGCTGGATTTGATTATGAGATAACTCAGTGGATTGAATCAGAGATTGAATACCTTGACCGAAATATAGAGCGCGAGGAAATTGATGAGGAACGCTCTCGATTCGATTAGTTTACTTCCAAGCATATAGTCTTGATGCTTGTAAGGCCGTGATAGATTGAGTGAATTTACCGCTTTGTCTATGTTGCTGACTTCTAGAGCCCCTGGGTGAGTACCCAGGGGCTTTGTTTTAGACCTCTATCCTCTCTGATATTTCTAGTGCATCATCCACCTCAATCCCCAGATACCTGACAGTACTCTCTAGCTTGGTATGACCGAGGAGCAATTGAATGGCTCTCAAGTTATGAGTTTGGTGGTAAATCAGCGATACCTTCGTCCTGCGCAATGAGTGAGTTCCATAATCAGCAGGATCTAGTCCTATATCAGTGACCCACTGCTCAACTATCCTGGCATATTGGCGAGTTGAGATATGAGGTGAATCATGAAAGCGACTTTGAAAGAGATAGTCATCATATTTCAAGGTCTGATGTGCTATCAGATTTGTTACTGCTATTCTCGTCTGATCAGTGATTTCAAATTGAACAGGCTGCTTGGTTTTCTGTTGCATGATCATGGCTCTTTTCAATATAGATAAACCATGTGAGATGTCGCTGACTTTTAGGCTTACTAGGTCACAGCCCCGTAGCTTACTGTCGATGGCTAAATTGAATAGTGCGAGATCCCGGATGTTGTTTGCCAGCTGAAGTCGTATGCGAATAGCCCAGATCTCTTGAAGCTTGAAGGGAAGTTTCTGCCCAACGAGCTTTCCTTTGTTCCAAGGGGAATGGGGAGATGTTGATAGAGTGCTCATGTTGAATCCTCCATTTTGGTTTAGGGGATTCAAAGTATGGTAAAACAGAGGCTTACTTTCAGAGCGGACGTTCAGGGATTGTTGATGAACTACGCCTGCTGGCCGCTTGCGGCCATTTAATTTATATTGAAAATTCGCTCTTCTTCTTTCGTGTTAATGAAATATAAAATGACTTTCCTATCCCGTTCCAATGAAGCCGAGGCCCGCAGAAATCCTTGAATTAAGCCTTCGCTTGTTTGAGCGGTATTTGCGACCTGTATTTTCGGGTATGTTCTTTTGGTTTCGTTTTCTGTCGCGTTACAGAAAATAAACTCGTCGTGTGGGAACGAAACCCCCCATCAATACACATCACGAAGTGATACAAAATCTCATCGCCATAGTGATGAATTAAAAACATCGCTTACAACGCTTGGTAATTAGATGATATTCCACCCTACACGCCTATATTATGACGTATAATGTATACCCTATAAGTCACTACTGGGTTTGCTATCTAGTAGTGGTGTGATATCACCCATACTTCTATAAGACATAAGAAGATAACCAATGAAAAAAGTAACCCTCTATACCACAAGTCGCTGCGAGGTGTGCAAACAGGCAAAGCAGTATTTCAAGAAGCGAAAGATTGCGTTTGTAGAGTTTGATGTTGAAAAGAGTAGTCGAGGAGCAAAGGAGTTTGCGCGTTATAAGGCACGGGGGGTACCGTTGATTGTGGTTGCTGGTGAGCCTCTTTATGGGTTTGATCGTAAACAGTTTGATGAGCTCTATTTTGAGTAAATGAACCTGTCGTGTGGGGGCAGCACCCCATATCAATCCAATGTCATGAAGTGACACTCACCCATCCACAGAAACATATCAAGTTGAAAATCCTCATAAAACGACTATCTTCAAGGTAGCTGAGAGTGACTGAGATTCTAATTGTAGACACAGCTCAATATCTGTAGGTAATGAAAAACAAAACGTATCCAGTAGGAGATTGGCATGAGGCTTTTGGGAAAGTTGTTAGTGTTGTTGGTCATGGTGTCGGTAGTATCACCGGTGTTGGCGGATAAAAAGAAAGATCCGAAAATGAAAGCCATTGAGGCTCGTAAAGCTGAGATGACGTTACGTTCATTTAATGCAGGCCCTTTGTTTGCGATGGCGAAAGGCAAGATGCCTTATGATGCAAAAAAAGCGCAAATGCATGCGGATAATTTAAAGCGCTTATTGGAGGTTAATATGGGGGCGGCTTGGATGCCGGGAACCTCTATCAAAGAGTATGGTGATGATACAACGGCATTGCCTAAGATCTGGGATACTTGGCCTGAAATTTCTGATTATGGAAAAGATTATGCAAAAGCGGTTAACGAGCTTGCTGAGGTTGCAGGTGATGGGCAAGATGCCCTTGGTAAAGGGGTTAAGGCGCTAGGTAAGGCTTGTAAAGGGTGTCATGATGAGTTTCGGGAGAAGGATTAATTTCTTCTTGGAATAGATCATGAAAGGTTATTCTTACCAGAAAATTTGGGACCCAGTGACACGATTGTGGCACTGGGTTTTTGCGTTTTCAGTGATTGCCAATTGGAGCATGGGCGAGTTTATGTCATTCGATACAGTAGAGTGGCATTTCATCATGGGCTACTTCATTTTGGGTCTGATTGTATTGCGTATTGTTTGGGGAATTATCGGCCCATCACCAATACGTATCACCACGCTTGTCGCTTCTTCTTTTGGCGTAAAGGCATACTTAAAACGTATGATGAGCAGGCAACCCAGCGGGACAAGAGGACATAATCCGTTAGGTTCATTGTCCATCATCGCCATGCTTTTGGTGTTTGGTGCACAAGGCATGACTGGGCTGTGTATTGAAACAGAAGATTTTTTCGAGGAAGGCCCGTTGTATGAGTATGTGTCTGAGGAGACCGCAGAGGAACTATCTCGTTGGCATCATCGGTTGTCAAAAGTCGGACTTGCGTTGGTTTTATTGCATATATTGGCCGTTCTTTTTTATCTGCTATGGAAGCGTGAAAATTTAATTAAGCCAATGTTTACCGGTTGGAAGTGGGTGAAGCAGATTGATAAAGAGTAAAGAAGTCTGAATAGCTTGGCTATGAGGGGCGAGTGCAGCATTGTTTGCTATGCGCGATCTCCTCATAAATAGGTGTTTATAGAAATCATAGAAGCCTCATGTATTTGTTGGAGCTGGATGTCGATAACAAGAATGCATCGGGGGGTAATATGCAAAAAGCCCTAGCCAAAAAGGCTAGGGCTTTTTTGTTGCTGTGTTGAAGAGTGTGGATGATTCATCTGCCACGCTCTTTTTACGATTACTGTCTCTAGGGCATGATTGTCACTGTGACGGTATCGCTATGCATCAGTTCTAAATCCATCACACCATCCATTTGGAACTCTACCCCGAAATGAAGGGTGTAAGTACCGCTAGGCAGGCCAGTTGCGTTTAGTACATCATAAGAGGATAAATCGAATAATGGCCCTTGATGGGTAACCACCGCTTGGCTTGGAACCCAGCCCTGGTTCAGGGTGTAGTAATAGCGGCCTCCGGGGGTATCCGCCCATATCCACCACTCGGCATTGGCTCCCAAATAAGTGCCAGAGGCTAATGTTACAGTGACCAACAGGTTTTCATTCTGGCTAATATTGAGTGGCGTATCCAGGCCATTGGCCTTGATATCTGGCACCGGATTGGTCGCTAAGCGTATCCCGTCACTGGTGCCGATGGCAGACCAGTAACCGTTGTTGTTTTGTGCGCGAACACTGAAAAAATACGGTTGGGATGGGATTAAAGGTGTATTCATTAGACTGACGCTGCCAGAGGTTTGGCTTAGCGTAGGTTTCCAATCGCGGACATCCGCTTTGCCCGGGGCAGTACCGATGGCGTATTCATATTCAGCAATTCCCCCGGTGTGTTGCGCACTCCAGGAAGCCGATAATGAGGTTTGTACATCGGTTACATCACCTTCATCTGTGACTTCGGGATGTTGTGGTGCCAGAAGCCCGCTGCGATTAGATGACAAGAGGTTGATTTCATTGTCGGTGGAGTGACCACTGTGCATGACGGGGAAGGCGGCCAGCTTTGTACCGTCTTGATGGATTGTATATTCAATGCCGCCAGAAATGCTGTTCCATCCAAGGGGCTCTTTAATGAAAAGCGTGGGTATTGACCAGCTGGTGCCATCAAAGAGAGTTTCAAAGATCTGTGATTCGAAATACACCATGTTGGACTCTCGCTGTGAATAAGCGAGATGGAGGTTTCCATCTGGTGCGATGGCGGTGTCGAAAGCGACATAACCGGACTGACTTGAAACAACCGTTCGCGCATTAGACCAAGCATTGCCATCATGGATTCGATGAGCGAGTTCTGCCTTATTTGATGCCAGTGGGTTGGCGTAAAGCATATGCAGATTATCGGATGCGTCGATGTCCAGCGAGAATTTGGATGCATAAAGTACATTCGTGACAAATTCTGGTGATCCCCAGATACCATTTGACCATTTCAGTAGGTAAGTGCCCCAATTTTCGAGAGATTGGCTATCGCCTTCTGACCAGGCCAGATAGCCCTGATTATTCGAATCAAATAACAGCTTCAGGCCTGCATGGTAGTTAATATCCAGTGTTGTTTGAGCAATCAGGGTTTCACTTGACCAAGTGATGCCGTTATGAACTTTGTGATAGAACTCGGCATGACCGTTTCTGTAATCAGTCCATATGACATGGACTTGGCCATTGTTATCGACACCTATGCTGTTTTTTCCGTTAAACCCCCAAATATTCTGATCAAAGATTTCTGCATTGGTGGTGATTTGTTCCGGAGCACTCCAAGTGAGGTCTTGCGAATTTTGAACGGTATAAAATAATTCAGCATCCCATGGGGCGATATTTCCCGCGTAGACCACATGCACGTTGCCATTCGCATCGATGGTGGCACTAAAATCAGACTTTCCACCTGATATATTGGGAGCATCGGAAATCTCTTCTGCCGGTAACCAGTTACCGGATGCATCGACCGTTTTTGCATATACCAACGTACTGGCACCGTGGTTTTGTGTGATTACCACATGCCCGCCAGCGGCTCTGGTGACTATTTTGGCCCCTACGTGACCATCAATAATATAGGGTCTTCCCAGGGCCGGGTGAGTATGTAAGAGAAAGGTATCACTGGAGATTATGCCGGATTGTGGTGACGAGATATCCAGTGTGAGAGCTGCCCAATGTTCTTTGGGGGTTGCCGGGTCAATGAGGAGCGTAATGGGGTCGCCTTGATTCGTTGCACTGACATTTTCCCCGATCGATGGGATAGCGGCTGTGTGATCGACCACAGAGATATAAGGGTCTGATGTGGTGAGTGAGACGGTGATATCGGTTTGTGGTAAACCAAAGTTTTTTACAGTAGGTTTCAGGTGAATTGTCTCACCGGGGTCAAGATAGCCATCAATGTTGCCTGATTGCTCTTCCGGCCAAATGCTGATGACGCTGAGTTTTGTGGGAGAGGTGGAAAGTTGTACTGAAGCGGCGGCATCGACGCGTCCTGCACCAAATTGGTTTACGTCATCGGGGTTGGCAGAATTAATATTGGCTGCCGTGGCAAGTAAATGGCGTTCAATCTGATCTGCATTCCAATCAGGGTGAGCGGCTTTCACTAGGGCGGCAACCCCTGCAATAACCGGTGAAGCCATGCTGGTTCCCGACATGTAACCGTAGCTACCATTAACCGTTGTGCTGTAGATGCTGCTCCCGGGGGCGGCAATATCAACCCAGACACCATGGTTGGTAAAATGGGCTCTGTCATCGGAACTGCTTTGGGTGGCGGCAACGGAAATGACACCCTCAAAATTGGCGGGATATTGTGGGCGATCAGAGCTATCGTTGCCTGCGGCGGCAACGAGTAGCACACCTGCGCTTATACAATAGTCGATAGCCACTTTTTGAGTATGCGTGCTATAAGGGCTGCCAAAGCTCATATTGACAATGTCTGCACCATTGTCGGCGGCATAAATCAGTGCTGCGGCTGTATCGGTAATTTGGAGCACACCGCTACCGCTAGTACTTTTGTAACCGGCGCGTAGTGGCATAAGGCTGACATTCCAGTTCACCCCTGTCACACCTAGTCCGTTGTTGCCATCTGCCCCCACAATTCCGGCGACATGCGTACCGTGTCCTTGAACGTCCATTGGGTCGTTATCCGCAGGCCCAGCATCTTCACCGGCAAAGACCGAACTGGCAGAGACGGAGACAAAATCCCAGCCGCGAATGTCATCAATGAAGCCATTGCCATCATTGTCCGCATTGTCCCCTTCGATTTCGTCGCTATTGCGCCAGATATTGCTGGAGAGGTCTTCATGGGACCAGTTCACACCGGTATCTATAATCGCAACCACTACGTTATGGCTGCCGGTTGTTACGTCCCAGGCGTTTGCGGCATCGATTCTGGCGAAATATCGTTGTGTTCCATAGCTTGGGTCGTTGGGCTGTGTCGCTTGTGTGTACTGCAAGTAGTTGGGTTCAGCAAATTCGATGTTGGGGTCATTTTGATATTCTGCCATCGCCTGCAAAACATCTGTGCCCTTGCCAAGTTTGATCTTGTAAATGCGCTGTAGGCTTTTTCGCATCTGCTTGGCTTTTTCTGGTAAATCCGCTCGAGGCATTTTGCTTCCTTGCAAAATGGATTGCATCTGGCTGACTTCAAACCGCTTATGTAATATGTCTAAAGAGGGAATGCCGGTGATGATGTGGTTGTTAGCGCCCAGGCGAACAGGAGTTTCTTGCTCGCTTTTTAGCTTAATAATGATTTCACTGTCCACAAAGGCTGGGGGTGAATTATCGGCTTGATTGGGTTTCGATGCCGGATTGGCATTGCCGTTGACGATGGCGTGGTGGTTGCCATTTGGGCTGATATCGTATGTGGTATTGATATCGGTTTGCACGCTGCTGCTATTTTGTCCTAAAACACTTCCGGCCCCTGTCAGCAGGGCCAGAGTGGGGATTGCGGTTAAAAATAAACGATAAGCTTTAGTCATAAATCTCACTTCCATATAAGGCGGGTCTTATGGTGTTGGCGTATTGAGTTGCCACGTAAACGGGCATGATGGATACACTGATGAGTTCCTAGGCCAGCGCTTTTGTCGGTGCCAATCCAATAGCCTATTGGCATACTACACTAAAACTACCAATATTATTACTGTTATCAATGCGGCAGCGAGAGCAGTATCTGGTGGTGATATCGGAGCAATATCTCACCCCCGAACGCATGAGTGAATGGGGAGGCGTTGGGCTTAACGCTTGATGATATAGGCAAGTCCTAGCAGTGAACTACTCAATATCACCAGAGAGATAGGTATCGACTTCATACATAATGTACTCGTTTTTACCCACATTACGGGTGACCTCGATAATGTCTTCATAGGTGTAGTTATGGAGATTAAAGCTCAGCTCGGTGAGGCGCTCGTTGTTATAGTACAGCTCTAACAAAAGCAAGATTCGATCAACCTCGCCACTCTCATCTCGACAGATGCGTATCGCACTTACAATCCGCAAGGCACGATCTATATTGTTGATATAGCGCAGTGTCGACAGGTGAGTGATTTGTGCTTCAGTAAACATAGGGAGCCCGATCATGTCTCTTTCATCTGATCCATGACAAGCAAGAATTTGACCAACTGCTATTGATGCCAAAACCCTTGTGTATCACCACTTCCACTTCTTCTATGGGGTGTTTTGTCACATCAATGAGGTACTTTTTGTGGCATATCGAACGTAGTGTTGGTTGGGGGGATATTAAATTCCATCATCTGATACTATTGCTATTTATGCTTATGTTAAAACCTATAAGAAGAAATAAAGGCCATTCTTAATGATTGAAATTATTCCTAACTGGCATCCTATATTTGTCCATTTTACCGTAGGCTTATTGTCACTATCGGTTGGCTTATTTTTAGTAACGCCGTTAATTCATAATGAATTAAAAGAGCAGTGGCAGATCGTTGCTCGTTGGTGCCTTTGGTTTGGAGCTTTATCTACGCTACTGACGGGTGCTACAGGTTTATATGCTTATAACACGGTGGCTCATGATACACCTTCGCATATTGCGATGACCGAGCATCGTAATTGGGCCATTGTGACGATTATCTTGTTTGTCTTGCTGGCAATCTGGTCTGCGATTTGGGTGAAACAAAAGAAAGTGTTAAACATTGCTTTCGTTGCTGCAATGGTTGTGTCTGGAGGGGTATTGGTATCCACGGCATGGCATGGCGGAGAGTTGGTTTATCGATATGGGCTGGGTGTCATGTCTTTACCTCAAGCCAATGGTGATGGGCATGATCATGCTCACGGTGAGCATGTTGAAAGTAGTCACCACGAAGATATCAGTGACACAGAGATGGATTTTGGTGGCATGGAAGAGATGATGGATGATCATGCTCCACACTCTGATCACGACCACACCCATTAGTCTTCATATTTACCTTGTCACTGGCTTAGGATGTTTTAAGTGGTATAAGGCTTGACCTGTGTGTTACACACAGGTTGTATAGTTGTCTCATTGGTAGTCAAAACGGAGCCCAAGGCTATGATGAAGGTGAGTGAACTAGCGAGTTTAGCCAACGTAACCCAAGATGCGGTACGTCACTATGTGCGTATTGGTTTGTTAACGCCATTGCGTGATGAAACCAATGGTTATAAGTTATTTTCTGAACAGGACCTCCAGCTGGTCCGGTTTATCGGCCAAGCCAAACGGCTTGGTTTTTCCCTCCAAGAGATTAAACAAATCTTTCAGCAAAGTGGCCAAGGGGCTTCACCCTGTCCAATGGTTCGAGAGCTTTTGCAGCAGCGTATTACTGAGAACCAGCAAAAAATAGCAGAACTGACGGCTCTTCAGGCGCGAATGGAGCAGGCTTTAGGTCAGTGGCAATCCATGCCCGATGGTACGCCAGATGGTCATTCTGTATGTTGTTTGATTGAGTCCTTAGGAGAGCCGCTATGAATACTTCACTGGATAAAACAACGTCTACGGATGAGTTGCCGCTGCACGATCCTGTCTGTGGTATGGAGGTGACGACCGACTCTATTCATCAAGCGGAATACCAAGGAAAGACTTACTACTTTTGCAGTCAGCACTGTCAGTATAAGTTTAGTGCGGCACCGGCTCAATACCTCGAAGTGGATGAGAAACCGGCGCATAGTTGTTGCTCCGCCCATGGCGCTTCCCATCATGCCCAGCAACCAGCTAGCCCGGTGGATGAAACGGCTATTTATACATGCCCGATGGACCCAGAGGTGGAGCAGGTGGGGCCTGGTACCTGTCCAAAATGTGGCATGGCTTTGGAGCCTAAATCGATTCCTCTGGCGAGTACTAAAACAGAGTACATCTGCCCAATGCACCCTGAGGTAATACAGGATCAACCAGGTGATTGCCCAATATGCGGTATGGCCCTGGAGCCCAGAACCGTCGCGGTGGATGAAGCCAATCCTGAGCTGGATGACATGTCGCGTCGGTTTTGGGTAAGTGTGGTCTTTGCCTTACCGGTATTTGGCTTATCAATGATGGCAGACATGGCACCGCAGCTGTTGGCAGGTGTGCTTTCTGTGAAGAGCATCCAGTGGATCTTATTTCTATTATCAACACCTGTGGTACTTTGGTGTGGCTGGCCGTTTTATCAACGGGCAGTGCAATCCGTGCGTAGCGGACACCTCAACATGTTTACCTTGATCGGCCTCGGTGTCTCGGTTGCCTGGATTTACAGTCTATTCGCACTCTTTGCACCACAGCTATTTCCGCCGGCTATGCAGGGTGAGGGAGGCAGAGTACATGTCTATTTTGAAGCGGCAGCCGTCATTACCTGTTTGGTGCTATTGGGGCAGGTACTGGAACTGCGTGCCCGTTCACGCACTAATGCGGCTATCAAGCTGCTGTTAGGATTAGCACCAAACACTGCGCGTATTGTGGGGGACGATGGTAGTGAAAAGGATATTCCACTTGAGCAGGTGCAACCGGGTGATGTGCTGCGGGTGAGGCCCGGTGAAAAAGTGCCTGTGGATGGTGTGGTGCTAGAGGGCGACAGTCACATCGATGAATCCATGGTGACGGGGGAACCGGTTCCTGTGGCGAAACATGCAGGGGAAACGCTGATTGGCGCAACCGTAAATGGTACGGGGAGCTTATTGATGCGTGCGGAAAAGGTGGGGGCCGACACCTTGCTAGCTCAGATTGTGAACATGGTGGCCGAAGCACAGCGCTCTCGCGCACCCATTCAAAAAATGGCAGATCAGGTGGCGGGTTACTTTGTGCCGACGGTGGTTTTGATATCCATCCTTACCTTTATTGTATGGAGCCTATTTGGGCCAGAACCTGCGCTCGCTTTTGCGGTAGTTAATGCCGTTGCCGTGTTGATCATTGCATGTCCATGTGCCTTGGGGTTGGCCACACCCATTTCTATTATGGTGGGTACCGGGCGGGGCGCAACGGAAGGGGTGTTAATTAAAAATGCCGAGTCCTTAGAGATAATGGAAAAGATCGACACCTTGGTGGTGGATAAGACAGGGACCTTAACTGAAGGTAAGCCCGAGCTGGTCTCCATTATCACTTCCGGGGCGTTTGATGAAGCGGTTGTTCTCAGGCTGGCAGCAAGTTTGGAACGGAGTAGCGAGCACCCCTTGGCTGAAGCCATTGTGCGCGGTGCGGAAAGTCGAAATATCACCTTACAAAGTGTGAATCACTTCCAGTCGATTACCGGTCAGGGCGTGACGGGTGATGTAGAAGGGCATCAGGTGGCATTGGGTAACCTCAAACTGCTAGCGGGCTTCAATATTGATACCTCAGCTTTAAGCGCACAAGCAGACCAACAGCGTAGTCTGGGGCAAACCGTTATGTTTGTGATGATCGACGGGAAGCCTGCAGGGCTCATTGGGGTCGCCGACCCCATTAAACCCTCCACACCAGAAGCCATTGCGGCTTTGCACCAGGAAGGCATCGAAGTGGTTATGCTCACGGGAGATAGCCGAAAGACGGCAGAGGCCGTGGCGAATCAACTTGGTATTGATCAGATTCAGGCTGAAGTGCTACCCGAACAAAAGGCCGAAGTGATTAAACAGCTTCAAGCGCAAGGCAAAGTGGTGGCTATGGCGGGTGATGGCATTAACGATGCGCCAGCACTAGCTCAGGCTCAGGTGGGTATCGCTATGGGCACAGGTACCGATGTGGCAATGGAGAGTGCCGGGGTGACACTGGTTAAAGGGGATCTGCGGGGCATTGTCCGTGCCCGTCGCCTATCACGTGCCACAATGCGCAACATTCGACAAAACCTTTTCTTTGCCTTTGTTTATAACTCATTGGGCGTACCTATTGCCGCAGGCGTACTTTACCCGGTATTTGGTGTATTACTGTCGCCTATGATTGCCGCGGCGGCAATGAGCTTTAGCTCCGTATCCGTTATTACTAATGCGCTACGCCTTCGAAAGGTGAGTTTGTAATTTCACGATAACCCGCAAAGCGCCCAAGCCTTGCGGGTTATTTAATGACATCACTGTGAGCAGATAAATAAAGCAACTTTAAAGAGGTTTAGATATCTCTCTTCCTACCGCAATCCATATACCCATCACATAACCTATCAGGAGAGATGTAGATGTTGATTAATGGAAAGCGCCCCAACTTTTTGCTTATCACTACCGACGAAGAACGATACCCACCTGTTTATGAAAACCCCGAAGCAAAGGCCTACCGATTGGAGCACAGTAAAGCCATCAGGCGCATGTGTAGCCAGGGGATGCGCTTTACCAACCACTATACCGCTAGCACCGCCTGCGCACCCAGCCGAGCTTCCATCTATACCGGTCAGTACCCTTCGCTACACGGTGTAAGCCAAACGCCAGGCATTGGCAAATCTTCATTTGATGAAAATATGTTCTGGCTGGAGCCCAATACGGTGCCTACCCTGGGTAACTATTTCCGCACTGCAGGCTATCAAACCTGGTACCACGGCAAGTGGCATATCTCTTACGAGGATATCGACGTACCCGGTACACAGACTGGCCTACTCAGTAACGACATCAACGGAAACCCCTTTCCAGAGCGCATACGTCTCTATGGTGAATCAAACCGCCTGGATAAATTCGGTTTTGATGGCTGGATTGGTCCCGAGCCACACGGTGCTCTACAGCAAAACGATGGTACCGCCCGGGACCCAGGCTTCGCGGATCAAGTCTGTCGTACCTTAAAACATCTGGATCAACAGGCGCAGCAGGGGGATGACACACCGTTCCTGTTAGTTTCCTCCTTCCTCAATCCCCACGATATTGTTTTGGCGGGGCAGTTACAGGCGTCCTGGTTCCCAGAATTTCAACAGGCACAGGCAAACGGTACGCTGCCAAAAGTGGATAAAGCTCCCACCGCCGACGAACCCCTGGCCAGCAAGCCCCGCTGCCAACAGGACTATCGTTATACCTATCCACGCATGTATCTGCCGCAGATGGATAACGAAACCTATCGCCAGTTCTACTACTTCCTAATGGCCCAGGTGAACACCCATATCGATAAAGTCTACGCCACACTACAAGGAACCTCTTTCGCGGATAACACCATCGTGGTGTTCTTCTCCGACCACGGCGAAATGCTGGGCGCCCACGGCGGCCTGCATCAGAAGTGGTACAACGCCTACCAAGAGACAATCCACGTACCCTTCATTGTCTCCAATCCCATACTCTTTGACGGTGCTAAAGAGAGCGATGTGCCTACTTCACATGTAGACCTGTTGCCTACGTTACTGGGCTTGGCTGATATCGACCAGGAACAGGCTCGTAAAACGTTATCGGAAAACCACAGCGAAGCGCGGCCACTGGTAGGCAAAGACTTATCAGAACTGATTGCGAATGGTAAAAAAGTGGATGACGAAACTATCTACTTCTGCACCGATGACAATGTGGAAGTAGGCGAACAGATGAACAATCCCGTTACTGGCGTTGCCTACAATGCCATTATTCAACCCAAGCATATCGAAACCGTAGTGACCCGGCTGCCCAAGCTCACTGGCGACACCCTATGGAAATACTCCCGCTACTTCGATAATCCCCGTTTCTACGCCACCAGCGGAGCAATATCCACAGTCGCTACCAATAACGGAAACCTCCTAGGCGCGCTCCCTGCCACCGGCAATCCCGACGGCATTACTACCGCACGCTTCATCCCACCAGAATATGAGTGCTACAACCTCAATGAAGATCCACTGGAAGAGATCAACCTCATGTCACCAGTCTCCACCAAAAAGTTAGACAAAAAAATCCACCAGGCACTGGAACAAGTACTCCACCAACAACGGGAAGCCAAACGCCTCCTCCCCCATACCCTAAACGACCAACAAGAGATCGCACAAAAGATAGAAGTTCCAATACGGAATTAGGGACTTCTGCAGAAGTTTCCAGGATAGAGAGCCGGCGAAAGCCGGCTTTATAACAACATATGTATATTATTGACAATTTGTTGTTTGTAGATATGCTTATATGTATGACATATAGAGCGAGGTGTATCTTATGCGTCTTTCCATTGAAATAACCCCAGAACAACATCAAAAACTAAAGGCCATTGCCGCTCTGCAAGGTAAAACCATCAAAGACTACGTTCTTGAGCGTTCGTTACCCAACTTTGGGGATGATGACAGTAAGGCTCTGGAAGCGCTAGAGAACTTCCTCAAACCTAGAGTTAAAGCGGCAAAGAATGGTGATTTCTCAGAAAAATCAGTGAGCGATATATTTGACGAGATTGAGAAGGGGGATGACTCCCAGCAATGACTTCATATCGTTTAACGAAAGATGCAGAAAATGACCTGAGAAGTATCGCCCGCTACACACTAGATAATCACGGCAGCAAACAACTTCAGCTATACCGAAGCAAGCTTGAGGCTAAATTCTTAGAGATAGCTGAAGGGACAGTGATAGCCAAATCATTCTCCTTAAATATACCCGAAGTTCTCGTTACAAGATGTGAGCATCACTTTGTGTTTTTCCTCTCAGGCAACCCAGCCATCATCATTGCGATTCTTCACGAAAAAATGGACATGATTTCACGTTTAGGGAAGCGCTTAGATAATGAGTGATGGTTACTAATGTTAAATAGACTAATCAAGGTAGATATCCTCAATAACCAACAAGAGAGGGTGCAGAAAATCGAAGTGCCAATACGGGATTAGGGACTGCTTCAGAAGTTTCCAGGAAAGAGAGCCGGCGAAAGCCGGCTTTTTTATAATCGATTGTCTTTTCAGGGGTTTTACATAAGTAGGGGTATAGCGGCTAATTTAAGGCTAGTTTATGGCTAATTGTTTTATTGATTTCAAGAAAGCTGGACTTCAACAAACTCATCAAGCTAAACCTGAGAAAAGTGCAAGGCACAGGGCGAGGCACTTATTATGTGTTAGCTACAGCTTAGTGCCAATCCTCAATCAAGCGCCACCTTTGTGATCATCACAGCATCACTCTCCAACTGCTCTGCCTGTTTAAGCACCAGATTCGTGATTGCCTGAATCGTGGCTTGCACCTCTTCAGTGTAATCGGGTTGGCCCATTAGCATGGGCAACTGGCTGCGTAGCACTTTGATCATTCGCTTTATCTCACGAACCAACAAGCGGCGATCGATACCACAGCGATCAGCAAAATCGGCCCAATTAAATGCGCGGACTTTATGATAGCGGCTCAATGGCCGCCAGGGTCTTTGGTAACTTTGCTTTAGGCACTGCCAACAGGATCAAACCCAATTGCTGCGCTACCGCCAAAGCCTTATTCAGGCCGACAGAGCGACGGCCATTCTCCAAATCAGAAAGCAGTTGCACCGAAACCCCACACAAAGCCGCCGCATCATCAATGCGCAGCTGCTGCTGAGTCCGCAAACTTCGGATAAACGCCCCAAAAGCCTCCGCCGAATCAACCTGAGGGGAGTCAGGAAAAGGACGTGGTGTAATTTTTCTCGCCATAGAATATTTCTCCAATATGAGAAACTATGGATGATAATTGGCAGGAATGGCAATAATTACTCGAAAATGAGAAATAAAGTGGATGAATAGCCTGGAAAGGAAATAATTTATTAAATATGAGAAATAAATGGAGTGATTATCGAATGTGATTGCTTTTTTCTGCGGCTTGTAGGTTGGACGTCCTTGGTTTTAGGACAAAGGACAGAAAAGAGAGAAAGTAAGGGAAAAGTCTAGTGCTCAACTTAAGGAATCAACTTGTGCTGATCTCTTATTTACATTGCAATGTAATTTCAGGGTGGTATTTGACCGTTTTTGACAAAATTAACCTTTTAATTTGATTGATGCCTGGGTAGGGTATATAAGTAAGTCAGATATCGTCAAATAATGGGGTCTAATGGAATGCTTGTAGAGTTTAGTGTTGCAAATTTTCGCTCAATTCAGCAGCGGCAGACCTTGAGCTTGATCCAATCGAAGCTGAAAGAAGCTGCTAGTCTCAAAGAAAATAGTTTTAATAACAATGGGTTATCAGCTTTGTCCTTGCTTCGCTCCAGTGCGATTTATGGCCCTAATGCAGCGGGTAAAAGCAATCTTTTGCTTGCTCTACGGGAGATGAAGCGGTTGGTAGTGGCGTCATCTACTGAGATGCAGCGGGGAGACGAGCTGGATATTATTCCGTTTCGTTTGGATGCTGATTCTCGACAATCTCCCAGTGAGTTTGAGGCTATTTTTATCACTGAGGGTGTTCGCTACCAATATGGCTTTGCTGCTACCAATAGCCGAATTATTGAAGAGTGGTTGATTGCCTTTCCTAAGGGGCGTGCCCAGCACTGGTTTGCTCGTCAGTGGGATGAAGCGCAAAGTGAATACCAATGGCAGATGGGTAATGGCCTTCAAGGGCAAAAGCAACTATGGATGGACGCTACCCGCTCTAATGCCTTGTTTCTTTCAACGGCTGTTCAGCTCAATAGTCAACAGCTACAGCCAGTGTTTGATTGGTTTTCTGAAATGCTTCGGATGACCAGTGTTTCGGGATGGTCCCCTGGTTTTACTGCTTCACTGTGCGATAAGCCTGCCTCAAAAGATAAGGTGATGGATTTTCTTAGAGCAGCAGATATTGATATTGATGACGTAGTAGTTGAGAAGAAGAAGTTTGATTATAAAGATCTGCCAGATGAAATGCCCGATGAGGTGAGACAAGAACTTCGCCAGAAGCTGGAAGGGAAGGAGTTGATTTCTAAATTAAGTACTGTTCATCGGGATAGACAAGGCGGGCCAGTCACCTTTGATTTTGATGAAGAGTCTGATGGGACGCAGAAGCTTTTTTCATTTGCAGGTCCTTGGCTGGATACGCTGGAAAAAGGTTATGTTTTGGTGATTGATGAGTTACACGATAACCTTCATCCAAAACTGGTTCAGTTCTTGGTTAAGCTTTTTCATAGTGATAAAACTAATCCTAAAAATGCTCAGCTGGTATTTACCACCCACGAAACATCTATTCTTAGTAGTGAAGTGTTTCGTCGTGATCAAATTTGGTTCTGTGAAAAAGGTGCCTCCCGAGAAACTCAGCTTTTCCCTCTGACTGACTTTGGTGCAAGAACAAGGGAGAATTTAGAAATGGCTTATTTAGCCGGGCGCTTTGGTGCATTGCCTTTTACCCGTGAATTAAAACGAGTATAAGAAATATGGGGGGAGGTGATAAGCTTTTTCAAAAGCGAAAGGCAAAAAATACTGAAGGCCTACGTAGGAAGCAGGCAAAGCGCTCTCCCTATGATAAGGTGTTGATTGTCTGTGAGGGGGAGAAAACCGAGCCCAACTATTTTCGTGAGTTAAGGGATTACTACCGACTGAATACGGCCAATGTAGAGGTGACAGGGGAGTGTGGTTCATCACCTATTAACGTTTTGCAGAAGGCTCAGGAGCTATATCGAGAGGCTCAGCGTAATATACCCTTTGACCGGGTTTATTGTGTGTTTGATAAAGATACCCATCAAACGTATGGTCAGGTTTTAAATGCCATAGACTCTTTGTCACCTAAAGAAACTTTCTTCGCGATCAATTCTGTACCTTGTTTTGAATATTGGTTGTTGCTGCATTTCTGTTATACCACTCAACCATTTTACGGAACCAATGGTGGCAAGAGTGCCGGGGATCAGGTGTTAGAAGAATTAAAAGTATACATTCCCAATTATGCTAAGGGGAATCAAGGCTATTTTGAAGCGCTGATACCACAGTTGCCTCAGGCAATCGCATACGCTAAGCGGGCGCTTGCGGAAGCGCAGAAAAGCGATACAGACAATCCAAGCACACATATACATGAGTTGATAGAGTACCTTCAGGGATTGGCTGTTGCTAATAACTAAAGTCTGTAGCCAGTAGATTGATGCTGAGCTTGCGAAGCCCAACATAAGCCGCTGATATTTGAGTTAAGTATGCTGCACGTAATAAGGCACATGTGAATAAGCCAAGTAGGGAGACACATTTTTTATGTCCACAGAAAAATGCTACATGACTTAAGTGCACTATCTGATATTAAAAAATAGGATCAATGGGAGATCTCATTGATTTATTGTTTTATTTAATTAAGGTTGATGAAATATGATGAAAAAGCTAATTATGCTAGTTTGTTTTATGATGGTTACATGCTCTGCTTTTGCAGACCCTGTTAGTATCGCAAAAGGGACGGCAGCAAATTATACCGGAAAGATAGCAAGCGTTGGCGTTGGATTTTATGAACATGTAGGAGTTCGTCTTTCCGGTGGTGACACTTGCCATGGAAGTAATATTATAGTTTTGCTTAATACTGACCCTCAATATAAAGAGATGTATTCTTTGCTACTTTCTGCATATACAACACAATCTGAGATAAACATCCATCAGTTAGGTGCTCAAGACTCGACTTTTGGGATTGGTTATTGCGTAATCAATTATATTTCACTTGGGGATTTCCCTAATTGGTAATCAAGCCAAGTAGGGAGGCATATTTTTTGTGCCCACGGAAAAATACCTCTTCATGATAGTGAGCTGTCGATGATAACTCATTTTATGTGATGAACTGATTAGCTTTCGCGTGGGCACAAAATGCGTGCCCACCCTACATTGCTTTATTTCGAGGTGTTACTCAAACCCAACATCCTCTTCTTACAAACCTCTTCTGTCAGCACTTGTAATTTTTTCACTCTCTCTTCCAAATAGTTAAGCTCTTCTTCACTAATGCTGTAGTGCTCTGAATATCGTGCATCGATATAGGCATTTTTTAGCTGTGCGAAGCAGCGGCGTTGGAATTTGGTGTTGCCGGGGAAGGTGTCGTGGTAGCGGCCATCCTGTTGGTTGCAGAGGGAGCGTAGGCGTTTTAGGTTGTGGGTTTTGGGGAGGTAGTTGGTGGTGACGAGTAATGTGCAGGCGAAGAAGCGTTCTGTGGCTTGGTGTAATTCAAAAGCCGCTTTATTTAGCTTTCCTCTACTTTTGTCAAAGTTAGATGTAATAAGAAAGTCTGAAGCGCTTTCGAACCATTTTTCAAAATGCTTTTCCGCAATTTCTTTTTGTTCTTCCACTGTGAGTTTGCCGGGTGGTACAAGCGCTTTATTTCCAGTGGTGTAGAGTTCGATGCCTTGTTCGCGGATGTCTTTGAAGAAGTACTGGCCTTGGGCTAGGCATGTGTTGATGTCGTCCAGGGTATGGACGATGAGGCCGAAGGGGGCGTTAATTTTGAGATCCACCCAGTCTTCAATTTTGTGCCATAGCTTGCTCTCATCTGGCAGCTCAGCATGGTTCACGATTACCAGAATATCATAGTCACTGAGGTAGCCATTTTCTGGGTCTTCTACCCAGTTGCCAGTGGCGTAGCTACCGAAGAGAATGATCTTATAGATACGGGCGCCCAGTTTGTTGCCTTCACCATGGGTGAAGCGGTCGAACTCCTCCCGTACGATATTGACGATAGTCTGAATATCGCGCTGCTTGGTTTCTGGTAAATGATCGAGGCTGGTTTTCATCGCTTCATCATACTATGGGGCGGGTTTTGATCCAACTGGTGGTTGAGGGGGCCCCCTTGCGTGCAACCCCCTGTGCTGATGACGCTTTATTTAGACAAATGATGTTTCTCTCGCTCAAAGCGTTTCAATATCACCTCTTGCTCTCGCTTATGCAGAATATCCAATGAATCTAGTTCGTTTTGCTGTTGTTGGATCAGTTGGACCTTTTCACCTTCTGTGACTTCCACCAGTTGTTGTTTGTGAATCTTAGCCATGCTTTTATCTTCAGCCTGATGGTAGATGTTGAGTGCGCTGAGGATGTTTTTATGGCTTTTGGCTAGTTCAGCCGCGTTGTAGTGCTGATAGTTCAGAGAGGGGGCCGGTGGGGAGAGTTCACTGTTTAAATCGATGGTGGGTCTGAATATCGCAGCCTGATTTTCCCCGACATGTGTCATGGCAACGGCATCTGGAAAGGTAACATCTACCAGTGAGACGAGCCTTAATGTCGGTGAGGATTCGTCAAACAGTTGGAGTGGGTCAATGCCAACGTTAAAGATACCTGCGTCACTGACTTTATAGCGACTTTCGGAGTGGGTCTGCGCTAATAGGGTGGGATTTCTGCCTGCCATGATAATGGCTTTGGCATGTAGGTTACTGGAAAAAATTTTTTTAGCCGGGACGAATGACCATGAGTAGAGATCAATACTCTCTAGTTGCTGATCGTTTAACATGGTCTCCCCATTGTTAAGCTCGAAGGCGGGTGAGAGTGGCGCCCAGCCTATTACCTCGTTACTACTGCGCCAGGCAACCCACGCTGGTGCCCACTGGGTACCGGGTTTCCAGGCCCAGCCATATTCAGGGTGAAACATCCAGCGCCCATAGTGGAAGGGGGCCCATCCCCAGGACCAGCCGGATAGCCATACCCAGCCATTGGCCTGATCATAAGCCCATTGACCAATTGTGTAGGGGCGCCAATCCGCTGGGGTTGCGGTGGGAATCCAAAGGAATTCACCCTTATCGGATTCAACCCAATCACCGTGATGGGCAAGCTCTTCGTAAAACAGCCCCACATCAGAGTGGATATCCACAATGATATGGGAGGCATGGGATGTTGATATCAATAACAGCAATAGCATTGCCGCCAATCCCCAGTACTGCAACTGATTGGATAGAATGATCATTATTGGCTCCTTATCGAGCATAACGACTGATGGATTAAATAGATAGGGTGATTTGTCTTTCTGAAAAAGTATAGCAGGTGGGCTGAGGAGTGGTTATTACCCTATAGATTGGGTATGAGTGTGGGCTTGTTAGTACTCGTTTCTTGTCGTGGCAATAAAGGCACTCCTTTTCAAGGGGGTGCCCACTATTTTGACCGTAGGGGAAGTTGTTTATTGTTGCTACTTCCCAGAAAGGTCTATAAATGTAATTGGGCCACTAGTGAATGAATTAGGGATGCTTAGGTTAGCTGACCCTGACTCCTCAGTTGAGCGATAGAGCCCATTATCCATATCTTCCAATCCATCTGGGTTTGCAAAGGTGGCAGCGGGGATTTGATACAGATATTTATAGGTTGATCTACGTATAATGGGTGATGGATGATAGCCACTAATATCTGCTTCGGTGCCATTTTGCTTCAGTGTTTTTTCACTGTATGAAAGGGCGAGTTGAGTGGTACTACTGAAATCTGCGTTTAGCGTCAAGTTATCTGCGCCTGTTATTGGAACAGCTTGATAATTTACTATCCCAGCTTGTTGTGAAGGTGAGAGTGAAGTTAATGTGCCTTGCTCATCAAATGAGAGAAGGACGGGTTGACCAGATGTTAGGCCGATGGGTAGCAGTTCTTTATTATCCAGCTCTGTATATAGCTCCCACTGGTTATTTCCCTCTATCTTACGGTAATAGTGGCGTAGGCTATAAGTACCCCCTAGGGAGTCATAGACATTGATTTCTGAGCTGTGGTGATAACTGTTGCTGTCAGATGATGAGAAGGGTATAGCGCTATTAATTGCTAAAACCCAGGCATTAAGGTTGAGGCTTAATGTGATGAGATCAGTGGCAGCGGGTGAGATGGTATAACCCCAGCCAAAGTAGCCTGAGTGAGTCGGTATATTAAAGTCAAATATACCTCTGAGATAGCTGCCCACATCAATATTAACTCCTGATAGATAGCCTTTAGAGAATCCATTTTGGTATAAGCGAATATCAGTACTTGGACTTTTATATTGAAGTATATGGGGGACATCCAGATTGAATGGGATAGCTTCACCTTCAAGGGTATAGAAGGTACTGAAGGCAATATTATGGTAATCATCACCGGGTGTACTGCTTGCTATGTTCCCCGCCGTATCGAAAGTCAGGAGTACGGGCTCACCAGCGCCATTACCGTCTGCAGGAACATCTTGCTGATCGATAGTGACATACATCTCCCATAGGTTACTCTCGGTGGGAAGAATCTTCCGGTAGTAGGTCTCCAGGGTGTGTTCCATGCTCTGTGAATCATAAATCGAAAGACTATTTTTGTGGTGATAACTTTCTGGGCTGGAGGGTGTGAATGGGATGCTTGTTGGCTCAAAGGGTGTTGATGAGGCATCCAGATTTAACCAGATTGATACCGATGTTGTTGCTGAAGCGGCTATTGGTTCTATTGGTAGCTGAATGTCTTCGAGCTCTTCGATAGCCTGGGGTCGTGGGCCCATTGCAGATTGTACAGGATAGGCTTGCAGCTTAAGGCCATTGGAATCACTGAGATAGCCGTACTTATCCATTTGCAGTTCTGCTAGTTGTGTAAAACGGGTAGATTCACCACGATTTAACTGTAGAAAAGCTTTTTTATTAATAGTAAGAAAGTTTTGATAGACAATAGAGCTTGCCGCGCAGCTTATATCACTAGTAGATGAACCTGGGATTAAGCCAACTCCCTCGGTACCACTCAACGCAATATGAGCTGTGCCAGAGTTATCACTCTCTTCGCACACATCATGGTTTTTTTCTAATAGATTTTGTGGGCTGTTGAAACGGGCAAGCGGGAGATGGCCTAATTTGAGTTCATTGTAGTCACTATAGTGTGCTATGACTGTACCATCGAGTTGAGTATAAATGCTTTCCAGTGGTATACCAGCACTGGAGAGTGGTGCTTCAGCATCGATTAAAACCAGCGGCGATTCATTGCTGTTGTTTGGGCTTAGTTGAAAATATTTGCCTGAAGGGTGGCGGAGTTTACCATTCTCGTCAACACATAAGGAGCCGTTGCGGCTATAGCTTTGCTGTTCTCCATCGGAGAGGATAAAAAGGCTATTGCCTTCGATATTACCAAGTGAGTCGAAAAGGACAACTGGGTTATTTAAGCAGTAGCTGCTATTTGTGCTGGTGGTATCATTGCTGGATTCACTGCTTGGGCCTGGGTCCGGTTCATTCTCTTCGCTACAACCGACAATGGCTGAGAGCATGATAATCAGAAGATAAAATCGGTAGGCTGGTGGGTAATGCACGCTTCCGCTCCATGGAGAAATAAACTTCCTTATCCTACCTTATTCCAAATATGGTTGAAAGATTTCATTGCGCTTTATTGGGATGATTATTCATTGTCATGAGCACTAGTTAAGGTAAGTGATCACCGTATCTACACGCTCTGCTTTATTAAATTTAACCGGTTGTAGCTGGCCCAAGGCTTGGAAGCTTTGTTGAATCCATTGATCATAGAGGCCATCTTCCACCCGTTTGATATTGAGTTTGTGATAAGTGATGGCTTGCTCTTCGAAGGGGTATGCTTGTTCTTCCAGCATGAGGTGATAAACCGTCTCTTCTTGTGGGCTAAGGCCATTGGGTTTTGGTGAGGTGAGCAGTGCATGACTAAAGTGGCGATAGATCTCTGCAATATGGAAGGTGGCTGCGGTGGTGATGTAGCTAATATGAAAATCGTTTGCGTCTCGATAGCGGTTAAGGGCTAATTTCATTGCTGCCATTTTCTTGTTCACGGCTTCCCGGATGGGGTCGCTTAGCTTAATTTTAGTGAATGCTTCATTGTAACTCTCTGCCAGTGCTAATGTGGCATTGGCACCTTGTTGTAATATTTCAGTATCACGGCTTTTAGGGTTAACCTGATCAATAATCTGTTTCAGTTTTTGTTGATAGGCGGTGATATCACCTTGTGCCTTTTTAAGATCTGCAATGCGATGGGCTGTTTTGTAATAGATCGCTTCACTGCTTTTTAGTAATGATTGGTAGCGTTCTAATAAATCTATTGCCTGGGTTAAGTGGTCATATTGTTGGTAGATATCTGCGGCTTGTATTAGCAGACTACGTTTGCGGTTAGTGTCATTTTCAACATTGGCTAACGCACTATAGGCATGGGCGGTTTTTAGCTCATCGCCTAACGCATTATAGATAAATGCTAGCTTCTCCTTAGCATTGAATGAGAGTGCATGATCTGAATAACCGCTTGTTAACAACTCCAAAGCTTTGGCCGATTTTTTTAACTTTCCATCTGCAAGATAAGCTGTCGCCGCATCGTAGAGGGCGTTGGGTACAAAAGAGGAGTCCGGTACTGTCGAGACCATACGAATATAATGCTCAGCGGCGGTTTTCATATCGCCTTGAGTCTGAGCTGCTTCTCCCTGCTTATAAATGGATGAGGCAAGGCGTTGCTTGAGAGTGAGATAGTCATCTTGATATACCACGTATTCCAACGCTGTTTGCGTAGTCGTTTCCGCTTTAGCATATTCCTTCATCATAAACAGGCAGTAGGAGAGTTTATTCCAGGCAGGGCTGAGTAGTTCATACTTTGTTTTGCCGATTGATGGGAGTAATTCGGTTAACGCCTCTTGTGCCAGTTGATACTCCTCAAGGGCGAGGTGTTGGTCTGCTTTTATGTAACGCACCTCAGCAAGGTGGGTATCATTTGGAAAGTGTTGAATAAACCTTTCGCTACTTTCTATAAGTTTTTGTCGGCGTTGTTGATCAGCTATATTTTTTTGCTTCTCATAACTGATTAAAGCCGCATAAGCAGCTTCTGCAGATTTAGCATGGGGAGGGTAGTGGTAAGCTGATTGGTGATATTCATCTGCTGCTTTACGATAGCTTCCTAATTCAAAAAGGTTTTCCGCGTAAAGAAAACTGATTTCACCAGCTTCAGTCTCGTTGGGATAATTTTGTAAAAAGTAACGGTACCAGTATTGGGCATACATCATGTCATCTGACTGCTTGCTTTGCTGATAAGTAGCATGGAACTGCTTTGCCAGTAAGATAATGTTCTCTTTTATAGCAGGTAATAAGTCGTTATAGAGTGATGTGGGGTGATGCTGCCAAAACTTCATGCTAGGCCCATAACGCTTTACAAAGCTCTCTCTCGTCTCAATGACGAGTTTGTTTTGTTTGGCCTCTTCAAAGAGCTGTATGGCCTGCAGGTGATAACGTGGCGCGAATGGTTGATCGCTGTAGTGGGCTGCATAGGCGAGATAGGTTTGTGCTGCATCAACATAAAGCTGCTGGGCGAGATGCTGTTTGGCAAGCGCTTGGAAAATCAGAGGAAGGTATGGCTTTTTTTCCCTTTTACCCAAAAAAGCTTGAAGGGATTGGAGGCCGTTCGGTTCATCAAAACTCAAGGCCAATACGCGTAGCACATCATTGACCAGCGCGTTATCACTACTATTTATCGCTGCTAGTTCGGGAGGCGGATCCAGATGGTCCAGTAAATCGGCAAAGCGATGGCGAGCTTGGTCTAGCTTATTGTGTTTATAGTAGGCCCAGGCCTGCTTATAGAGGGCGTATGGATAATAATCACTACTCTCTCCCTCTGCGATCACCGCTTCGTAAGCGTGTGCTGCGTCATCAAAGCGATTTGCATTAAACAGTAGCTCACCACGGCGGAGTTGAGCTTCAATGTAGTGAGAGGAACCGCTGTGTTGCGCAACCAGATCCGTCAGTACTCGTAGGACCTGCTTTGGCGAGTCAGTGTAGTCGTAGGCGCGGGCAAGTTGATAGCGGACTTGATCGTTGTCTTGATAGTCAGGGTAGTCCGTCAGGAGTTGCTCATAGAGTGTAATGGCCTGATAGTAGCCGTCGCTTCCAGGCTTGGCCTCGCTCTCCTCAAGGGTTAGGTCTGCCCGTTGCTGAAGGGTGATTGCTTGGGGATCGCTGCTAGGCTGCTTGTTGGTGGCCTGGTGGTGTTTGTGCCCTGTAAAACTCAGAGGAGGAGCGAGATTAATGGGTTGAATTGACTGTGGAAATGTATTGTCAGCGGTGCCGATGGCATCATTGTGGCTACAGCCCGTCATGGCTAACAATAGGCTGAGAGTGAGTAGGGTTGTTAATGTCTGGGGTTGGGTTCCATAGTTGGCCTTTTCACCCATCTCCGCCAAGTCATAGGACCGAATTGCCGTCATGGTCATCATTAGCAGACAGATAGCAAGCACCAACACAATTTTCCCTCAAATACACCCGTTCGATACCCTAAGCGGTTGTACAATTTTACATCAATTTGCCGCCTTTGGTATTTATTTCATTAGTATAGATATGGAAATATATTTCTAGTATATGGTGGGTTTGAGGAGGGAGGGGCTCTGAGGCTAGGGGGCTACTTCGTTATTACACCCAATGTGATCGCTGCAACGGCAAGTAGACATTCATTGAATAGGAAATAGCGCCATGCTGGGCCTTTGCTACGGCGAAGATCGCCAAAGCGAGTAAAAATACGCCCCTGGCTTAATAGCCAGAAAAGCAGCGTTGCCGTGCTTCCTTTAATTAATCCAAATGAGGCAAATAAGCCGAGCGATATCCCGAATATCAGCATAATGCTGATAAATTCCAGATCAAGAATTGAGGCGTTTGACTTCGCCATGTAGTTACTCCTGAGATGGCTACTGGATAGTAGGAGAATGATGACTATATCGTCGAAGCTATGGCTTTATTAATTTTTTTTTGTATTCATGCACTCTATCTTCAAACCTATCTAAGTATTCGCAATAGCGATCGGACTTATCTAGTTTTCTGGCATGGCTAATTTCACTGAGTATTTCTTCGAGTTGAGGCGGTGTGGCTCCATTCATTCCATACAATATGCCAGATGGCCATTCATGCTCGCAGTGTTCAAACCAGCGAATCTGAGCCTGAAGCAACTTTAGTTTTGGCTCATCAGCTTCAGGGAAAAGTGCTACACACTCTTTTAGTAGTGTATGGTCAGATTTTTGATCCAATTTTTTATGAAGCTCATGTGCTTGGTATATATTCTGTATAAATTTAATTAGCATCATATAGGACCATAAATCACGCTCTTTGTAGCCCTTTAGTAGTACGGGAAAGATTACCCTATCAAATAACTCATGCCTGATTTTCCCATTATTTCCTTCTGAATATAAATTGAGATAGTCCTTAGTCCACTCTTCTTTTTCCAAATCATTTTCAAACGATTCTATGAAGTCATTAATCGCGATAGATGCCTTTTTTTTAAGGCCTCTATCTCTTAGGGACTCAAACTCTTTAAATAGTTCTCTATTCATCTATTTATGGTGTTATAGCTAACAAGTTGGCTAGTTAATAGTAAGTCACCTCTGATCAAATAGCTTGTTTATAAGTTTTTACATTCCCCCGAATTTTTGCAGAAATCCATGCCAATTTTTCTAGCTCTATTCTCATTCCAGCCACCTGTGATATCCTGCGTAATCTCAACTTTTATATATACGCGATATTCTCCGCTTTTAGGTGTGAAGTATATTCCTGCAACAGAATTCCATTCATTTGCCCTTAGTCCTCTCTTGCCAATGATTGCAGATCCATCATTGGATTTTTTGACAACGGAATAACCGTTTTTCTCAAGTGTTAAGATAAGTTGTTGACTCAATTCTGTTGCTTCAATATTTGATACGTAGAAAAAATACTCATTTTTTCCTTTCCAGGTCCATATGTCACCGGAAGAACTATCATGTGATTCCTCAATTTGATCAAAATTGATTTTAGATATGTCACTCTCAAAGTTCTCTACTTTTGCTACTGACGTGCAACCACTAATAAGTAGCATGATAATCAACACAAAAAACTTTCTATTCATATTGCTCCTTAATTGCCTAATGATGAGTAGATCGCAATCTACTTGATTAACTACGCTAAATTGCTGCATCGCAATCACGTAATATCCCCAGTTTAAATTACTTTCTGAGGGAGTGAAGGAAATTATAGTAGATTGAAGCTCGTATTAATCTGCTTAGGCTTATACTTGTAAAACATCTCTTTGGATTTTTCAATTCTTCTTGGATTTATGAAATATGACTTTTCACCCCACTTTTGGGTCATTGGGTAAATAAATCCATACCATGGCATTGGGATAGACCATATTTTCCCATATTTGTCCGGTGGGGAGTGGGGTTTGAAGCTTGAATCTAAGGTGATCTCCTCGACAATCACCCCTTCATCTTGGCCAAGATCAGCAAGTATATTGCCATTGCTGTCGCTAATGTAGGACTCTCCTATAAAGCTGCTTTTTATATTACCCATGATGCTGGGTAGCTTTCCTTCAAGTCTGCCAATCCGGTTAGCCATTATGATAGGTACGCCTAGTGCTTTATAGTGGAGTGCTCTTGCATTGTTTATTGCTTTTTCTAGGCGGGTGACATCACCGGGTATGAAGGGTTTTGGGCGGCCTGCTGCGCTGGGTTGAAGGCAAATGTCTATATTCCCTTCGTATAAATCAGATATGCGATTGTGTAATAACATCTCATAACAGATATTAACGCCAATTTTACCTATATCTGTTTCAATGACATGGCTGTCATTACCTTCTTTGTAGAAGTAAGACTCAACGGCAGGTGCTGGGGATTTGCGAACGCGCCCTGCGATATTGCCTTTTGGATCGGATAGTACGAATGTGTTGAAGAAATCTTCTCCATCGGTTTCAAGAAAGGTAAATCCGATATAGGCGTTGTTTCTGTCAGACTGATTTAAAAGCCAAGATACCGATGGTCCATCGATAGGCTCAGCGCCTTCCCATACTGATTCATTCACTCCATAGCCATAGGGTAGTAGCTCAGGGAGTAAGATTAATTCCGCTCCTTTATCTGAGGCCTGCTTAATATATGAGGCAGCTTTTGCTAAATTCGCCTCTCTTTGTCCGAACGAGGCATCCATTTGTATTGCTGCTACGTTTAGCTTTTTAGGCATATCCACTACCTTTTGAGTTACGTTATCTTGCTAACTATATATCTTGTAGGCGGTGGGTGGTGGCAATTAATTGTATCAATTTGTAGTGCTAAACTTTTTCGGATTATTGTGTCACGAAGTGACACACACATTGTTGAATCATCGCCTGCGAGCAGGCTCCTACAAACAATCTACAAAACCAAAAAAGCCTGCTGAGATTTACAAATCCCAGTAGGCTTTCTCTAAGCAGTGGAAGTAAAAACTTACTTCAACAACTCACTAATATCCCGACATCCCCACTCAGGGTAGTGCTTGCGAATCAGTGCGTTCAGCTCTTGCTCAAATGGGCTGTAGTCACGGCCAGTTGTAGCGCCTTCAATTGCTTCGCCTTTACCAATGATCATACCTGCGCCTAATGTGGCATTGGTGTACTTGTCGATCACGATAAAGCTACCGGTGCCTTTCACTTGAGTGTAAGGGTCACAGGCAATAGCGCGGTTCAGGTGTAGTTGGCATTGACCAATGTGGTTCAGTTCCAGCTTATCAACTTCGCTTTGTGCCAGGGTGTTTACATCGACTTGGTGATCGATACGGGTGAATTTGCCTGGGATCAGGCTGGTGCTGCGTTTGATCAGGTATTCACTGCCTGTGGTCAGTGCAGCTTCGCTCATCCATACCATCATCACTTCCAGATTATCGGATACTTCTGGGATGTCGCTGGATTTTACGATCATGTCGCCACGGCTGATATCAATCTCGTCTTCAGTGGTAATGGTCACAGCCATGGGGGCGAAAGCCTCGGTGGTCTCCATATCATCGGCAGAAACCGCAGGCTTGATGATCTGCTTCACCTTTGAGGTTTTGCGTGAAGGCAGTACGGTAATCTCATCACCCACTTTGATGGTGCCCGCAGCGATGGTGCCACAGAAACCACGGAAGTTAAGGTGAGGGCGGTTCACGTACTGTACTGGGAAACGGAAGTTTTCCAGGTTGGTGTTATCACCAATCTCGATGTTATCCAGCTGAGCCATCAGTGGCTCACCTTTGTACCAAGGCATGTGCTCGCTTGGGTTAACCACGTTGTCACCCTTCAGAGCGGACAGCGGTACGAAGATGGGGTTTTCGATACCCAGGTCTTTGGCAAACTCGGTGTATTCTGCTTTGATCTCGTTAAAGCGCGCTTCGCTGTACTCCACCAGGTCCATCTTGTTGACGGCAACCATGATGTGCTTCAGGCCCAACAGTTTGGTGATGAAGGAGTGACGACGGGTTTGAGTTTGTACACCGTAACGTGCATCGATCAGGATGATGGCCAGGTCTGCAGTTGAAGCACCGGTTGCCATGTTACGGGTGTACTGCTCATGTCCGGGAGTGTCAGCGATGATGAACTTACGCTTGTCAGTAGAGAAGAAGCGATAAGCCACGTCGATAGTGATACCTTGCTCACGCTCGGATTGCAGGCCGTCCACCAGCAGTGCCAGGTCTACTTCTTCACCTGTGGTGCCATGCTTTTTGGAGTCTTTGTTGATTGCGGCCAGCTGATCTTCAAAGATCATTTTGCTGTCGTGCAGCAGTCGGCCGATCAGGGTACTTTTACCATCATCCACACTGCCACAGGTGATAAAGCGCAGCAGCTCTTTGTTTTCGTGCTGATGCAGGTACTCTTCGATGTTTGTTGCGATTAGGTCGGATTGGTGCGCCATCTTGTAGATCCTTAAAAACTTTTGGTTGTGACCGCAGCGCTGTTATTCAGGCTGCGGCGACAAAATCTTTTACTGGGTTTAGAAGTAGCCTTCGATCTTCTTTTTCTCCATGGAGCCCGCTTCGTCGTGGTCGATCAGACGGCCTTGGCGCTCTGATACTTTGGTCAACAGCATCTCTTGGATGATCTCTGGTAGCGTGGTGGCATCGGAAGGTACCGCACCTGTCAGTGGATAGCAGCCCAGGGTACGGAAGCGTACCATCTCCATCTTGGCGGTTTTGCGCAGATCTTCTGGCATACGGTCATCGTCTACCATGATCTTGGTACCGCCGTACTCTACTACTGGACGCTCTTTGGCGAAGTAGAGGCTGGGGATCTCAATGTTTTCCAGGTAGATGTATTGCCATATGTCCAATTCAGTCCAGTTGGAGAGTGGGAATACGCGGATAGACTCGCCTTGCTTGTGCTTGCCATTGTAGATATCCCACAGCTCTGGGCGCTGGTTTTTGGGGTCCCAACGGTGATTTTTGTCACGGAAGGAGTAGATACGCTCCTTGGCACGGGATTTCTCTTCGTCACGGCGGGCACCACCGAATACGGCATCAAACTTGTGCTCGTCCAGTAGCTGGCGTAGCCCTTCGGTTTTCATGATGTCAGTGTGCATGGATGAGCCATGTTCGAATGGGCTGATGTTCATCTCTTTACCTTTCGGGTTGATATGAACGATTAGCTCCATGCCCACTTCTTTGGCGCGACGATCACGGAACGTGATCATCTCTTTGAATTTCCAGGTGGTATCCACATGGGCCAGTGGGAAAGGTGGTGGCGCAGGATAGAAGGCTTTTTGAGCCAGGTGAAGCATTACCGAAGAATCTTTACCAATACTGTAGAGCATGGCTGGATTATCAAATTCAGCGATTACTTCGCGGATGATATGGATGGACTCTGCTTCCAGCTTGCGTAAGTGGGTTAATCTTTGTTCGTTGATTGTCATCTCTGTCTACCTTGCTGCGTCATGGCCACGCTGCCTAAAAAAACCACTGATGGAAAAACCATCTCACTTGTGCCGATTTTAACTTTTTTATGCCCAATACCCCTATACGTGTTGCTTATGGGGGCATAAAGCTTTATCTATACGGGTGATTTCCATTGGTTCGGAGGGTGGGTTTTCGCCCGGGTCTCGGGTTAATGGAAATGAAACTTAAACAGGCCATAGTGTGCCTGAATGGTGGATTTTTCTCCACTTTTTAAGGAAATTAGCGCCTGATTACCCTTTAAAGACTGCGTTTGTCGCCATCCAAGGTGACGTCCAGATTTTTTAGGATGCCATCCTCAATACTGTAGATGAAGCCGTGGATGGAGAGTGATTGGCCGCGATCCCAGGCATCCTCCACGATGGTGGTTCGCGCTACGTTACGCACCTGTTGGATGACATTTAGCTCACAGAGGCGGTTAACGCTCTGCTTGGGGGTAAGTGACTCAAATTCAATGAGGTTCTCTTTGTAGGTGCGTTGGATGGAGCGTAGCCAGTTGTCGATTAGTCCCAGCTTACTGTTTTGGTAAGCGGCCTGTACCCCGCCACAGCCGTAATGGCCACAGACGATAATGTCTTCCACTTTGAGATACTCAACCGCGTATTGGATGACCGACAGGCTGTTAAGGTCGGTCTGGTGTACCACGTTGGCGACATTGCGATGCACAAACAGTTCGCCAGGCAGTAGGCCTACAATCTCATTGGCAGGTACCCGACTGTCAGCACAGCCAATCCACAGGTAACGTGGCGCCTGCTGCTTGGAGAGCTTATGGAAAAAATCCGGATCTTCGGCCTTGATCTGGTTGGCCCATAGCAGGTTGTTTTCAAAGAGTGCATCGATATGTGGCATGGCGGCCTGCCTTATTGGTGAACGGGGGAATTATTCCCTGTTATCGTGAGATGGTCAAAAAAAGTGCGCTTATGGGGAGTTGGAGAGGGAGAACGCTTTAATTGAAAGAGACCGGGAAGGAGCCTCTGTCAATTGCTGGTCAATCTCTGCCAGCTGTGGGTTAAACCAGGGGCGTTGCTGAATTTGCTGTATTTCGCCATGGTAGCGCAGAGCATCCAAAACATCTGCAATGGTCAATACCTCCAGCGGTTTGGCTGGCAGCAGGGTACTTTGCTCATCACCTTCACAAAGGGTAAGAATGTGGTTGTCGATTAAGGCCTGTAACAGTGGCGAGAGTATGGAGACCGGGATTCCCAGGTCACTACGCAAGGACTCGATGTGATAAGGCGATTGCTGCTGGTAGTGGCGCTGGGTAATCCGCTGCATGATAGCCAAGCCCAGCAGCTCCTGCTCCCGAATGCTCAGCGGTAGACTCTCCTGCTGACACTGTCGGTAGTTGGGGTGTTGATGGTGGAAGGCGATGCTGGCGCCAATCAGCAGAATTAGCCAACCCAGATAGAGCCAGATGATAAACAGGATCAGTGCGGCAAAAGCAGAGTAAACCGCTGCGTGGGTGGAGGAGCCAGCGACAAAGGAGGCAAATAACCAACCACACCCTTGCCATAGACCGGCCGCGACGACACCCCCAATCAGCGCAGAGGTGAGATGAACCCGGGTATTGGGGATGAACATATAAATGAAGGTAAAGGCGGTGCTGATTAGCAGGAAAGGCAGTAGTTTTTCCAGGCTGTCAATCAGCCAGCCGATGCCAGGCAGGGCGACCAGCTCTTGCATCAGGGTGGTGCTGAGCATGGTGGCGGTGAGTCCCAGTGCGCTGAAGATCAAGACCGGACCAATCACAATCACACTCAGGTAGTTACTGAAGCGCTGGGCAAAGGAGCGGTGCTGACTGACGTGCCAGGCGTGGTTGAAAGCCTCTTCGATCTTTTGCATCAGGGATATCACGGTAAAGATCAGGATGCCCAGGCCCAGGGAGCCCAGCGCCATGGCGCGGGTGTTATCGACAAACTCGATAATGCGATTGGTGATCTGAACGCCTTGTTCGCCTAGCGGCGCGAGTAGGTTAAGCAGGAGTGGCTCGACTTGATTGTGGACGCCAAACCCCTTAAGTACGGAGAAGCTGACGGCCAGTAGCGGCACCAGTGAGAGCAGAGTCGTGTAGACGAGGCTCATGGCTCGCAGATTCAGCAGTCCACCGTGTAGCTCTTCGGCAACCAGGTGGATAATTCTCAGTGTGCGTATCAGAGTGGCTTTGCCCGCCGACATGGGGTGTACCGGCTCTTGCCACAGCCAGGTAAGGAGTCGCTGATAGCGTTGCGAGAGTTGGCTTATCAAGGGGTGCTCCTTGGGCCTAATAATTAGGAAAGACCATTTAATTTTTTATGCTGGATGTGATCCGCTATCCAGCTTTTGTTGATAAGCAAAGTCTCTGTTACTCATGGAATAATTGCAAGGTTTGCGGGTTATTCAGGGTCTCCATGGCACACTCGTAGCCGATCTCGATGGCTTCGTCTGCACGATCAAACTCTAACAGCCCTAGATGGGAGAGCTTGGGCTCCAGTAGAATGTCCGCGGGGTGATCGGCCAGCCGTTCCCGAGTAATACGATCCTGCATGATATTGATGGAGCCTGCCAGTACATCGAAAAGTCCGGGGTGAGGGGTGTTTTCCCGCTCCAGCAGTTTATCCAGCTTGCCATTACTTCGTTTGCGCAGCTCCGATAGCCACTGGTTGAGTAGGGGGGATTCCACCTTAAAGCGGGCCGTCTGTCGGACATTTTTTCTCAGGTGTTTGCCAGTGATATCACTATTTAGATTGACGGCAATCACGCTGTTTGCACCCAGCTCTCGGCACAGTGAGACCGGCACTGGGTTGACCAGCCCGCCATCCACCAACCATTGACCATCACGTTGCACAGGGGTAAAAAATCCGGGCAGGGCGATGGAGGCTCGGATTGCTTCCAGCAGTGAGCCTTGCTGAAGCCAAACCTCTTCGCCACTGGCTAGGTTGGTGGCGACAGCCGCAAAGCGTTGGCGAAGTTGCTTGATCTCTACATCACCGATGTGTTCATCGCGAAAGAAATCGATCAGCCGTTTGCCCTCAATAAAGCCGCCTCCTTCCAGTAGGCCTACATCCAGGTAGCGGATGATCTCCCGCAGATCCAGTTTGAGCAGCCATTGTTCCAACTTGTGCAGATTGCCACTGGTGTAGAAGCCACCTACCAGTGCGCCGATGGAGGTACCGCAGACGACCTCTACCTCAATCTCCAGCTCCTTGAGTGCCCGCAACACCCCAATATGGGACCACCCTCTGGCAGAGCCACTTCCCAACGCCAATCCGACGGTGGTTTTTGCGTTTGCTGACATATCATCTCCCTGGCTGTTTATTGATCGGGCAATGTCCCGTATAATCCGCGCACTATTCACAATCTTATCGTCAACATTGGGTGAAAGCCCATCATGAGGAACATGTAATGAACATCGATAACATCGCCGCGGGCAAAGATGTCCCTAACGATATTAACGTCATCATTGAGATCCCTGCTAATGCGGATCCTATCAAATACGAAATCGACAAGGATTCTGGTGCAGTTCTAGTTGACCGCTTCATGGGCACCTGCATGTTTTATCCTGTGAACTATGGCTTTATGCCTCACACCATCGCGGGTGATGGTGATCCCGTTGACGTACTGGTGGTGACACCACACCCTCTGGCCGTTGGTTCGGTTATTCGTGCCCGTCCAGTAGGTGTACTGAAGATGGAAGATGATGGTGGTGTTGATGCTAAGGTACTGGCTGTGCCAGTTTCCAAGTTGACTCCCCTGTATGACAACATCAACGACATCAGTGATGTTGATGAGCTGCTGAAAGCGCAGATTGTTCACTTCTTCGAGAACTACAAAGATCTGGAGAAGGGCAAGTGGGTGAAAATCCAAGGCTGGGAAGATGCAGCGTCTGCCCGTGCTGAGATTCTGGCGGGCATTGAAGGCAACAAAAAGTAAGCCTTCCTACTTCAGAACCATCAAGGCGCTATGCTTCCGGGTATAGCGCCTTTTTTATGATAAGCTAACGAGATGAACCTGATATTTACCAAAATGCATGGATTGGGTAACGACTTCATCGTTATCGATGCCATTAATCAAACCGTTGATCTCTCTCCGGAACAGATCCGCTTTCTGGCCGATCGCCATTTCGGTATCGGTTGTGATCAGATTCTGCTGGTGGAGCAGAGCACTCAGAGTGGGGTGGATTTTCGCTATCGAATTCTGAATGCTGATGGCTCTGAGGTGGAGCAGTGTGGAAATGGCGCGCGTTGCTTTGCCCGTTTTGTGCGTAACAAAGGGCTGACCGATAAAGATGCCATTGTGGTGGAGACGGCAGGTGGTGTTATCACCCTTTACCTGGTGGAGAATGACCAGGTGCGGGTGGATATGGGCGTCCCTCGCTTAGTGCCGGCTGAGGTGCCTTTTGTGGCAGAGCAACAGGCTCCTGGCTATCTGATTGAGGTAGATGGTGATACGTACACCATCGGTGCGGTCTCTATGGGTAACCCCCATGCTGTGCTGCGTGTGGAGGATGTGGAGAGTGCGCCCGTTGAGCGTTTGGGGCCGCTGCTGGAGTCCCACCCCCGCTTCCCTAATCGGGTGAATGTGGGCTTTATGCAGGTGCTGGATCGTCAGTCGGTTCGCCTGCGGGTTTATGAGCGTGGTGCCGCTGAGACTTTGGCCTGTGGCAGTGGGGCTTGTGGCGCAGTGGTGGCGGGGCGCTTGCAGGGTTGGTTGGATGAAACCGTTAAAGTCAGCCTGCCAGGTGGCGATCTAATCATCTCATGGCCAGGAGAAGGTGAAGCGGTGCAGATGACCGGGCCAGCCGTTGAAGTATTTGAAGGCAGTATTGATTTATGAGTTCCCAACAGACAGACGATGTGATGCAGGATCAAGAGAAGCAGGTGATCGAATTCCTGCGTACCCACCCCCATTTTTTGGATAACAATCCGTCACTATTGGCTGAACTGTCAGTCCCCCATGGCTTGAAAGGCAATCTGGAGTCGTTGATTGAGCGTCAGGTGAAGCTGTTGCGGGAGCAGAATCGTGATTTCAAAGCTCGCCTGCAGGAGCTTATCGCGATTGCTCGTGAGAATGATGATCTGCATCAGCGCCTCAACAAGCTGGTGGTGGCAATGCTGGCGGTGGATCAGCGTGATGCCTTGATTGCATTGTTGAAAACCCAATTGCATGAAGACTTCGCGGCGGATGCCGTCAATCTGCATCTGCGCGAAGGGGATATTGAGCCTGAATGGCAGGAGCTCTATAGTTCGGTCGCTGGCGTCAGCGTGAAGTGCGGCAACACCGCAGAAGTTAATAAACAGCTGCTGTTTGGCGATATGGCTGATGGCATTGATTCCCTGGCGCTACTCTCTTTGGGCAAATATGGCTTACTGGCAATCGGTAGCCACGATGAGGAGCGCTTCCATAAAGATGTGGCAACCGACTATCTAAAGCAGCTGGCCGAAGTGATCAAGGCGATGCTGGCAAGGCTGAGCTAAGGGCCTAGTGTGGAGACGGCACAACTTCGCTGGATGGATGCCTTTCTACAGCACCTCAGCAATGAGCGCCGCCTCTCCCCTCATACCTACAAAAACTATCAACGTGATCTGAACAACCTGCAGCGCTATTGCGATGAGCGGGATATTGCCACTTGGCAGCAGCTGGATAGTCACGCTATTCGCGGCTATGTGGCATGGCGACACCGTAATGGACTGAGCGGCAGTAGCCTACAGCGAGAGCTATCCGCAATTCGTGCCTTCTTCAACTATCTGATTCGCGAAGGTGAGCTACCGAGTAATCCAGCCCAGGGAATTAGTGCTCCCAAACAGGGGCGTAGACTGCCTAAAACCCTGGATGTGGATGAGGTGAGCCAACTGCTGGATGGTCCCGCGGCAAACCCTGAAGATGAGCTACAGCTACGGGATCTCACCATGATGGAGTTGATGTACTCCTGTGGATTGCGTCTGGCTGAGCTGGCAGATCTGGATCTGGATGGCCTCGATATGAAGGGGGCGATGGTGCGGGTGATTGGTAAGGGAAATAAAACTCGTGAGGTGCCCATTGGGCGCAAGGCGCTGGAGATATTGGGATTATGGTTAACTGCACGCTCAGCGATGGCCAAGAGGGATGAACGGGCGCTGTTTGTGGGTAAGCAGGGGCGGCGTCTTAGCCATCGGGCCATACAGATGCGCATGAAAGAGCAGGGGATTAAGCAGGGGCTGTTGGCGAATGTACACCCTCACCGTCTGCGCCACTCCTTTGCCAGTCATATGTTGGAGTCCAGTGGTGATCTGCGTGCCGTGCAGGAGCTATTGGGGCATGCGGATATCTCTACTACTCAGATCTACACCCATCTCGATTTTCAACACCTGGCAGAGGTGTATGACAAGGCCCATCCCCGGGCAAAAAAGAAACCTTAGTCTATTTAGGCCACCAGATCTGATATTCACCCAATTCACGTACCATGCGATAGCGGCTGTGGAGGTAGTTATCCAGCAGATTTACTCCGTTATCACGTCGACTGGCGTTGGGCTCCTGGCTGCTGCGTTGAGCAAGAATCACCATTCTTACCCGGTGCTGTTGCAGCTCCTGGATGATCTGCTGCTGTACCTCTGCCGTGGTGGTGATGCCCGGGTGTAATTCGTGATAACGGGTGCCATAGCCCCGTTCGCTCAAGAAGTAGATTAGCGGGTCATTGAGCAGGAACTGGTCATGGTTTTGCACGCCCACATAGATCTTTTCATCTTCCGCTGTATTGTTTTTGATGAGTTGGATGATCATCTTTAGCTGTGGATTCAGGTAGGCGTAACCGGCACGCCCACTGGTGGCTTGAGGGAGTTGGGTGTTAATTAGGGTGTCGAGTGTAGTCTGATAATTTTGAATCTGTGGCCAAAACAGGAAACCGGCAGCAGATAGCGTAACAACGCCAATGCTGAGACGTTTGATCATCGCCAATGGCTGGACTAGCTGATGCAGCAGTACGGCTACCAGCGGAATGCCACAGAGCGTGACCGCTAACAGGTGCACTACATCTGAGCGTACCAATACCTGATAAGCACAAGCGAGGCAGAGCAGAAGCAGGTAGAGCAGAGCGTATCGGTTATCCGACTTTTTCCAAAAGAGGTAGGCGATTGCAGCAATAGTCGCCAGAAGAATAAATGGCAATAGCACGAACAGAGGTGTTACTGCGCCGAAGTGGAAGGGATAAGGAAGGCTTCTGAACGCTGGAATCAACCAGGCTGGGGTTGCCACCAACTGTTGCCATAGCACTGCCGGTGAGGCGAATGTCCACAAGGCCAATAGCAACAGAAGTAGGCCAGCGGCGCTAAAGGAGATGGCGTGCCACAGAGGGGTATACCCCGCACCTCGTGTTTTCAAAAACAGCCCTAAAGTAACGAGCACTGCAAATAGTGCTGGTAACCCCATGTCATGGCGAAACAGTGTGGCCAAAAGCAGACTCAAAATGCTGGTAAAGAGCCAGGGAGCACGCTGTGCTGAAAGGTATTGGCTGAACAGATAGGCGGATAACAGTAGCAACCAGGCGGCAGGATAGACTGGATAAAGCGGCAGTGGATAGTGGCTAATCCAAAGCAGGCTGAGCAGCCAAGCGATCCAGGCTGCCATATTGGAGCGGGTGAGCCGTTTTGCCAATAGGAAGGTGGTGATCAGCAGGGCGATCTTAATGAGAATGTCGTAGCCCCTGGCGGTGAGCAGGGACGGGTCAAACAGAGAGAAGGCGGCCGCCAGCAGGAAAAACTGCCCGGGGGGATAAATGCTCCAGTAATCCCGATAGGGAAGCTCGCCTGAGAGAATACGATCAGCGGCGGCGATGACAAAGCCCTCATCATAAACTTGTGCCTCAACCAGAAAGATTGATAACAGGCTGAGTAGGCTAAGTGCCACTATAGGGATAAGTTGCCACTGTGCCAGTAGTGGCGGATATTTACGCAAATCCATGTATTGGTCTTTATTGTTCTATACGTTGGAGTATTGTGCGGAGTTCACTGCGGAGGGGCAAATCTTTTTACCCGGTGGCTATCACCACTTGCATTCGAGGCAACTGTCCCCATATACCTTCGATATCCATTCCTGCCTGAAGCCCGCTGAGGCTTGGTGTACAATAGGCAAAAAATAATGAGGAGAGTGTGTTGGAACAGTTTCGTGGCACCACTATCGTCTCGGTGAGACGGGGTAATAAGGTGGTCATTGGTGGCGATGGCCAGGTGACCTTGGGCAATACCGTGATGAAAGGCAATGCCCGCAAAGTGCGCCGTTTGCATAATGGTAAAGTGATCGCTGGGTTTGCAGGGGGCACGGCGGATGCTTTCACCCTGTTTGAGCGCTTTGAAGCGAAGCTGGATAAGCACCAGGGGCACTTGGTGCGTGCTGCAGTGGAGATGGCCAAAGATTGGCGTACTGACCGCATGCTGCGCAAGCTGGAGGCACTGTTAGCGGTTGCCGATGAGAATGCCTCGCTGATTATCTCCGGTAATGGTGATGTGATTGAGCCAGAAAAGGGCTTGATCGCCATCGGTTCCGGCGGTCCCTTTGCACAATCTGCGGCTTCAGCGCTGCTGGATTGCACCGAGATGGATGCCCGCGCAATTGTTGAGAAAGCACTGAGTATTGCCGGTGACATCTGTATCTATACCAACCATAACCACACCATTGAAGAGCTGGAGATTAGCAATGGCCAATGATTACCAAACTCCCTGTCTGACACCTCGTGAAATCGTCCAGGCGTTGGATGAGCACATCATCGGCCAAGCAGAAGCCAAGCGAGCAGTTGCCATTGCACTGCGTAACCGCTGGCGCCGCAGCCAGCTGGATGAAAATCTGCGTAATGAGATCACCCCTAAAAACATTCTGATGATTGGTCCTACCGGTGTGGGTAAGACTGAGATCGCCCGCCGCCTAGCCAAGTTGGCCCATGCACCCTTTATTAAAGTGGAAGCCACCAAGTTTACTGAGGTGGGTTACGTGGGGCGTGATGTGGAATCCATTGTGCGTGATTTGGTGGAGTCAGCCATCAAGCTGACCCGCGAGCAGGAGATGAAGAAGGTTCGCACCCGTGCCGCCGATGCCGCTGAAGAGCGGGTACTGGACATTCTATTACCGCCGGCCCGTAGTGGCGGTATGTTTGAAGCGCAACAGCCCAGTGAGCAGGAGTCCTCTACTCGCCAGAAATTCCGTAAAAAACTGCGTGAAGGGGATCTGGATGAGAAAGAGATCGAGGTAGATGTGGCTGCTCCCCAAATGGGTGTAGAGATCATGGCGCCGCCTGGTATGGAGGAGATGACCAGCCAGCTGCAGAGCATGTTCCAGAATATGGGCAACACTCGCACCACCAGCCGCAAAATGTCGGTAAAAGAGGCGATGAAGATCCTGACGGATGAGGAGGCCACTAAGCTGCTGAACGATGATGAGGTGAAGCAGAAGGCGGTACAGCAGGTAGAGCAGAACGGTATCGTTTTTCTGGATGAGATGGATAAGATCGCTAAGCGTGGCGAGACCAGTGGTACTGATGTTTCCCGTGAAGGGGTACAGCGCGACCTACTGCCGCTGATCGAAGGGTGTACGGTAAATACCAAGTACGGCATGATCAAAACCGACCATATCCTATTTATTGCCTCTGGTGCTTTCCACTTGGCTAAGCCTTCCGATCTGATTCCTGAGCTGCAAGGTCGTCTGCCAATCCGTGTGGAGTTGAATGCGCTACGGGTGGAGGATTTTGTGCGTATCCTCACTGAGCCCAGTGCCTCACTGACTACCCAATATACCGCGCTACTGGCGACCGAAGGTTTAAGTGTCCAGTTTACCGATGACGGTATCAAACGTATTGCTGAGATAGCGTGGCAGGTGAATGAGACGACTGAGAATATCGGTGCCCGTCGCCTGCATACTGTCATGGAGCGTCTGCTGGAAGAGATCTCTTTCGCGGCGGCGGACAAGGGTGGGGAACAGCTGATTGATGCGGCTTACGTAGATGCTCAATTGGGTGAAGTGGCACAGGATGAGGATCTTTCCCGCTATATCCTGTGATTCATACATTTGTGTAGGAGCCTGCTTGCAGGCGATCCATCTATTCGCTTGCAAGCAAGCTCCTACATAAAACATTAATTTTCCTCTGGAGTTAATCATGTCCCAGTCTATTCCTACCGAAATCAAACTCCACCAACAGAGTCGTCAATTAGAGATTGCCTTTGACGATGGTGCACACTATCAATTCAGCTGTGAATTTCTGCGGGTTTACTCCCCTTCGGCCGAGGTGCGAGGGCACGGGGTGGGTAATGAGGTGTTACAAGTGGGGAAAGAGAACGTCAATATTACCAACATTGAGCCGGTGGGCCACTACGCGGTGAAGTTGGTGTTTGATGACGGCCACGATTCTGGCCTCTATAGTTGGGAGTATCTGCACCGCATCGGCGCTAGTCAGGAGGCATTGTGGCAGGAGTATCTACAACGGCTTGAACAAGCGGGCCACACACGGCAAACTGCGGATTAATATACTTCTGGGTTTGTCATTTTTCGCTTTTGTAAGCGATGGCATATAATGAACCTGACTCCACGCCGCACGACAATGAGAAAGTCCCATGGAAAATAATAACGAGAATAATACCACCCACTTCGGTTACCAGCAGGTTAAGGTAGAGGAGAAGGCGGGTAAGGTAGCCGAGGTTTTTCACTCGGTGGCCAGCAAATACGACATCATGAACGATGTGATGTCTTTCGGTATCCACCGCCTGTGGAAGCGTTACACCATTGATATGGCACGTGCCCGGCCTGGTAACCGTATTTTGGATTTGGCGGGCGGTACCGGTGACCTTACCAAAAAATTCTCCAAGATTGTTGGTCCCAGTGGTGAAGTGGTGCTGTCTGATATCAACTCTTCCATGTTGGGACAGGGGCGTGAACGCCTCACTGATGAGGGGATTTTGGGCAATGTGCGTTATGTACAAGCCAATGCAGAGTGTCTGCCTTTTCCCGATAACCACTTCGATGTGATTACCATTGCCTTCGGCCTGCGCAATGTGACTGACAAATCTGCGGCGCTGGCTTCCATGTATCGTGTACTTAAACCCGGTGGTCGTCTGCTGGTGTTGGAGTTCTCTAAGCCGGTGGATGCTTTAGCTCCGATCTACGACACCTACTCTTTTAAGATTTTGCCCAAGATGGGCAAGCTGATCGCCAATGATGAGGAGAGCTACCGCTATCTGGCGGAATCGATCCGTATGCATCCGGACCAGGAAACCCTCAAGCAGATGATGGAAGAAGTGGGCTTTGAGCGTGCAGCATACTTCAACCTAACCGGTGGGATTGTCGCCCTGCATCGTGGATATAAGTTGTGAGGGAGGCAGTGCCTTCTCCCTACGCCAGTTTTGGCCAGCGTGCTGCAGCGCTGTTGATCAATCTATTTCTGTTTGCTTTGGTAACCAGTCTGGTGCCGCTGATTATTTTGCGGCTAAGTGGTGGTGCGGTTGACCTGCTGGTGGCAGAGGGGATGAGTAGTTGGCTATTCCTGGCCCTGTTGGCACTCTGTTGGGTGAAGTTTCGTGGCTCGCCAGGACAACTGATGATGGGCTGCTATGTGGCAGATGAGCAGGGCCACTCTCCTATTGGCTGGAAGAGTGCGATAATCCGCGCACTGAGTTACTGGGTATCCTTTTTGCCACTGTGTCTGGGCTTCCTGTGGACCATCTGGGATAAGCGCCATCAGGCGTGGCATGACAAACTGGCCAATACCCTGGTACTCAATGATGTACACCATGATGTCAGTGACGAATCACAAAAAAGCCTGCAACAACTGTTGAGGGAGTTGAGATGAATATTGCTGAAGTGGCCGCCAGTGTGATGCAGAGCGCCTTTAATCGTTGTCTTGGTTTTGATTCCCAAAGTCGGGAGCGCTTTGCCAAGTTGCAAGGGAAGGTGATCGCTATTGAACTGGCTGGTTTGGGGGCAAAGCTATTCCTGCTGCCAGGTGCCGAGCAGGTAGAGATCCGCGCCGATTATGATGGTGAGGCGGATGTGACCCTTAGTGGAACCCCTTTTGCCTTTGCCCGCATGGGGCTGGCGGATGATAGTGCTGATTCGATCTTCCAAGGGGATGTCACTCTTAAAGGGGATAGTGCTCTGGGTAGTCGCTTTGGCGAAATCATCAAGGGACTGGATGTGGATTGGGAGGAGATGGCTTCCAGAGTGATGGGCGATGTGATGGCCCACAAGCTGGGGAACATGGTACGTGGTGGAATTGCCCTGGGTAAAGAGAACCTGGCCAGCAGCCAACAGACCCTAACCGAATACCTTCAGGAAGAGCTGCGTCAACTCCCTCCGCGGGAAGAGGTGGAGTGCTTTCTCAATGATGTCGACACACTGCGCAATGGCGTGGACCGTGCTGAAGCGCGGATAAAAAGGCTGGCAAGCAAGATTTAAAAACTAACACCCAACGCAAAGGCGCAAAGACGCAAAGACGCAAAGTTAAATAATAAAAGGGTTTATTCCTCTTCGCGTCTTTGCGCCTTTGCGTTAGATGTTATAAAAAACGAGAACGATAAGTGATTAAACCGAGTCAGATTCTGCGTCTGTTGCATATCAACCAGGTCCTGATCAAGCATGGTCTGGATGAGATTGTTTTGGCGACTCACTTGCTGCGGCCGGTGAGTTTTGTGAGCAATCTGCTGCCGTGGAATTGGTTCAAGCGTAAGCCCAAGGATTCTCAGGGGGCACGAATCCGTATGGCGCTTGAGGAGTTAGGACCGACCTTTGTGAAGTTTGGTCAGCTACTTTCTACCCGACGTGATCTGTTCCCCAATGAAATCGCCAACGAACTGGCCCGCCTGCAGGATGCTGTTCCCCCGTTTCCCGGAGAGCAGGCTCGCGCTATTGTGGAGCGGGCCTATGGCAAGTCGGTGGCGGAGATGTTTAAGCATTTCGATGAGACGCCGCTGGCCTCTGCCTCTATCGCCCAGGTACATGCCGCTACCCTGCATAATGGTGCGGAGGTGATCGTTAAAGTGGTGCGTCCCAATATCCGCAAGGTGATTCGTCGGGACATCGGTCTGCTTTATACGGTAGCGGAGTTGGCAGAGCGCTATTGGGATGATGCGCGTCGCTTGCATCCGGTAGCGATCGTCAACGAATACGAAAAGACGATTCTGGATGAGCTGGATTTGATGCGCGAGGCAGCTTCCGCTTCCCAGTTACGACGTAATTTTGCTGACTCTGGTCAACTCTATATACCAGAGATTTACTGGGATTACTGCCGCCGTGAGGTGATGGTGATGGAGCGAATCTCCGGCATTCCCGTGAGCGATATTAGCCGTTTGCGCCAGAGCGGTGTAGATCTGCTGAAGCTCTCCGAGGTGGGGGTGCAGATCTTCTTTACACAAGTGTTCACCCATAATTTTTTCCACGCCGATATGCATCCTGGCAATATCTTTGTCTCCCCTGAAGGGCAATATATTGCAGTGGATTTTGGCATTGTCGGTACCCTCTCTGAGGATGATAAGCGCTATCTGGCGGAAAACTTCTTCGCCTTCTTCCAGCGAGACTACCGCCGTGTTGCCGAATTGCATGTGGCCTCAGGTTGGGTGCCGGCGGATACTCGGGTGAATGAGTTTGAGGCGGCAATCCGCACGGTATGTGAGCCGATCTTTGAGCGGCCATTGAAAGATATCTCCTTCGGTCGCTTGCTGGTGAATCTGTTCCAGACTGCCCGGCGTTTTGATATGGAGGTACAGCCCCAGCTTGTGTTGTTGCAGAAGACGCTGTTGAACATTGAGGGGCTGGGGCGAACCCTGAATCCCGAGTTGGACCTATGGAGTACCGCCAAGCCCTTCTTTGAAAACTGGATGAAGGAGCAGTTGGGGTGGGGGAAGGCAAAGCATGAGCTTCAAGCGCAGATGCCCCGTTGGGGTGAAACGCTGCCCCAGCTGCCGGGTCTGTTGCACGATGTGCTGACCCAGGCCCGTGAGGGGCAGTTGGCTAATCAGCAGCAGATTCAGCTGCTGGCACAGATGCGTCGTGAACTGGAAGAGAGTAATCAACGCAGCTCTCTGTTATTGCCCGCTGTGGCAATGATTGTGGCTGCCGCTGTGATCTACGGATTGGATGGTCGTGCACCCGCCATCGTAGCGGGTGCACCGCTACTGACCTGGATGCTGGGTGGCTTCGGCCTATGGCTGTTGATCATGGCGTGGATGCGTCGGTAGGTCGGCCTGGGGAATGGGGGGCGTACGGATAACGGCACCACTGCTAGTTTGCTGGCAACGCCCGTGGTTGATGTTCCTGTTGCTGCAGCTGCTGATTATTGGCTGTTATCTCCCTGGTCTATCTGGGGACTTTTTTATCGATGACCGGGGCTATACCCTCAATAACCCAGCCATTACAGATACGCCTATTGCGCAGTTCTGGCAGCTTTTTACCACTATGCCGGAGATGGAGTATCTGCCAATACGGGATCTCAGCTATCTGCTGGATTATCAACTGTTCGGTGATAATCCTTTTGGCTACAAGCTACATAATTTTCTGCTTTTCCTTTTGTTGACGCTGGCAGTTTGGCTGTTTTCTCGGCGTCTGCTGCAACTGTTGATCCCCCTGCAGCCCTATCTTTTCCAGCTTGCCTTGGTATTAACCGCGCTCTATATGCTGCACCCTTCCCACGTGGAGAGTGTCAGTTGGATCGCTGGAAGAAAAGATCTGCTGGCAGCACTCTTCTGTTTTCTTTCCCTATGGCTATTTGCTATCGCTTTGCAGCATCAGCAGGTGGGGCAAGCTTATTGGAAGCCGCTGCTCTTTTCATCTCTGGCTTTTGGCTGTGGCTTGCTTAGCAAGAGTGTGGTGGTACCGCTGGGCGGCTTTGCCCTGTTTCTGGCGTTTTGGCTGAATCTACAGCGGGAGGGCTGGTATCGCGGTTTGGCAGGCGCACTGACGATTAGTAGCCCGCTGTTACTGCTGAGTATGTTGGGGGTGGTACTACACAGTTGGATCGGTGCCACGGTGGGTATTGCTCACGATTGGCAGCAGCTCAATGTGCAGGTGCAGAGTGAACCGTTTTCTCTGGCCTCTTATATTCTATTGTCACTGGTCAAGATCGCATCATGGCCCTTTGCGCTTCGTCTGCAATATGATGTCTTTCCCGCTACAGGAAGTGAATGGTGGGCCTGGCTGCAGATCGGTTTGATTTGGTTGTTGTTACTGTGGGCGGTCGTGAGGGTGATACAACGAGGTAGCCCATGCTGGCTGGGTTTGGTGATGCTACTGCTGTTTCTTTCACCCTATCTTCAATGGGTACCGTTTGATACTTGGTCGCTGGCCAGTGAGCGCTTTCTGGTGATTGGTGTATTTGGTTTGATGTTGAGCTTGCTTTTGCTGCTGCTGAGGCTGCCTTCCCGACTCTATTATGGTGTGTTAGCCATCATTGTAGTGGCCTTTTCTCTGCAAAGTATGTGGCGGGTAGAGCAGTGGGGGGGGGATGGCCAATCATTGATTGTCAGCGGCTGGCAGCGTGAGCCAGACTATTTTGCCTCTGCGGCACTGCGTATTCGCAATGTGGATATGGTAAATGGCGACTGGCAACAGGCGATGACGGTGGCGCAGGGGATTCGCCATCCATCCTTCCGAAATGCCATGTTGGCACTGATCGGTTTTCAATACCATTTGAGTCGCCCGCAGCAGAGCAGTGAGCAGCTCAATTTGGCTTGGCAGCAGCTGATGCAACTGCATCAGGCCATTGAGCAGAGCAAGGGGGAGCTACGCAGCATCGCCCACTATAATTTCTATCGGGATATTACCGGCTTGGCGGTGGATGCCTATCTACAGATGCTGCCCTATTCGCCAGAGAGCATTGAGTTACATTATCGTCTTGCTCAGATGCACCTTAACCATAATGCGGATTATTCGAGAGAGGATGCTGAGAAGCACTTACAGCGGGCCTTACAGCTTGCCCGCCAGAAAGGTGTTGATGGGACGCCGATCCTACAGCTGTTAGAGACTCTTTAGCGAGACTTACTCATCCTCTAGCTCATCATCGTCGTAGGCCATGTGGTGGGCAGGTCGCACTAAGCCAGCCTCTACTTCATCCCGTATATTTTCACCCATTAATACGTCGATCAGATAGAGGGCAAAATCCATGGCTGTGCCTGGGCCGCGGGAGGTAATCACATGGCCATCGTGTACCACCATCTCATCCAGATAGTGCATGCCATCGATCTCCATCTTGTCTAAAAAACCGGGATAGCTGGTGACGTGTAGCCCTTCCAGCAGGCCGGCAGCGGCAAATGCCTTAGGAGCGGCGCAGATGGCGGCAATGGTTTTGTCCTGTTCGACTTGTTTGATCAGCGCTTCGCGTAGACGAAGATCCTTTTCCAGGTGATCAGCCCCTGGCATGCCGCCAGGCAGAACGATCATGTCGTAATCTTGCTTCAGAGCCTCTTCCAGCGTGGTGTCAGGGATCAGAACCACGCCACGGCTTGCTTTTACCGGTTGCTCGTCGAGGCCGGCAGTCGTGACCTCAACGCCAGCACGGCGTAACAGGTCGATAATGGTTACGGCTTCAAGCTCTTCGCAGCTTTGGGCGAGTGGGACAAGGACGCTTGCCATTGTGGGTCTCTCCGATGTTTGATCATTTCACTAACCGGGATCAGGTTGATCTCCAGTGCTTCCAGCTCCAGCAGGCGCTGCTCCAAGACATTTAGGGTGGATTCGTATGGGTGGCCAATGGCCAGGGCGCTACCTCGTTTTTGTGCGAGGCGGATCAATTTATCAAACTGCTGGTTAGTAAATTCTTCGGTGGCTTCATGATCCAGAAAAATATCCCGTTGCAGAGCGGGAACACTGAATTCATTCGCCACCATTTGCGCCACGCTATGGTTGGAGGTGAGGCTATCGACGAAGAAGAGGTCTCCCCGGCGGTTCAGTTCCCGCATTAGCCAAAGCATATGGCCGGGATGGCGGGTCAGTAGACTACCCATGTGGTTATTGATGCCAATTACGTGAGGAATGGCATTAAGGTCCTCTTGCAAGGTTTTTATGAACTGCTGTTCACTCATCTCCATAGTGAGCGCGCCAGGGCCTAGCATATGGTTCGTTTCTGCATTACTCGCTTGCATGGGGGCGTGTAGCATAATTTCTTTATTGTGGCTGTGAGCGAGCTTGGCCAGTGTAATGGCATGTGGGGTATGGGGTAGGAAGGCGTAGGCGATTGCGCCGGGTAGCTCTATGGCACGGCTGCCTTCGGCTAGTTTGTAGCCGATATCGTCAATGATAATGCTAATGGTGGGGCGATTTGTATCCTGCCGAGAGTCCGCTAATGCTGGCTGAGTCAGGGCGCACAAAACCAGCAGACAGCTAATGAATAGCGGCCTAGAGGTAGAGCGAGGTGAGTGGTAGCGAAACAAGTGACTACCTCTGAAGAATCATCAGGCCTTTAAGCATGTTTACCGCCTCGTAGAGTTGGTAATCCTGCTTGGCCAGTTTGGCGCGTTTATCGGCAGCACTCTCTTCTACATCATCCATGGGTTGTGCCCTCTCCTCATCTTGGGGATGGTTTCCATTGCTCAGGTGGCCACTTAGATCGGCTTCTTTGATGCCATGGACAGTCTCTTTTTCAACTGACGCGACCTTTACATTGTCCATTTCAATATCTGGCACAATGCCTTCTGCCTGGATAGAGCGGCCAGCAGGTGTGTAATAGCGAGCGGTGGTGAGCTTAATGGCCGTATCACGACTCAGCGGTAGGATTGTCTGTACCGAGCCTTTGCCAAAGGTTTTGCTGCCCATGATCAGTGCTCGTTTGTGATCCTGTAGTGCTCCCGCTACGATTTCAGAAGCAGAAGCAGAGCCTCCGTTAACCAAAACAATCAGGGGAGCACCGTCAAGCTCATCACCTGGACGGGCATTGAAGGTCATTTCAGAGTCCTTGATACGCCCCTCGGTATAGACCACTAAGCCTTTTTCCAGGAAGGCGTCAGAAACATCAACCGCGGCATTCAATACACCGCCTGGATTATTGCGCAGATCCAGTACCATACCTCGCAGTTCGCCGTTGTTCTCGCGTACAAGGTCATCAATCGCTTCTAGTAGGTTTTGACCGGTACGTTGCTGGAATTGGGTGATGCGGACATAGCCAATGCCCGGTTCAACCAAGCGGTATTTGACGCTTTTTACTTTGATCTTGTCGCGGGTAATGCTGATCTTCAGGGGCTTCTCTTGCCCTTCGCGAACAATCGTCAGCAGGATATCGGTGCCGACTTCGCCGCGCATCATATTAACGGCTTCCCGTAAGGTGAGGCCTTTCACCGGCGTATCATCCAAGCGGATAATGAGATCGCCAGCCTCAACGCCTGCCCGCTCAGCAGGGGTATCATCAATGGGAGCGATGACCTTAACGAAGCCATCCTCCATGCCCACTTCAATTCCCAGACCGCCAAATTCACCGCTAGTGCCAATTTGCAGGTCGTGGTAAGCGCTGCTGTCCAAATAGCTGGAGTGAGGGTCGAGACCGGAGACCATGCCGCGGATGGCGTTTTCTAATAGGGTTTTATCATCAACGGGCTCTACATAATCGGCCTTGATGCGGGAGAATACTTGGGTAAAGTTGCGCAGTTCATCCAGAGGGAGGCTGGCCTCTTGGTTATCCCGCTCAGCAAAAACACCATGGCCGATGGAGAGTGATATACCGAGGGTGACACCAATACTGAGGAGTAGGGCATTACGGGAAAATGACTTCATCAATTTGACCTTTTTACGCGCTCTCTGGATGATTGAAACTGTAATTTTAGCAATTATGGCAGTATCTTGCGGCGATTAACAGGGTTAACCGGGCCGTGATCCACGGCACCAGCGTTTAGGGTTGACCGGTTTGCCCTTTTGGCGTATTTCGAAATAGAGGCCGGGCTTATCGTTTCCACCACTATTACCTATAGCGGCGATAACCTCATTTTGTTTGACCTGTTCGCCCACTTGTTTGTTCAGGGACTGGTTATGGCCATACAGAGTGAGGTAATCCTGACCGTGGTCAACGATGAGTAGCAGGCCGTAGCCCCGCAGCCAGTCAGCAAAGACCACTTCACCATCTGCGACTGCGCGAACGTTGTTCCCCATGGGGGCGCTGATGACCACCCCTTCCCAGGTGAGTTTGCCTAAGTGGCGGGATTGGCCAAAGCTGGCGGCAAGTTTACCCTTGGCTGGCCAGGGTAGTTTACCGCGCTGCTGTGAGAAGGAGGCGGCCTTGGTTCGGCGCTTGCTGTTTTCCCTGCTAATTTGTTGTACCACCTGTTCCAGCTGTTTGGCATCTTCCAGTAGCTGGCGAAGTTGGGACTCCTGGCTACGCAGCTGACGATTGGCTTTGCTCAGTAGCTGTTGGCGCTGTTGCTGTTCATCTGCTAATTCGGTTTGCTGCTGGTTTAGCCGGTGCTCAACCTGTGTCAGGTGATCTTGCTGCTGTTGGGTCTGCTGTTCCAGCTGCTGTAGTGTCTTTAGCTCGCTGTCCAGGTCGTTGATGGTTTCCAGTTGTGCCTGATTGAAGTACTCCAGATACAGGCTGTTTCGCCCAAGAGTACTGATGTCCTGCTGGTTGAGTAGTAGCTTGAGTTGCCCCTGCTCTCCCTGTCGGTGACGCAATCGTGCAAGCTCAATCAAGGTATCCCGATGCTGTTGTAAACGCTTTTGTGAGGCCTGCTGTTGTGAGCCCAGTGCTTTGAGTTGCTGATGGAGGGTTTGTTGTTGTTGCTGGGTTTTCTGCAGTTGGCTGTGTAGTTCGCCAATGCGCTTTTCGATGTGGCGTAGCGCTTGGCGTTCCTTGTCCCGCTGTTCGCGGGTCTGGTCTACATCCTGGCGAAGCGCTTTGATTTGCGACTGCAGTGCTTTGAGGCGCTGCTCGGAGTCATCCGCTTGCAGCGGGGCTGCTTGTGGGATGAGTAGTAGCAGTGCCAGCATGAGGTGCCGGCATCTGCTTTGTGATTGGGAGGCCTGCTTCATTAAGCCGGGGTTACTCTGATTCAATCTCCAACAGGCTACGGCCACCCATTTCGCTTGGCTGATCCATATCCATCAATTGAATCATTGAGGGTGCCAAGTCGGAGAGCGCACCATCCTCGGCATCAATGAACTTGATATTGCGTTTGCCTACATATATGAGTGGAACAGGATTCATAGTGTGGGCAGTATGGGCTTGGCCAGTATCTTCTCCCATCATTTGCTCAGCGTTACCGTGGTCAGCGCTAATCAGTGCTTCGCCACCTATTTTTTCCAGTACAGGGATGATGCGTCCCAGGCAACTATCCAGTGCCTCGATGGCCTTGACTGTGGCATCAAAGTTACCGGTATGGCCCACCATGTCGGGATTGGCAAAGTTGCAGATAATAACGTCGTATTTATCCTCTTCGATGGCTGCAACCAGCTTATCAGTCAGTTCAGCGGCACTCATTTCTGGCTTAAGGTCGTAGGTGGCTACATCGGGAGAGTTCACCAATATACGGTCTTCGCCTGGGAAAGGCTCATCACGCCCCCCGTTAAAGAAGAAGGTGACGTGGGCATACTTTTCTGTTTCGGCAATACGTAACTGACGTAAGCCGGCATTCGCCAGGTATTCACCAAAAACATTGGTCAAGCGCTCGGGCGGAAAGGCTACCTGGACATCAAAGTCTGCATGATATTCGGTGAGGGAGACAAAGCTGCTGAGCTGGGGCTTATGCTCCCGGACAAAGCAGTCGAATTTGGGTTCGATAAATGGACGGGTGATCTGCCGTGCACGATCAGAGCGGTAGTTCATGAAGATCAGGGCGTCACCATCTTCCATGCGGATAGGGTTACCATCACTGCCAAGAATCGAGGTAGCTTGAACAAATTCATCACTTTCATCCCGCGCATAGGCTTGATCCAATGCCTCCATTGCGCTATTGGCCTGGAACTCTGCTTTGCCCAGAGTAATCAGGTCATAGGCGGCCTGAATACGAGGCCAACGGTGGTCACGATCCATCGCGTAGTAGCGGCCAATGACTGAGGCAAATTGCCCTTTACCCAGTTTGGCAAAGGTCTCGTCCATTTGCTTGATGGACAATTCAGCGCTCTTGGGAGGGGTATCTCGGCCATCTAGGAAGGCGTGAAGATAAATCTTTTCAGCGCCACGCTGTGCGGCTAATTCGGCCATTGCCAGAATGTGTTCTTCATGGCTGTGCACACCGCCCGGTGAGAGCAGGCCTAAGATGTGTACGGCTTTTCCATTGGTGACCGCACCATCTACAGCATCGGTGAGGGTCTGGTTGCTGAAGAAGGAGCCTGTACGGATGGAGCGGCTAACGCGGGTAATCTCCTGGTAGACCACGCGACCTGCTCCCAGATTGAGATGTCCAACCTCTGAATTGCCCATTTGGTCATTTGGCAGGCCAACGGCTGAACCGGAACCATGGATCAGTGTGTGTGGGCGCTCGCGCCAGAGTTTATCCCATACTGGCGTATTGGCCGCCTCGATCGCATTGGATTTGCTGGTTTCGCTATATCCCCAGCCATCGAGGATAATCAGGGTCATTGGCTTTACGTGATTTTGCATGATTTTCCGTACAATTTTGTTTGCTGATGACGTGTAGTTAGCAATGATTGCCTTTCAAGTCACGACATTTTATAAGATAATTATAATTGTATCGTATTTTGATGGACGTCGGCTATGGCAATCTGTGTTGCCAGTCGTCAAAGCGGGGTGGTGGGAAGAGTATGAGCATAGAAAATATTGATCAGGAAAAAGGGTATCAATTGCCAGCGAACGACCAAGAGATTGATCGGGCTGCAACGTCATTAAAGGCGATGTCGCATCCCCTGCGTTTGAAGATCCTTTGCGTTTTGGGTGATAAATCCATAAGTGTCCAGGATATCGTAGAAGCGGTGGGGACCTCCCAAAGCAATATTTCCCAGCATTTGGCGATTATGCGTGATAAGGGAATTTTGGAGACTGAAAAGCAGGCCAATAAAGTGTTTTACCGTGTTAGTGATGCTGGAACCTTGCGTTTGATCGGTGTGATGCGGGAAGTGTTCTGTTCAAAATAGTGCCCGTAACCACCGGTTTTTTCCCTTCTAGACGGCATGATGGGTTTATAATGCCGTCTATTGTCCTTATATATTAATTATCGTTTGACTGTAGGTAGAGAAATTATGGAGTTTTTCAACTTTTTGCTGGACCAGTGGATGCTCAGCGTGACTTTCCTGGTGCTCTCTCTGATGCTGATATGGAGCTTTATCGCACCATCGCTAAGGGGGTTTGCGGAGCTGCGTCCGGTTGAGATTGTTAAGTTGATTAATGATGACGGTACGGTGGTGCTGGATGTGCGCTCGGAGAATGAGTTTTTACAGGGCCATATTGTAGACTCCATTAACATACCTGCTACCTATTTGGCGAAACGGATTGAGGAGCTAAACCAGCATAAAGAGAAGGCGCTGGTCGTTGTATGTAAGAGCGGTGCACGCTCTAAGATGGCGTGCTCGATTTTGCGTAAAGCAGGATTTGAGAATGTGACCTCTCTGGCAGGCGGGCTTTTGGCATGGCAACATGATAAGTTCCCGGTAACTAAAGGTAAGAAGTAACAATGGCTAAAGTCGAGGTTTACGGTACCCGCAGTTGCCCATATTGTACTCGTGCTCGTCGCTTGCTTGACAGCAAGGGGGTGGAGTATCGCTGGATTGATGTCGGTGCGGATTCTGATCTCTATCAGGAGATGATGCGCTTAAGTGGTGGTCATACTGTGCCACAGATTTTTATTGATGATCAGCCGATAGGTGGCTGTGATGACATGTATGCTCTGGATCACCAGGGGCGACTCGACGCTATGTTGGGTTTGAATTAAATCACATAATATAGAACATAAGGATTCGATATGTCTGAGCAACAACAAGCTGTACAGGGACAGTTCGCCATTCAAAAGGTTTATCTGAAGGATGTTTCTTTTGAGTCGCCTGGTGCGCCTCAAATTTTTACCAAAAAGTGGGAGCCTGAGGTAAATCTGGAGCTGAACTCTTCTAGCAAGAGCGTTGGTGAGGACACCTACGAAGTCGTGTTACGACTCACGGTTACGGTTAAGATGGGCGAAGAGACAGCGTATCTGGCAGAGATTCATCAGGCAGGTATCTTTACCGTAAAGGGGATCCCTGAAGCACAGATGGGCAATGTACTCTCTGCGGCTTGCCCAAATATTCTGTTCCCTTTTGGCCGCGAAGCTGTGGCAGATCTGGTAACCAAAGGTGGATTCCCGCAACTGCTGTTGGCGCCAGTGAACTTTGATGCTCTGTATGCTCAACATCAAGCTCAGCAGGCCAAGGCTCAGCAAGAGAAGTCACAGGTTTCGGCTGAGGCAATGCACTAATTCGCTATGATGGAGCCATCAGCAATCTTGGTACTGGGGGCGGGCTCATGGGGCACGGCATTAGCTATGCTGTTGGCCAGAAATGGCCTGGAAACCTATCTTTGGTCCCACAACTCCCAGCATGCTGAGGCGATGGCGGCAACCCGTAGTAATCAGCGCTATCTCCCTGATCTTCCTTTCCCCGAAAAGCTGCAGCCCATAGCAGAGTATTGCACCATCATGCCCAGAGTACGGGATATTCTGGTTGCCGTACCTAGTCACGCTTTTCGTGAGTGCTTAAACCAGTTAGCGCCGCAGCTGCGTGATGAGATGCGGATTGCCTGGGCGACTAAGGGATTGGAAAATAATACCCATAAGCTGATGCATCAAGTCTTTGCTGAGGTGCTGGGTGATCGCCCTTGTGCTTTGGTATCGGGCCCCTCATTTGCGAAAGAGGTGGCAAATGATCTGCCTACTGCCGTGACGGTTGCTTCAACCGATCAATGCTTTGCCAGTGATTTTGCCCGCTATCTTCATCACGGTAATTTCCGCGCTTATACCAATGAGGATATTATCGGTGTGGAGATTGGTGGAGCTGCTAAAAATGTACTGGCCATTGCCGCGGGGATTGCAGAGGGGTTGGGTTACAGCGCTAATACCCGTGCGGCATTAATTACCCGTGGTCTGGCAGAGTTGATGCGTCTGGGGGTAGCTGTAGGGGGGCAGCCGGAGACCTTTATGGGGCTGGCTGGCTTGGGTGATTTAGTGCTCACCTGTAGCGATAATCAGTCACGTAACCGGCGCTTTGGTTTGGCCTTGGGGCAAGGGAAGAGTTGGCAGCAAGCGGTGGACGAGATTCAACAGGTAGTGGAGGGTGCCCAGGCTGCGAAAGAGGTCTATGCGCTGGCTCAGGAGAAAGGCATTGATATGCCGATTACTGAGCAAGTCTACAAAGTACTTTATGAGCAATTGAATCCCCAGTTGGCCGTTAAGCATCTGCTAGAACGGGACCCTACCTCGGAGTAGTATTTCTAAATTGCCCCTTTAAATCCTTGCTGTCGCCACGCCTCGTAAAGTATCAGTGCAACGCTGTTGGAGAGGTTGAGACTGCGACTACCTTCTTTCATTGGAATACGCAGCAGTTGTTGCTGTTCTGCCAGTGGTTGGCGGACTTCATCGGGTAGGCCGCGACTCTCAGGCCCAAACATCAATGCATCTCCCGCTTGGAATGCAATCTCATGGTAGTATCGGTTGGCTTTTGTGGAGAGACCGAATAGGCGGTTAGGCTTAACGCTATCAAGAAAGGCTTCCAGATTGGCGTGTTCGAGGACGCCTGCAAATTCGTGGTAGTCCAACCCGGCGCGACGAAGGCGCTTATCATCCAGCTCAAATCCCAGAGGATGGATAAGATGAAGTTGAGTCCCTGTATTGGCACAAAGACGAATGATATTGCCGGTATTGGGGGGGATTTCGGGTTCAAATAGGACGATATGGAACATTGAGGACTTCGTTGGTTACTGAATTTGGTTAGGCGCTGTTCAGTCGCATCCGTATGATACCATTTTTATGGCAACTTGCTTGCCGATGTTATGTTCACCTTCTTTGCTTTTTGATAGTGCTGCTGAAGTAATTTCTGGGTGAGCGATTAATTTGTGATATGGAGGTGAACATGCCGGGGCTGCTGAGAGGGCCCCGGTAGCGTGATTAATGACACTGAGAGTGAATGGCGTTACTCCATCTCCAGCTCTTTGATTTTTCGGGTTAGGGTGTTGCGCCCCCAGCCTAACAGCTTGGCAGCCTCTTGGCGATGCCCTCCAGTCTGCTTTAAAGCCGTCTCAATCATAATCTTCTCAAAGCGGGGCATGGCATCATCCAGCAGTGAGATAGTCCCTTTTTGAAGCTGATGGGTGCTCCAGCGGCGTAATGTATTTTCCCAATCTTCATCACTGTTTTCTGAAGTAAGGGTCTCTTCTCGCAGTTCGGGTGGTAAATCATCCACATTGATAACTTGCCCAGGAGACATAACGGTTAGCCAGCGACAGGCGTTTTCCAATTGGCGCACATTACCTGGCCAGTCTAGCTTGGTGACAAAGACTTCAGTGGCCTTGTCTAGGCTTTTCGGTTCTACATCCAGCTCGCTGGCTGCACGCGCCAGAAAATGTTTAGCAAGCAGTGGAATATCTTCACGGCGCTCCCGTAATGAGGGGATATGAATGCGAATTACGTTAAGGCGATGGAATAGATCTTCGCGGAATAGTCCATCTTTGACGCGATCTTCCAGATTTTGGTGGGTGGCGGCAATAATGCGGACATCCACTTTTACCGGGGTATGACCACCAACTCGATAAAATTCACCATCTGCGAGAACCCGCAGCAAACGAGTCTGTAGCTCAGCAGGCATATCACCAATCTCATCCAGAAACAGGGTGCCGCCATCCGCTTGCTCGAAACGGCCCTGGCGTTGGTTCTGGGCACCAGTAAATGCCCCTCTTTCATGGCCGAATAGCTCTGACTCCAGAAGGTCTTTGGGGATTGCTGCAGTATTCAGGGCAATAAATGGCTTGCCGGAGCGAGGGCTGTGGCGATGTAAGGCGTGGGCAACCAGCTCTTTACCGGTGCCTGATTCGCCATTGATCATGACGGTCATTTTTGAAGCGGAGAGGCGGCCGATGGCGCGGAAGACTTCCTGCATCGAGGGGGCCTCACCGATAATCTCTGGGGATTTGCTGGGTGGCTCAGCGGTTACGGTGGCATTTTGTCTGCTGTGCTGTAGGGCACGCTCTACCAGTTCCAGCGCTTCATCGACGTCGAATGGCTTGGGCAGGTATTCAAAGGCGCCTCCCTTATAGGCTGAGACGGCGCTATCCAAGTCGGAATGGGCCGTCATGACAATGACCGGTAATTCTGGATAGCGTTCATGGATCTTATTTAACAGAGTGAGTCCGTCCATGCCTGGCATGCGGATATCTGTAATCAGCACGTCCGGTTTTTCGTGCCCAAGTGTTTCTATTACTCCAGTGGCTTTTTCAAAGCTAGTGATGTGGTGGTCTGCCTGCTTGAGGGCTTTTTCCAGTACCCAGCGAATTGATCTGTCATCATCAATTATCCAGATATTTGCGGTGCTCATGTTAACTCCTTACTGGCATCTTCCAGCGGCAATAGCAAGGTAAAGATAGTTTTGCCAGGCTCGCTGCTACATTCGATCAGGCCATTGTGTTGGGTGATCATGGTTTGGGCAATGGTGAGTCCCAATCCGGTGCCCTCGGGGCGACCGCTGACCATGGGGTAAAAAATGGCCTCTTGCATCTCTGGTGGGATACCGGGGCCGTCATCAATAATTTGCAAGCTAATGACTAGCTTGTGTAGCTGTTGGTTTATCGTGAACTGGCGCAATGGGCGAGTGCGCAGGGTGATGGAGCCATGTCCGCCCAGGGCCTGGGCTGCATTACGAGTGATGTTCAAAACCGCTTGTATGAGTTGGTCACTATCCGCGAGGATCTCGGGTAGACTTGGATCGTAGTCACGGATAATTTTAATGGCTGGTGGGGCTTCAATTCTGACCAGACTACAAACTCGCTCAGTAATTTGATGGATATTGACTAGCTCTTGACGTGGTGGATTGTGGGAGGCAAGCATGCGGTCAACTAGGCTGCGTAAACGATCCGCTTCATCGATGATGACTTGAGTGTACTCTTTGAGATCATCACTGCCTAATTCACGCTCTAGAAGCTGTGCTGCCCCACGAAGCCCGCCTAAGGGGTTTTTGATTTCATGGGCAAGGCCGCGGAGTAGCTCTTTAGTTGCTTGAAATTGAGTATGAAGCTGTTCATCTCTGGCAATGCGTAAATGGCGGTCCATCGGAAGCATTTCCACCATAACTAAAGGGTTGCGTTGTAGGTCGTCAAATAGCGTGAGGGTGCAATCAATGGTAACTGTGCTGAGATCTGCTTGCATCAGTGGCATTTCACGCTCGGTGCAGGGGTGGCCGCTCTCTAATGTTTTTTCAATTAACTGTAAAAGGTGTTGTGAGCTGGGCAATAGTTGATCAATGCGCTCCCCTTGGTAACGTCGCACGCTTAAACCCAGTAATTCCTCGCAGGCTGGATTCATGTAAATGAGGTGCCTGTCTTTGTTGAGTAACAGAACGGCTGTGGAGAGGTTCTCCAGGATCTGCTGAGGCGGACTAGGTGAATTTCTATGCTGTGCGTTCATGTTGTGCATATAGCAATATCCAAACCAGTTTTCGTACGATATCTCTTTTCTGTTATTTAATCATTTAAAATCAATCATATAAAGGATTCTCATTCATGTGATGAATGCATGTCCATGGCACACATATGTATAAGGATAGTGCGGAAAAAAGAAGGGTGCACCAAATAAGTGCAAAAGAGCTATTATCTAACTGAGCTTCTGAGTAAGTGGAAGGTGTGGATGCTGCTTTGCTTGAGTGGCTTGCCATTTTTGTCAATGATGGTGGCTTTTAGGGTATGGGTGCCCCTGGAAAGCTCATTGAGTGTGATGGCATCACTTTGGGAGATTGCTGCTTCTTTGCCATCCAGTTGGATTTGAATCTGATGACCTGCCGCCTGGTCCAGAGGAGGCGCTATGCTGATCTGGATGGTTAGTTGGCCACTGTTGCTGCGGATGGCTTCATCATTGCCCGGCGAAGTAATGCTGAATTTACGATAGGTGGTCACCTTTTCCTCTTCATCGCCAGTACCATTTTCAGAAGGTGCTTCGGGAGCCACTGCCTGGGGCTTGGGTTCAGAGTAGGTGTTAAGAGGGGCCTGTTTAATTTCCTGCTTTTTTCGATTAACAGGAGGCTGGTCTCCAAATACAACATTGCCATCTTCATCCACCCACTTATAAATGGTGGCATTGGCTGGCAAGCTGATAATACAAATGATAAACAGGATTAATATTCGCATTGAATGAGCATAGCCAAAGCCTGTGATTTACACAAGAGAAATTGGCTAACTGTAGGTTTACAAAACAAAAACGCCCCCATGGGGGGCGTTTTGTTGAGCCATGCAGGGCTGATTAGCAGCTGTAGTACATGTCGAACTCGATTGGGTGAGTTGTCATGCGGATACGAGTTACTTCTTCAGTCTTCAGGCTGATGTAGGCGTCAATCATATCATCAGTGAATACACCGCCAGCAGTCAGGAACGCACGATCTGCATCCAGTGCTTTCAGAGCCTCTTCCAGAGAGAAGGCAACTTGTGGGATTTCTGCCTCTTCCTCTGGTGGCAGGTCGTACAGATCTTTATCCATAGCTTCGCCTGGGTGGATCTTGTTCTGGATGCCGTCCAGGCCTGCCATCAACAGTGCTGCGAAGCACAGGTATGGGTTAGCCGTTGGATCAGGGAAGCGAGTCTCGATACGACGACCCTTAGGGTTGGTTACATATGGAATGCGGATAGACGCTGAACGGTTGCGTGCAGAGTAAGCCAGCATCACTGGTGCTTCAAAGCCGGGTACCAGACGCTTGTATGAATTGGTAGAGCCGTTGGTGATTGCATTCAACGCTTTAGCGTGCTTGATGATACCGCCGATATAGTACAGTGCGGTTTCAGACAGGCCGCCGTAACCGTCACCTGAGAACAGGTTAACGCCATCTTTTGCCAGAGACTGGTGAACGTGCATACCAGAACCGTTGTCGCCAACCATTGGCTTAGGCATGAAGGTAGCGGTCTTGCCATAGATGTGAGCGATATTGTGAACGACATATTTGTGAATTTGAAGCTCGTCAGCTTTGTTTACCAGAGTGTTGAAAGCAACACCGATTTCGCACTGGCCAGCAGTGGCTACTTCGTGGTGATGTACTTCAACCTTCAGGCCCATTTCAGTCATGGTTTCACACATGGCTGCACGGATGTCGTGCAGAGAGTCAACGGGAGGCACTGGGAAGTAACCACCTTTAACACCTGGACGGTGACCGATGTTGCCGTCATCAAATACTTTCTCAGAGTTCCACTCTGCTTCGGCAGAGTCGATCTTCACAAAGCAGCCGCTCATGTTGGCGCCCCAGCGAACATCATCAAAGATGAAGAATTCAGGCTCAGGACCGAAGTAAGCGGTATCTGCGATGCCAGTAGACTTCAAATAGGCCTCTGCGCGCTTGGCAACAGAGCGTGGGTCACGCTCGTAACCCTGCATGGTGGCAGGCTCAACGATGTCGCAACGAATGATCAGAGTGGACTCTTCAAAGAATGGGTCCATCACGGCGGTGCTGGTGTCTGGCATCAGGATCATGTCTGACTCGTTGATACCTTTCCAGCCATCAATAGATGAGCCGTCGAACATGGTGCCACCGGTTAGGGCGTCTTCATCAACACAGCTGGCAGGATAGGTTACATGCTGCTCTTTTCCGTGGGTGTCAGTGAAGCGAAAATCGACGTACTTAACGTCGTTCTCTTTGATCATATTAAGGACGTTGCTTGCGGACATTATGCTCCTCCAAAGAGTCGTTAGATCCAAATCTGGCCAATTGGCCTAAAAATTTTGTTCACACTAATAAGCAGTTAGTATGCCAAAAGAATTTTTATTTTAAATTCAGGGTTTTGTTGTAATCAGGCTGTTATGGTGCATGCCTCAATGCACTATATTGGCTCATTGACATGCCTTTGTGCACCGATATGGTGCTGTGTGTATCGCACGTTAATGGCGGCAATATGAGGATCTTGAGTCGTGATTCGCGAAAACCGTTGGTTTACTGTAATGCTATCCTGAATATTTTCCAAGATGTTTAGTGGCAGGTAGAGATCTACATGAATTTTACCGTTCAAATAGTGCAGAGTAATATTTTGAATTTGTTCAGCTTCTGGTATCTCTTTCCATGACTCTTGGAGTTGGTTCAGAACCTCATCTCTTAGTGGTAGGCCGATATTTGGGCGTGTATGTTCGTCATCTTCTGGGTCGATATGCACCATAACGTCGCTTATCTCATCAAATTTCTTGATGAGTACGGCGCGTACGGTTTCACTGATTTGGTGCCCTTCAGAGACGCTGATAGCAGGGTCGACAAGAATGTGTACATCCACCAGGGCATCACCGCCCATGCGACGGGTGCGTAGCATATGCAGACTACGTACACAGCCGATTTTAAGGATGGCAGCTTCAATCGCTTTTACCCGCTCTTGATCCAGAGCGGCATCGGTGAGCTCTTGAATGCTGTTCCAGGCGAGATCCCAACCCACTTTAGCAACCATGATGGCAACAATGATTGCGGCAATTGCGTCCAGGTAGCCAAGCCCCATCATTGCACCACCGACACCGATGATAACGAAGATAGATGAAATGGCATCGGTACGACTATGCCAGGCGTTGGCCTGTAGCATCTGTGAGCGTAGCCGTTTTGCGGCACGCATGGTGTAGTGATAGATCGCTTCTTTAAGGATGACTGAAAGCGCTGCGACTAGCAGAGCCAACCACCCAGGGTTAAGGAGTGACTCTGGATTGAAGAGTCTGAGTGTTGCATCCCAGGCGATGCCAATGCCGACAATGATGAGTGTTCCGCCAAGGAGTACGGTAGCAAGGGTTTCATAGCGAGCGTGGCCGTAGGGATGGCAGGCATCCGCGCCTTTTGTGGAGTGCTTGGCCGCGTAAAGCACCATAAAGTCAGTGGCCAGATCCGAGAGGGAGTGGATGCCGTCAGCAATCAATGCCTGAGATTGGCCGATCCAGCCGAAAATGAGTTTAAGAAGGGCCAGTAGCAAGTCAATCACCGAGCCAATCAGCGTCACCTTTCGAATCTCTCTATAGCGGCTATCGCCGGCAATGGGGAGGGAGTGGTGGTGATCGTGGCCCATGGTGTTACTCCTCGCCGATCTCGATGGTGATGATCAGCTCGTCGTTGTCATCATCCTGCTTGATTTCCAGGACTTGATGGCCGTTGATGCGGCACCAGGCAGGAATGTCGGACTCTGCGCCAGGATCGGTGCAGGTAACCTCCAGTGTATCGCCAGGGTTTAATTTTTTGGCGGTGTTCTGGGTGCGGATGACTGGCAGTGGGCAGAGAAGTCGGCGGGCATCGAGGGTGTGATGGCTCATATGTACCACTCCTGCGGAATCTCATCGTTGGTTAGTGGTTTGACGGTCAGTTCCTGTTCGCTGCCATCCCGCTTGAAGAGCTTGACGGTAACACTCTCTTCATTCTTGTCTTTACTGAAGCGGGCAGTGAGGCGGGCCGCTAGCTTAATATCATCATCGTTTTGCATCTCGCCATCTATCAATACCAGTGGACCGGGGCAGCTAGTGGTGATGAAGTTATCAAACTGTTTGCGATAGCCATCCATGAAGCGGTTTTCCCCATCTTCACGTCCAATAATCAGTTTGAAGTAGGGTTTGGGGCGAATGTGGCGACCGACCTTGAGTAGCATGATGTCATCCATCTCATACTCGCGGGTGGTGCGGGCATCCCAAAGGTCTACCAACTTATTGGAATAGGATTCATCGGTAAGGAAGCAGCAGCCTCCAGCAGGTTGTGCGTAATCCTCAAAGCCGAAGTGAGCGGCTAACTCCATTTGAGGTTTGCGGCTGCGGCCATTAAAGCCATGCATCTTGTCACGGCTGATCCAGCCTTCGCGCTCAGGTAGGGTTGCGGGCAGATTCTTGGCGCATAGCGGGCGCACTAGAATTTCGCCTGCGCCAGAGTCGCGGCTGACGATATTCATGGTGTCACGGCGTTGAGACATTGGTCGTTGGCCGATGACCTCACCGGTGATGATAAAGTCGAAGCCATTCTCCTTGGCCCACTCCTTAGCTTTAGTCACCATGAAGCATTTGCAATCGAGGCAGGGGTTCATGTTGGCACCATAGCCATGCTTAGGATTGATTAGCACATCTTTGTACTCATCAATCACATCGATAATATGAAGTTTGATGCCTAGCTGTTCAGCACTCCATAACGCATTGTTGCGCTTTGGCTTTTCCTTGTCCTTCTTACGAATGGCATGGGTGTGTCCCTCCACACAAAAACCGGTGAAGAAATTAATTCCTTCGACATGGATGCCCTGTTCCAGCATGACTTTGGCTGCCAGCATGGAGTCCAGGCCGCCAGAAATTAGGGCGACTGCTTTACGTTGTTTGCTCATGGATTCAGAAAAACCGTTGGAATGGATCTAACAAAGCCGGATATTGTAGCAAATTGATGGCGATAGCGCCTAATCTTTCAGCAGTGGTAGGGAGGGTTATTGCGTAATTTCAAACCGAAGGAGAGGCTTAATTCGTAGCAGTTTTAGTGCACCCCCCTTTGGTTTGAGGTGGGAGTTTTGTTTAATGAATTTTCATCCGGTTGTAAGAGACGACGGCCTCTGGTTGCAGCTCTTGTATCTGCTGCAGGCTATAGGCGCTACCAGTCTTTTGCCAGAGCTCATGCAGGCGCAGCAGCTCGCGATGCTGTGGATGCTGGGTAAACCCGCGGATTGCGCTGAGTATATCCATCAACTGCACAAAGGTATCAGCCAACTTGTTATAAAGCGAGGCGATGCTTTGTAAGGTGATTTCTGAGAGTTGTAGATAGGCGCTACGGCCTAGATTGACGAAATAGTCGGCAGAGACGCGTTTGCGCTGTACTTGCTGAGGAAAGAGCCCCGCGTAAAGCAGGCTGCTGTCTGCCACCTGGCGTAACGCCGCTTCACGGCGTTTACCGCCATGGTGGATTGCCTCAAGATAGTCCAATGCCAGTACCTGTTGGGCGATTTCGGGGCGATCACTATGGCGGATTAGTAGGAAAACCAGGTAGCTCTCCACTTCTTGATCCAGATGATGATTAGCCGCTGATTCGGCATCATTTACCAAGGCGTGCCACAATGCGGTGGCTGATGGTTGAAGTTCAATTTTACTCACTTTGACCTCCTAGCAATGTAAACCATCCTTACGACATGAAATTTTCATGCCGTATATACTAGGTCGGTCAGAGTGGTTGAATTATTTAGCTTCTTCAGCCTTTTCAGCTTCCGCTGTCTTCTTGCTGCCGATGCGTGGTTCTTTGCCTGACAGTAGGTTCTTGATATTGGTTTTGTGGCGCCATAGTAGTAGTACTGCCATTACTGAGGCCATAGCTGTGGTGAAAGTGTCTCCAGTGACCATCCAGGTGTATAGAGGGGCCAGTACCGCTGCCGTCAGGGCGGAGAGGGAGGAGATTTTGAAGAGAAAGGCCATGGCTAGCCAAGTAGCCAGAATCGATAAGCCGATGATCCAGTTAAGGGCTACCAATACGCCAAAAGCAGTTGCTACCCCTTTCCCGCCTTTAAAGCCGAAGAAGACTGGGTAGAGATGGCCAATAAAGGCGGCAAAAGCCACTGTGGCCAGAATCATTTGCTCCACCCCTAAAATCTGTGCAATGACTACTGGAATGATCCCTTTGATGACATCAATCAGCAATACACTGGCGGCGAGTTTTTTGCCCCCAAACCGTAACACATTGGTCGCACCGGGATTGCCTGAGCCCTGTTCTCTCGGATCGGGCAGGCGCATCAGTTTGCAGAGGATAATGGCTGAATTAAATGAACCAAACAGGTAGGCGATTAATATCAATAAGTAATCCATAGTTGGGTAACTTTGCTAGTTGTCTAATGGAAAGGCGGGTATTATGGGGGAAAACACTCTATTAGAACAGTGACTAGCACAAAGATTGAGCATATCTATGGATATTATCTACATTCGCGATCTAAAGATCGACACTGTCATTGGCGTATTCGACTGGGAGCGCCAAATCACCCAAACCATCAGCTTTGATATCGATATGGCCACCGATATCCGCAAAGCTGCTGCCAGCGATGATCTGGCTGATACCCTGGATTACAAGGCTGTCTCCAAGCGACTGATTGACTATGTGGGGAGCAGCGACTTCCAGCTGGTGGAGACGCTGGCGGAGCGGGTGTGTGAAATCATCATTAATGAGTTCAATGTGCCATGGGTGTGTTTGAGACTCAATAAAAAAGGCGCACTGCGTGGAGCCAATGATGTGGGTGTATTGATTGAACGGGGAGAGAAGCCTTAATGGTAACGGTGTTTGTCAGCGTAGGGACCAATATCGATCGGGAACGGAATCTGCGTAATGGCATCAAGGCGTTGCAAACGTGCTACGGCCAACTCACGCTATCATCGGTCTACCAAAGTCATGCAGTCGGTTTTGACGGTGATGACTTCTATAATATGGTGCTGAGTTTTGAAACGGATCAACCCGTTGAGCAGGTGGCTTCTACACTACGCAAAATTGAAGAACAAAATGGCCGGGTAAGAAACTGTGCCAAATTCAGCTCACGTACACTGGATTTGGATATTCTGCTTTATGGCAATGATGACTACCGAGATCAAGGCCTGGATATCCCCCGAGCAGAGATCGAAAAAAATGCACACGTATTACAACCCCTGGCTGAGATTGCTCCACAAATAATGCATCCAATATCTAATCAAAATTATCAAACCCTGTGGCAGCGATTTGATGATCCTAAACAGCAGTTGTGGGTGGTGACGTTTGAGTGGTGATATTCCTCAAAGGCTTTATTGAGGGGCTAATCAAAGTCGCTGTTTTCCATTTGAATCATATATTTTACGCTGTAGCTCAGTCGTCAATCCAGTTCGTTAATGTCCTATTGTTTTTCACAACTCAAGTCGCGCTACTAATCCCTGCAACTCCATTATTGACGGCGAATTGTAGGCCTATCAGATTGCATCCTTTTTATCTTTGAGCGATGGATGTTATTGCATTTTGAATGCTGAAGTAACCCTGTTTCTATTGCTCTAGAAAATGGTTTTTTAATGTATGATCTATGGCTGGGATATTCGGATAAGGAAGTTGCTATATGCGAGCATTGGTTGTTGATTTAAATAATTTTTCTCGTTATCCAACGCTTTCTGTAGGCTATATAGTATCAACGCTACGTGGTCAGGGAATTGATATCGATGTGCTTTCACCCTTTGCAAAAGGTGTTGTGGGTTATCCCAGAACCGTTCGAGCTTCTTACTGGCAGTTGTATTTCAATTTCTTAAAACATTACTCTGCTGTTTCGAACAGTAAGCTACTTCGCACTTTTCGCAAGTGGCTTCGTCGGCGATCCCAGCCAGGAGGGGACAACGATAAGAAGGTGATATTGGAATATTTTCGTGGATTTATGGATAACAGGCCTGATGTTGTTCTTATCTCAACTTACACCATGTATGAGGATATTTGTCGGGAGATTGGTGAAGAGTGCGCTGCGCTGGGTGTGCCGGTGATTGTGGGAGGCGGTTATTTTGTGGAGGAAGAGATTACTCGTCGTTGGTCGTCGCTGCCAGGCATTAGTGCTATCTATGTGGGTGAGGTTGAGTTTGATTTAAACGATCTAGTTGTTGATATTGTTGCGGGTGAGGATATCTCAGGTTACCCGGGTGTTTTCCAGCTGACATCTGAGCAAATGACGCCTGCGAAGCCTCTTTCTCCTTTGGATCGTGTCTCTTTTCCTGACTTTTCAGATTTTCCCTGGCATCGCTACCCGAACCGGATTATTCCACTGATGACCGGGCGGGGGTGTGAGTGGGGAAAATGCACCTTTTGTGCGGATGTAGTGATTTCGTCGGGTCGGACATTTCGTTCTCGTAGTATAGAAAATGTTATGGAAGAGATCGCTTATCAAAGTGCGTTATATGATAGTCATCTATTTGCCTTTCTTGATTTAAAGTTGAACTCAGATTTGGAGGTATGGCGTGGATTGATAGAGCATATTCCTAGAGTTAATCGTGATGCACAGTGGACAGCTTCATTGCATGTAGACAACCGTCGGGATAATGGGCTTTCCAAAACGGATTTGCAAAGGGCAAAAGCAGCAGGGCTGGTACGGATTACCTGTGGTTTAGAGTCGGGGAGCCCCCGTATTTTAAAGCGGATGGCGAAAGGGATGAACCTTGACCGAATGTCCCAATTTTTGAAGGATGCTCATGAGGTAGGGATCAGTGTTCGTTTAACATCAATTATTGGCTACCCAGGGGAAGAGCCTGAGGATATCGATCTTACGACGCAGTTTATTAATGATCACAGTCTATATATAGAGCGTATTGTTTTAAACCGTTTTACATTGTTGCCTGGCACCTCTATTGAGAGAAAAATAGTGCAGAGCCCGAAGGTTTATTCAGAGATTAAAATTATGAATTTGGATAAACATAATATGATCTTATCGCATGAAAACAATTCATTAGCTAAAAGAGCATATTATTTGGCGGCTTTTAAATTAATGAGGGCGATTCATAAGGTGAACCGCAAGGTGTTGCTGCCCTCTGCCAAGGAGTTTGAAGGGGTAATGTGAATGAATACGGTTGGGGGTAGCCGCTTAAGATGTGGCCCCGATTGTTCGGGGCCAAGTCTGTTTGGAAGAGGGGATTGTTATAGGTCGCCGCCCCAGGAGTCTCGACGAGGTGGCTTCAATCGTGGCAGGATGAGTCCGAGGATGATGCCGACAAATAGTATCACTGCGCCCACGACAACCCACTGGCGGGATTCACTATCCTCTAATGCCGTATTCTTCTCTTCCAATAGACGTAGGTTATTTTTCAACTCAACGACTTCAGAGGTCAGTCGTTTGTTATCCGCTTCCAGCTGGATAGGTTTGGCTGCAACTTTCTTTAATTTCTCAAGCTCACGGTTTAATTGCTCGGACTCTTTCTCCAGGCTGTTGCGGGCTTTGGAAACGCTGCTGCTCTCCTGGCTCAATTCATCAAACTGCTGGCGTAGGGTTTTGTGTTCCGCTTGCAGTTTGGTCAGCTGTTTCTGGGCATCCTCTAATAGTAGGCGGGCGACGGGCTCACTAACGAGATATTGGTTCAGTACCCAGCCTTCGGTGCCTGCACCGGTGCGTACTTTGCTGTACTGACCATCTTCACTCTCTTCCAGCACAGTTAAGCGGGTGCCTGTGCCCAGGGTTTTCTCTATCTTGAATTGATTGCCTGGGCCGCTTCGTAGGGTGATGACCAAGTAGTCATTCACATATTTGACGACCTCTGCAGCGATACTGGTGCCACTAAATAGGGTAAGTAGTAGGACGAGAATCAGGCGTTTCATGATGAATCCTTGTTGTTTTACTTTAGATTTATAGTTTATTGCGTTGATTATGCCATTAAATTGCCTAAAAAGCAGGCTAGCTGTTCAGTGAGCGTCCACCATCCACTGTGATAATTTGGCCGGTGGTATAGGAGGCATTGCTAATCAGGAACAGGATGGCCTGGGCAATATTCTCAGGTTGCCCCTGGCGCTTGAGAAAGGTGCGGGAGAGGATGCGCTGCTTGGTCTCTTCGTCCATCTCATTTTCCGGCCAGAGGATGGCGCCTGGTGCGACCCCATTGACTCGAATCTCTGGCCCAAGTTCACAGGCTAGGGATTTGGTCATCATTGCCAGGCCGGCTTTAGCAATGGAGTAGATTGGATGGCTTTTTAGCGGGCGCTCAGCATGAATATCGACGATATTGATGATGTTGCCATCATGCTGCTTCAGATAGGGGGCCGCAGCCTGGGAGAGGAAAAACGGGGCCTTGAGGTTGGAGCCCAAAAGATCCTCCCACTGTTGTTCGGTGGCTTTTCCTATTTCAGTGGGATAGAAGCTGGAGGCGTTATTGACCAGAAGATCCAGGCGCCCCCAATGCTGATAAGCTTCCTCAATTAGTGGGGTAAGTGCCGCATGCTGTAGCAGGTCAGCTTGGATAGTGATGGCCGAGTCATCTCGTATAACGTTGAGTTCGTCGCACAGTTTTTGGGCTGCCTCTGCCGAGTTTCGGTAGTGGAGGACGATGTTCATGCCCTGTTGATGGAGGGTTCTGACAACGGTTGCACCAATACGATGTGCCGCGCCGGTGATGATTGCTACCTTACTCTGTAGTTGCTCTGTGGTATGCTGCACCGCATTAATCTCTCTATTTGAAAATGTAGGTAATCGCCCGTAGCTGAATAGCGATTATACGGGTTGGAGTATGAGACATGAACCGATTCCGTGAGGCGGCAGCAGAATCCCGCCAACTTCCTGAACCTGATGAGTTTGCCAAGGCTCACAGTGACAAGCTGTTTCACCATATTGCGGATGAGATTGAGCAGCAGGGCGGGTCAATCCCTTTTGCACGTTTTATGGAGTTGGCGCTATATGCGCCAGGTCTGGGCTATTATGCGGCGGGTGCTCATAAGCTGGGTGAGGCAGGGGATTTTGTGACGGCCCCAGAGATTTCACCTCTCTTTTCTCATTGTCTGGCACGTCAGGCAATACAAGTGCTGGCGGCGTTGGGGGGGGGGATATTCTGGAGTTTGGTGCCGGGCGGGGTGTTATGGCTCTGGAGATTCTACGTGAGCTACAGCGTCAGAATTATTTACCTGATCACTATTATATTCTGGAGCTGAGTGCTGATCTGCGTGAGCGACAGCAACAGCTACTGCAAAGCGAGTTACCTGAATTATTTGAGCGGGTGGTTTGGTTGGATCAGTTGCCAGCGCAGCCGATCGATGGTGTGGTGTTTGCCAACGAGGTGTTGGATGCTATGCCTGTGAACCTGTTTGAGGTGCAAGGCGGTGGTCTGAAAGAGGTGGCAGTCTCCCTGGGGGAGCAGGGACTGGATTACCAGCTGGTAGAACCGACAGCCGTTTTGGTTAAGTCTGATCTGGATAGCTTGGTAGATTCACTGCCTGATGGTTATCGTTCTGAATATAATGCGGCTGCGGGGCCATGGTTGAAGGCGATGTATCAGGCGTTGGGTAAGGCGGCAGTATTCCTTATCGATTACGGTTTCCCTCGCCATGAGTTTTACCATCCCCAGCGTAGTGAGGGGACGCTGATGTGTCATTACCGCCATCGCAGCCATCCTGATCCGCTGATCTTGCTTGGGTTGCAGGATATTACCGCCCATGTGGATTTTACCCAGGTGGCAGAGGAGGCCCATGCAGCTGGTTTTGATATTAGCGGCTTTACCTCCCAAGCGCATTTTCTGATGTCATTAGGGCTGACCGAGATGCTGGCACAGCAAGATCCCAATGATATGAAAAACCAGATGCAGTTGGCACAGCAGGTGAAAAAGCTCACTATGCCAAATGAGATGGGGGAGCTGTTTAAAGTAATTGGTCTGCAAAAGGGGCTGGAGCTTCCCCTGCAGGGTTTTATGATGAATGATCAACGAGGAAGACTGTGATGCCTGAAAAGATAACACAGACCCGGGAGATGTTGGCCAATCACCACCGCGATGGTGAGGCGTTTGCCGAGCTGATGAAAGAGACCTTTCATGGCCGCTTCGATGAGGCCTTTTGGCAGTTGTGGCAGCAGTGGATGGGGCCAGCTATGGAAAATTCATCGTTGGTCTTGGATTTGGGCACCGGTCCGGGGATGTTTCTGATCGAAGTTGCTAAGCGTTATCCTGGCACCCGCGCAGTGGGTGTGGAGTGTGCAGAGTACATGTTGAATGCTGCACAGGACTTGGAGGTGATTGAGGCGGATCTCCACGATCCCCATCTACCGCTTGCCGATGGCGAGGTGGACTGTGTAATGGCCGCGGTGGTGTTGCATGAGATGCACCAGCCAGTGCGGACCCTGCAGGAGATGTACCGTTGTCTTAAACCCGGTGGTCGGATCTGCATTCTGGATTGGGTGCGTGCACCGCTCAAACAGTATCTGGAGAGTGAAGGGAAAGCCGTTTTTGATCCAGCTATGCCATTGGCTGAGCTGGAGGACACCTTTATTCACTTTATCGAGCACAACCGTTTCAGCGCTGAGGATCTGGTTTATATGCTGGAGCAGTGTGGTTTCAAGGTGCTGCATCAAGAGATGCTGCGTAATGGGCAATATACCCGATTGGTCGCGGAGAGAGCTTAGTCGATGGATTTAATACAGGCGTTTTGGTTGGCGGTTATCCAAGGGCTGACCGAGTTTTTACCCATCTCCAGTTCAGGGCATTTGATTCTATTTCCTCAGATATTGGGTTGGCCGGACCAGGGCCTGGCATTTGATGTGGCCGTCCATGTGGGGACGTTGAGTGCGGTCGTTTTCTACTTTCGACAGGAGATCCGTGTGCTGTTAAAGGAGTGGGCTGGCTCTCTTGTCGGAGGCAAGCATACCAGTGAGAGCCGCTTGGCCTGGGCCGTTATGGTAGGAACGATTCCCGCTGGTCTGGCCGGTCTCTTTTTGAATGACTTGATAGAACTCTATTTGCGATCTCCCTTGGTGATTGCTTGGGCCACTATCGGTTTCGGCTTGCTATTGTGGGCAGCAGATTACTTTGCCAAACACCGCTTGACGGAATATGAGATTGGTTGGGGGGGCGTGATCTTTATCGGTGTCGCTCAGGCGCTGGCGTTGATTCCAGGTACTTCCCGTTCAGGTATTACTATGACGGCAGGTCTGATGTTGGGGATGAACCGCTCTGCGGTTGCCCGCTTTTCATTCCTGCTTTCGGTTCCGCTGATCTTGGCTGCGGGTAGTTTGAAAGCCAAGGAATTGATCGAAAGCACAGTGCCAGTTGATTGGACCGCAATTGGTGTTGGCGTGGTTCTTTCGGCGCTCACGGCTTATTTGTGTATTCATCTGTTTTTGCAGTTGATAGAGCGTATTGGCATGTTGCCATTTGTTATCTATCGCTTGGTACTGGGGCTGTTCTTGCTTTGGTTGTTTAGCTAGTTTGGAAGAAGGAAGCGTTACATTATGAAGTGGGGTGTATGGATTGTTGCAGCGATGCTGTTTTGTGGAACTGCCCAGGCAGAGTTCAGTAAAGCGGTTGGTGTAATGGTAGGTTATCCGACTTGGAGTTTTGAAGAGGATACTTATTACGATGTGGTGGCGCCTAACGTAAAGCTATTTTCGGAAACCATTATAAAACCTCGCTCAGCGACCAAGCTGGAGATGGCGTTGTTTCGCCTGGGTACGCTTGAGGACAATATCGATGGTACCCTCAAGATCTACAGTCAGGGGCTGAGTTTTGCGTTGGTACAGCCTCTTGGCGGTGACTCATTCTCACTGCGGGGAAAGGCTGGCGTGTATTGGGCAAACACCACCTTTGAAGAGGGTGAGTGGGCGGCAGGCGAAGGTAGTCTTGGTCCCTTTGCCGGATTGGGATTCCAGGTGGATCTCAGCTCACGCATCGCTCTACGTGGAGAGATGGAGGTGTATCACCTCGATAGCTATATCTATGACATGGTGGTCTATACTGCTCAGGCTGGCATTGTCTTTAACTTTGCAGATTAGGACTGTTGTTGGAGAGGTGTTATTGCAATGGCAATCGCTTGGCGACGCGCTTTTTGCATTGCCTCTTTGATCTCCTGGCCCTTTAAGCCCTGTGCGACAAATGGTTGCGCAGTGACAGATCTGGCGGCCTCATGTGCCGCCTTTAAAATATCCACCTGAATGTAGTGTTGCGTTTCAAACCCGGGGCGGCCACGTGAGTCGGCCTCGCAGGCCAGTAAAAACAGTTCGAAGCGCTCTGGGCGGCGTAGTGCATCACAATCCTCAAGCAGCCTGAGAATCGTTTCCGGCCGCATCTCTTCGGCGCGGTGATATTTCCCATGGTACTGTGTGACAAGCAGTGCCAGCTCTTTATGCTCGTTGGGTACACGAAAACGCTCACACAGTGCTTTTACCAGATTGACGCCTCTCTGTTCATGACAATGGTGCTTGGGCCATTCGTTTTTCGGTGTGGTACCTTTGCCCAGATCATGAACCAGCGCGGCAAAGCGCACCGATTTGTCCTCACTTAGTCTTACTGCTTGTTGCAGCACCATCATGGTGTGGAGACCGGTATCAATTTCTGGATGGTGCTTAGGTGGTTGTGGAACACCGAATAGGGCATCAATTTCCGGGAAGAGCTTGGCGAGTGCGCCACACTCCCGTAAGACCTCAAAGAAGCGGCTGGGAGTTTGTTCAGCCAGCGCCTTATCCAGTTCAGCCCAGACCCGCTCTGCCACTAAGGCATCCACTTCCCCTGCTTCTACCATGGCACGCATTAGCTGCATGGTCTCATCGGCTACGGTAAAGTTTAGGTGGGCGAAACGGGCGGCAAAGCGTGCCAGACGCAGAATACGCACTGGATCTTCGGCAAAGGCGGGTGAGACGTGGCGTAAGACTCTATCTTGTAGGTCCTGTTGACCATTAAAGGGGTCAATCAGTGAGCCATCATTATTTTGGGCAATGGCGTTGATGGTCAGGTCGCGTCGTAGCAGATCCTCTTCCAGAGTGACATCTGCAGAGGCGTGAATGGCGAAGCCATGATAGCCAGGGGCGGTTTTGCGCTCAGTCCGGGCAAGGGCGTACTCTTCGCTGGTCTCTGGGTGAAGAAAAACGGGAAAATCCTTACCCACTTGGCGATAGCCTTGCGCTAGCATTGCTTCGGGTGTGCTGCCGACGACAACCCAATCCCGCTCTTTAACCTTGCGGTTTAATAACTGGTCACGAACGGCACCACCTACCAGATAGATTTGCATGGGAATGACTAAACCTCTTTGTCTCGCGCCGCATGTCGGCGTTCATTATCTAATTTTACCTGATAGCGTAGTGTACCAAGGTAGTTGGGCACAATGGCATCAATAGAGTGGGGTGTAAAGCCAAAGACATCGGGCCAGGGGCCATCACAGACACTGTCACACGCCATAGAGCGGACATTGTCCGGTGTTAATGGCTTTCCTGGCATATACTGCATCAACATGGCCATAAAAGCAGTAAGTCCTGGCCCCAGTGGGATGATGAGCCTTCTGTTGCGGCCGGTTTGCTGCTGGAGGTAGTTAAGCAGCTCCAGTAGAGTGTATGCCTTTGGACCACAGAGATTATAGCGCTGACCATAGGTCTGTTTATGATCAATTGATCTGACGAAAGCGTCTGCTACGTCACCGACATAAACAGGGGCAAATCGAGCATAGGCACCCGGAAGCGGCATGACCAGAGGCGTGTTTCTCAGTAGTGTGGCAAATTTGTTGAAAAAGCTGTCATAACGACCAAAGATGACGGATGGGCGAAAGCTGGTGACATCGAGTTCTTCGAAATTGTGTAGTGCCTCTTCGCCAGTGGCTTTGCTTTGTAAATAGCGGCTAGGGGCATCGATTGCTGCATTGAGGGCGCTCATGTGCAGTATGCGGCGAATACCATTGCGCCGGCAGGCCATTGCAATTTTGGCGGGCAGCTCTGCATGAACCTGTTGAAAGCTGCGCTTACCTTGCTCATTAAGAATGCCGGTAAGGTTGATCACAACATCGCATCCAACGAGGTGCTTATCCAATCCATCTTGCTGATGGATGTCGGCCTCAACTAATGACACGTTAGGGAGTAACGCCAGATGCCTGCGTTCATCGGGGCGGCGGCAGAGTAGTTTTAGGGAGTGGCCTTGTTTGACCAGCTTTTGGCAAAGTTGACTGCCGACAAAGCCGGTGCCACCCAATAGGCAGATACGATGTTTGTTCATGGCTATCTCGCTCAAGAAATCAATCTGTTACGCTATCTATTCTAGGGTTTGTGAGTACACTATTAATAATCATCGAGCTGAGTTTAGCAGGAATCCGCGGTGAAGACCGCCGACATAACGAGAGGAGAAAACCATGAGCTTTCAGGTCGTCAGCCCTGTGGATGGTCGTTTAATTAAAGAGATTCCCAGTTGGAGCGAGTCGCAGATTGAACAGGCGTTAGCAGCAAGCGCCAGTGCCGCTCAGTCATGGGC
>JBNKQQ010000034.1:0-128577 GCA_050295955.1 Thiohalomonadales bacterium
GGCGGAATCGAACCACCGACACGAGGATTTTCAATCCTCTGCTCTACCAACTGAGCTACCCGGGCAGCGAGTGGGCGTATTAAACCTCAGCCGCTTTATCGAGTCAAGCCCAACATGAAAAAATTATTGTTTTGGCCCGACTTTGCCTATTTTTTAAGCGTTTGGAGGCGTAAATTCATCAGGAGTGACATCTCCCTCACCAAACAGAAACTTCTCCATCTGCTCTTCCAGGAATACTCGGTGCTTGGGATCAATCGGTGTCAGACGGTATTCATTGATCAGCATGGTCTGCTGTTTCATCCACTCTGCCCATGCCTCTTTAGAAACATTTTCAAAAATCTTTTTGCCCAATTCACCTGGGTAGGTGGGACGCTCCAGGCCTTCGGCCTCTTTACCTAGCTTTACGCACTGTACCATTCGGGTCATATCGGTCTCTCTTTATTCGGTTATCAAGCGAGCTACTGGCGCGGCCAATCCTCGCTGATCGGGAAGTTGAGTGTTATACCAGACTATTTCACTCGATTCCATGATTCTATTGCCCAGAGGGACAGCCCGCAAATAGAGGGCATGGATATCCAGATGAAAATGGCTGAAGGTGTGGCGTAGCTGTGCTTCTCTGCCGGTGGGCTCGACGCTCAGGCCCAGATGCAGTTCACACCAATCCTCAAATGAAGCACCTTCCGGCAACTCGGGAGGACACCATAGCCCACCCCATATACCGGTAGGTGGGCGCTGCCGAAGCAGAACCTCACCTTGTTCATTGAGCAGAATCAGCATAGTACTGCTGCGCACCGGCAGGCTCTTTTTCGGCTTTGGCGTTGGATAGTCCCGGGGATTGCCCTGCTGATAGGCCAGACACCCCTGCTGCAGTGGGCAATTTTCACAATTGGGCTTGCCACGGGTGCAGCAAGTTGCTCCTAAATCCATAATCGCTTGGGTATACTCCGAAACCTGTTGCGGTGGAGTATAGTGCTCAGCTAATTCCCATAACCGCTGCTCAATCTCCCGCTTACCTGGCCAACCATCAATGGCATGATAACGACAAAGTACCCTCTTCACATTACCATCTAGAATGGGATGGCGTTGCCGGCAGGAGAAGGAGAGTATTGCCCCGGCAGTTGAGCGGCCAATACCCGGCAAATCTACCACCTGCTCAAACTGCTCTGGAAAGCGTCCACCATAATCATCACGGATCACCTGTGCCGCCTTATGCAGATTGCGCGCACGGGCGTAGTAACCCAGACCACTCCATAGATGCAACACGCTATCCAGCTCAGCATTAGCCAAAGCAACCACATCAGGAAACTGCTGCATAAAGCGCTGATAATAGGGAATAACCGTAGTCACCTGGGTCTGTTGCAGCATGATCTCAGAGACCCATACCCGATAGGGGGTCACCTCTTCATGCCACGGAAGGGATTTACGCCCATGCTTTTCGTACCAGCTTAATAAGGCGTGATTAAATTGTTCAGAGGATGTCACAACAGGCTCTCGTCAATCAACAAAAGCCTATTGTGCCAAATTATGCCGGCAACAAACACCAGCATAAATGAGGGTTAACATTAATGGCGGGTACTGCGCTCCCGTTCCAGGCAACGGGCCAGAACCTTGATAAGTGAAGGAACAGTGGCCATGCCGTGGATCTCTTCCGCTCGCACCCACTGTAGCTCCTCACTCTCCCAATCCAGTTTTATCAGCTCAGGATCACTCACATCAAACAGGAAAGGGTGAACCACCCAGCAGGTATCCAGTTCCGGAGCAGGAATCTCCAATGGCTCACCATCACACACATAGGAGAGCTGTTCATCCTCCAGACCGGTCTCCTCAGCAATCTCAATGCAGGCCTGATCCAGTGCTTCTTGGTCGTTGATATAACCGCTGATTGCGGCCCAATATCCTTGGTATGTACTCACCTCCTGGCTACGCTTCAGCAACAAAATCTTGTCACCATGTCGTAAAAAAGCTGCCACGACATCTCGTTTTGCCATCTGCCCCATGGGTGGTACCTCTTAATGATTAGCTAATACTCTTTATAGTTTGGAATGTTTTTTGCGGGGTTACCAGTATTAAGCGAATTTTTTTTATCATTTAAAGCGATTCAGCCGTGACGGTTTCCCGCCACGGCTGAATGATAAGGGGGACAATTTGGTGGGAGATGGCTACTTAAGCCAGCCTCCATCATAGTGGGAAACCCCTTCATCTGTAGTGCGACCATTCTCAAACAGCTCGTCATAATCCTGTTCGGAAATCTCCTGCACATTACCCTGAGCATCCTGATAACGCCAGTCGCCATGGATGCACATCAGCATCAGGGTATCCAGAATGTCATCAAAACGGATCGAATGCAGTACCGCCAGTCGCTGTAAGTCATCCACTACAAGTGGCTGCTGGCGCTTGTCCAGCTCTTCGTTCAATAAGGCCTCCAGGGCGATATCCCATTTGGGCCTGTCAAAATCTGCTGTCATAAACTTACTCCCAAAATCCCTCATGCAGTCCATAGGAAGGCTTTATAGCGAATCCCAAAATGGATTCTTTAGTATTGCTCTGAAAATAACCAGAGCTTTAGTGTATTATTCCCGCAACGAGAATCCAAGCAACCTTTTTTCAGGAGCAGACTGTGCAACAACTCTCTGGCAAACAGCGCTATAACGCCAACAAGCTGCAAAAACGGCTACGCCGCGAAGCGGGCAATGCCATTACCGACTTCAAAATGATTGAAGAGGGTGACAAGGTCATGGTCTGCCTCTCCGGTGGAAAAGACAGTTTTGCCATGCTGGATATTCTGCTCTACTTCCAGAAAATCGCCCCCATCAGCTTCGAGGTGGTTGCCGTCAATCTGGACCAGAAACAGCCCGGTTTTCCTGAAGAGGTGTTACCTAACTATCTGGAAACCCTTGGCATTCCCTATAAAATTGTCGAAGAAGACACCTACTCCATTGTTAAAGAGAAGATTCCTGAGGGAAAAACCACCTGCTCTCTTTGCTCACGCCTGCGCCGAGGTATTCTCTATCGTACTGCCAAGGAGTTAGGTGCTACCAAAATCGCCCTTGGCCATCACCGTGATGATATGCTGGAGACCCTGTTCCTCAACCTATTCTATGGTGGCCAACTAAAGTCAATGCCACCTAAATTGATCAGTGATAACGGTGAACACATTGTTATTCGTCCTCTCGCCTATTGCCGGGAGAAGGACATCATCAAATATGCCGATGTTATGGAGTTCCCCATCATCCCCTGCAATCTCTGTGGCTCACAACCCAATCTGCAGCGCCAGGTCATCAAAGAGATGCTACAGGGATGGGATAAGAGCCACCCCGGTCGTATCGAGACCATGTTCACTGCCCTGCAGAATGTCAAACCCTCGCACCTGGTGGATCCAAGACTCTATGACTTTATCGGTCTGAAGACTCAGGATACCCCATTTGAAGATGGTGATATCGCATTCGATAAAGAGGAGTTTGCCGGAGAACCAAGCCAAGGGATAGCAACCCCTATTCTGATTCATCCGGCATTGAAGAAAATCGATAACGAAGAAGAGTAGCTGCCAAAACAAGCTGACCTGGACACTTGTTCCAGATCAGCTCTCTCCATATTAACCTGCCGCAAAACTCTCGCCAACCACCTCAGGCAATATCCTTACGTAAGCTTCCCCATGGTAATACTGCTTATATAGTTGTGCGGCAGTATCTGCCTGTTCGCGCTCATCATAAATCGCTAGCACTACACGGTGATATGTATCATCACTGATAATCTGTGTATGAAGGCCATTTTTTTCCAGTGATGCCTGGAAACGCTGTGCATTATTTAATGCTTTAAATAGACCTATCTGTACAGCAAAGCGCTGGTGTGGTTGCGACAACCTGGGCACGGCGACTTGAACGGGTGCTTCCACCTCCACAACAGGTGCCTCAAGACTCAGCTCATCATCACTATATGATGCCTCAGCAACAACCTCATGTTCATCACTCACCGGTTCGGGTGTAATAACACGTTCGCTATTAGCCATTTTTGGCGCGTTATCATCGACCACTACCTCCCTCTCCACCTTGGCAATGGTTTCGGCTTGCCCCGAGATCATAGCAGGCTCAATATCTTTACCTATTTGTACCCCAAGCAAAGCAGCAATTACCGGTACCACGCTTAAAAAAACAAGTATTGCGCGAAATTCGTTACGGCTTAGTTCTATCTTGTTCATCTCAATCTCCTTGCGTCTTCCTAACGTCAAAAATTGGTCATTTACGGCGACTAGCCATGATTATTTCAATATACGTGCCAAAGGTGATCATTTTTCAAACAACAATTTTTACGAGGATAGCTATTCGTGAAATTTCGACCATAGTTATAGGTATGGAAAATTTTGTTCATCTTGGACTCGCACTGGCCTTAGGCCTGTTAATTGGTGTTGAACGGGGCTGGCAGGAGAGAGATGCCGCAGAAGGAAGCCGTATTGCCGGCATTCGTACCTTTGGCTTGATTGGACTACTAGGCGGCTTGTGGGCGCTGTTATCTAATCAGCTGGGAGAGCTGTTACTTGGTATCGCCTATGCGTCATTTGCTGCAGTATTAATTACCCATCACATCTATAGCCAACGGCTACAACACGATGTGGGCATCACTACGACAGTAGCCGCACTGATTACCTTTGCATTAGGCGCTATGGCGATACTAGGGTATCGGGAGATTGCTACTGCAGGAGCGGTCATTACTGCACTGTTACTCAGTCTGAAACCGACACTACATCGTGCGCTACAACATCTCCAACCCAATGAGTTACACGGTGCTCTGAAACTCTTACTAATCTCCGTAGTATTACTGCCCATTCTTCCCGATGAGGGTTACGGCCCATGGCAAGCCATTAATCCCTATGAGACCTGGTGGATGGTAGTGCTAATTGCCGCCCTCTCCTTTATCGGCTATTTTGCAGTAAAACTGGCGGGTACACAGCGGGGCCTGTTACTGACGGCCTTTACTGGTGGACTGGTCTCTTCAACAGCCATCACCCTCAATTATGCCCGCTTAGGCAAACACTCCCCACAACTCAATTGGCTATTAGCTTCAGGCATTGTGGTTGCCTCGGCCACCTTATTTCCCCGCATGCTAATCTTTGCTGCCATCATCAATTCACAACTGTTCAAATTACTGGCAATGCCTCTATTAATCATGTGTCTGTGCACCTATCTAGCAGCCTATTGGATGTATCAACGTCAAGCCAGGGACATAAAAATGGAAGAAACACCTCTTAAAAATCCCTTCGAACTTCTGCCTGCAATTCAATTTGGGTTGCTATTGGTGGTAGTACTTCTACTTGTAGAGGGAGCAAGGCAGTGGCAAGGCGATACCGGTGTCTATGTCGCCACCGTCGTCTCCTCTCTGGCAGATGTAGATGCTATCAACCTTTCACTGGCCCGCTTATCGAGTAACGGTCTGGGTATCAATACGGCGGCCACTGCCATCGTCCTGGCCAGTATCGTCAACACTATTACAAAAGGGATACTGGTATTACTTATCGCTGGTCCAACCCTAGCACTAAGAGTTCTTCCAGCCTTTATCTTGATCGCTCTCTTAGGCGGGAGCACTTTACTCATCTAAAGAAACAGCAACGATTAGCCCCTTTATCCCATATTTTCGTCCAGATTCAAATACCCTATCTTATGCACAATAAAGTGTTATCTAAGTCTCCGATGTATCAATATATTATTCAATATACTGACGTACTAAATGATCATACTGGCACATAAAAAACAGCGATTTAAATGCAAAATAATGAGTAATCATCAACTTTGAGAACTAGGTAACAAAAATGTGTTTTAAATTTTAAGGAACTGAGATTTAGGCCCGATATCTACCTGTGACCAGCTTAAGGAATTATTCAATGAAATTGACACCACAACAGTCGGAAATTCTTTTACCCTTTGTGGATGCCACCATATATTGCCTTGAAGCCATGGCAGGTGTGCATGCGGTATCAGGTGAAGGAGCATGCGAATCACCTGGTGATTTTTCGGTGCAGGACTTTGTTTTTGTCATCGATACCAAAGGCGACATCGAAGGACGCTTAATTATGCAATATCACGTCGACTCTTCGATCAACATCGGCAATAAAATCCTGCAAGGCCTACTCGGAGAAGAGAGTGGCAACTCAGACTCGGTCGACGAAGATGTTATCGAAGCATTAGCTGAATTCAGCAATACCATGATGGGCCGTGCAAGCGAAAAACTCGCCAAATCTGTCTCTTTCAGCCCACCCCAATATATCTCAGATGGAAACGAGAAAGAGGCACTTATTCGCTCAGGTGTGCGCGAAATACTTAGTATGCCCCTTGAAGTAGAGGGCTTGGGGCGTTTTCATGTTAATTACTTGATTCAGATTGTAGCGGGGGAAGGAAAATGCTAAGCATCTATGCGAGAATTTTACTTGTAGATGATTCAGCCCTAATTTTAAAAGCGGTAAAAAACTGCTTGACTGAGCTGGGTTATAAGAACATCGTTACGGCATCGGATGGCCAAGAGGGATACGTTGAGTATCTGCAAAACAAACCCGACTTTATTTTTCTCGATATCGTGATGCCTAACATGCAGGGAAATGAACTACTCGAGAAAATACGCCAAACTGACTCTGAAACACCCATTGTAATGTTGTCATCAGTAGAGAAAGAGAGTGTAGTAGAAGCTTGTAAAGAGTTAGGTATTCTTGGATATATCCTCAAACCTCTCAACCGGAATAATGCCCCAGCGGTACTTAAAGAGTTTCTAGATATGGCTTAGCCTAATTTTTAAATAAAGTTTTCCCGCGAGATTTAATCGGCATACTGAATGCCGGTTAAACCCCGCAATCCCTCATTGGCCAGAGGCGATCAAACAATAATACAACGCATTTTGGACAAGCGAATCTCTCAAATCGTTACTCAATCCCTAATGCGAGACCTGCCAATCCACAATAACCATTGGGATTCTTCGCCAGGTACTGCTGGTGGTAACTTTCAGCATAATAGAATGGCGGCATTGATTTAATTTCCGTGGTAATTGCACCATAGCCATGTTCACTCAATAACTGCTGATATTGATCCCGGCTCTCCTCTGCCTGCTGCAACGGCGGTTCATCCTGACAATAAATGACAGAGCGATATTGAGTGCCGATATCATTACCTTGACGCATTCCTTGAGTGGGATCATGATTCTGCCAAAAACATTTTAACAGCGCCTCGAAAGAAAGCTGTTTCGAATCATACACCACACGCACCACCTCACTATGCCCTGTCATACCACTGCAAACCTCCTGGTAGGTAGGATTCGGTGTATAACCACCCGCATATCCCACTGCCGTGACATAAACCCCCGGAAGCTGCCAAAACAACCGTTCAGCCCCCCAAAAGCACCCCATGCCGACAAGTACTTCAGACATGCCATCAGGATAAGGAGGCATCATCCCATGGCCGGAAACTGCGTGCTGAGAATCAACCTGTATCTCTTGGGAGCGGCCAAGAAGTGCCTGCTCTGGAGTCGGCATTGTTATCATTCCTGCCATCTGCTATCCCCTAATTATCTGCCTAAAACAAATGAAATATCCCATCAAGCACCACTTATCCACTGGAATAATAGAGTTATTCACAAGCTCACACCATTGTCAACAGAGATCTAAAAAACCTTTCAACCAAAGCAAAAAAACACTTAATAGACTGTAAATTAAAGACTTTTTCATTATCATCAAAAATCATTGACCAAAGCAAAAGAAGGCGGCATCACATCTTAGGTGTACTTCACCGCATTTAATCCACAAAGTTATCCACAAGCACTGTGGGTAACCGGAAAAACTTCTTATAAAGTCAGCTATTAGGTCAATTGATAAAAATTCATATTCACTGACATCGATAAACTGATCACAAGAGAGGTCAAGACTTTTGGGTTATGAAAAATAGCGGCTTAGCAATTTTCCATAGCCATATTTAGTCAAATAAAACCATTAGAGAATTTCAACAGAAAAAGGAACAACAGATTGAATTTATACTCCAATTTCAAGTCCGTCTAAAAAACAGACAAAATCGACAAAAGCCTTGATACAACAAGGCTTAAAAGAGTTTTACAGATTTCGCCCACAGAGTTATCCACAACTTTTGTGGACAAGTAGTGATTAGGCAGTGGCAATTACGTGGATATAGCGCCCCAAGGAGAGGTAGGGCTCTTGCCGAGAGAAAATCTGCTCCATCTCAATAATGGCTTCCAGTGGCAGATTATCGCGACGTACCTTCTCCATATAATCATAGAACACCCGGACTCCAGCACGATCGATAATCGTCATACCACTCTCAGTGAGCCATCCATAAACCTCATCAGGATTGAGAGGATGTTGCGGCGTCAGGCTATTCACCTCACCAGCATATTGACCTGACTTCACCTTTCTCAAGTTGCCCCGTACCAGGTTACGATAGATCAAGGAATTGACATTGTAGAACATCAAAGAGAGGTGACCGCCGGGCTTTACCAATCCTTTCAGTGCCGGGATGCTCAAGTGGGGTTCAGCCAACCACTCCAGCACCGCATGGCACAACACCAGATCGTATTGAGTCGTATCGTGTTCAGCCACCTCAAACAGCGAGGCGTGACGGAATTCCACCTTAGCGCCCGGTAACCGTTGTGAAAACTGCGCTCTGGCCTGATCAAGCAGATCAGCAGAAATATCACACATCACCAGTTCATGGCCCAACTCAGCCAATCGCTCGGCGAATACCCCCAAGCCACAGCCCGCATCCAGAATGCGTAAGGGAACCCCTTGTTGAAGGTGAGGAAGCTGCTCTGTCAGATGCTGCCACAGTACCGCCAGTCGAATCTTCCCCTTATCAGTACCATATATATTCTTTTTGAAGCGCCCAGCCAACTCATCAAAATTACGATCACGCTTCATGGATCAACTTTCTATCATTGAAAAGTAGGAGAAAATCACGCGACCTCATTAGCCAACTCACGTTTGACATCACGCCTCAAGCGGCTGTCTATCATCAAAAAACCAAAAGGCACCATTCCCGCCAGCAAAATCATAACCCAGTACCCCATAGACCACTCATGGCGTTGCGCTACACTTAGCGACATAAAGGTATAGAGGATAAACAAGATTCCGTGGCCCATTCCCACCAACGAAACCGCTTCGGGCATACCGAAGTAATACTTCAACGGCATGGCAATAAACAGCAGCAATAAAAACGAACAGCCCTCAATCTGACTGATGATACGAAACAGGTTTGTCACTCCCTTACTCCTCAATACTCTGAAACCGGCTGTAACTCGTTTTACCAGGGATAGCTACATTAGGCAAACCACAAGCGATACGGGCATGCGTGAATAATTTTTTAGTGTATAATGGCCGATTCTTTTTCTGGCAACTACGTAGGGCGTAGGAAAGAACAATGAATTCAACTGAGAATCAACCGCTAGTCGGTATCATCATGGGTTCCACCTCTGACTGGGAGACCATGAAAAATGCGGCCGACACCCTGGCGCAACTGGGCATCCCCCATGAAATAGAGGTAGTATCTGCCCATCGCACCCCGGATAAGCTATTCAGCTATGCGGAAAATGCGATGAAACGTGGTATCGAAGTGATCATTGCGGGTGCAGGAGGCGCAGCCCACCTTCCGGGAATGGTAGCTGCCAAGACCTCCCTACCGGTACTTGGTGTTCCCGTCCAGTCCAAAGCACTGAATGGCATGGACTCCCTACTCTCCATCGTACAGATGCCCGGAGGCATTCCTGTGGGTACTCTGGCAATCGGCCGTGCTGGCGCCATTAATGCTGGGCTGTTTGCAGCCTCCATTCTTGGCAATAAATACCCTGATTTCCGCGAGGCTCTGGAAAAATTCCGAGCCAATCAGACAGAAACCGTTCTGGCCAATGCCGATCCTCGCGAGGTATAACCGATGGTAATAGGCATATTGGGCGGAGGCCAACTGGCTCGCATGTTAGCCCTGGCAGGCCACCCACTGGGACTACAGTTTGTCGTTTTAGAGCCCGCTGAAGATGCCTGCTCTGCCGCTGTCGCCGAGCAAATCACCGGCGCCTATGATGATGAAACCAAACTACTCGCACTGGCAGAGAAAGCGGACATCGTCACCTTTGAATTTGAGAATGTACCTGCCCGTAGCGTTGAACTGCTCTCCGATAAGGTTGCCTGCTACCCGCCCGCCAATGCTTTGGCTGTCGCCCAGGACCGTCTCAATGAGAAGACGCTGTTTCAAAAGCTGGGTATTGAAACACCGCCCTTCGAAGCCATCAACACTCTTCAGGAGTTGGAGAGTGCCATCCAGCATATCGGTTACCCTGCTGTACTGAAAACCCGCCGCGAAGGCTATGATGGCAAAGGCCAGGCAGTACTAAAGGGACCTGAAGATATTGAATCTGGATGGCAGGCAATGATGGGTAAACCGGCGATTCTCGAAGGTTTTATCCCCTTTGATCGTGAAGTATCAATCATTGCGGCCCGTAGCGTCAGTGGAGAAACGGTCTTCTATCCTCTGGCGGAAAACACTCACAAAGAAGGTATTCTGCGTACCTCACTGGTTACCGAGAACGACCCGCTGCAAGGATTGGCAGAAGAGTACATCGGAAAACTGTTGAATGAGATGAACTATGTTGGCGTATTAGCGCTGGAGCTATTCCAAGTTGGTGAACAATTACTGGCAAATGAGTGCGCACCAAGGGTCCATAACTCTGGTCACTGGAGTCAGGATGGTGCGGTCTGTTGTCAATTTGAGAACCACCTGAGAGCTATCTGTGATCTGCCGCTAGGCAGCACTCGCACCATTGGCCACGTGGCGATGCTTAATCTGATCGGTGAACTGCCCGAAATCCAACAGGTATTGAGCCATGCTGATGCCCACTTGCATCTGTATGATAAGGCCCCTCGCCCAGGGCGTAAGATCGGCCACATCAATCTTTGCAGCGAACAGCAGGCGGCATTTGAAGCCCAGTTGCAGGCACTGCAAACGCTTTAAGATTCGCCATCGATACCGGCATCAACACCGGTATCGATACCATCAACATCTCTCTAGCTATACACCTCACGCAACAGCTGTTGCAGACGCCGTTCATCATCAAGCATTTCGATATCCCGCCAGCGCCTTGATACTGGCCTGCGGGATCGGCTCCCCTTTTCGCCAGACGAACTGCGAGCCGGCTTACGATAGTTCACTGATTCTTGACACTCATCATCATGAAAATTGAGATCTTCCATCTTCGCACCTCACAATAATTGTATTGGCAGTGAGAACGAGGATAGGGTGCAATTGTTGAGGATATATGACGCAAATATGAGGATTTAGTTAATCAACAGTTCCAACTCTTGATAACCAAGAATATTACTCCGCACCTCTTCACGAATAGCCATATCCCAAGCATCCAGTGGATTATAGTCATCTCGTAAAACAATGGGCTCACGCTGAGGCTCAGCCAGCCGCTGCGGCATAGAGAGGCTATTCATAATATTTTGCTGAATCGAGGGATAGTAGACCATGTGCTCGAAAACATTCCGATCAAAAGACTTGGCTGGACCATTATAGGCGACCACGATCACGTTGGTAATTGCCGATTTCGCCGTTGTCGCAACAGGGTAGTAATCGACATGCTCAAATAAGGTCCCTAAGGTTTTTAACACGGAATGGGTTCCAGCAGTATTGCCGTCAATATCCGCAATCAAATTAAGAGCAAAAATCCCCTCTTCCGATAGCGAGTTCTTAACCAAGGTAAACGCCTCCTGACTGATCAACAGCCCCGGAGTCAGGTCGCCATTGAACACATCCATCAGCACATAATCATAATGCTTTTGATTGGTTGTGAGAAAATAGCGGGCATCATTGATGTGGATGTCACCACTCACCTTCAGGTCAAAGAATTCCTTAGCCACTTCAGCCACGACAGGATCAATCTCCACCACATCAACACTGACATCGCGCTGCTCATACCACATGGGCACCAAGCCTGCCCCTAGGCCAATCATCAGAGCATTCTTGCCATCAGGATATAATCCATAAGGTAGGATTTCCATTAGATAGGAGTACTCATAAAGTGAAACTCCACGAGTCATATCTACGCCCCCCTGAGTCAATCCATCGATTAGCATGTCGCGGATATGCTGATCTCCATAGCGGTAGTCAATCACTTTGATATGGCCGTAATAGCTACTACGATCCGCAATCTCCTGGACTCGGGTACCATCCTCCATCAACTTATCCAACGGCTCATATTTAGGCCATAACAATACTGGCAACAGCAATAACAACAGTGGCAAAAACTGTTTACGAAACAGTGCAAAATAGAGTGCGCCGATACCCATTAGAATCGCAGCACTTAAGATGAAGATGCCATCAACACGAAAGTTGGTGATCAAGAAAAAACCCGTAGCAGTCGTTCCAACCGTGCTGCCCAAAGTAGAGAGTGCATAAAAACGCCCCACCGTACGCCCAATAAGGTGGAACTCTTTAGTCGCTATCTTAATCAGATAAGGAGAGACACAGCCCAATACAAACAGAGGGGGGCCAAACAGCAGCAATGTGCTGGTGAAGGCCCCCCAGCGCAGCCCCAAAGGCATGCATAGCTGCAATAACGCGCCCTTAATAAAAGGGATCAATAGCACCAATAAACCGCCCACGATAATAATGCCATACAGATAATCAGGGTGCTCCCGTTTATCTGCCCAGTGACCCGCCAACCAATATCCCAAAGCAAGACTCAGCAACGCAACAGCGATCAACGATGTCCAAACAAACAGGCCAACCCCAAAAAATGGCCCAATCACCCGCGAGCCCAGCACCTCTACCACCATCACAAACCCACCGCACAGCACGGCCGTTATCATCAGGTAAGCAAAGAACAGGGGGGAATGGATCTTTTCATTCTGATTCATGGGACGATTTCTACTCCATCATTATTCTCTAAATCGATGCTCATGATACCCATCCTCATCAATGCTTAATAGTCCATTTTGTCGCCGTTATTTAAGAAGCGTACAAATAACAATGCTGGACTATCAGATTAAGCTCTAATTAATCAGACGGCTTATGATTGACTCAGATAAAAAATGTGTGGCAGTCTGCTGCGCGTTTATCTATAAAACCTGACGCGAGGATAGAGGATGATTGATGCCCATACCGCCCTAAAACGCCTTCAGGAGGGCAACCAGCGCTTTGCTGCCAATCAATGCACGAATGAGAGCTTGTGCGATCCTAACAAACGTAGCCAGTTAGCCTCAGGCCAAGCCCCCTTTGCCATTATTCTGGGTTGCTCCGATTCTCGGGTTCCTGCTGAAATTGTCTTTGATCAAGGGTTAGGGGATCTATTTGTAATCCGTGTCGCAGGTAATATCGTTGCCCCATCGCAAATTGGCAGCGTGGAGTTTGCAGTTGATAGCTTTCTCACCCCCTTGGTAGTGGTGCTAGGCCACTCCAATTGTGGTGCGGTACACGCCACTCTTAATGCCCTGCTGCAAAAGCAGGATGCTGCCTCCAGCAACATCATGTCTATCGTTAACCGGGTAAAGCCCGCGATTGAGAGCCTGGTCTACACCAACCTGAAAGATGATCCCAAGGCGCTGGCTAAAGAGGCGGTGCGCGCCAATGTACGGGCCTCAGCAAACCAGTTAAGAAATGGTTCCACCATTCTGGAGCAACATATAAGCGAAGGTAGACTGCTAGTGGTAGGTGCAGAATATTCTTTGGAAACTGGCGAAGTCGAGTTTTTTGACGGAATGCCCTAGGGTTTGGAATCGACCAACACCTTGTGGCCCTCCTGCAAAATATAATCAAGAAAGGTTTGGGCCACCAGAGAGAGGCGCTTCCCCTTAAGGTGTACCGCATACCAGGGGCGGGTAACCGGAAAGCCTTCCACATCCAATACCGCTATTTGCCCAGCTTTACACTCCAGATCCAAGCTATGTAGAGAGAGCACCGCCAGCCCCAGTCCAGCCATCACCCCCTGCTTGATTGCTTCACTACTACCTAACTCCATATAAGGCTCTACGCTTAAGCCCTCCTGCTCCAGCATACTATCAAACACCAATCGAGTGCCGGAACCCAACTCCCGCTCAAGAAAACGCTCCTTCACCAAAGCCTTAATCTTGATATTTTTACGCCCCACCAAAGGGTGGTCCGGCGGTGCCACCACTACCAGAACATTATCCAGAAAAGGGTAGGTTTGCAGCCCATTATCATTAGGAATCTGTCCCATCACCACAAAATCATCTTCATTATTCATCAAGCGCTGAACCACTTTGGCCCGGTTAGTAAAGGTCATCTTGGGCTCGACATTAGGATAGAGCTGGAGAAACTTTCCCAGAAGGTGGGGCATAAAGTATTTAGTGGTAGTCACCACCGCCAACTGCAGAGGCCCACTTACCTCGCCCTTCAGTTGCTCGACGGTATCCTTCAACTCCGCCACCCGCCCGAGGATATCAGCACTGGCCTGATACATCGCCTTTCCTGCCGCCGTGGGAAAAATCTTTTTCCCCACCTGCTCAAACAGCGGCAGTCCTACCTGCTCCTCCAAACGTTTGATCTGAATTGACACTGCCGGTTGGGTCAGATGGAGCTGCTCTGCAGCACGGGTATAACTACCATTACGGGCAACCGCCTCAAACAACTTCAATTGTTGCAGTGTCAAATGCATGCATGGCTCCTCAAAATACAGCGTAAAAAATCGCACCGTAGTGTAACACTGAAACGCATCACAGATGATGCGAGTCGCTTCCCTCCTGAACTAATGTAATTTCAGTTTCATTTCAGATTGGCAAACTACAGTCACATAAAAGGAAATCATAAAAACACTTCCCCAACTTTAGGGTTGAAGTAAAGTAATGAAGGCAATACCATATTAGAACTCTCTAAAATATAGACAGAGGCTAAAAGCACAGTGACACTTAATCAGTACATCATCGACAAGCATCGTCGCAGCATTGCAGGGGTGATCTATCTACTCATCCCTGCACTGCTATTTGTACTGCTATTGCCTCTACATAGCCATATTCCCCATCATGTGCAGGACAATTCACTACTGCACGATGATCCCCAGTATGTTGGGCAAGCCGTTACCCATATCGCGCTTCCAGATTTAACCACATCCGATCTGGACTCCATTACTGAAGTGGACTTCAGCAATGACCTACTGCATAAAAAGATACTCTCAGCAGATCTGACACTGATCCTGTTAAACGTATTTGCCCTATGGGGATTATTAACCCGCCCCAGGACCTATTCCTCTTTTCCTCCCGGCATCGCCTTAGCCGAATTCGCGCGCTATCGGAGCCCGCCACTGCGAGCGCCTCCGCGCCACTGAATCCCAACTATATTTACTTAACAGTTTGTTATTGGATGGCCACCATCCGGCTTACCCCTATATTTTTATTAATATTTTTAAGTTTTTTCAGGGAGTATTACACGTGTTCAAAACATTTATGATTGGACTAAGCGCCCTCTGCATGGTGCCGCTTGCCACTGTCGCAGAACAGCCACAATGGAGCCTAGAAGGTGTCAGCGAGCAGCTCTGGCAACTTTCTGCAGAACGCAAAATAGTAGAATCCGCCATCATCGCCGCCCAGGCAAAAAAGCAGTCAGCTGCTCGTTGGTCCAACCCCGAGCTGGAGCTGGCCGTGGATAACGCCATCGGTAAAGAGGTGGGAAGTGGAGATAGTGATCTCAGCCAGATCACCATCCGCCAGGCAATTCCCCTCACTGGACGTCTGGAGACCCGCAAACAGCAGGCCTCCACTCAACTCGATGCCACTTCACTGCAACAGCAGGTGATACAACTTCAGTTACAGAAAGAAGCTTCAAGCCTCTACCACGGATTGCAATACCAGCAGATGCGCATGGCACTTCTCCAACAGCAGTTGGAATCAACCGCTGAATTTCAAAGAATCGCCCAACGGCGCGAGCAAGGTGGCGATATCTCGCGCCTTGAGCGCCTGCGCCTGGAGCTAATCAATGAAACCTCACGACAGCAGATCAATGTTGCCGAAGGGGAACTACACGAAGCAGAAAGTGCATTGCAAAATCGTCTGCATCGGGCTGAGCCCATTCCTGAGTTGCCACCTCTGGTATCAGTGCCTCCCCGCCCGGTTCTTGCAACCTTAGAACCCTACCTCGAGATGCATCCAGAGCTACAGCAGCTCAAAAAGCAAGTCACAACCGATGAGTTGGAGATCAACCTGCAAAAGGCACAACGCATCAATGACCCACAGCTTTGGCTCTCCTATGAGCGCAGTTACATCAACGGCGAACGCCAGGGTGTCAGTGGTGCCGGCATCGCCTTCACCCTCCCATTGTGGGATCGCAAACAGGGGGAAATTGCCAGCGCACGCCAAACGATGCACCAAACCCGCTACCGCTTGGAGGCAAGAGAGCGTCAATTGCGTCAAAAACTGGCTCTCCACCATCGTCACCTTGGTCACCTGATCGAGCAGGTAGAGCGTCATCGCAAAGTGATGCTGGCGCCAGCCCAAGAGGTCTTTAACCTGAGCCGCGAAGCATTTGCGGTCGGTCAGGCAGATATTCTGCAATTGGTGGATGCCGTGGACACTTACTTCCAGACAGAGCTGGAGCAGCTATCACTGATGCACTCTGCTTGGCTGGAATGGAGCGAGCTGCGCTATACCGCTGCGATTCAACTGGCCACTCCCCTACCAAGCGAAAAAGGAAACGAATAATGAAGATGAAGCCATTAACAATTTGCCTATTGGCACTGAGCTGCCTGCCGCTGATGGCGGGTGCCGTAGAACTTACCCCACAGCAGATGGACAATATCCAACTACAGAGCAGCGTAGTCGAAAAGCATAATACCGCCGAACGCTTTCAGGTCAGCGGTATGCTACGTGCCGATCAACAGCGAGTCCATCTCGTTGCGCCAATGGTTGAGAGTGTCGTTACCAGTCTGCAAGTAGTGGAAAACAACTCAGTCAAACAGGGTGAACTGCTAGCTTATCTGCACAGTAATAGCCTTGGTATGGCCCAAGCCGAGTATCTGGAATCCCTGGCCCGCTTTCAGCTGGCGGAAGCTGAACTGAAACGAGTAAAAAGTCTGCACAAAGATGGCATTGTTTCACAAAGCCGCCTGCTGGAAGCTGAAAGCCAGTTCCAGACCGCCCATGTTATGCGGGATCAACGCTATCGCGCACTGACCCTGATCGGTATCGACGAGACACAAATTGGTCAACTTAGCTCTCACCCCAATGACCTTGCGGACCTGCTTCTCTACAGCCCAGCAACAGGCGTGTTGTTGGATGTGAATGTGGAAAACGGACAATTACTGCAACCGGGTGAAGCCGCTTTCCGTATCGCCGACCTATCAGTGCTTTGGGCTGAGGTACGTATCCCGGTTAGCCGCCTTGGTAGCGTCGCGGTCAATAGCCAAGTCAATATCAGCGTTGCGGCGTATCCCGATCAATCCTTCAGCGGCATCCTACAATCCCTCGGTGGTGAGGTAGACAGTGCCAGTCAGACCGTTGTGGGCCGTGTGGTTATCGAGAACCCTCAACAGCTCTTGAAGCCCGGCATGTATGTCCAGGCACAACTGGCAGGCAAACAGGCTCAGGGAGTAATGGCGCCACGTAGTGCCGTCTTCCGCAGAGGTGATGCCAATTATGTGTTTGTGGTCACTGGAGAGCGAACCTTCACCCCGGTTGTTGTAGAAACAGGTTTGGGAACTAGCGAGTTTCTGCAGATCACCAAAGGCCTAAAGGCTGGCGACAAAGTCATCAGCGAGGGAGTCGCCGAACTAAAGGGACAGTGGCTCTATCAGGGGGAGGAGTAAACCATGATTAATGCACTGATCCGCTTTGCGCTGATCCAGCGGCTAATGCTGCTGCTGATCACCGGCGCACTGGTGGCTGCCGGTGGCTGGGCCTTCAACAGCCTGCCCATCGACGCCTTCCCAGACATCTCAGCCCCTCAGGTGCAGGTAATTGTCAAGGCACCCGGTCTCTCACCCACCGAGGTAGAGAGCCGTATCACCTATCCGGTGGAGCTGGAGATGCAAGGCATCCCTAACCAAACGGTACTGCGCTCCACCACCAAGTACGCCTTAGCAACCATCGTTATCGATTTCGAGGATGGCACTGATATCTATTGGGCTCGTCAACAGGTCTCTGAACGCCTTGCCCAAGTATGGGCTGATCTACCTGAAGGGGTTGAAGGGGGCTTGGGTCCTATCACCACCCCTGTGGGTGAAGGCTTCATGTATCGAGTGGTAGGCAAAGACTATAGCAATCAGGAGCTGCGTCGCCTGCAAGACTTCGTGATCCGCCCCCGCCTGCGGGGTATCGAAGGGGTTGCTGATATCAACTCTTTGGGTGGTGAGGTTAAGGTCTACGAAGTCGTCGCAGATCCAATGGCATTAGCCGCCGTCAGCCTAACCGTAGATGACCTGGAACAAGCGTTACAGGCCAACAATCGCAACGCCGGTGGTGACCGCATCAACCGCAATAACGAAGTGTTACTGGTACGTACCATTGGTCAGCTACAGGACATGGCAGATATCGGCAGCATTACCGTTGCCAGCCAGGATGGCATCCCCATTCATATCCGTGATGTGGCCCAAATCCGCATCAACTCCATGACCCGTTTTGGCGCAGTAACCGCCAACGGAGAGGGTGAGGCGGTAACCGGCCTGGTACTGTTACGCCAAGGCGCCAACAGCCGTACCACCGTGGAAGGGGTCAAGCGTGAGCTGGACATCCTCAGACCACAGCTCCCTGAAGGGGTAGAGATCATCCCCTTCTATGACCGTACTGACCTCGTAAACAAAGCCGTGTGGACCGTAGAAAAATCCCTGGCAGAAGCGGTAGTACTGGTGCTACTGGTACTGCTAATCATGCTGGGCAATCTACGCAGTGCCCTCACCGTGGCACTGATTCTGCCCCTGTCGGTACTGTTCACCCTGCTGATGATGCGTCTGTTTGGTGTTAGCGCCAACTTGATGTCACTGGGAGGATTAGCCATCGCTATTGGTATCCTGGTAGATGCCGCGGTGGTCGTGGTGGAGAACATCCATACCCGCCTCAGCCATACCATGCCAGGGGTCAGCCGCCTACATCTGATCTACCGTGCAGTGGTTGAAGTCTCTACCCCAGTTATTTCCGGTATCGCAATCATCATCATCGTCTTTATGCCGCTGTTCAGTCTTACCGGCCTGGAGGGCAAGATGTTTGCGCCGCTGGCTATCACCATCAGCTTTGCCCTGATCGGTTCATTGCTATTATCCCTGACGGTAATTCCGGTACTGGCAAGCCTGCTAATGCGTGGCGGTCATGAGGAGGATGGTAAGCTGTTGACCACCCTCAAGATGCTCTACTTGCCTGCCATGAACTGGGCGCTGAAATATCGCAAGATCGCAGTGGGTAGCGCTGTGTTGGGATTGGTACTATCGGTCTTCCTGTTTACCCGCATCGGTAGTGAGTTTATGCCCACCATGGATGAAGGCACGACGGTGGTATTGATGGAAAAGCTCCCCAGCATCTCACTGGAACGCTCATTGGAGCTAGATGGCCCCATGCAAAAAGCGATGATGGAGCTGCCTGAGGTAATCGGTGTGGTATCGCGCACCGGCGCGGATGAGCTGCGTATGGACCCCATGGGTCTTAACCAAACTGATAACTTCCTGGTTACCAAGCCTCGTGAGGAGTGGACCATCACCCTAGAGGAGTTTCAGGAAAATCTACGCGCCAAGCTGGATCAGTTTGTCGGTATCGACTACGCCTTCTCTCAACCCATCGATATGCGGGTTTCAGAGATGCTGACCGGGGTACGTGCTGCCATGGCCATCAAGATGTATGGTGATGACCTAAAAGTACTAGACGAAAAAGCTCAGCAGATCGAAGGCTTGGTCAACCAGATTCCTGGTGCGGTGGATGTATTCCGAGACCAACTGAGTGGCCAGATCTACCTACAAGTAGAGGTAAAACCGAGCGCCATCGCCCACTTCGGTATTAATGTTGAAGATATCAATCGTCTGATTGAAGTGGCAGTGGGCGGACGAGTGGTGACCGAGGTGATTGAAGGCAATATGCGTACTGGCGTACTACTGCGTTATCCCGAATCACAGCGAAACTCAGCAGAGGCTATCGGCACCCTTCAGGTGAAAGCGGCCAATGGTGAGCTGATTCCGATGAGCATGCTGGCAGAGCTTCGTGAGGTGGACGGTCCGGTGGTCATCTCCCGTCAATCGGCAAAACGCCAAGTGGTTATCCAGTCCAACGTAGAGGGCCGCGATGTGGTGAGCTTTGTTGAGGATGTGCGTCAAGCCATCGAGTCTCAAGTCGAATTACCACCTGGATATTATGTCACCTATGGTGGTCAATTCGAGAATCAACAACGAGCCTCTGCCCGCCTGGCACTGGTGGTACCGATCTCGGTGGCATTGATCTTCCTGATGCTATTCACCACCTTCCGCTCCATGCCACAGGCGGGTTTGATTCTACTTAACATCCCATTTGCGATGATTGGTGGTGTAGTAAGTCTCTACTTCTCTGGCCTCTACATGTCAGTACCCGCCTCAGTGGGTTTCATCACCCTATTTGGGGTGGCCGTACTCAATGGCGTGGTAATGGTCAGCTACTTCAACCAGCTGCGTGAGACCGGCCGAACACTGATGGAGGCCGTACGCGAGGGGGCTGAACGTCGCCTGCGTCCAGTACTCATGACCGCGCTGATCGCCAGCCTTGGCCTAGTACCACTGCTAACCGCGACTGGCCCTGGCTCAGAACTGCAACGACCGCTGGCAGTGGTGGTTATTGGGGGATTGGTCACCTCTACCCTATTGACACTGATCCTGCTACCCACCCTCTACGCTTGGCTTGAGGGGCGTCAATCCAAACAAGAGGAGGAACGCGTATGAAGTGCTTAACCATCATTATTCATGCTGCGGTTCAACAAGATCTAGCAGATCAATTACGCAGCATGGAGGCCGTCAGTGGATTTACCTTCAGCCATGTGGAAGGCCACTCCGACCAGAGCCGTGAAGGTCATCTGCTCTCGGTACGTGACCAAGTGGTTGGCTATGTGCCACGGGTACGGGTAGAGATTCTCTTGGAAGTCGACCACATTGAGCCAGCACTACAACAGCTCAGTGAATGCCATTGGCTAAAAGGCAATGGTCGCTATTGGCTCACCCCTATTGAACAGCAAGGGCGCTTTTAGCGCCATTCGTTGAACATAAGGGAGGGGAAGCAATATTTTTAAAAGAAGTAGACGTTTCCCTCCTAAAAAATAGCCGCCCAATCCACTGACTGGGCGGCAACTCTCTTTAACCTCTATGAATATCCTTAAAAGCCGGCATCCAGTCCCACAAGAAAATAGCCCTCTTTGGTATCGTGACCAATACCATCACGAACACCATCTTCACTTTGCAGGTCAACGGTTAACTCAATCACACCTTTCACATTACTTGCGAAGTAATAATTCACTGTGGCTGTCAACGTATTGAGATCAATGCCTTCATACACAGTTCCACTATTGGCCAAATCATTTGCATCGGCGTAATTATAGAGCAGCGAATAAGCCCAATGCTTATCATAGATATAATCGACACCAGCAAAACCACCATACCAACTCGCATCCCCTACCCCAGTCACATTACTCCAATTAACATCCAGAAATTGAGCAAACCAATAAAGGTTATCCATGGCCACACCCGAGATATCGAGGCCGGTTACCCGGGTATCACCCATACCCTCTTTGGTGCCATCAGAGAGGAAAAGCCCAACATCGACGGAAGCGATTTCAGTACCTATACGCCCAAACAAAGTTTTGGTGCGATTATTATCAAAGGCTCGATCCGCTCTCTGATAACCACCACTGTTAATCTTTTCGTTAGCATCAATACCATTGCCATTGACGGCCCCTATTGCCACATCAAAAGCACCAAGGCCATGTTCTAAATAGCCACCTCGTTGATATGTAATATCTGCCATACGATAAGGGATGAAATCTTGGAAAGTTAAACGCGTCTCGCGAGGAAACATCAAATCAGAGAGTTGAAATTGGCCGATAGTAACATCTGAACCTGTACCAAAAGCATCATCGTGTCGGATCCAGGCATCTTCTACCAAAATAGTACCGTTATGCCCCTTCTCGGCCAGCATGGCATAGAAATAATAACTAAAGTGATCCGTCAATGGCGCTGCAGAAAAGAGTTTAATCAGGTAGGGAGCCTGAATATCGTCATCGCCTTTCGCCACTACATTTCCACTACTGTCTACCGCATCCGCCTCACGGATTTGCCCATAGGCCTGTACACGGAAGCCTACGGGAGGAAGTTTCAATAGGAAGAGATCGTCATCTCCCGTATCCACCACAGCTTGGTCTTTCCAATTAGGCAAGCGAATGTTATTCGCAATAAACGATTTACCAAACTCATTAAGGCGGGGAAAAGCCGCATGACAGGCAGTACAAGACATTTCATACTGGCGGGCAAATACCGGATTCGCAGAAGCGGAGGACATCACAAAGAAGCTCAATAGACCCATGACAACGATGCTATATAGACTCACTCTCATCATTATTCCTTTTAACTTATGTTGATTGATCCTAAAAGAGTATAGCTATAGTTATTGATATAACCAGTTGAGATTACTAGATAAAGTTAGCCAAGGGGAGAATATTGCTCTAAGCATAGGAAGAGAAATCTTCATTACTCCCCCCCTCTTTCACTGGTGCGATAAAGCATCCCCGCGGCCCCCTCCTGATTTCTTTACATCTTCGACAACACCTTCTGAGCAACCCGGCATGACACATAAATGCATTTACATTTGTATATCATCTTTATAACAACAATTAATTTTTGTTAATGCTTGTGTCTGGCTATAGTTACCTCACGCTGAACAGCAGCGATCCACCACCAGGTGGAAACAAGAGTTTTTTTGGGGCGGATGAGTATCACTCTACCGCCAAATTAAAAGCAAAGAGAGGACGCTAGAAATGGCTGAAAAGAAATACAGCGCGGGTGTAAAAGAGTACCGCGAAACCTACTGGATGCCGGATTATACTCCTGCAGAAACGGATCTGCTGGCTTGCTTTAAAGTAATCCCTCAGGAAGGTGTACCTCGTGAAGAAGCGGCCGCAGCAGTAGCCGCTGAGTCTTCAACCGGTACTTGGACGACTGTATGGACTGACCTGCTGACTGACCTGGATCACTACAAAGGTCGTGCTTACGCAATCGAAGACGTACCTGGTAACGACGAAGCATTCTACGCTTTCATCGCATACCCAATCGACCTGTTCGAAGAAGGTTCTGTCGTTAACGTATTTACCTCTCTGGTAGGTAACGTATTCGGCTTCAAGGCAGTACGTTCACTGCGTCTGGAAGACGTTCGCTTCCCACTGGCATACGTAATGACCTGTAATGGTCCTCCACACGGTATCCAGGTTGAGCGTGACAAGATGAACAAGTACGGCCGTCCAATGCTGGGCTGTACTATCAAGCCTAAGCTGGGTCTGTCTGCTAAGAACTACGGTCGCGCTGTCTATGAGTGTCTGCGTGGCGGTCTGGACTTCACTAAGGACGACGAAAACGTAAACTCTCAGCCATTCATGCGTTGGAGAGATCGTTTCGACTTCGTACAGGAAGCCACTGAGAAAGCAGTAGCGGAAACTGGCGAGAAGAAAGGTCACTACCTGAACGTTACCGCTCCGACGCCAGACGAAATGTTCAAGCGTGCTGAATACGCAAAAGAGATTGGCGCTCCAATCATCATGCACGACTACCTGACTGGCGGTTTCTGTGCAAACACTGGCCTGGCTCAGTGGTGTCGTGACAACGGTATGTTGTTGCACATCCACCGTGCAATGCACGCTGTATTGGACCGTAACCCGAACCACGGTATCCACTTCCGCGTACTGACCAAAGCACTGCGTCTGTCTGGTGGTGATCACCTGCACTCAGGTACCGTTGTAGGTAAGCTGGAAGGTGACCGCGAAGCGACTCTGGGTTGGATCGACATCATGCGTGACTCTTACATCAAAGAAGATCGTTCACGCGGCATCATGTTCGATCAGGATTGGGGTTCAATGCCTGGCGTTATCCCAGTGGCTTCTGGCGGTATCCACGTATGGCACATGCCTGCACTGGTTAACATCTTTGGTGATGATTCTGTACTGCAATTCGGTGGTGGTACGCTGGGTCACCCATGGGGCAACGCTGCCGGTGCAGCGGCTAACCGTGTAGCGCTGGAAGCGTGTGTTGAAGCACGTAACCAAGGTCGTGAACTGGAAAAAGAAGGCAAGGACATTCTGACCAACGCTGCGAAATCTAGCCCAGAGCTGAAGATGGCGATGGAAACCTGGAAAGAGATCAAGTTCGAATTCGATACTGTAGATAAGCTGGACGTATCTCACAAGTAAGAGTTTCTGCGTAACTTTAGGTGGGTGACAACCAACACGTCGTCTCCGGTTTAGCCCACCTTTTTTACAGATTGAATCGAATCAAGAGGATTTAACAATGAGTGAAATGCAAGATTACAAATCAAGCCTGAGCGACACTTCTAGCCGCAAGTTTGAGACTTTCTCTTACCTGCCAGAAATGACTGCTGAACAGATCCGTACTCAAGTTGAGTACATTGTATCGAGAGGCTGGAACCCAGCTATCGAGCACACCGAGCCAGCTAACGCTGCCGGTTCTTACTGGTACATGTGGAAGCTGCCTATGTTCGGTGAAACCGACGTAGACCGCATCCTGGGTGAAGCAGAAGCGGCTCACAAAGCACATCCAAACAACCACGTACGTTTGGTTGGCTATGATAACTTCGCACAGTCTCAAGGTGCGTCAATGGTTATCTACCGTGGTGCAATGTAATTAGCGCTTAATCTGATTACTTGGCTTGAGGGTTCCCCTCAAGCCAGCCAACCCAAGCGGCTCGTTATTTTTCCAAAGTGGTTAACCACTAACAACTTTCGAAAGATTACGACAAATGCACGAAGCATAAGAGCATTAACACGCTCAAGCCTAAAAGCCTGAATTAAAGAGGACAAAACAATGAGCCAAGTTGCTGAATTGAAGAATGTCGACCTTGCAGAAGAGTACAAAGTTAAAGAAGAGCCTTTTTATCAACCTGTAGATGATGAGGTAGAGACCTTTGAAGCGGCCTACGCAGCACGTATGCCAATGATGCTAAAAGGTCCAACCGGTTGTGGTAAGTCTCGTTTTGTTGAGTACATGGCATGGAAACTTGGCCGTCCTCTGATCACTGTCGCCTGTAATGAAGATATGACTGCATCTGACTTGGTAGGTCGCTTCCTGTTGGATAAAGATGGAACCAAATGGCAGGATGGCCCTTTAACCACTGCAGCACGTATCGGTGCAATCTGTTATCTGGATGAAGTGGTTGAAGCGCGTCAGGATACTACCGTTGTGATTCACCCTGTCACTGACCACCGTCGTGAACTGCCACTGGATAAGAAAGGTGAACTGGTTAAGTGTCACCCAGACTTCCAACTGGTTATCTCATATAACCCAGGCTATCAAAGCCTGATGAAAGATCTAAAGCAATCCACTAAACAACGCTTTGGTGGCCTAGATTTTGATTACCCAAACGCTGAGGTTGAGATTCAGATTATTGCCAAGGAAGCCGGCGTAGATACCGCCACAGCTGAAAAGCTGGTACAGATTGGTGAACGTGGCCGCAACCTAAAAGGTCATGGCTTGGATGAAGGAATCTCAACCCGTCTGTTAGTTTATGCAGGGCAACTGATCACCAAAGGCGTGGACCCCGTTATCGCCTGTCGCGTTGCACTGGTACGCCCTCTAACTGATGATCCAGACATGCGAGAAACCCTGGATGCAGCAGTTAGTACATTCTTTGAATAACAGACCACAACATCTAACGCAAAGGCGCAGAGGCGCAAAGAAAAGCATTTTAATTAGTGATAATAATACCTTTGCATCTTCGTGCCTCTGTGTTGGATGTTGAAAGCAACATAGCCAAGAGAAATCCAGGATGGTTTGAAACCTAAAGACTTTGCGCCTCAGCGCCTTTGCGTTGGGTGTTGAAAGTTCTGAAATATATTTTGAAATAAATACATCGTACCTCAGCGCCTCTGCGCTAGGTGTTATAGGTGTTAAAAGTAAAATAGGAGTCTGGTTATGAGCGTTAATCTTGATGACTATCGCGAGGCCCTTGAGAAAGCGGCACCTGAGTTAAAAGACACTCTGGATGCAACCTTCCATGAGGCGGCTCGCAATATCTCTGCCCAGGGACTTCATGACTATATGGAAGGGGCTCGCGGTCTTGCAAATTTGGGCCGGGGCGGCAATCTTGTCACCACCTTTCTAGAAGAGATGCCCGCGGTCGCTAAAGAGTGTGGAGATGATATTATTCGTGACTGTATTGCCGCAGCCATGAAGCTCTCTTCAATGACTTCCGGTGAAGTTATCTCACTCCTGTTTGCATCGCTGCCAACCGTATCACGTCGTTTGGGTGATCCTGAATTGGTGCGCGGTTATCTGCAATTGATCCACCAGCTCTCCGCGAAATCGTCTCGTGGTTTACGCCCTATGTTAGGCATTATGGATGAACTGCTTTCCAAGCTGACATTAAGTGGTTTAAAGCGCTGGGCACTCTATGGCGCACAAGCCTACGCTAAAGATCTTCCTGGCCAAGTAAAATACTTCAGTCTGCAAACAGAAGATGCTAAAGCGATGCTACAAAAACAGCGTCGAGGCACCCTGTTTATCGATAACCAGCGTAAGCTCAACTTTTATCTACGTGCACTCTGGGGACGTGACTTTTTCCTGCGCCCTACGGCTGCCGATCATGAGGGCTTTAAGCCCTATCTGGAAGCACGCATCATCCACCTTCCCGATGCAGTAGATGGTATTGGTGATGTCACCGGTCATGAGCTATACCGTGCTATGGTGGTTCACCAAGGTGCTCACATGATGTATACCACCGAACCACTTTCCGCTGAGCAATTAAGCCCGGCACAGATGTGGTTTATCGCCTTTATGGAGGATGCGCGGGTTGAGTATATTGCCGTACAAAACTTCCCGGGCTTGAAAAAGCTTTGGGGCTCCATTATGCGTATCAAACACGAAGGAAAATCTTTACACCCTTCTGTTGATCTGCTGGAACGTACGGCACTGATGCTATTAGATAACAACGAGACCAGTGACGATGGAGAAATAAATGCGCTGGTGGAAAAATTTCACACCAACATCGAAGCCAACAAAGAGAGTGCTCAATTCTCCTGGCACATGGGGCTGGAGCTATTCAACATTCTCCAAGCCCGTAAAGATGTGCCCAGTCTCCGCATACTGGAGTCACTGCGTATCCCTTACCGTGATGATAACCGTTTGCTATGGGACTTCGACGAATTCGCCTGGCAGGACAGTGTTGAATATATGGCAGCCAGCCAGCGTCAGGTACGTAAATACGTCTCAGCAGTAGAGATGGCTAACGAAGTGGATTGTGAGCTGGCTGGCGATGATGCCCAAGAGATCTGGATCTGTGCTACCGAATTCATGCCATACGAAGATGCTGGTGAGGCCACTGTCAGCTTCAACCAGATGTGGGGCAAAGAACCAGTTTCTGATCCCTTCCACTATCAGGAGTGGGATTATCAGGTGCAGCTGCACCGCCCTGACTGGGCAACAGTCTATGAGCGTCGCCAGCCCAAAGGTGATCCGGAAGTCATTGACAATATCCTGATTGAGCACAAACCGGTTACCTACCGCATCAAGCAAATTATCGACATGCTGCAACCGGAAGGTGTGCAACGGGTACGCAACATGGAAGATGGTGATGAAATCGATATCAATGCCGCCATTGATGCCATGATATCCATTCGCATGGGAGAACAACCCAACCCACGCATCACCATGCGCAATGTACTAAATACCCGTGATTTGAGTGTTGTCGTACTGCTGGATCTTTCCGAGTCCACCAACGAAAAGATGAATGGCTCAGAAAAAACCGTGCTGGAGTTGACCCGGGAAGCCGCCTCGCTGGTTGCCACAGCGATCAATGGCGTAGGTGATCCCTTTGCCATTCACGGCTTCGCCTCAGATGGTCGCCATGATGTGCAGTACTATCGCTTTAAGGACTTTGCCCAGCCGCTGGATGATGAAGTAAAAGGGCGCCTAGCGGGTATGAAGGGTGGACTCTCTACCCGTATGGGGGCAGCTATGCGCCATGCCGGCCGCCACCTGCTCAACACCCCGGAGCGCAAAAAATTATTGCTGATTGTGACCGATGGTGAACCCGCCGATATCGATGAGCGTGATCCACAACATCTGCGTCAGGACACAAAAAAAGCAGTGGAGGAGTTGGCAAGCAAGGGCATCATGAGTTACTGCCTGACCTTGGACCCCAATGCAGACCACTATGTGAAGCGTATTTTTGGTGGTAACAACTATACGATTATCGACCACGTTGATCGTCTACCAGAGAAACTGCCAACCCTGTTTGCAAGTTTAACTGCGTAGGTAAAGCTTTAGGCTGTAGGCTAATATGTATATAGCGGTTGAAAATACCGAGCTTAACAGCCTAACGCCTAAGGAGTATATGTGAGTCGCGTAGGAGACCTACCCATTTATGAACAACGGGATGATGAAGTCAACGCCAAGCTATACAACCTATGGCGAAGAGCCAAGCTTCACTTCCCCTGCCCCATGCGTATCGACCTGCCCGATCTTTCCGGCATGGTGATGATATTAGAAGAGCATGAATGGGTCTGTGCCGATGAACACCAAAATGACCTGCCTATTTTGGCTTGGGTAGAGTTTGAAGACAAAGGGCGTAGTTCCTTACATACCCCAGTGAAATGCAAATTGAATTATTACCATTTCATGGCATCAAAAGTGCGCAAACGCTCCCTTGAGCTGATGGAAGAGATATTGGAAGAACGGCTGCGGGAATTAAATTAAAAACACCTAACGCAGAGGCGCTAAGGCGCAGAGAGACTAAAGTAGTTTAAAAACACACTTTGCATAGTAGATGAGATATCAAAAAAAGCGGCTGCGGGAATTGAATTAAAAAACACCCTACGCAAAGGCACTAAGGCGCAGAGCAACTCAAGTAGCTAAAAACGCTCTTTGCAAAAAACATAGCGCCTGCTCGTTTAGCTTTTTAACTAATGCACTTCGCGCCTCTGCGCCTCTGCGCCTCTGCGCCTCTGCGTTAGATGTTAAATGTTAGGTGTTAACCAGATTAAGGAGAAAACAGATGGCACTGGTGAATATGCGCGATATGCTTTACCACGCGTATGAAAATAACTATGCGGTGGGTGCCTTTGACCTGGTTAGTCTCGATTTTCTTGAGGCCATTATTGATGCTGCGGAGCGTTGCCGAGCCCCCGTGATCCTCAGTGTCGCTGAGCCCCACTTCGCTCACTATGATATCGAACTCATGATGCCCGCTGTTGAAGCGGCAGCAAAGCGAGCTTCAGTACCCGTTGCTATCCAATTGGATCATGGACTCAGCTTGGCATCTGCCACTACCGCCATCAACCTGGGCTGTAATGGTGTAATGGTTGACGCCTCTAGCCGTGAACTCCCAGACAACATCAGTGCCACCACTCTGGTGGTTGAAATGGCCCATCAGTGTGGCGTACCGGTTATTGGAGAACTGGGTTATGTAGCAGGCATTGAGGGAGAAGGCGCGGAAATCCACCCCGGAGAATGTACTTTTACTGTCCCCTCGGAAGCTAAAGCCTACGTAGAACGCACCAACGTCGATTTTCTCGCTGTCTCCATTGGTACCGTACAGGGCCACATTAAAGGGCGAGCAAAACTGGACTTCCCCCGCCTCAAACAGCTCAACCAAACACTCAAAATCCCACTGGTCATCCACGGGGGAAGCGGCCTTAATGAAGAGCAGTATCGTCGCCTCACCGCCCAAGGGGTCAGCATGATCAACTACTTCACCAAACTCTCTGATGTGGCAGCAGAATCCATGAGAGAGCAGATGAAAGCGGAGAAGCAAGGCAGCTTTATTAAGCTCAAACGTGGTGTAAAAGATGCTGTCGGAGAAGAGGCAGAACGCTGTATGCGCTTGTTTGGCAGTGCCGGCCGTGCTGCGGAAGTTCTCGCCCAGTGCGAACCCTGGACACCGGTCGAGCACCTGATTATCTACAATGTAGAGCGCCTTAATGAGCAGCAGGTTCATGGCATGATGGCAGAAGGGCGCAAAGTACTTAGCCGTATTCCCGGAGTGCGGGAAGTTTTTACTGGGGAAGCAATCAAAGAGGGTAACAAATATCGCTTTTGCTGGCTGGTACGCTTTGTTCATCCCGCCGTTATCGAGAGTTATCGCACTCACCCCGATCACATTGAGTTTGCTGATAATCTGTTCCGCCCCTTTGCCGGAGAGCGTATCAGTATCGATTATAAGGAAGTATTGGCAGAAGGCGATGCTCCACTACAAGGCGGACATAGTGCCAGCTATTTCAATACCTTGCGCAATCGCTTAGCGGAAAGCGCTTAGCATGCCATCCCTTCAATAGAGAGACTGCGGCCATTTGTGCCGCAATCCCCATCTCATTGTGTTAGCATAGCGGTTTTATATCGCTGGCCTTCACTCGCAACACCTCCCATATCAACGTTATACGTTGGCGCTTGTTGGTCATCGGGCTAATTTTAAAAACCCAAAGGATCCATCATGCAAATAGCAGACAACAACGTTGTAACCCTCGACTACACTCTGACTGATGACCAAGGTACCGTACTGGACAGCTCAGAAGGTCGTGGTGATTTCGCTTACCTACACGGTGCAAGCAACATCATCCCAGGCCTGGAAAAGGCGCTGACTGGCAAGTCCGTCGGTGATGAACTGGAAGTACACGTTGAGCCTGCCGAGGGTTATGGTGAGCGTACCGATGAGCTAATCCAGGCAGTGCCACGTGATATGTTTGAAACAGATCAGGAAATCTCATTGGGCATGCAGTTTCATGCGCAAGCCACCTCTGGTCAAATGGTTGTGGTAACCGTAACTGAGATCAATGACGACACCGTAACCGTTGATGGAAATCACCCTCTTGCTGGTACCCCGCTAAACTTCTCAGTTAAAGTCGTGGATGTTCGCGAAGCCACCGCAGATGAACTAGCTCATGGTCATGTCCATGCGCCAGGTGGTTGTGGCCACGACCACTAAGCCACACCTAAGCTCAAATAAAAATCCGGAGTCAGGTCACTGGCTCCGGATTTTTATTATGCCCCTCTATCAGGAGTTAGGCCATACACAGACACTCCTCACGATGAGAAATATCCGGCTCTGTTTGATCATTTAAAAAGGATGAAGCAATCAAGAAATTACCAGTGGCTTCGTTACAAGCAACGGGAATATTCTGCAATGTTGCCAAGCGTAATAGTGCTTTTACATCATGCTCATGGGGTAATGCCGAAAGTGGATCCCAAAAAAAGATTAAGCAATTAATCTCACCTTCGCTGATTTTTGCACCAATTTGCTGATCACCACCTAAAGGACCACTATGAAACTTGACGACCTGGAGATCTAATACACTCTCCAGCAAATGTCCTGTGGTTCTTGTGGCGTACAACTTATGCTTTCTCAAAATGACTTTATTACGTTCCACCCATTCAGAAAGCCGCTCTTTACAACCATCATGTGCAATAAGTGCAATATGCTTAATCATACCCTACATCCTTTTTTCCTTTTCACCACAATTGCAGAACACTCCCTCAAGGAGAGCTCTACGCTACCGATCAGCCTATAACCATCAAACACTCTCCCAGTTTGTAACACTGAGTAACACTCTGTTTTGACGGATTAATCCCAGCTTAAAACCATCACCATGTATACACACAAATCCCCTTCACCTATTTATCTGGTAAAATCGATATTATCGACACATCTCCCTATAAGCTTTACCTATCAACTCTATCAAGTAAGTTAATAGTCTTTTTATATCCCCCCCTAAAAATCTATAAAAACAACGAGATAAGCTGCAGCAAAAAATCACAATTAAAGATGGGTATATAATCTGACGATGGACTATCTATAGGCTATAAATGCACTAAGCATCATGTCATGAAGTGAGGTAATCATGTTGCTGTACGATGAGAAACAAAATCGTTGGTTGGAACATCGCCAAACCCAAGAATATCACTTACGAAAGCAGTGGCTAAAATCAATGTGGATTATCGTTGGTTTGATACTGATTCTAATACCATTGGGTGCCCAAATTATTGTGGGCTTGTTCGCGACGTTTATCTCTTTTTCCCTACTGGATGAAAAGCCTTACCAACAACCTCGACTTCACAACCCAGAGGGGACTAATCCAGCCACCCCACCTCAGCAGCACTGAGTGGGCCAATCATCATCTCCTCTAACGACTGTGGCCAGCGCTGTTTTTCCGTGCTTAATGGAATGGTGATTGCCATCATCTCACCATAGTGTTGTGGATAGCGCGGCTGACGTTGTGGCTCTGCATATCCCTGAGGATAAAGCGCCTTCCCAGTTTGTGGATCATACTTATCACTAGCGCCATAGAGATGTAATAGCTCATGACCAATCAAGATATTATTGTGATCAGCCTTAAAGGGAGTCGCATAAGCATGCACCACCCCCAGACCTAACTCTGGCACACCTAACGAGTGGGCCAAGCGAGGATGATTCTGAGGAGAATAATACTGGAGCAATACTACCTGCCCTACCGCAGCCTCCAGTCGCGTACGCCACCAACGAATCTCCAAGCTCCACCACAATCGCTGTATAAAATTCCCTTCAATTGGATAACTAGCTGGTGGCTCAGACAACGGTGGTGCAAGACGAACCCTGAGCACTGGATAATCCTGTTTTAGGTAGTACTTAGCTTGTTGATTAATAAACTGTTCTATCGCCCAAAAATGCTCATCGGCCAAGGCATTAATGTAATTATCGACTAGCTGAGTCTGGTCACCATTCACCGGATAAAGTGTCAACCAGTGACTCTGCCCCCAATCCACTTTCTGCAGTGAAACATAACCGATCAACAGCCATATAGTGAGAGGAGGAAGTATGATCAAGACACTGCGTTGCCAAAGTCTCATCCGCCCCACTACCTTATTGATGAATTATTGCCTTAAATAAGGCTTGCAACTCATTTACCATCTCAACGCCCTTATTCACCACCACAGAAGGCTCACTAACACGCAGGGAAATAACACTATCCTTAGAAGACGTTAGCAAAATGCTATGAAGCGTTTTACCCACCAGCCCGGAGACTACCGAAATCAGCGCTGGCCCATTGAGCAACCCCACCTCTTTACCCACTATCAATATATCGAAGTGCTCATTTAGCAAACGCCCCAACGCCTCATAACCATCTACCATTTCAACCACTTCAACGTTGTAAGGTTGAATTGCCTGCTTACAGATCTCCCGGGTGGTACGCGAGCTATCTACCAACATCACCCGCAAGCGATCTTTGAGATCAATCCCCTGCATCTCCCGCAAGGATTCGGTAATCGAACTCAAATCGCAGGTGCCTGAATTCAACACATCCGACACCTGACATAACAGATCCACATAGTCCAAACAACGCTTCTGACGCTCACCACTCACCCCATAGGAAAACTCTCGCCACTGGGTTAAAGCGTCTTCCAATTGATGGCAGATCGAGGTAATAAGTGATATACCAAAGGTGCCCCCACTCCCTTTAAGGGAGTGAACTTTACGGCATACCTCCTGAAACAATGCATCAAAATCGGCCCCTTCATCTACGGCAAGGATGTGCTCCTCAATTTCCTGAATCTTTTCAGGTAGCTCGGCAATGAATTCTTGCTTGAGCTTTTCCAATACAGCAGCCGTTGATGTCATTGTTGTAACCTATTTAAGAGACCGCAGATGAAGCCAGCCTTATCACCACTCGTGCGGCCCAGACAGGGACAATGAAAATACAAGCGCAAAGCAATGATAAAATTGAATTAAAAAGCCTTAAATTAAATTTCTTAATAAGCTATCGTCAAACATCGCAATACCATAATACAATTTGAGGCTTATCAACCATCATCTTACATACCTATGGCCAGATATCGTCCCCCTGCAGAGAAATCCTCAAGCTACATCACACCAGAGGGTTATAGAGTCCTACAAAATGAATTAGAGGGCCTCTGGAAGCGTCGCGCTGACGTTACCAAAGCACTCGCCGCAGCGGCAGCGGAAGGCGATCGCTCCGAGAATGCCGAGTATATCTATCGCAAAAAGGAGTTAAGGGAAATTGATCGCCGAATTCGCTACCTGCAAAAGCGCCTGCCCAGCCTTACCGTAGTTCATGATAGTCCCGTCGATAAAAGCCGCGTCTTTTTTGGTGCCTGGGTCCACCTGGAGGATCAGGATGGTAATCTGGCCTGTTATCGCATCGTCGGCCCAGACGAAATTGACCCTGCCAAAGGTTACATCAGTATGGATGCCCCCATGTCACGCGCTCTACTCAAGCGCCAGCTGGATGATGAAGTCAGTGTGCAAACCCCAAATGGCGAAAAGCTCTACTACATCGTTGAGATACGGTATGAATCACTTTGAGCAAACCTCTGAAAACACTATCCATAATCAGACCTTGGTGTTAAATTCCATAGCGACTTAAGATTCATAACCAATAAATATTGAGGGAGATAACCATGCTGGGCGAACATCACACTGATCTGGCTAAAGAGTTTCCAGAATTCAGGGACACCATCCATCAGCTCAAGATGAGCCATGCTCACTTTGCTAAATTGCTTGAGGCCTTTGAGACGATCGATAAGGAAATTTACCGTATCGAAGAGCAGATTGAGACCCCTTCTGATGAATACACGGAGGAGAAGAAAAAAGAGCGCCTGAAGCTAAAGGACGAGATCTACCACTTACTTAAGCAGGCATAATCACTCTCCCGTACAAACAGCGAAGGTATCCCTTCGCTGTCAATAAATATTGACCCACTGCTATTTTCACGTATAAATGGCCTTAACAACTCAACCCTCTATACAGTGAATCCAATGAAAACCCTGGGCAATATCTTCCTTAAAGGTGTCGTGGCGGTACTGCCCATCAGCCTTACCATTTATATTATCTACTGGCTCAGCACCTCTGCAGAATCCCTGCTAGGAAATATGCTAAAACGCTTTCTGCCAGATGAATACTATTGGCCAGGACTGGGTGTCATCACCGGCTTGGTACTGATCTTTATTGCTGGATTATTGGTAAATGCCTGGTTAATTCGCCATCTGTTCCAATACAGTGAGAAGCTGCTGCTCAGCCTACCGCTGGTAAAAACCATCCATGGTGCCATCAAAGACTTGATGAACTTTCTCTCTGGCAGCCGCAACAAAAGCAGCGGACAGAAAGTGGTTACCGCTAAGTTCGGCCACGCCACCCTAATCGGCTTTGTAACTCATCAGGAAGCCCATAAACTGCTCAAACGTGAAAATGAAGAGTTGGTTGCCGTCTACTTTCCCCTCAGCTACCAAATTGGTGGTTACACCCTGTTTATGCCAGCCAGTAAACTGACACCACTGGATATGAGCGCAGAAGATGCCATGCGTCTAGTACTCACTGCTGGACTCTCCAGTAGTGAAAAACAATAGAGGAACCTCTGAAGAAGTCCAAAGGCTCCTAAGCATGTCAGAGAGAAGAGGGCCCAGCAGCCTGTTCCATTATGTACTTAAACCTTTCCACTTCACTGGATTTGATAAAATAGCGATAACGCTTTTCGGGATAGAGTTCATCACGCAACGCTCCCTCACTGGTTAGCGCAAAAGTTCGGGGAACATAAGTACCATCGAAACTATACTGTTTACTCAGCACTCCCTCTCTATCCACATTCACTCGGATCATGACTAGCTGCTTCGCCAGCGCAACAATATCGGGTCTGGCAAAGAGATGCTGATAGGCATGGCAAGTGGGGCACCAATCCGCATAGAAGATCAACATAACCGGCTTACCACTCTGCTTCGCTTCCGCCATCCCTTGCTGATAGTCATACCATGCAATTTCTGATGCGTTCCAATCTGGCGCAGCCGCCTGAGCTAAAGCACTCAAAAGCCATAACATCATAAACAATACGGTGGATAAATGGGTTGTTCTCTTCACATTGTTTACCTTAACGAAAAGCGTTGTTGATAAATAAAGAAGTTGGATTGCTCCGCAGCCGAGAGTGCCTGCAGCAACAAATCTCGACCGGCCCCACCCCCATTGTCTGCCAACACGGCACGATAGAACTTCTCATAAAAATGGTCTGGCTCCACTTCGACTTCCACCTGTAATGAATGCACATTATCAGGCAGAATCTGCTGATAGGTGATCGGCACCGTTTCACCTGCAGGAATTCGGGTATCATAGTACTCATACTGTAAATCCAGCGAGGCATCCCGACCGATAATGGCCTGCTGTTGAGTAGAGGTGATCTTCTCTCCTTCTCCATCTAACAAGAAAGCCCTGACAAACACCTTTGGCGTAAGATAAGTAGGAAAATGGTGACCCGTTCCATTATTGGCCAGGGTAATCTGCACGGATAGCGAATGACCTGACTCAACGTCCTGCTCCGGTAGCACAACAGAGATATCCACCCCTGAGCGAGTCATCTCTGGATCATGAATCCCTCGCCACAGATGACGACGATCCGACATATGGCAATCCTGGCAGACCACTCCCTCTTCAGCATAACGGCTCTGTTGCCACTCATTGTAAGTATTCTCAATCAATTTACCATTGAGTGCAAAATCTCCCTGATTGAATTGATGGCACCCTTTGCAAAAGGCGGCACTGCGAAAAGCCGAATGCGCAGTAAAGCCGTTGTGAGGTAAACCTTCATCATCTATCACCCCCAAATTATCCTCCTCCCCCCGGCGAGGAGGGCCATAGTGCTGACCATTGCGCACATGGCAAGCGACACAAGTCATTCCGTGCTGTTGCAGCAGAACATTAAAGCCTGGATTGGTTATCCACTCACCATCCGCATTCAATAGATTCTGCTGTTCTTGCAATGGCGCATGGCACTTCCAACAAACCCTTGCCGTAGAGGGATCATATTTCACCATTTCGACCAACTGCCCTGCGATACCAGGCCCCATGGCCTTACTGTGCAAAGTGGTTTGCCAATCCTCATACTGCTGTGGATGACACGCCCCACAAGACTCTGGTAATAGTGCGTTCACGGGTTGAGCCACTCCGCCTTGCGCTGCAATATTGTCAGCCCAATGCAGAGATAAAAAATCCTGCTCACTCTGCTGCGCAACAGCCGTAAGTGATAACGTGCAACAGAGCAATATGGTAATGACTTGAAACATCTCACAACATCCCGAGAAAGAGTTAGTGCTTAGCACAAGGGTTGCAGGGGTTCATATGCACTTTATTCATTGTCATTGCACACGGATTGGCCGCATGTTGTTCCATAAAATTTTTCTGTTTCACCTCCACCACATAGGCAGTCAGTGCAGCCAGTTCTCGCCCTTCCCAATTTAATAAATCTCCCTCCATTGGCACCGCAATACAAAATTGAACAATTTCATCCGCATTGACTAACTTCATGCCCGCACGCTGATCTGCCATTGTGATGTAATGTGGGTATGGCTGTGCAAAGCTGGATTTAAACAGTGCATCATTAGTGTGACAGGTTGAGCAAGCCATTCCATTACGGCTCAGAGAGGTATCATTGAATAACGCCTCTCCCTCTCGTACTAAAGTCTCTTGCGAAGTCCACATGCTGTTCCACAAATGAGTATCGATTGGTCTTGTCACCTTTTTAGCTAACTCACTCGATGCCTTTGCCATGCATGGATTCTGTGCTTTTTTCATACCACAAGGGTTACAGGGATTACCATGAGGCTCCATCTTCATACCACCACATGGGTTACAAGGATTACCATGGGGTTCCATCTTCATGCCACCACATGGATTACAGGGATTGCCATGATGCTCAGCGACCGCTGCCGAACTCAGTATCAATAGCATCATTCCAAATAATAGCGTTATCCGATTTATCTTCTTCATCTTGGTATCCTCGATTAAATAATCGGCAATATCCTCATTGCCTTACCTGGCAAAGACGCAATAGACACTTTAGGATTACACTCCAGATAAAAATTTATTTTCCTGAGTTATAATGATGCGAATTCATTGAAGTGCTGACCATGTCCAAGATTCTGCTTGCCACCCTTAACGCCCGTTACATCCATTGTGCCTTTGGCCTGCGCTATCTCTATGCCAATATGGGTACGCTGCAGAAAAATACCCACATTGTGGAGTTCACACTCCATCAGCGCCCTATTGATATTGTTGAGGAGTTATTGGCCGAGCAGCCGAAGATCATCGGCTTTGGCGTCTATATCTGGAATGTGGAGGAGACAACGCAGGTGGTGGCAATCCTCAAGCAGGTGGCACCTGAGGTAAAGGTGGTTCTAGGTGGCCCTGAGGTTAGCTATGAACATAATCAACAAGAGATCGTACGTCTTGCTGATTATGTAATATGTGGTGCAGCAGATCTGGGCTTTAGCAAGCTCTGTGAACAGATTCTCAACGGTCCTCAGCCACTAATGAAGATCCATCCAGCAGACAGTGCATCACTGGATCAGATCGCACTTCCTTACCGCTATTACAGCGATGAAGATATCCGCCAACGGGTAATCTATGTGGAAGCCTCTCGGGGCTGCCCCTTTAAGTGTGAATTTTGTATTTCAGCACTAGATAAAACGGCCACACCATTTGATCTGGATCTATTTCTGGAAGAGATGGAAAGCCTCTATCAAAGAGGTGCACGTCACTTCAAATTTGTCGACCGCACCTTTAATCTGAAAGCCGATAGCAGCATCCGCATCATGGAATTTTTCCTGAATAAAATGCGCGAAGAGGATCCACTGTTTCTTCACTTCGAGCTGATCCCTGACCATCTACCGGAAAAACTCAAATCAGTGATCACCCGATTTCCAGAAGGCTCTCTGCAATTTGAAGTTGGCATACAGACTTTTAACCCCGAAGTTCAACAACTGATCTCACGCCGACAGAACGACCAAAAAACCTGTGATAATCTACAGTGGCTTCGTGAAGAGAGCCACGCCCATTTACACACAGACCTGATTCTCGGGCTGCCAGGGGAAGATCTAACAAGTATTGCCGCGGGCTTTGATAAACTGGTCGCCCTCAATCCCCATGAAATACAGGTAGGTATTCTTAAACGGCTGCGTGGCACACCAATTATCCGTCATAGTGATCAATGCCATATGCGTTATAGTCCCCACGCTCCCTATAACATCCTAGCAACAGACAAGCTGGACTTTGCCACCATGCAGCGTCTTAGCCGCTTTGCCCGTTTTTGGGATATGGTGGCTAACTCAGGACGTTTTAAACACACCCTCCCGCTCATTCTTGGAGATACCCCCTTCAATAACTTTCTGGCACTCAGTGACTGGTTGTTTGAGCAGGATAGAAAGACCTACAAAATTGCCCTCCCCCGTCTCTTTGCCCTACTCTATCAAGGTATACCGGCCACCTTGAAGGTTGCACAACAACCACTGGAGCAGGCGCTATTGACCGACTATCAGGCAACGGCTTTAAAAGGACGCCCCAAATTCCTTAATCAAGCCTTATCTAGTCAAACACCCACAGCCAAACCCACAACGATTGCCCAACGACAGCAGCGACACCGCTAAAGAACTGGCAATTCCGGTATATTAAGCTTCAATTACAGCTACCGATACCCTAACAAACTAATCGGAGGGAGAAGAATAATATGAAGAATAAACAAGGAGTAGCAGTGCTGGCTGCCTCACTACTTGGGACAGGGCAAGCCACCGCTGAAACCACTATCACACTCAAAGATGTCACTATCTCCGGTTTAATTGAAGTGCAAGCCATCAACACACAATATGATGAAAGAGATGCCACCGGCGATATTATTGTTGCAGACTCAGAACTTAACATCTCTGCCCGAATGAATGAACTGGTCACTGCAGTAGTAGGCTTCCAATATAAAGAGGGAAAAGTACCTCTAGAGATGGATATCAGTACCATCACACTCTCCCCGGATGAGAGCAATTGGTTCATCACCGGTGGTCGACAATATCTCCCTTTTGGTCGCTATAAAACCAACCTAATATCCGACACACTCACTTTTATGCTAGGCGAAATTAATGAGAGTGCACTGATCGTGGGTGTCGAAAATGAGGGATTAGTGGGCTCGGTTTATTTCTTTAATGGTGCCAACAATAACAGCAGTAATTTGGGTTTTGATCTCAGTTACACAAAAGAGCCATACGGTTTCAGCCTGAGTTATCTGGATAATCTCCCTGAGACCAACCTCTTCGGAGAAGGGCTCGGAATAGATGAAAAATATGCAGGTGTTGCTGCCAGCGGCTATGTCACGCTAGAACCAATCACCATTATTGTGGAATACCTGGGGGCGAGTCGGGAAATACATCCTGCTATTGTCAGCGTCAATGGTAAAGCCGCGACACCTGAAACCTGGAATATCGAAGTGGGAAGTCGACTCACAATAATGGATCAACCCGCCATGGTTAGCCTAGCCTATCAAGGCAGCAATGAAGCTGTCGAATTAGATCTCCCCAAGAGCCGACTGATGGCCGGATTAGGCGTAGAATTAGTGAAGGATACCACCTTGAGTTTCGAACTCAGTCAGGATCAAAACTATGGTATTACCGACGGTGGTAATGATGAGAAGAGTCAAACCTTCAAAGCACAACTTGCCGTTAAATTCTAATATCAGCACGTGGAGAGCCCTCATCGGAACTCTCCACCTTCCCCATCACGAGCCCGGCGCAAATAACTTCTCTCCATGAAGATTCGGTATAACAATGGAATCACAAATAACGTCAATACCGTCGAAAAACCTAATCCCCAAACAATCGCTGACGCCACCGGCCCCCACATCAGTGAACTCCCCCCCAAGCCTATTGCCAGAGAAAAAAGGCCGGCAATTGTCGTCAGGGAGGTGATAATGACCGGGATAACCCTCCGCCGCGCCGCATAAACCGTAGAGTGTAATACACTCATCCCCGTTCTCAGTCGACTATTCGCCGCATCAATCATCACGATCGCCGCATTGACGGCAATACCGGTCAGTGCCACCACACCATAGAGGGTATAGAGACTGACCGGGTTCTGCGTCACAAACAAGCCAAACACCACTCCCGAAAATGCCATGGGTACCGTCGACAAAATCATCAATGGTTGAAAATAGCTACGGAACTGCGTGCCGAGTATCAAATAGATCAGCCCAACCCCTAGCAGCATCAGTTTACCCAGTGCATCCAAACTCTCCTGGATATCCTCTAACTCCCCAGTAAAATCCAAATTAACCCCAGGATGCTCATCACGAATACGCTGCCACTCTTCCCGCAATAACCGATTTGCCTCGACGGTATCCATGAGCGCTTTATCCAAGTCGGCACTCAATGTAATAGTGCGCCGGAAATTGTAGTGCCGAATATTGGCCTTTCCCTGCCCCGTTTGCACATTCACCACCTCGCCTAAGGGGATGTTTCCCCCTTGAGGCAGCGCTATCGGTACCTGCAGTAATGAACTGATATTGTGGTACTGTTGATCCACCGCACGCACCCGTACCTCCAATTTTTCACCTCTGTCCTGCATGGATGCCACCACCTCACCATCAAACAGCAGGCGTATTGCTCGGGTTACCTCGCTAGGGTGAAGACCGGCGCGGCGGATAGCATCCTGATTTAAAGTCAGGCGCAACTCCTGCTTTCCGACACTGTCATCATCCGTAATATCCTTAACTGCAGGCAGTGTATTCAGATATTCGATTAACTGATCCGTAACCTGACGAATCTCATCAAATTCATCACCGCGCACCTTTACCTTAATCGGCTTTTCAGTGGGAGGGCCGCCCGAGAGTACCAGCAAGGTCACCTTCGCCTCACCCTGGTTAGCCATTATCTCACTACGCATCGCCTCGACAATCTCTAACACGCCCCGTCCCCCCTCTTCATCAGGGTTCAGGCTGATGGTTACCTGACCATAGCGATCACCGGAAAAAAACTCCGTCTCGGTAAACATCTGACCAGAGGTCGAGGTCACCCCACGAGCTTCTCCAGGCTGTAGGTGCCGCTGCGCGATCACCTCCATTTTACCCACCTGTTCAAGAGTCTGGCTCAATGAGCTTCCGGGAGGCATCACCACATTCACATAAAAGAGCCGAATTGGATCGAAAGAGAAGAACTGCCATTTGAGACCACCGGCTGCAATGCCTGCCAATACTAATACCAAAAGAACACCTGCCAGAGAGCGGCGGGGACGTCTCAATACCTTGATAAGTAACAAGCTGTACTTCACCCGAATCCAGTGGGTAAAACGCACCCGGTAGCCATGCACTCGGGAGGGTTTATCGAAATTAACCCGCAACATTGAAACATGGACTGGCAGCAGCCAATAGGCCTCCAGTAGAGAGATCGCTAATGCCACAGTCACCACAAAGGGGATAACGAACATAAAGTCCCCCAAGATACCGGGTAACAGCATCAAGGGCAGAAAAGCGGCCATGGTAGTCACAATCGCGGCAGTTACCGGCGTGAACACCTCTACCAGCGCAGCCTGAGCAGCTTGTAGGGCCCGAGCGCCCCGCTGGATACGGTAGTAGATCGCTTCAACCACCACCACCGCATCATCCACCAGCATCCCTAATACCAATACTAAGCCCAATAACACCGAGACATTCAGGGTTGAGCCAATGCCATTCAATACCATGAAGGTACCCGCCAGGGTAAAAGGAATCCCGATTCCAATGAAAAAAGCGATGCGCGATCCGAGGAAGACCCAGGTCACCAAGGTAACCAGAATCAGGCCGAAGATCGCATTGGCCTGCATAACGCCCAATGCCTCACGAGTCACCACCGTTTGGTCGTCCAACAACATGACTGAGATGCCATTCTCTTCTAATACGCCGTTACGCTCACTGATATAGTGGTTCAAACTCTCCACCAAGGTCAGGGTATTGGTGAAGCTCTTCTTGGTCACGGCCAATAACACAGCCGGTTTGCCCTGAAAACGCACCAACTGCTGCGCATCCGCCCGGGCACGACTCACCTTGGCAATATCCCCTAGGCGGATCTCACCACTGGTAGTAATAATTGGCAATGCAGCCACATACTCAGGATCAGCATTGGTCCCCAATATCCGCACCAGCCACTCCTGATCCCGCTTATGCATCACACCAGCAGACGTATCACGGAAACTCGCCTGGATGGTGTCGGCCACCAACGAGGCACTCAGTCCATACTGCTGCAATTTCAAGGGGTCATAGGCAATCAACAGCTCCGGCTCATGTAGACCTGCGGGACGCACTCCATCCACCCCTTTAATCCGCTCGATATCTTCTTTGATATCCTCACTATTACGACGTAGGGACTCATCATCTGCCTGCCCTTGTACGACAATCATCGCGGTTGGCATAGAGTTGCTGGAAGTCACCTCAAAGATAAATGGGTCTTCCGCCTCTTCAGGCAGTTCAATATTGGCGGTATTCTGTACCTCCCGGCGCAGGTCATTAATACGTTTGTCGAAAGTGCGCTCATCAATATCGTTGAAGCGCATAGCGATATCAGAAAACCCCTCTCTGGAATTACTCTGTACAAAGCGTGCATCCGCCACTTGGGCGAGTGCATCCTCCAAAGGCTCAGTCACCAACTTCTCTACATCTTCAGCGGAGGCTCCTGGCAGACTGGTGGTAATGCTGATCCAGTTAAAATTAATCTCAGGATCCTGCTCCCTCGGCATCTGAAAGTAAGAGACAATCCCCACCATCATCACAATCAGGAAGGTCAGATTTGCCAATACGTGATTAGTTAACAAACGCTGCAACATCAGGATTACTCGCGAATCAACAGTTGGCTTTGCAGAGAGAACTCAGGGGGTAACACCGCTGCACGCCCCTCTTGTGAAAAAGGCAGCGCAACAAAGCGTGGGCTTCCCTTCTCCAACAATATGAGGCCCAGCTGGCCTTCTCGTCGTAGCAGGTACTCTGAAGGTAAATGAGGTCGAGAGTCCCGCCAAACCAAACGCCCACTCGCACCAACAAGGGCAGGCATTGCAGTGAAATCAAGACGAACCTCCTGGGTACGCTGCTGGGGATCAACCATCGCAACCACTACAGCACGACGCAGTGGGTAGCTCCCCCCCAGCAGTTGCAGCTGGCCGGTCTCAGGGAGACGTTGAGCATCTTGTGGGGTCAGTCTGGCACTGACCTGTACCCCTTCGCTTCCCACCAACTCAATCAAGGACACACCTGGAGAGGCTGACTGGCCCAACTGGGCTTGACGATTGACCACCAAACCCGGGAATGGCGCATAAAGCACGGCATTATCCAGACGAAACTGCTCATAATCCAACTGAGCCAACTGCTGCTGTCTCTCAGCCTTCAGAGAGGCGAGTTCGGCTTTACGCTGACGTTGTAGCTCTTCAGAGATATTACTCTGTTTTGCCAAGCGCTCAGCCTGTTGTAGCTGGAACTCAGCCAACTCAATACGGGCTTCTGTCCCCTGCAGCATCGCCTTTGCTTTACGTACCGCCTGTCGATAACCGAAATCATTCAGTCGAACCAACGGCTCTCCCTTTTTCACCTCATCACCGACGTCCACCAATATCGCATCAATAATGCCCTCCACACCAATAGAGAGTTGACTATGATATTTGGCAACGACCTCAGCGGGTGCACTGTGTTGTGGGTAGACAACCACCTCACTCAAAGGAAGCACCTGACTCGATGCACCCATCACCGGTTGCACCATCAGCAACAAACAAAGAAAGATCAATCTCATTACCGGCTTACCTGCCTGACAAAGTTTTGGAGTCATAACACTATACACTCCCAGCTTGTTGATCAATGCTCAACTTTGTAACAGTTTGTAACGGGAGACAAAGGCTAATGGTCCACAAAGCGTTCCTTTATCTCCAACATCTCAGGCATTGCCTTGATAAAGAGTGGGATCAGATAAGGGTCAAAGTGTTTTCCAGCCGCCTCCTGAAGATGAGATATAGCATCCTCAACAGACCACGCGGATTTATAAGGGCGTACAGAAGTCAAGGCATCAAAAACATCAGCAATTGCAACAATACGCCCCACCCGAGGAATTTGGTCGCCAACCAAACCATTGGGATAACCCGTGCCATCCCATTTTTCGTGATGGGTTAATGCAACAACCTTCGCCATCTGTAGCAGTTCGGAATGGTCAGTACCAATGATCTCGGCACCAATTTCACAATGCTGCTTCATCACCGCAAATTCTTCAGGACTCAGTTTTGCCGGTTTTTTGAGGATATTATCGGGGATGCCAATCTTACCAATATCATGCATAGGCGCCGCATTCATCAGTGTGTCGGCATCTTGCTCGCTCATTCCGATCGCTAATCCAAGAATACGGGAATAGTAACTCATACGAATAACGTGCATTCCGGTTTCGTTATCTTTATATTCTGCAGCGCGTCCCAAACGCTGAATGATCTGCAAGCGAGTTTCATGCAGTTGTTCAGTCTTAATATGCACCTTACGATCCAATTCCCGATTCTGATCATAGAGTGTCAAATGGGTATGAACCCTCGCTTTTACAATGGGGGGGCTAATAGGCTTGGTAATGTAATCCACGGCCCCCAGCTCCAGACCGTGCAACTCATCCTCAACCCCAATCTTAGCGGTGATAAACATAATCGGAATGTGTTTAGTGGTGTAGTCCGACTTCAAGCGATGGCAGAGTTCAAACCCATCAATGCCTGGCATCATAATGTCCAGAAGGATAATATCAGGCGGAGTGGTATGAATGATCTTTAAAGCCATTTCACCATTAATAGCAGCCTTGACGTTGTAATCCTGCTTCAAGGTACCGACCAGCACATCAATATTTTCTGGCGTATCATCGACAACCAGTACAGTCTGTTTATCTGCGATCATAACCACCTCCTTATTGGAGTAGATCCTTTAATACCGCATTTAACTTTTTCGGTTCCACCGGTTTAGTCAGATAAGCAGCGGCCCCTAATGCCTCAGCCTGCTTTCGCTCAACTTCCCCCACTTCAGCACTGACAAATATCACGGGAATAGTAGCAGTTTCAGGTTGCTGTTTTAGTGCCTGGAAAACGTCAAAGCCATCCATCCCCGGCATGTTGATATCCAATAGCAATAGATCGGGAGGATTGAGAGACTGAGCCACCTTTAGCGCCACCTCACCACTTCGTGCCGCTTTGATACGATAGTGAGGCTTCAGCAGTCCCACCAGCAGGTCAATATTTTCTGGCATATCATCCACCACCAGAATAGTCGGTTTTTCTACCTGGCTATCCATCGACTACCTTCAATCGACTAAGAAGCTCTGCCACTACCATCGCTGCACGCTCAAAATCATACGCCTCCAACGCCTGATGAATCTGACCAGACTCCGTTGCCAATCCCGCAGCATCCAGCATCGATTCATCCTGTTCAATTCTCGCTAACGACGCGATGTCGTTCTCTGCGATCAATACTGCCAAACGCTCTAATAATTGAGCCACCGTTTGCTTATCTACCACAGATGCATTCTTCTGAACTGTCAGTTGCTCACGCATCTTCTCCACCACCTCCAAAGCCCCTTCAAAATCGTAGACGCCTAAGGCCTTCTCCAATGAATAGGTATGTAACGCCATCTTGCCTTGTGAAAGCAGCTCGTGGTTGTAATCCAAAGTATCCTGAGCCTCAGTGTCATAGTCAGCCAGCTGTTGAGCCAATGTCTCCAATACCGACAGTGGATCGCCATCAAGCTGTTGCGGGTTAGCAACTGGCTTCACATCAGGCAATCCGTCGATAGCAGCGAATACCCGCTCAAGCGCCTGCTGAGCATCAAACAGTGACTCAGTATCCGATTGTTGCTGCTTGGCCAGCAGCTCCAGCACCTTACACGCCTCTTGTAATTCATTAGCACCAATATTCCCTGCAACCCCCTTAAGGCTATGAGCCAGACGCTGCGCCACCCCCCATTCACGAACTTCTACCGCAGCGCTGTACTCGTCGATAAAGTTTGCATGGTTTTGTGCCATCTTGCGCAATAGCTTGAGGTAGAGCTTTCCGTTGTTTTGGGTTCGTACCAGACCAGCACTGGTATCAATGCCATCCAGCTCAGGCACCTCTATATCATCTTCATGAAGTGGTATGGTCATCTCAGTGGCTGGATTAGCAGGCGTAATCCACTTTGCCATGATGTGAAACATCTCATTGACATTGATAGGCTTGGAAATATGGTCATTCATTCCGGCATCAAGCACCTTCTCTCGATCGCCAGCCATAGCATTGGCCGTCATGGCCAAAATTGGCAAAGCCTTAAAACGAGACTGATGACGTAGTTTGCGAGTTGCCGTATAGCCATCCATAATCGGCATTTGACAATCCATCAGTACGCCATCGAAGTCATCCCTTTCCAGCAGCGCAATCGCCTCCTCACCATTATTCGCAACTTCCGCCAGTAATCCATTACGTATTAACAGTTCTAGCGCCAGCTCCTGATTGGTATCGTTATCTTCAACAAGAAGAATCCTGGCACCGCGAAGTTTAGCAAGATCAGTAGCAGCTTCTTCCTGGCGGGTGCTTGTTCGAATTTCGCCTTCAATGACATGCCCCATTGCGCTCATAATGGCATTAAATAGTGTGGAGGGTGTCACGGGCTTGGTGAGAAAGCCTTTGATGTCCAGGCCTTCGGCTGCCAGATTAATATCTTCGTGACCATAAGCCGTCACCATTACCACCCGCGGCTGGTGAGTTAGGATAGAATTTGTTCGAATGGCTTGCATGGTCTCAATTCCATCTATTCCGGGCATTTTCCAATCTAGCAGCAGTAGTTGATAAGGATCATCCTTATCCACCTGTTCCAACATAGTCAGTGCACGCTTGCCACTTCCCGCCTGATCGACCCTCACTCCCATATGCTCCAACATATTGCCGAGAATTTCCCGTGCAGAAGCATTATCATCCACCACCAATACCCGTAACGCACCCAACTCAGAAGCGGCCAGACGCCGCTTGGAAACAGCGCCTTTCTGTTTACCCAGTGTTACCGTAAAGTGAAAAGTACTGCCTTGCCCCTCGTTGCTCTCAACCCAGATCTCGCCCTTCATCATTTGGGTCAGTTTTTTACAGATAGCCAGTCCCAATCCTGTACCACCAAAACGACGGGTGGTAGAGCTATCCGCCTGACTGAAAGAGAGGAACAACTTCTCGGTCTGTTCTGATGACATACCGATACCAGTATCCCTTACCGAAAAGTGCAACGTAACCTGAGAGTCATCCTGTTGCTGAGTCTCGGCAGTGACAACAATCTCTCCCTGATCGGTGAACTTCACCGCGTTATTACCCAGATTAACCAGAATCTGGCCCAGGCGTAACGGGTCCCCCACCAGTGCGGTAGGCAGCTCCGGCGGCAAATAGAACATCAGCTCTAATCCCTTCTCTTCCGCCTTCAAGCCCACCAGGTTAGCCAGATCATCAAAGACATCTTCCAAACGAAAATCGATCTGCTCAACATCCATCTTACCCGCTTCAATCTTGGAGAAATCCAGGATATCGTTAATGATGCCTAACAGCGCTTCTGCCGAACGGTTAACCTTCTCAATATAGTTGCGCTGTTTACGATTCAGATTGGTTTGTAGCGCAAGGTGCGACATACCGATGATGGCATTCATCGGTGTGCGAATCTCATGGGACATATTGGCCAGGAAGTCCGACTTCGCCTTGGTAGCCTCCTCGGCTATCTCTTTGGCAATCTTCAGCTCCTGTTGAGCGGTAACATACTCAGTAATATCCTGCGTGACACCATACATTTCGATGGCTTTACCATCCTCATCCCTATTGACGGTGCCATAGGCGTGAATCCATACCACATTGTCATCAATGGGCCGTTTGTATGGATAAACCGAGTCATAAACCGGTACTTTGCCGTCAATGGCATCCTCAAACACCTTTAAAACCCGTTCAGCCACCCGCTGATCAGCGGCTTTGACATTGGCATACCACTCATCCATTACGTGATAACGATAGTGCTCATTAGGAATATCCCCAAAGATCTCCACTGCACGTTTGGAGGAGTTATAGTAGCCCGAGCCATCCAGTGGCACATGCCAGTAGCCGGCCTTACTCAGGCCCAGTGCCTGATCATTGAGGAAATTCACCCGCCTGATTGCCTCTTCCATACGCTTGCGATCAGTGATATCCAACAACCAGCCAAGCACCCCATCCCGACCAAAAAATTTGATTGGCATGAAGTTAATGAAGATATCCCGGATTTCACCATCGGGGGCATACATTTGCACCTCATAACTATCCACATGCCCATCCCGTTTGAGTCGTTCCACAACGGTTTTCCGCTCCTCAGGATGTACATAAATATCGGTAGCCGGTTCACCAATCCTGGCGTTAACCATCTCCAAAAATTTAGGGTTGGCAAAACGAAATATCCCATCAATAGAAAAGGCAACACCCAATGGGCTGATATCCAAAATGGTTTGCAGTTGTTCACGCTCATCAGCAAGCGCCTGTTCCATATTCCGCCGCTCAGTAATGTCTGCAATACTCCCCACCATGCGTAGAGGATTATGATGTGCATCCCACTGTACGACTTTGCCCCGGTCCTCAACCCAAAGTATCCCACCTTCACCATCTAGCATTTGATAGATATTATGATAGGGCTGATTCTGGGAAATAGCCTGCTGTCGCTCATGTTTAACCCGCGCCCTATCTTCGGGATGAACCAGTGCATTGAAAGCCTCAACATCATGCTCAAGGCATCCATCGCCCAGCTTAAGCATTCGGCACCACTGATGGTTATGGACAACCTGGCCTGTTGTAATCTGCCAGTCCCAGATCCCCTCTCCCGTCGCTTCCAAGGCAAAACTTAATTGCTCTTCACTACTACGTAGCTGCTCTTCCATGTGCTTGCGAGTGGTAATATCCTGAAACATCACCACGGCGCCGATCAGCTCTCCCCCCTTAAACATCGGTACTGAACTAAATTCCACCGGGAACGCGTTTCCATCCCTATGCCAGAACACCTCATTACTGGCAGCTCGCGGCTGGCCATCGAGAATAGTGAGATACATCGGACACTCGCTTAGCGGATAGCGTCGTCCATCTTCGTAGTGATGATGGGTCAGGATATGCATCTGCCTGCCCACCATCTCATTAATGGAGTAGCCCACCATCTGCGCAGCTGAACGGTTCGCAAAGGTGACAATGCCTTGAACATCAATGCCGAATATCCCTTGGCTGACAGCTTCAAGGACCAGCTCAGCCCGGCGCTCAATCCCCTCACTATAAAGACGTAACGCCTCATCATCCTGATGTCTTGAAATTGCTCTGCCAAGTTGCTTGGCTAGCTCATTGATCAGCTCCCTTTCCTCCTTCAGGAAAGGGCCTTCGTCTCGCTCAGGGCGTAGCTCTAAATAGACCACCTCGATGAACCCAGCCCTTTCTCCTCGCACATGGACAGGAGCAACCATACTCCATTTGCTCTCATGGAAGCCTTGGCTAGTCGCTTCAATATCACCATAAACAATCCGCGCCCGAGTAATCTTTACATACTGCCAACCGGGGGGAATTATCTTTACCGCCTCATTAAGCAGCATGGGAATAGAGAGCTCTCGCTGTTCCAGAACAGAAGAGAAGCTATAGAGACAACTCTGCTCCTTTACCCGCTCCCGAAGAGCATGCGCTTGCTCCCGTAATACCGCTTCACGGGACTGCACCTTAAGATTAAGCTGGCGATTCCAGAATGAGATCAACCCCAATAGGGCGAGAAGTACTCCAAACGCTCCACCTCCCCAGGCAAGCACACTATGCCAATCCAGGCCAAACGCATACTGCACACTTACCCAGCGGTTTTTAATGGCGGTTTTGGTCTGTTCATCAATATCATCTAATGCCTTATTGAGTATTGGCACCAACTCCGGCAGATCCTTACGCACTGCCATGGCCAGCTCAAAGTTATACTCGGTAGGCGCGGCCACCTTAAGCCCATCCATACCCATGCGTTCCATCTCATGGGTGGCTGCTGCCAGATTCAACAACCCTGCCTCGACTTTGCCCTCATCCACCGCTTTCAGCACCTGAGCCGCAGTCTCCAGTGGGATAGTGGTAATCTCGGGGTGATCCACGATCATCCCCTCATAGGTGATATACCCCTTCACCACCCCTACCCGATCACCTTTCAGATCCTGTAGACCACCGACATAATCGGCATCCTTGCGGGTCACCAAGACAGCTGGAAAAGAGATATAGGGATGAGTAAAGAGCAGGTAACGACGGCGACTCTCCGTTGGTGATGCCATTGGCAACACATCCAATTCACCTCGCTTAATGGCCTCCAGCACCTCACTCCAGGGCCGACTCGCCTCCGGTACCATTTTGACACCGAGTCGTAGCGACACCTCTTCGATGAAGCCTGCTGAGATCCCGCTGTAGCGTCCCCGATCATCAAAAAACTCAAACGGTGGCCAAGAGGGATCAATCCCCAATCGTATCTCCCGATGCTTATCCAGCCAGCGATGCTCCTTTGGCTCCAAAGTGATGAGTGTTGCCGAGGGTGAGAGTGCTTCACCCTCAATAGAGACCGGCAACAACCATTTTCGATGCAGCCGATTGAGCTCCTCTGGCGTTACCGCTTCCAAGCCACGGTTCAGTAGCGTGAGTAGTATGGGCTGCTGCTTTGAAACAGCCATGTGGAGGGTGGTCTCTTCCCGATCCATCAAGGCCACCTCTCCCGCCAATTTGAGATTGGGCATGGCATTACGCTGGAGGAGATGATTGACCACCCCGAAACTCCCCACAAAGCCATCCACCTTTCCAAATGAAACCGCCTTAAGCGCTTCCAAAGCATTGGGCACCTCTCGCTGAATAACCTCTGGGTAACGCTCTGTCATTAGTTGGGTAATGGAGTAGCCTTTAATCACCGCAATAGAACGGCCATTAAACTCGCCCAACTTATGGCTTAAATCATCACGACGTACCACCAATACAGAAGGATTGTTAAAGTAACCGGACGTCAAGGCGTAATGCTGCTGCCGCTGTTGAGTGAAGTAGATGGCCGGCAGGATCTCCAACTCCCCTGCATCAAATTTTTGCATCAACTCAGCCCAGCTATAGCCATGCACGAAGGTAATAGGAAGACCAACCTTGTCCGCTGCCAAACGCAATAATTCATTGGAATAGCCGGAGGCCTCACCACCTTCCACAAAATCAAATGGCGGCCAATCCAGTTCCGACCCTACCTTTAAGGGCTCAGCGTTATGTCTCAGCCATGCCCTCTCCTCATCACTTAATACCACGGGTAATTCAGCCGATGAGATTCCCCCCGTCCACTTGCGCAGAATCTGATGCATTCCCTCCTGGCCGACAGTATCCAGTGCATGTTGTAAGATGTCTCTTAATACCGTCTCCCCCTCTCTCACACCGATGGCCAGCACCGAGCCGGTTTTTTGCAGTTCACCATGTACTTTAAGATTAGTCAGTACACGACGCTCCATCAGGTAGATCGCCACTGCACGATTTCCGGCATAAGCATCTGCCTCGCCCCGCGCTACGGCTTCCAACGCATCAGCAGTATTGCTGTACTCCTTAATGGTTACATTCGGATAGTACTGCTGAAAGTGCTCTACATTGCCGAATCCCCGTTCCAGGGCAAGGCGCTTACCTTGCAGGTCTGACTCTGACGCGAGGAATGACACATCTTTCGGGGCAACAATGACATGAGGGACTTTCAAATAGGGGGTGGTAAAATCGTAGCGGCTTTCACGCTCAGGTTTTGGGGTAATATCCAACAGCGCATCGATCTGCCCAGAGGCTAACTGGCTCTTCAATTCCGCCCAGGTGTTAGGCACTATCACCAAGCGACCATCCAGATGGCGGTTCATTTGGGCAATCAGATCAACACCAATCCCCCTGACTTGCCCCTGCTCATCCACAAAGTCAAAGGGGGGCCAACCATCCATCACACCGACATGGATAGTGGGGTGAAAATCAAGCCATGCCTGCTCCTCGGGTGTTAATGTCATAGGAGAGGATGCCGAAGCGACAAATGAAAAAAGCAGCAGCCCCCATAACAAGACACACCGTAAGCAAGCTCTTAACTTCCCCATTCCCTATCCTCATTATCCATACTGAGCACTCCTCCACATGCGCTTTCAAATGAAATACAACATGGCTTCCCATAAAGATTAGCCCTGGAAAGCCATCACCACCACATAGAATCTTTCGACATCAATGGAGCCCAACTATCCATAAGGGGAAATACCCTCCACAGAAACCAAAGCCCCAACGCCCCAGACATTCATTAGCATTCTCTAATTCCCTTAACGCATCTTTTAAGATATATTGGGAAAATAATCCCAAATAATGAGAGCGACATTTCTCGATTTCTGGATTATGTGCAAGCAAAGGCCTCACGGCCTTGCTTAACAAACGGAGCTGCCTTCCGCTTGGCAGACCTTCATGGGAAATGAATCCGATCTGTCGTACATGGATCAGAGGAAGAGGAATAAATAATGAAAAAAGCCATAAATAAATATTTACTCATCATGTCACTTGGCTTCTCTTGGGGAACAGCATCAGCAGGCATTGGCGACCCAGGACATGTGCCTTATCTCATTTATCACGCAAACCATGCACAAACACTAAAAAATAAGGCAAGCGACAACACGGTAGGGACATTAGGTATTTCAACAAAGGCCCTCGCCGACTTCGTATTGAATGACATCAAATCCGATACTGCACAGTTTCAATCCATTGTTGACCAAGTCACACTATCCGAAGATAAAGAAGAATTATCGCGAGCCCTGCTAGATATTGTTTTACGGGCCGGTTATCTACGCTATGTCGTTGATAACGGTGTGGAGTCTGATGATACCTATGCCTATAGAATGCTAGCCATGTCACTGTTTGAAACAGCAGCCCCTTGGAATAGCTGGCAAATCGATCCGAATATTGCCCTTAATCCCGCAGATAGCCAAATCGCCACCAGAATGACCAAGGCCTCGATCTTTTTTCTCGACTGGTTTGGCGATACACTGACTGCGCCCGGCGGCACCGTCAATATATCCAGCCTACAATCCCAGCTGTGTGAAAACGGCGTGACATTTTTAATGAGTGATAATACCTACCACTTTGATGACACTGGGTTAGAAAAAGCAGCACCAAACTTTAAAATTGCTGCAGCCACTGCGCTGGGCTATGTCAGTTTCGCCTTTGCGGATGAAGGTATAACAAGCTGCTCTGGTATCACTACCAGCCTGATTAATAACAAAGCGCTCACGAAGGTCAATGAAGCGCTTACAGACGCAGGAGGCTGGGATGGGGCGCCAGCAGAAGGCCGCAACTATGGCAATTTCTTTATGTCAGAAATGACTCATTTCGATTTGGAAATGCAACACCGAGGCATTTCAGGAGGACTCGCAACAAGCTATATCGAAAACTACCCATACTATTACAAGCACACCCTGGGAACCCGCTTCGACTCGCCACTCATTAACTTCAATGACACGCACCTTGATGGACAGGGTATCTATCTATTACCCCTAATGATGTCAGCAGCAAATAGTCCAACCAGTGAAGCAGCAAGAGTGGCCCAGCAAGTTACCCGCGCTTTTATTGACTACTATGTACCGATAGGAACCACACCAGACCTACCACCAGCGGTGATGCATTATGTCGACAACAGCATTATTCCATCCACAGATGAGGCGCTCACTAAGGTATTTACATCATCCGGTGATGTCTTCACTCGTTCAGACTGGAATGGCTTCACTGGCCTTAATTCAGATCAATCTGTTTTATTTGCCTACAAATCGACCCAGAGCATGGGAAATTCGACCACTCACCGCCACTACGATGCAGGACATATCAACCTCTACATAGGCAAAGATATGTTGCTGGCTGACCCAGGCTATGCCAACTCTGCGGAAGGTATTCTTAGTAGAGAAAGTTATGTCTGTAGCCCAACAACCCCAGAACAAGGACAAGTTATGCACATCAGGGGGGAGCACTCGTATGGCCACAACACCATTACCCTGGAAAACCTAAACTATGATGCGAGCGATTTAGAGAACCGTTACATCATGCAAACCACCTTTGCAGACTTTACTCTTAAGCATACAAAGACAAACTATCCCTACATCTACACTGAAAGTGAATTTGGTGACAGTTATAGCAAGAAAACGGCAGCAGGAGAGGTTGTAACATCTGCACGGCGAAAAGTGATTGGTATGTTGCCTGATTTCTTATTGGTATATGACCGCATTGAACTCAATCCTACCAATACCGATGATATTCGTGCCCGCTTCCACCTTAATGCCTCTGGCTGGAGCAATGCCATCAACCAACCTAATCAATTATCAGAGATTGAGATGGTTCAAGGAAATGCTGTCATGAAGCCGCTTTATGATGATCAAACAACGGTTGCTGATTACCAGTTACAAATCGCAACCTATGACCAGAAAGGTAATATCATTGAAGCCCCCAAAGCGCCACTGCCTGTAGAGTGCAACAATGCCGGTGAGTCAATGGTAGTCGCATACTCCAAGGCAGCAGAAAATCATGTCATAGAGCTCTATACAGCACTTTTCCCGGAAGAGGTGGCCAATCCCGGTGCCACAATACCTAGCATCAAAAAAGTGGATGAAAGTGGCATGACTTATACCAAGGTAGAACTCAGTGCCAATGGGAAAATTTATGAGGTGAGTCTTCGCAAGAGCACCACTTCCAATCAGGCACTAGGGAACATTCGTGTGTTAGATGAAACCAACATGAACTTACTGGACGAGCATAAATTCAAATAGAGGGATATATCACGCTCAGCTTTATGGCATTAATATTTCTCACACCAATAGTATTGCCATATAAAAGTGAGTAAAAAGATTGTGCCCCTTACATAGAGGGGCACTTTTTAATTCCACCGCTTTCTTAAAATGAATCCTTATAATAATCGCTGCTATCATTTCAACATTGCAGAAAAATCTTCAATCTCCTTGGCAGTAAATTCCTTGCTTTCACTCGAAAGTGCAGTACTCAGATTTAATCAAACCGAAACATTTAAGATCATGAAAACGACCTTTCCAGTAACTACTCTCCCTTAACACCCCCTCCTCTTTGAAGCCCAATTTTTTTAATACCGCTTCAGAAGCGATATTACCAGGCACCGTATCACCTTGAATTCGATTTAACTCACCACAGGAAAGCATGCCTGAGAAACCCAGCTTGATAATTTCCCCCAAGGCTTCTGTCGCATATCCATTTCCCCAATGCCCTCGGGATATATCGTAGCCAATCACTGAGCTTTTCATTTTAAGGTTCCATGAATTAAAGCCACATGTACCAATAAACGTATCACTCTCTTTTAGCCGGATAGCCCACCGAATACCCAAGGCATTATCAAATCGATGATTGAACAGCTGAATTAAGGATGACGCTTGATCCACATGAGTCAATGCTACCAGATCATAATACTTTACGACATCTCCGTTACGAAAATGTTGATACAGTAACTCAACATCTTCTGACTTCAGTGCATTCAACATCAACATGTTTGTACTTAAATTTGGAAATGTCAAAGCGACCTCCATGACAGACAACAATGGTCTTTAGTAGTCGGTAACGAAGCGATCACAGATAATGACTTTGTGGTCGGTGTGGGGGATGCATTGGCCTGTTATGACGTCAAAGAGCATCGCATCAATCTAAGTAGTCCCAACGAGATTATCGCCAAGCTAGCGGGGCTGGATAAGGACGCAGAGTGCATTATCGCTGTCGTAAGGGGCGGTGGTGCCTCGATATGTTTAATGATGTCAGTATCGCAAGAGGCGTTGTATCACTGAAGAATATATTGGTGACCTCCATTGGCCATGCTACCGATGTGAGTTTGTTGGATCGGCTTGCTGATCAGAGCTTCGAAACACCTTCTCTTCTCGGCATATTTTTCAATGAGCGTGCCAAGCACTACACACGTAGAGAGGAAGAGGCGGATAAAAGAGAGGCGACGATTAACCATCTTCGTAAAGAGAACGAGCAGCTAGCCAGTATTAATAGATCGCTAAATGAGAAACTCAGTGGCAAAGATTTAGCGTTAAACAGCGTCTGGAACGGCGTAGAGGCTGTTGATAAATCAGTCAGCAGCTTATCTGTACGGATAATACAGATTGCCAAGTGGCACAATAATACGGTTATTTTCCCCAGTGGGATTTGTTTCATCACCTTTTAAATATTGAATAGCCATTATTTTGTTGTTTGTTTCCAAATGCTTTCAAAATCCCGCTTGGTAATGGTCTTAATATCAAATTCTGGCTGGCTCATAATTTCATTTTTCCAAGCAATGTTATGTAACTGGATTAGAACCATCTAACGATGTCTAATTGACACAGAACTAACTATTTTTGTTAAAGGAAAGCACAAGATATTAGCTTGTGAAGGTTTTATTCTTAAATAGCCTAGAGTAGAAAAAAGTAATAAAGAATACGAGGTAGCATACAGCTATTGACACATAAATATAGATAGATGTTGCCTGTGTATAAGATAATGGACTTATAGCTATTGAAAAACTCGATATAACAAGTAATGAAATACTTAAAATCATTCGATTCTTATATAAGAAAATGCTAGCTACTAGGATAGTTATAAGAGCAAAAAAAACCCCTACTCCAGAAATAATGCTGAGAGGTATCGATATTATAGCTAAAAGAGCAGAAATAATAGCAGTGAAGTTCTTCATAAAATTCTAAATAGAGTCAGCTACCACAGCTAACTGAAGTAGCTGACATTCATTTTTTAATCGCTAATACTTTGAGCTATAGCAACAAAGTTATCGATATCACGATCCTTCACTAAAGCTCTATTAGTGCTAAGTGTATAAATTTTACGGTCGGTCGCCCATGTTAATTGGGATAGCTGCTTACCAGTATTGCTTTTCTTTGCTCTGAATATAGCTGGAGAACCATTAACATTTTTATTGATTGCCTCTTCTATCAATGCCACTCCACCTCCAGATGCAACATGGTCAACTTCTTCTAAAGCAACCACTCCCATTTTAGGTACAACATAAAGGCGGAATAAACCTGTTCGCCCTTCCTCTACATCTCCTCCCATAGCAATTGCACCTAGCAAACTTTTTTCATCCAATACTACACTGTTAGTCTTAGATGGAGTAAACCCTAGCTCAGGCAAAACCTCACTAAGTGGCTTCAAGTTCTTCTTATCATTTTGAGCTGCTTCTAATGCACCAACTTCACCATCAGGAGCATTTACATAGCCATTCCTTCTCATCTGTTCAATTTCGGCTCTGGCTTGGTTTTTAAGTAGCTCTGGAACTGGATGTTCATCTAACGGTGTCACTGTTACACCTTTAAAAGTATCCGGGTCGACTGGCTGTACATTTCCATGATTAACTTGACCCACGCCAGCGGTTGCGGAAAACGAAAACAGTATTGAAGCTGTTAAAAAAGTAAAAATTCTATAATTCATTCTGTAACTCCTTTTTGTGACATATTCTCGAAAATTAGTATTCAGATAGATTGCAAGCTGATGCAGATGTTCTACCTAAAAGATAAGTGCCTGTCGACGATGACCATCTCCAATGGTATCCGAGAACATACCACCCCCCACTAAATCCTTCTCCCCAATGCACAGCAGCAGCTCGCCAAGTGTATGCCCATGAATTACCAGTACACCCATCTCCAACGTTATTATCGCAGTGCTGATAATATCCGTTTCGGTAGTGGTATGTATTTGTCCAAAGCCAATGCGAGTCCCATGCATCCCATGAAATAGATTCGTTATTTGCACAGTTTGCGCGACTGAACCATGATAGCCCTGCTTGAGCACTTCCAACTACCCCTATTGTTGAAACTAGTAATAAGCCGGAGCATAACCACTTCATCCGTTTTTTCATCCTTAGAATCTCCAAATTTTTAATCTTTAGTTAGTTATTTTTTTCACTTCTTAAATTTCCTATGCGCATTGGCAGTGAGTAAAGTATATTTTAACTAATAGACATTTAACCATATATTTTTCATCGCCATTCTTTGTGAGGCGCGCCTTGCTCTGAACTTTGACAGACAAACTGAATCTGGAAAAATCATCTTGAAATAGCATCAGGTTAGTACCTGAAAGTTCTGCGTATAGGCCCTAAGTATCTATCGGCAAGGTTTCTAGCACTATATTGCTACTTGCTCTGGGTTTTAATTGATTGTGGTTTACATACTTAGGTAGTTTTGTCATAACACTAAACAATAAATATCATGGAGCATAGGTTGAATAGCTCTAGTGCCGGATTAGGGAAGGAGTTAAGCCAAAGAGGTGGCGGTGGAGCAGAATACTGAAAGCTAAGGCTGAGGGGGAATATAAAAATGAAAACTGGATACTCAGGTTATTGTATCGTGCTTGTGATTGCTTCCCTGTTGAGTGGGTGCGCGATGTCTCCCAAATCTGTAGAGACCTCACTTATATCGAAGGCAGAGGATGTGACCTTATCTTAATTTATTAAAAATTATGTGGCATATGATACTTTCATGAATAACCAGTTAGGGAATCAAGAAGTACCATTTTCAGTGAGGTTCAAGCAGCCGTATAGCTATGGTTATTATGCTGATGTGGTCTATCGTGGCAGATACTCGAAATCTTTGGTGAAGCCAAGCTTTAAAAATACAGAAAACGACTGACTATCTTCGCCACCGCTTTCTCATCCAAACCCATAGCACCACCACTGTTGGCCAGAATGTGGTATTGATAATATCGTGAAGACTTGCAGACCACCTAAAGTGGCCTAAAGAATTCCAGTCATCTCGAAGGTCAAGCACCTCCATTAGCAGAGCGATTGCAAACACAGGAATTAAACACACCCACTCGATTCGCCCTCTCTTCCATACAATGACAAAGAAAACAAAGACAGCAATACCGATGTGTATATGGATTGCGTCGTTAGTTAACTTAACGAACTCGACTATTTGAAGCTTAAGGTTTTGATATGCTGATGGTTCCATCTAGTGTGCACACCCTGCATGACTAATTTAAAGATTTTTAAATAGTAATACATACCTACTATAGTGTGCATTAATGTTACAGCCACGTTGCTTCAAACACACCTTACGCGGCTTGAAGATTACTGCAAGGTACGGCCATGTATCCGGTCAAAGGTGCCTCCCATCTCTTCCAGGCTAATGTCCTTCACCATTGCTGATTCAAGAATATCATTGCGAGATAACCATGCCTGATCCGCTTGATCATCTTCCAGGGCTATGCTCAATGCATGATTCAGCTCATAGCTGGCCCATGGATAATCCGCATCACGCAAGGCAGATTGCAGGGCATTTTGTATCAGGCTGCGCAGATTCATGTGGGGTTCTGAATAGGGGATTTCATCAAGGCGGCCCGCAGCGGCTTCCAGACAGGCTTGCTTATCGTAAGAGAGGTGGCTGCGGCAGGCCAGTGGGCGTACGGAGTAGATGACACAGGCTCCCTTGTGGATGAAAGGACAGCGGCGACGAAGATTAACTCGCTGCTGTTCATCATGGCCTCGGGTAACATCATCCGCCGTCGCCAGACGCTGTTTTATATCGATTCCATTTGCCTTCAAAGCCGCTTCATTTGCTCGAAGATAGCGTGCCACCAGCAATATTTCAGGTGCACTAGCCACTACGCGGATAGTACAGCAGGCTGCACACCCTTTATGGCAATCGGGCTCTGGCAGTTCTTTAGCTTGTCTTTCTGCATTGCCTTCATAACAGGTAAATGCTTCGGTCAACAGGGCAGCAAGCATATTTTCGCTGCCATGATGGGTTGATATCGTATTTTCAAATCTATGGTGCATCGCCCTGAAAAAATCGAGCATGCCTTCTTCGGTATGAGCCACAACGCTTCCTCTTTGTAGTACCAACAATTCGCACCTCTCTATGCGAATAATATCCACACATTGTATATGGCTATTTGACAGAAGCCAAGCCCATAGGATTTGACTCATCCATTTACCCCTCTGGATGAGCCGCCCCTTACGGTGCAGAGTCGCTATTCAACAGAGATAAAAAAAGCCGCAATGGTTACCCATGCGGCCTTTTGCATTAAAGAGGTGTCGCGTTAGATACGACCAATCTCCTGCTCTGAGCTGGCAGAGATACGATGGATACTGATATCGGCACCTTCGTACTCATCTTCCTGGCTAAGACGGATACCCACGGTTTTCTTCAGTATGCCGTATACCACCAGGCCACCAACAAAGGCGACGGCAACACCCGCCAGGGTACCCACCAGTTGCGCCATGAAGCTTACGCCACCCATACCACCTAGCACACTAGAACCGAAGATGCCGCAGGCCAGAGCCCCCCACACACCACACAGGCCATGCAGTGGCCAAACACCCAGTACGTCATCAATCTTCCAACGATTTTGTGCCAGGGTGAAAGTCCAGACAAACAGTGCGCCCGCCACTAAACCGATCACTAAGCCGCCAATGGGATGAACCACATCAGAGCCTGCGCAAATCGCCACCAATCCAGCCAATGGTCCGTTATGCACAAAGCCAGGGTCATTCTTACCCACAAATAACGCACCGAGAATACCGCCAACCATCGCCATTAGGGAATTAACCGCCACCAGCCCACTGATTGCTTCTACGCTCTGAGCAGACATCACATTAAAACCAAACCAGCCTACCGCCAGGATCCATGCCCCTAGGGCCAGGAAAGGAATACTGGAAGGAGGATGTGCCGACACCATGCCATCTTTACGATAGCGACCATGACGCGCCCCCAGCAGCAGAACTGCAGCCAGGGCCACCCAACCACCGACGGCATGTACTACTACAGAGCCAGCAAAATCGTGAAAACCTGCGCCAAACTGGCTCTCTAACCAGGATTGAAAGCCGAAATTACCATTCCAAATCAACCCTTCATAAAAAGGATAAATCAATGCAACAATCACCGCCGTTGCCACCAATTGAGGATAGAATTTAGATCGCTCAGCAATACCGCCTGAAACAATGGCAGGAATTGCCGCCGCAAAGGTCATCAGGAAAAAGAATTTCACCAGCTCATAACCACTGGAAACGTTTAAGACCTCTGCACCACTGAAGAAGTTGATACCATAAGCCACGCTGAAGCCGACGAAAAAGTAGGCAATCGCTGAAACAGCAAAGTCACTAATAATCTTTACCAGTGCATTAACCTGATTTTTGTAGCGGACGGTACCCACTTCCAAGAAAGCAAAGCCTGCATGCATTGCCAGCACCATGATGGCCCCCATCAAGATGAAAAAGGTATCTGAACCTGACTGAAAGGTTTCCATTACGCCTCCGGATCGTTGAACATTAAGTGGCGCACTTAATACAAGATCCGGGCCAATAAATTATTTTAATATTATTCAATTAGTTAAATTTAGAATGCATCAAAATCGCCCCTGCGCCGCACCACTTTGATGCATAAAAAATGCTAACACGCACCACGATAGAGCTCTAAATTGGTGCGTTAGCGCCAAACTGGATCAAACATGCTTAATTAATGAACAATTTTTGGCCAGTAGCTGGAGAAGTCAAAATCTGGGCTATGACTGCCAATGTGGCACTGCTGGCAGCGCTCAACAGCCGCCATAGCATGATTGGGAGTTTTAACCTTGCCCTCACTCGCCATGTGCTGACGTCCTGGGCCATGGCAGTTTTCACACTGCACATTCATCAGCTCTGGCGTCAGAGCAAAGTCCACATAGCCCCCCTTTTCAAAACCTACGGTGTGACAAACGATACAGTCGGGATCAAAGGATTTGCCCACATTTTCAAGAGCACTAAAAGCGTTAGCATGGCGCATCTCTTGCCACACCTGATATTGACGCTCATGGCAGCTTTTACACTGTTCTACCCCCACATATTCACGCTCACCTGAGGCTAGAGATTTTTGAATCTCTACCTGAGCCAGGTAGGCCGCCTTCACTTTCGCGTTGTATTCGCTGTACCAATCTAATAACTCGGGGTCATCCACCACTGATTCTGGCATCTCAATTACCTGATGCTGGTACTTGCCAATATGACCTTGAGAAAAATCCAGATCCACCCGTCCCAGACGCATACCGCGGGAGCCAGGAGTCAGCACCAGAGTATCCCCCTCCAGCTGCGGCTCACCAAACTCTTCATAGTTGGCGCGCACCAGTAGAATATCCACATCAGCCAGATCAAATTCACGCTTCACCTTGCGCAGTGGCCAAGCGGTTAGCAGTACGGTCAGCTCACCTCGTGCACTGGCCTCTTTCAACCCCTTCGCCACTGATTCCATGTCATCATTGGTTAACCACTGGCTTGGATCCATCTGACGGAAGGGAGAGCGTTGGGGGCTTAGCCAGCTAAATACCCGTAGCTTGACGCCATCCCGCTCAATCAAACGGCTATGGGAAATTGTCTCAGAGGGCTTAGCCCAATTGCCTGCTAGCCAGGGGATAGCGTAACCATCAATGAACTCCACACCATAAGCCAGATCACGCCAACGCACGGCAACGGCATCATAATCAAAAGTGGCAAAGCCTTTCAGAATGTATTCACTTTTCAGGCGATCACGGCTGGATTCATTGGCAAGCAGTTGTCCACCCGAAATCGCCACCAAATCAGGATGGGCTTTGCGTAGTGACTTCAGAGTAGTAGAGCGACGCAGAACACCACCATAGTTCCCCCCTTCGCTACAACCACAAGGCTCCAATTCGCCATTGAAGTCACCTGAGTAGATGAGGGTTATCGGGGCAGCATTCGCCGAGCCAATAAAAAAGATAAATAAGACAAGCAATAAAAAAGTGGTTCGTTTCATTAGGTAACATCCAGGTACTTTTTTGCGTTTTGTATCACGCCACGAGGTGAATGGCTATTGGATAAGATAACTCAGAAAAAATTCCGGTTTTCATCATTTTGACATATTTTCAGGGGAGGATTAGCTCTTCACGGCAGTTCTACTATGAACACAATTCAGGTACAACGTCATGGCTTTAGGATTTCGCAGCAATCAACGCATCCCGGTTAAGCTACAGGCGGCACTACTCTCCCCGGACGGACTCACATTGGAAGTGAAGATCCATAATCTCTCAGCCAGTGGACTCTATTGTGACAGCCCGCTGATCGCGCTCTCACCCTACTCTCTGTTACAGTTTCACTTTGAAGTCGCCCAACGCCCCTATGAGCTTCAGGGAATGGTGGTACACAATCACGAAAAGGGAATGGGGGTCATGTTTAAAGATCCACAGCACTCACTGTTAGCAACACTACGCAATGATCCAATACCGTCCTCTGCCATCACTACCCGTTGCTAACCTAAAAAGATGAGCCATCCCGAACTCTTGATCATGCGCCACGCTAAATCCAGTTGGACCGTATCGGGTTTGGCAGATATCGAACGCCCACTGAATCAACGAGGCATCAACGATGCCAAGGCAATGGGAGAGTGGCTTCAGCAACAGGGGTTAACACCACAGCTTATCCTCTGCTCCAGTGCGATACGGGCTCAGCAAACCCTGCAGCATTTGCTGCTGCCGCTGCCATCCCAGCCCCGGACAATGGTAGACGAATGCTTCTATGCTTGTAGCGCCACTGATTGGATTACCTATATCCAGCGATATAGCACTGGTCTTCAACGATTAATGATCATTGGCCATAACCCAGAACTGGAATCACTTCTGGATCTATTGTGCTGTGACCAACTACCACTGACCAATAAAGGCAAACTGTTCACCACGGCTAACATTGCCCGGCTCCAGGTACTGGACAGCTGGGATCAATTGAGCCTCGGTAGCTGCCAGCTGCTCCAATTTCAGCGCCCCAAAGCACTTTAACGTTTTCTTCTCTCCATTTCCTCTCCCCCCACACACAAATTTAACCAAAAATTAATGTTACACTTTTGCTATCCGCTATAGAGATGCCCTTCACATACTCTAATCCAGTAGTAATGAGATGAAATATATACACGGACTCCATTTCCAAAATTTGCGTGGCGATATCTACGGCGGATTAACCGCTGCGGTGGTAGCTCTTCCTCTCGCCTTGGCCATGGGTGTCTCATCAGGCGCTGGCCCTATTGCCGGCATCTATGGCGCCATTTTTGTTGGTCTGTTTGCCGCCCTCTTCGGTGGTACACCCTCCCAAGTTTCAGGCCCAACCGGTCCGATGACCGTTGTCATGGCTGCACTATTCACTCAATACACGGCGATGTATCCCGACGACCCAGCCCAAGGTGCCGCACTTGCCTTTACCGTGGTAATGATGGGCGGTGTATTCCAAATACTATTTGGAGCCTTGAAACTGGGAAAATTTATTAATCAAATTCCCCACTCTGTTATCTCTGGCTTTATGACTGGCATTGGCGTCATCATCATCTTGCTTCAACTCGGCCCACTACTTGGCCACGAAGCACAGCCCGGTCCGTTAGCTTCGGCGATGGCACTACCAGCCTTTTTGGCGACACCAGTGACTACCGATGTGATTCTGGCGCTGTTCGCCTTAGCTATCGTCTATCTGTTACCAAGCCGTGTGAGCCGCATCCTGCCAGCTCCCCTGCTCGCTTTAATTAGTGGCACGCTGTTGCTCTATTTCTGGCAGGGAGGCGATATCTACAGCAGTGTGGAGAATGGCCATACTCTCTATCGTTTAGGCGAAGCGGCAGTGCTTGGCGACATCCCCCAGGGCTTCCCCTCTCCACAACTTCCCAGTATTGAACTGGCACTGCTTCCAGATATGATCAAATCGGCTTTGATGCTTGCGGCCTTAGGCAGTATTGACTCCCTATTAACCTCTCTGGTCGCCGATAACATCACCCGCAACTACCATCTTTCAGACCGTGAATTGGTTGGTCAAGGCATTGGTAATAGTGTTGCAGGCCTATTTGGCGGCTTGCCTGGTGCTGGAGCCACCATGCGTACAGTGGTCAATGTGAGAGCCGGAGGGCGTACCCCACTTTCCGGTGCACTTCATGCGCTGGTCTTACTGGCTATTGTCTTGGGTGCAAGCAGTGTTGCCAGTTACATTCCTCACGCCATCCTGGCAGGTATTCTGATCAAAGTGGGTATTGATATTATCGATTGGGATTACCTGAAACGGATTCGCCAGACACCACGCAGTAGTATTCTGATTATGCTAACTGTCTTCTTTTGCACCGTATTTGTTGATCTTATTTCTGCTGTTGCCATTGGTATGGTGATGGCTTCATTTCTGTTTATGCAGCGCATGATTAACCTGCAGCTGGATTCCATCACGGCCATTACCGACCCTGGTGAAGAACACCCTTTGTCCGTGGAAGAAAAGCAACTGATGAAGCAGGCAGACGGGCGTATCCTACTGTTTCATATTGCAGGCCCCATGAGCTTCGGCGCAGCCAAAGAGATGGTACGCCGTTTCTCGGGTGTCAACGGCTATGAAGTATTAGTGCTGGACCTTTCTGACGTACCACAAATTGATTACACCTCAACCCACGCCTTGGATGATATGCTCAACGATATCTGGCAGCGTAGTGGAGAGGTATTTCTGGTAGGTTGTCGTCCCACAGTACGCCAGATGCTGTTAAAGCAAAAAGTGTTGGATAAATTCCAACAGGGTCGTCTGAAAGACAACCGCCTGGAGGCATTACAAGAAGCGTTGGCGCTTATACAGCAACCCAAATAACGCTCTCATTTAGCAGGTATCTTCGAATAAGAAAGTCCGCCTCTCCACGCGCTGTTTCAATTCATGTATACAGCGCCTAAAATAGATCCGCTAACGGTAAAAATACAAAGGACCAACGTGGCATTGGATATAAACGGATTAGAAGAAGAACACATTCAGAAGCTCTTTATCGAGTTTCCTATGCCACTAGTGCTGCTAAGCCGGGATGGTGAAATGAAATTCTCCAATAAGCAGTTCCAAGAGCGGTTCGACATTACCACATTGAACTGCGGAGAGTTTCAAGCCCTACTTGCTGACCAAAATGGCGAACCTCACAATATTTCGCTACCTGACCGGCACGCGAATCCCGTTCCACTATTGCTTTACACCATCGCTTTAGCCCACTTTACTTTATGTGTTTTTGACAACACGCCTGGTACCGCCTCCGATGGTGAATTGGAAGAGATGCACAGACGACTGGCAGAATTAGAACGTCTCAGTGCCACCGATTCACTAACCGGTGCCTGGAATCGTCTGCCACTGGAACGCACCGCCGATATCGAAATCAAGCGCTCCATGCGCTACCACCACCCCATCTCTCTCATCTTTCTTGATGTAGACCGTTTCAAACAGATTAACGACCAATACGGGCACAACATCGGTGATGAGGTGCTAAAAGTGCTGGTAACCGTCGTTCAGGGGAGAATCCGAGAATCAGACACGCTCTATCGCTGGGGAGGCGAAGAGTTTGTGGTGCTGGCCACCTCCACTAACCATCGCTCCGCCGCCATACTGGCAGAAAAGTTACGCCAACTGATTGAACAGCACACCTTCCCCCATGTCGGCAAGATCACTATCAGCCTAGGTGTCGCAGAGTTTCTCCCAGGGGATCAGTTGGAAGATTGGATTCACCGTTCCGACAAAGCACTCTATACGGCTAAAGCCGAAGGGCGTAACCAAGTCATTGTTGACCCTAATGGCGCCTCGGATATCTGGACCCAAGAGCAGGAAACCAGACCCTTACAATTGGTATGGCATGACCACTACACTTGTGGTAACTCTCTCATTGATGAACAACACTACACCCTCTTCAAGCAGTCAAACCAGTTACTTAACTTGGCGTTAGATGAGAGTGATGACGTCGCCCTGTACCAACAATTGGAAACGGTGATCGACACAATAAAGCAGCACTTCCATGATGAAGAGCAGATTCTACAAGCGCAGCATTACTCAGAGTTTGTCACCCATCATCAACTCCATCAGCAGCTTCTAGAAGAAGCCGAATCCCTAAGACAGGCTGTACAACAGGGCAAACAAGCCACCTCACAACTCTTGAACTACATTGCTCACGAAGTCATCTTCAAACATATTCTGGTAGCAGATAGAGCCTACTTTGACACCCTGCAAACAGCACCACCAGAACCACAATAAGCCATTGATTGTTATCTTTATTACACCGACCATTAGTAGGGACTTTGAAAGAAAATCCTGGTAAAACAATAAACTAATTAGACTCAATTAAAGTGGCATAACCTTTGCGCAGTGTAGGTATTACACTATTGATAAAGGATTCCTATGTCTGCACTCAATCTTGATCGAGATACCGCACTACGTATCGCTCTTGCCTCCCGTGCACTACCCGATATCGAACTCCCCCAACTGCTGGGAGTATTAACCGACCGTCTGGGAGAACACCTAACTCTGGAGTCCCTCTCCCGCATCACTGTTACCGACCTCAAAACCGGTTTTGGCAGCGCAGATGGCGAAGAGGATGGTGAGGACATTATGATCGGCCTGGAAGGCATGAAGCTGGCGGTTCGTATTCTCTGGGGAGAGACCGACAGTGATGACGGCCTGCCTACGCCAGAGCCCTATGAAGAAGGGGATATGCCCGGCTCCATCCGTGTTGCGGTCTCCTCAAATAGTGGTGAAAAACTGGATGGCCACTACGGCTCCTGCCTTCGCTATCTGATCTATCAGCTCTCCCCTACTGATATGCGCTTGGTGGATATCCGCTCAGCAGCAGAAGCGGATCTCTCTGATGACCGTAACGCCTTCCGCGCCGATCTCATTAAGGATTGTCAGGTGGTTTACGTGGTCTCAGTGGGAGGGCCGGCCGCCGCTAAGATCATTCGTGCCGGCGTCTATCCATTAAAGGTCATTGAAGGGGGCGAGGCGCGTGAAGTGATGAGCCAACTGCAACCTATTATGGTTAACTCACCACCACCTTGGCTGGCCAAGATCCTAGGTGTAGATCAGCAGAGCCGCCTGAAGAACTATCGAGGTGATGATGAGGATGATGAATGGGAAGAGGAGGCGTAATCCCGCCAAATCACTCTAACAAAGAGTCTGGAGAGATCTTGTGGTCTCTCCTCGCTTTTCACCCCGTCTCTTTTACTCGCCCTCTTCCGGTACAAAGCGTAGTGCCACGCCATTATTACAATAGCGTAACCCAGTCGGTTTCGGGCCATCCTTAAACACATGGCCTTGATGGCCACCGCAACGAGCACAGTGGTATTCCGTACGGGGATAGATCAATTTAAAGTCCGTTTTGGTCTCCACAGCTCCTTCAATCTTGTCAAAAAAACTGGGCCAGCCGGTACCACTGTTGTATTTCATCTCAGAGGTGAAAAGAGGTAGGTCACAGCCTGCACACTGATAAACCCCTTTACGCTTTTCATCGTTTAATGGGCTGGTGCCAGAGCGCTCTGTCCCCTCTTCCCGTAACACATGGTACTGCTGGTCGCTTAACCGCTCACGCCACTCTTTATCACTCATCACAATCTTCTCGATTTTCATGGGTTGATCCGAAGCCCACACAGTGCTGTTCATCAGCAGTGGTGTCGCAGCAATCGCCGACAGGCCAATCAGGAAACGTCTTCTGTTCATGGTACTGATCCTCTTACTCTACTTCAGTTTAGATCAAGTTTAAATTATTGTATTCATCTGACTCGATTAGCTAAACACCGTTTGCCCCAAAGTGAAGCGGAATATACTCCCCTCACCTTTGCGACTACTCACCAGCAGATCACTCTCATGCAGCACTAAAATGCGCTTGGCAATCGCCAGGCCAAGGCCTGTGCTGTCCCGCTGGTCACTCTCCACCTGATAGAAGCGATCAAAAATATGGGGTAGCGCCTGCTCATCAATACCACAGCCACTATCAGCTACCGCAATCTCCACGCCACGATCCACTGGCTGTAGTATCAGGCTAATATCACCACCCTGCTCAGTATGCTTTAAAGCATTGCCCAACAGGTTTTCCAGCACCCGCTCGATCAATGCAATATCTCCTTTCACAAAAGGCAGTTCCTGGCTCGCCTCAAAGTGCAAAGTCACCCCCTGCTGCTGGGCCGCAAGCTGAAACTTCTGCACCACATCCTGTGCCAGTTCAGCCGGATGAAAAGGCTCCAGTTGAGGCACAGTCTCATGGGCCTCCAGCTTAGAGAGTTCAAACAGCGCTGCCACCAGATTTTCCAAATGGGCACTATTATGCAATGCCGATGACAGGTACTGCCTCTGTTGCTGAGGATCCAACTCAGCTGACTTCATCTGCAGCGTCTCCAGATAACCGTGCAAGATCGCCAGCGGAGTACGCAGGTCATGGGAGACATTGGCCACCAGCTCGCGACGCAGCGCATCTTGCTGCTTGAGCTGCGCCATCTGTTCACTGATACGATTTGCCATCGCATTAAAGCTATGGATCAAACCATCCACTTCATCGCCTGCTTGGTGCTGCTCTGGCAAGCGAGGCGGCTGGCTGAAATCACTTTGGTGAAAAGCTGCAATTCCCAGGCTCAATTGGTTTAGGCGACGGGTCAGCAGATGAAACAACAGCAGTCCCGCCAGCAGACCAAATAGTAAACTTCCCGCCACAGCCCAACCGCTCAGCTGCATCACCAATTGGCTCTGGATGAGTTGCTCCACATCATCGTACTGCTCTCCCCGCAACACCACATAGAGATACCCCTCAGGTGCCTCTGCCGTGGGTACTGGGGTGACTGAGAAGGCCTTCTGACGACTCTCACTACGGGGATCATCCCCCAGTAGAGGAAAAGCCCTTTCGTCCTTAAGAAAACTGTTAATCGGCTTTAGATTCACAACGCTGCGCTTCACCTTACCCGGATCTGCCGAATAAGCGAGAATGTTACCCTTAAGATCCAGCAAATAGATCTCAATGCTAGGGTTGATCACCATATAGGCCATAAAGGTATCCTTCAGCGCCTTTTGATCCAGCTTACCCTGGACCACCAGGTTACGCTCCATTACCAGATTAGCCGCCAAGTCCCGATTGAGCTGCTGATCCACCTTCTGTTGAAAATGACGATTGGCAGAGAGGCTTAGCAGGGTGTAGACCAAACCAATGACCAACAGCAACAACACCAGGGCAATCACCAGTTTGCTGTAGAGAGTACGCCCCATCATGCCACCACCGGACTGAATTTATACCCTACGCCCCACACGGTATGGATATAGCGGGGATGCATGGGATCCTGCTCAATCTTGGCCCGTAAGCGGTTGATATGAGAATTAACCGTATGCTCATATCCTTCGTAGCTATACCCCCACACCGCCTCCAGCAGCTGAACCCGACTGTAAACCCGACCGGGTTGCTGAGCAAAATGCGCGAGTAGATCAAACTCCTTAGCAGTAAGGTTCACCGATTCACCATCCCGACGCACCTCCCTTTGTTGCAGGGCGATATCCAATCCGGGAAAGTGCAATTCACCCTCCGGCCTGTTTTCAGACAGTACCGGTTGTATCAACTCCAAACGACGCAGCTGCGCCTTCACTCGCGCCTGTAATTCTGGAATGCTGAAGGGCTTGGTGATGTAGTCGTCAGCGCCAATCTCCAACCCCAGCACCCGATCCAGTTCCGAGGATTTGGAGGTCAGCATAATGATCGGTACCGTCTGGCTAATGGCTCTTAGCTGGCGACACACATCCAAACCATCCATCACAGGCAGCATCAAGTCCAACAACACTAGGTCGTACTCATTAGGGTCAAACAGCTGTAACGCCACCTCACCATCTTCTGCCACCACCGACTCGCAATGGATATCCCGAAGATGGAGCTGGATTAACCCGGATATCTCCCGGTTATCCTCAACCACTAATACCTTTCGCATGGTCATAATCCTATTACCTCTTTGAGAAGATGACGCACAGCCTGTGCACTTGTTACAACAGGGAGCCCAGGCAGGCTATCCTGCCCGCCCCCAGCCCCGTTACAGACGCTTGATCACCACCTTGGCCACCGGGCCAGTGAAGCGATGGGAGCCATCCAACACCGATGAGGCCAAGCCATCATCCTGGGTAATCACTCCGCTATGGATGCGCACGAAATCACTATCGTCACGAGCGGCGTTAAACCCCTCACCTCCCGCAGCCGGGCCGGGAACATCCGCCATCGCCTCACTATTGCCCTCGGTTCCCGCATCATAGCCATCGGCCCACAGCGTCAAGCTCTCTCCTACCAACAGCTCACTCAGATCCACCGTATCCAGCCCGGCAAAGCCGTCGTTGGTATTTCCCAACATCGCGGCCAGACTCATGCGAGTTCCCGTTCCCACCAGGGTCAGCTGCTCAGATGCACCGGGCATCAGTACGCCCGCACCTGTGGCAGTATCCGCCCCTGCAGCTATCGCCTCTTCAATCATCACACTGTTATCTCCACCTTCCGCCAGGCGCTCCAGGCCGATAGTTGCAGCATCACCGATAGTAAATAGCTGAAATGTCTCATCATGCAAAGCAACAGCAAGAGGAGAGAGAGGTTGATTGTTATTAAGGTTTGTCACACTGACTTGATAGCTTGAGGTCGATGAGGAGGAAGCCTCCTCATCGTGATCACACCCCGCCATCAGCAGCGTTAACGATACAATACCCATCAGAGTTAACGGCTTCATGGCAACACCTCCTACTTCACAGTAATAACCAGTTTGGCAACCGGATTGAGCCAGCGATGAACCGTACTATCCAGGTCACTGGCTCCCCCCATAGCATCCATATCCCCCAGATTGCCCCGGTGGATATGCACCGTCATGTTGTTATCTGCCATGGCCACACCACTGCCGTTACTACCTGCATGACCACCTGGATCCGCAGGAATACCCAAAGTACCCGGTGCTCCACCCCCATTAACCACCTCGTTATTTGCCTCAGTTCCCGCATCATAGCCATTGAGGTAATAGGTATAGGTGCCAGGCTTGTTGGGCACCATAATGGCATTCGCGCCAACAAAACCATCATTAGTCGGCAACAACATCCCTACCAGGGAGAAGTAGTCATTACTGTTAGCCGACATAAAATTGGCTGTAGTGGATTTTCCCGGTGCTAACAGACCTCCGGCTGGATTCTCTACAACATCTGCGGAAACCGCCATCAGATCCATGCTCAGGCCGGAGATATCGCCGCCTTCCGCCATTGCCTGTAGATGAGTAGAGGCGGCTATTCCCTCCTGATAGAGATGCGTTACATCATCATGAGCCGCCATCAATAGCGGTGTAAAATAGATGCCGTTGGTCAGATTTGTCAGTGTTGCATCAAAGTCGGTAGCCATGACTGGCGAGGCGGCCAATACACTGGCCGTTGTCAAAGCAAGTAGTGATTTTTTCATGATCTTTTCTCCTGAGGTTAAATAATCCGTACTCGGTGTACAGTTTCATTACACACCCGGGAGATCACGGGACAATCCCGTAAATATCACAAATCTATAACATCGTATTTTTTTCTCATCACAGCGAGACATAACCGCATCCCTTATCCTAAACTTCAAAGTATAAAACCCGTATATGGAGAGACGACTGTGCCAAACCGCAAGCCCCTTCAAGCCAAAAATATCCCAGAGAATCCAACAAAATCCCTTTACCCTGCACCTTTTGCAGCGCAAATGAATGGACGCATAAAACGCAAGCTGGGTGATTTTTTTGGCCTGAGCAACTTTGGCATCAACCTCACTGAGTTACAGCCTGGTGCAAAATCGGCGTTAAAACATCACCACCTCACGCAAGATGAATTCATCTACATTCTATCGGGCACCCCGACCCTTATATATGGTGATGATGAATACCCGATGCAGCCCGGAGAGTGCTTTGGATTCACCAAAGGTATTGGTATTGGACATCAATTGGTTAACCACACCAATCAGCCCGCCAGCTATCTGGAAATAGGTGATCGCAGCCCAGACGATCAGGTTGAGTATCCCGATGATGATCTAAAGGCCATCACAACCAAAGAAGGTCAGTGGAAATTTCTTCATAAAGATGGGCGCGAATACGAAAGTTAGCCCCCACAATTATCCACTATATCCCCTCTCTCAATATTTCATACCATTACTTGGGACAGCCAAATCGTCCATAAAAAGATAACCATGCCGCTATAATTTGACAAACACGTCACAATCAGTTCAGCATGAAGCCATAACACCCATAAAGTTTCGACATATCAATAATGTGTGAGAAGAGACGCGGCGAGTAGGGGAAGATATGGATATCGCTCAAGAAATTTTAGTGATCGGAAGAGAAGACAGACCATTAAAAAGAGTCATAGAGATACTGACAGCCACAGGCTACGAAACCACTACACTGCCACATATTGAAAAAAAGAGCATCTGCCATATAAAAAAAATGGATATTTGATAATCGTTAATTGTCTTGGGGGATTTTCCCTTCTCCAATGGGTAAAACAATATTTTGACCACTGCAGTCACATCATTGCGATTATTCAAAACGAGTACGAACATAGACGTAGGGTTTACGATATTGGCATCTACGACTACATATCCACCCCTATCATATACGATGAAGTTATTGTTCGAACAAAAGCCTGCCTTCTGCTGCACCAGCTGACTAACAATAGCGACACCCCCACATCCACTCTGCCCTTACCCACAACACCAATCAACACCAGTAAAGAAGCGATCTTAACAGAGAAAGTATGCCGTTATCTCAGCAAAGATCTATCCCAAAATCATACTATGGACTCTATTGCCTTAGCGGTTGCCAGCAACCGAAACAACCTCGCTATCGCATTTAAAACAGTCCATGGTAGAGGCGTATTTTCCTGGCTCAGAGAGCTACGAATGAAGCAGGCTGAACAACTTTTAAGAAATAGTCAGCTCACCATTCAGCAAATCAGTTATGAAGTTGGCTATCCCGATCCAGCCAACTTTTCCACGACCTTCAAGCGCTTTTATCGACTCTCTCCTGCCAAATATCGTCGAAAAATGATGGGATCAAAATAATTCATGACGAAATCAAAAGTAATCGTTGTGCCAGTATCTAATATTAATTTCCCTGTAGAGAAAGGAATATGGATAGATACGATGTCGATGGAAAACCATACCGATAATCAAGAAATAACGGAGCTATTACCGGGCATCATTGGTAATGACTACTCACTACACAAGCTGGCTAAGCAAATACAGAAGATTGCCAAAAGTGACCATGCCGTCTTCCTAAAAGGTGAAACCGGCAGTGGTAAAGAACTATTTGCCAATGCCATACACCAGCTAAGCGGTAATACCGGTGAATTTGTCGCCGTTAATTGTGCCGCAATTCCTGAAAACCTTTTTGAGTCTCTACTCTTCGGTCACGAAAAGGGATCATTTACCGGAGCGGAAAAACGTCAAAACGGCTACTTTGCCCAGGCCAATGGCGGCACACTCTTCCTGGATGAAATTGCTGAACTACCACTCATACATCAATCAAAACTTCTGCGAGTCTTAGAGTCTCGCCACTTTAGGCGAATAGGTAGTCACGAAGAGATTGAATTCACCGGCAGAATCATCACCGCAACACATGCTGATATGGTGAAAATGGTAGAAAATCGACAGTTCAGACAAGACCTCTACTATCGCCTTAATATCTTTGAATTACACATCCCTTCATTGGAACAGCGCCGAGATGACATACCACTTCTCATCAACTTCTTTGCCGAACAAAATGGTGATGTCCATTTCAGCCCCTGTGCAATTGAGCACTTAAAAAATGCCAGTTGGCCAGGCAATATTCGCCAACTCAAGAATACCATCGACAAGCTTGCCGTATTATCTGATAACAATGTTATCTCAGCAGAGTGCATAACCTCCCTATTGGATCATCAGCCAGAGAGTAATATCACTTCTCGCTTAGCCAGAGAGATCATTTCCATGCAAGGAGACAACAAAATAAAAACCATCTGCGATGCGTTGGTAGAAGAGGCCATAGCAATAAGCGGTGGTAACAAAACCAAAGCAGCAATGCTACTAGGCGTACATCGAAAAGTAGTCGAGAGACGATTCTTCCAGATGCAAAGTCATCAATCTTCAGGCTTATACTACATTGGCAATAAACAAGAGGAAGGTCAATATGGACCTAAATAGTGACATATTATCGGGTGCAATAAACACTGGAGAGAAAAGTGCAGGAGAGCTGAAGGATGAAGCCCAAAAAATGCTTAGTGCATTACGGGAGCAGCAACAAGAGGCACTAAGTAATCAACTTCGAAAGATGAAAGAAGATCTATCAGGGGAGACACATGAAGAGCCGGTTATCAATCTTCAGGAGATGCAAATAGAAGGAGGACTGCTTCCTCCCGTAGAGGGAATGGAGAAAATACGCCATATTCAGCAATCAAATCTAGAGAAATTATTAAAACACTTCTCACCAGAAAATAAAACATAGGAATTAATCAATGCCTCAGGACCATAATATTATTATCGATGCCATTCAGACCTCTACTGGCGAATATGATGGAGAAAATGGTGAAGTCATTGGCACCTATCAAAAACAGAAGACGAGTAGCACGAAGGAGCAACCGCCAAATAACATCGTACAAAATGTTAGCTTTAACCCGTTCGCACCCAGTGAGCTATTTATGCAATGCTATATGAATAATTTCAGATCCAGCGACAATGAGCATACCCAATTGCTGCAAAATAAAATTGAAGAGATGAGACAAAATTTTGTCAAACAATCCAGCGTCTCCTCCATAATGGCTAACATATGGAAACAAGATGGCAATTAATATTGATGATATTGATAAGTCTATTGACGCATTTGAGAAAAAGCAGCTAGAAAACTTCAATAGATTCATCGATACCAGCATAAAGTTGAAAAGTAAAAGCCAGGGAATAAAAGATAAGTCTGAAAAAAATTATCAACAGATGAAATCACAAGTTAACCGATTTATTAATAGTGATAATCATGTTGAAAGTGGATTGCCAATTGATATTTTAAATGATGATAAAGCGTATATTACGCTCTTGCAGAATGTAGAGATACCCAAATACACCGGCGAAAGTCAGACTATTATTGAGTATATGAAAAATCAGATTTCCAAAACTGATGAATATATGAAACAAAAGGCAAAATCTCCGTGAGCGATAATAATAAAAGTTCAACTGCTGAGAGCGCTCAACAGCTTATCCAGCCGAGCATTAACCAATCTATTGCTGTAGCTGTACAGAGTGCAGCTGATCTATTGCGCAACATTAGTACGATGGAAACAACGGTAATTGGTGTTGCCTCTGCAGCTTGGCTTGCAGAACCAGAGAATGTCGCCTATGAAAAAATTATCCAAAATGCAACAAAAAACATCTCCTTCGCCGTAGAAAACTTATCCAAGGTAGGTGAAGCAGGAAAAACCGTACTCAATGACTTGGCCCCAAAATAGGATCATTATCTCCATACTAATAACAAAAATGGCCGACATACTCCACTCACAATCAAAGAGCACCATTTTCATTAAATCCTTTAACTTATGAAGTTGGCTTGTAATTTGCGTACTAGACAATAAATTCATATCAACAAGGATGGTAAAAAATGAGAATATCTGGTTCAGTTATTGATAGCATCTCACTGATTAATACATTAACTGTTGCCATGGCCCCTTCTCAAGCCATGGGTGTACTCTATCAAACTATTGCCAACAACATGGGTATGGCAGCATTAAATAACGTAATGTCACAACAACAATCATTTATTAACAATCAAGCAGTGACCATTACTACCGTAAAGAAGATATGGAGCTAAGGAGATAATATGAAAGATGAAAATGTACCTCACTCACCTTCTTTAAGCACTGAGAAAAGTCATGACATTAGCCCTCAAAAACTACTTGAGGAATCTATTAAAATGATCAATGAATCAATTAAAGATTGCCAAATGGAAGGCTTTCAACCTGTTGAACTCGGTATTCCCCAAGCGATATCAGCGACAGAACTTCAAAAACAGATCACCTCACCAGGTGGAGAGGAGCTCTTTTCCATGGCAAATACACTATTCGCATCACAAGAAGAGCTATTTAACCCGCAGATAGCACCCCAACAGAATGAAGCTAATAATTCCTCTTCAGCAGGTAATGATTCGCTCAACAATGTAGATGAATTATTTAATTCTCAATGATTGATCCAATACTACCCAAAAATAAGTTAGAAAAGAGGCTAATTATTAATCTGAGCACAGACAGTCAACTCGACATTAAACAACTCAAACACCAAAATCCAAGAGCCTATCTGTCCTTACCCAGTTATTGGCTTTCATCGAGTGAAAATAATTTAGATATCACATCAAAAAAGCCCCCTATCAATGACCAAGGGGGCATAACAATTGACAGCATTATTAATAGCATACCGAGAAGTCATTTCATCTATGAGAAACTAATTTATGAAAATAAACAGCTGATATCTGAAATACTTTGCCTGATTAAAGGCCAACAAGTATATATTATTTATCTTCAGCTTCTTCCTCCAGAATTTGGTCTCTTCTATCCTCTTTGCGAGAGAAATTTTGATCAATTTTATTTTGATCTTTTAAAAATCACCATAGAGAGACTAAAACACTTTTTAAAATCTAATAATGCAATAGAAATTGTCACGGATATCTACAATCCAATTCTATTCAATCAGTTTGTTAAATTAGACTTTAAAAAATCAATCCACCAGCCTTTTCCAAACAGTACCAGAGTAGTAAAAACACTCTAAAAATCACAGCCTCAAGATAGTCCCTTCTTAACTGGAGTATTAAGTCCTTAAATAAGTCAGACGAGGTCGATACACTCCGGGAATTTACAGATGAACTATTTACCGCATCAACAAAAAACAAAAAAACGAACAAATACAATGACATAAAAATAAGCAGCAAATATCTTCAATATGGCACACCGACTGCAATATATGAAGTGTAGATGGCTACTGGGCAATCGAGACTCAGCTCATCGATGCCAATTTACATTTCATTCAATTAACTTTGATATTTGTGGAGAGTGATATGACACAACCAAGCGTAGTCAATGGCGCCGTCATCGATGCCGTTGCCACCACCAACACCGAGGTGTTGGCAGAAGCTCCATCAATGGCTATGGGCAATTTGTACCAGACAGTTGGTAATTCCGTCGCAATGGCGGCAGCCAACTCTGTCTATGCCCAGCAACAAGCCAATGCCGGAGCACAATCTGCCAGCATCCTGGCTGTAACTAAGCTGTTTGAACAAAACCAATAATCTAACTTCATAACATGAGATAAAGGAGAAACAAAATGGCTGAAGGAACTACTACTGGTTCAACTCAACCAAATGTCGTTAATGGTGCAGTGATTGATGCCGTAACAACTACTAATACCAAGGTACTGGCAGAAGCACCGGCAATGGCAATGGGTAGCCTATATCAGACTATCGGTAACTCAGTTGCCATGGCGGCCGCCAATGCGGTCTATGCTCAGCAACAAGCGAATGTCACCTATCAGGCTGCAAGCACCCTAGGTATTACCAAGCTGTTCTCACAAAACGCTTAAGTGAGTTAACACGCTAATAAATGGAGAAAATCATGGCAGACTCTAGCCAACCCGATGCGGTAAATGGAGCTGTCATTGACGCTGTCACGGCCACTAATTCATCAGTAGTGGCCGAGACGCCGACAATGGCTTTAGGTAGCCTATATCAAACCATTGGTAACTCTGTTGCCATGGCGGCTATCAACTCTGTTTATGCCCAGCAACAGGGTAATTTATCTTCACAAGCGTCAAACACTCTGGGTATCAGCAAGCTCTTTTCCCAGAACGGTTAATCGACTGTTTTTGTTATTGGCTAATTAAATTTATTGAGACATGCTCTATACATAGAGAAAACCATTTAAGAGAAAAATTAGCGAAATAGCATTAAATATTGTCGATACAACACAGCAATCTGTACAACAGAACAGGAGTTCAATATGGCAGACCAACCTCAAACAGTAAATGGAGCGGTTATTGATGCGGTCACTACCACCAATACTAAGGTGTTAGCTGAATCGCCCGCCATGGCAATGGGTAGCCTATATCAAACTATAGGTAATTCCGTCGCAATGGCAGCCGCTAACGCCGTTTATGCACAGCAACAGGCAAATGTGACATATCAGGCAGCTACAACACTTGGTATTACCAAGCTGTTCTCGTCAAACAAGTAACAGCGTCACATTACCTTAAAACGATAGTAATGCAGTAGCACTGCATTACTATCAAAAAAAGTATCAATGGAGAGTAAGATGGATAACTCAAATACTAATAACAGCAATAATACTGTTGAAGCTTCAAAAGCGATTAATGATGAAGTACAAAGCCAGAGCAACCAAACATTACAAACACTCTCGCTAGGTGGATTGGTTAATGCGCTCTCTTTGAGCATGCTAAATACAACATCAAACCAATATGCCTCGCAAGCCCTGGCAAATTCAGCCATGGTTGCAACCTGCGAAAAAATCTTATCTAGCTAATAACCCATAATATCAATAATCTATTTTTGTGGAGAGAAATCGATGAGTGATAAAAAACAATCTGCCGATGTTGGCGTAAGCAGCTGTATCAGTGGAAATTTCTCGGTATTAAATAATCAACCAGATGAAAGTAGCCGCTGGTCATTCTGCTACAACAAATCTGAAAACAGTGCCTGTATGAGTGTGTTCGTCAGCACACCACCATTAATTATTGACAATAGCTTACAGCATCTTGAATCTGACCTGAGTGTTGATGACATTAACCAACTCATTACTTGGTTATATCAGGTTAAGAATCAGATGTCTCAAGCTCAAAATAAAAGTAAAAGTGATAGTGATAGTTCAAGTTAGACAATCGATAGAATATCTATTTTTGACTATATTCTTACTTTACTCAAATAGGTTACCGCTATGACTGAATCAACAGATGGTACAGATAATATCGATGACACTCTTGAATCTGAATCGGCGACAAAGATTAATTACAAAGAGGCCGCTAATGCAGCTATTGCACAATCCATTGCAAATGCGGCTCAGGACCAAGTAGATATGATGAGAAACCAGAATATCATCAAGATTACCACAATGGGAAATGCCTATGCCAAATGGGTTGCCAACCCCACAATGGCAGATGAATACAAGGATATTGTTTCAGAGTCTCAAACAGGGATTAATTTTCTTTCTCTATTACACATTGCAGCAATACTACAGAATAATTCATAGCCTTATTCACTATGAAATGATCATCCCCCTTAATGCCACATCGCCCTATGGTATTCATTAACATAGGAAGGGGGTTTTCCAAAAAATACAAGAGTCTAATGAGCATTCATTAAAGTGTTTACCTTACCCTCTGCTCAACCTTTCCAGAGATTTCTTCATCGCCATGACATTTCTCTGATGCTGTTTTTCCACTTTTTTACTTTTAGCTTCCAGTGCTAATTTAGTGCCATTCAGGTTTATTGCTTGACGAGTTGCGTCAACAACATCTTGGGGATCATTCATTTCAGTAAAAGGGAATGGCTGCCAGTACCAACCAAAACGGTTATAACTCACAGACTTTGACAATATTTTACTATGCTTATCTTTCATACAGACTATCTCTTTGTCATTGCTAAAGCGATTCCACTGCCATTGGTATAGGTAACAACGGATATTGGCCTATTAATTGACCATAAAACTCATCGACAATTAGATATAGCTCCATAATTCGCTTTCTTTGATCTCTACACTCCTGTTTAAAGCGACCTCCTGTCCAGGTATCACTCAGAGCATCAGGGTCTGGTGTTGCCATATAGAGATCCACTAGTGAATTTATGATAGGCTGATACTCAGCCCCAAGTTCTTCTAATAAATTTTTGTGCTGCTTTCGACATGCAGGTCGTTGTGTATAATGAGCCAGCAACTTAGAAAAATCTTGCAGATTATCCTCAATAAGGATCAACTCTTCCACCGCCAGACTATTTTCGATAATTTTGTGAATCAGAATATTCAGATCAATAAAATCAAAACCATATACCAGCTTGGAACTATCCACATCTACCATCCCTTCACGCCAGTCCACCTTTATTCTTTCAAATGGAATGGTTTTTATACTCTCGTCAAAGTGATTATAAAAATCAGAAATTAATTGATAAAAGGCCCTTAAAGCATCAATGCCATTATTTGAAACACTATGATCAGCAACAATATCAATCAGTGCATCGTAAGCTTGATTTATGCTATCTACCATTTCTTTACTCAGCCTGCCACTCTGTAGCTGAAGCTCATAAAGCGGTATACACTTAACCCAACCCACGATGATTATCATTTCATTCGCGGATAAATTAGCACCTTGAAATAGGTTTCCTATTTTACTTAGCATTTGTAGATATCGAGGTATCTCACACATGAGTCTCTACAGAATAGTATCGGTGAATGGATCAAACCATTATTTACTTAAAATGTGACAGCACAAGGCTGATGAAACATGATGAATTGGGCCAGAAAATATTCTGACCCAAACAACTTATTGCCCCGCAGGGTAGACTTTGTCATAAGCGTTAAGATAATCGAGATAAGACGTTGCAAGGCGTCTATCCTGCTCTATCTGGACCTGTTTAGCATATTCTCCGCTGAGTATTTCATTTGCAATAGCTGGATCTTTTGTTACTACTTTAGTGATTTGAGTATAGGCTTGCATAAGTGGATAACGCAGTTCAATAATCGAAATATTTTGCATATAGGATTGCAAGCAATCACGACTTTTCAATAAATCTGGTAGATACCAAGATACACCATTACCTGAAGCGATGATTTCATTGGGCATATTTTCCAAGTGTGTAAAATCATCTCCAGCCCGTTGAGAGAAACTAAATAGCCATACTACGCCCTTAGTATTGATCCCTTCATCAATAGTTACCTGAATAGAAATGCCACTATCCGCATCAAGCCTAGCCACACTATAACGATTTGGGTCTTGCTGACTAATATTTTGATAATCCAGATTTGTAAGACTATTTAGTGCATTATAGACATCTTGATTAACTTCAATATCGACCCGCTTTAAGGGGTAGTAAAGCTTCTCTTTATTTACCTCAAATCCCATCATAGCCAACTGATATATCAAACCACTTAATGCACCTGCGACAAGATATTTCTGTTCCTTTGGCTTTGATTTATCCAGTTGTGAAAAGCATTTACTGAGTAGTTCAGATGCTCTGTCTATTGGTTCAATAATCGTGTGCTTAATCAGGGAATTAACCGTTTCCGGCACCAACGCTGCAAATCCATTATAGGTCAAGTTAGGCACTGTTGATGTTAACTGTAGAAATTTTTGTGTACACACCTCCAAATAGTATTGGGTTAAATCATCCATTGCACTAACGGCTAGCTTTTCTCCATCCAGATAGAAGGACTCGACACTGAATTGGTAGAAAAAACTGGGTGAGTGACGTGCAGCGGCAATTTCGGCTGGGTCGACCAGATTGCGTCCCCGAGAGTCATCGACATAGCGATCAAACAGCACACTCATAAAAGCACTGGCATCCTGATCAGTAATAAGATTATTACCACCTAATGGGTTGTACGGGATTTGAGGATTGCTGAGATAACTCATTGCCTGAATTACCCGTGTCTCGCGTTTTGCCTTTTTATGCTCACTGCCTGAGATGCCCAGCCTTATTTCCCCAAGTAGCAGGAGATTTTCAAACAGGTGATAACGCCATCCTGGGATATAAAAACTATCCTTTTCTGTCACCATTGAGACCTTGTCTTGAGTGCTCAGCTCACTTTCTGGCGTCAGTAATCTCGGAATAGAGAGATCCACCACTTCAGACTTTATTTTGATGGACTGTGCTTCACCCTCTGTATTCTCATAGAGCACATATTCATAGATTAATGCGAGACGATAGAGTAAAAATCCGGAAATAGTACAATTCACATAAACAGTAGGTGTCACATACAACTTAAAATCGGGATTGCTATATGGGCTATCTACAACAGCGCCTGGATCTTTAGTATCCAAGACAATCCTACCGCTCTTATGCTGCTCACCCTCTAATACCAGCAAAACTTCACTCTCTGAGTAATCCAGATAGCGCTTACCAATGGTTGTTAGGCTCATAGTATTGGTAGAATAGTTAGCATCCAGGCTAGCAGCTCCCTTCTGACTTAGTTCACGACTTCGCTCGACCCACTCCAACGCTCGCATCCCTTCCCGGATGATGCGCATTTTATCTTTATAACTTGCCTTAGGATCATCGCCACTGCCATTAGCCAGTTCATAGGCAACTCTAGCAACACTGGGAGAGTCTGCTATGAGGAAATCAAATTTCTTTTTACCCTCTCTGATCAACTGACCAAGCAGCTCGATATCTACTACATTTTCGATTCTCCTTATTAAACTTGAGTCAACACTTTCCAAAACTTTGGCACTATTCAATAAAACCTCAATCAACCTCCTATGCATCTCAATAAAATTGGTATTACGAATATCATAAGGAAGATTAGGGTTATGGATTATCCTGGATTGTTTTTCCCAAGCCTCATAGGTTGCCTTCGTTGGCACCACCTGAAAGTCATAGTCGCCCGTCGGCGGGGTATTAGCAAGTATGCTGATGGAGTTCCCCCCTTTCAGGTAATAATACTTGATTACCTGATCATTTGAGTTGGCATAGTCCTCTATTTGTAATGCAGCGGATAAAGCACAACTGCGAGTTAATGGTCCTAGAATATCAATCATTTTTGAGGTCATATCCCCATCTAGTGAACGACGCAGATCTGCAGTCTCCTCCCTGTCAAATATTTTTTCCATTTAGATTGCTCCCTGTTTTTCATTGAATGAAAAATCACAAAAGCAAGGGCAATGCCATGCCTTCAATCCACACTATTTACTTCACAACCCCATGAAACCACTTCTATTACACCTCCTTTTCTAAAGTCCATAAAATTAATCAGCGGACATACCCGTCCAATAGCCGGTAATTTCACTCCAAATTTTTCTTATTTTACTAACCCACTAATCATTACTATTACTCCATCACATGGATAACTCTTTATTACTCAACAATCATTTTTATAAATGCTTAATTGGCATAGTACTAGCAGTTCATCTATTAAAAGATCATGCTTCGCTTTATTACTCTATTGAGATAATTACTATGCAAGAAACAACTAACAAAGAGAGTGTTAATGCACTCGACGTTTTTTCCATCGTCAGAGAATTATTTAAGGATCTCTTTGGCTACCCTGACAATATGGATGAAGGAAAGTGGGCAAGTTTCAACATCGCGATGAAATTTAAGTTTTTTCAAGAGTGGATTTTGGAGGTCAGTATTTATGAGATAAATAGCCGCTCCCAAAACAGTGCGACACAAGCTGAATTTGAAAAAGAAGTAGAATCATTGGCCAATAAGTACCCCACTTTACTGAAATACATTCTCTTTCTTAGCTTCCATGCCAAAGATCCCAATGAGGCGAAGGGATTGTTTGATGCAGGCAAAGAGTACCAGCTACGACTCTCCATTCAGGAGAACATCGACAAACTCAATGGGATTGTCGAATCATTCTACGAGGATTTAATGAAGCGTCATCCAGAAATATTCATTACCGATAGAAATGGGAAATACTCCCCTATCCTGCCACAAAAAGAAAAACCAGCATGCTCGCCAGAACAAGAAGAATCAGATAATAGTTATGAATTACCTCCTACCCTTAGCCATTCACGTGGTGCAAATATTCGCTAAAAATTTTTTGGGGGGGAAACTAAGTTAATCAATGCGATATCACGCCGTCATTCATCACCGCTATCAGGCGCCCCCCAGCCACCACCACCAGCACTTATTATCGCCAGGCAATCGCCAGCCTTGGCCTCCCTGTGGACCTTACCGGGTAGGGGCTTACCATTCAGCAAATTCTCCCCCGACAGGGCATTTTCACCACTATTCAATCCCCAGGGCTGAGTACTTCGACGCTCTGTGAGTAGGGTAAATGCGGCAGGCTTCAAAAATTCAAATTCACGGATCAAGCCATCACCCCCACGATGCTTGCCATCACCGCCTGAGCCATAACGTATGGCATAGCGGGTAATCCGTAGGGGGTAGTGCATCTCCAACGCTTCAATAGGGGTATTCAGGGTATTGGTCATATGGGTCTGAATGGCACTCAGGCCATTGCTATTTGGCCCCGCCCCCATTCCACCGCCCATGGTTTCGTAGTAATCCCATGGGTTTTGTGAATCACGGTTGCCCATTGCCAGATTATTCATACTGCCATGACTGGCAGCAGGAATACGCTCTGGGATTGCCTGAGCCAGCGCCCCCATCACAACATCCACCACGCGGGTAGAAGTTTCCACATTGCCTGCCGCCACTGCCGCTGGATAACAAGCATTCAGCAGGCAACCCTGTGGTGCTTTGATATGAATATGGCGAAAACTACCCGCACAAGCAGGAGTTTGTGCCGGCATTAAACAACGGAATAGGTAATAGACACTCGCCGCTGCCACTGACAATGGCGCATTGATATTGCCTTGTACCTGCCCACAGGTACCCTCAAAATCGACTTCAATACCATCAGCGCTTACCTTTACAGCACATTGAATCTTGAGTGCATCTTGATCATAGCCATCACCATCCATCACATCACTAAAGAGGTACTCTCCAGCAGGAATATCCGCCAGTGATGTCTTAGCCAGACGCTCAGCATAGTTATTAAGATCTATCAGCCCCTGACTGAAACCGGCAGGCGTGATAGTAGAAATCAATTCATTCAGGCGAGCCACGCCACAGCGATTGGCACTAATCTGTGCGAGAAAATCCCCCCTCGCCCGAGCACCATCATGTAATGCTGCCATCATTGGCGCAAATACCGCCTCATCCAGCTCACCATTGTGCACCAAGCGGGTAGGTGGTATCACCAGCCCCTCTTCCTTCAGATGGCGTGAAAGGGGCATCGAACCCGGTGCATTGGCACCGATATCAGCGTGATGGGCTCGATTGGCAACAAACCCAAGTAATGTGTTATTCACAAAAACTGGCGCAATTAGGGTCACGTCGGGCAAATGAGTCCCCCCTAAGTAGGGATCATTAAGGATCACCATATCCCCTTCAACCCAAGCTATCTTGCCAACAATATCCCGCATCGCGTAAGCCATGGAGCCCAGATGCACCGGGATATGTGCCGCCTGGGCGCACAACTCACCTTGCGCATCAAAGACAGCGCAGGAGTAATCCAGACGCTCTTTGATATTGGGAGAGAAGGCTGCACAACGTAACACTGCCCCCATCTCATCGCACACCGCTTCGATGCGGCTGGAAAATATACTCAGTTCTATCGCATTCATAGCAGAAGAGTATAACACGCTCACTTTTACCCTATTTAGAGTAATTAAAACTTAAACATGTCCATTCACTGGACGCTAAGGAGCCGTAAGGTGAACTTAGGAGTTAGGCACATGAAAATTGAAAGTGCTCAGATAGTCATGCAGGGAGAGCATCAATATGTTGAAAAGTCTGAGGAAAAAGAGACACTAAGAGCATGGGTGGGTGATCAAAGGCCCGATTTTGAAGGTAGAGAGAGAGCTACAGCAACCCCAGCACAACCTGCAGATAACAGCGCAGCCGGTAGACCCGCGACACCAGCGCCCCCCCCTCAGGCCAGGTATTTCAGGTGATAACTGAGGATGGCGCATTAAAGTGGCCCACTGGCGATGTCCGTATGGAACTATCTCCAGAAGCATTAGCTTCTCTTCCAGTGCGCCTCTCAGTGGGTGAAGATGAAATCCAGGACATTCCTCCTCAAGAGCAAACCAAAATCCTGATTCTCAGCCGTCTCTACACCCAAATTACTGGGGAGAGCATGGAAATCTTGAACGCCCGCGACGTGCTCGACAAAAACCCTAATATCGAGATAGATATTGGCCGTGGAGATCATAAAAGTGAAGGAGAAGTAACACGAGGCAGACCCGATCGAGCAGGCTACGGCCTGGAGTATGACTACTCTTCCTACCACTTCGAGTCTGAAAAGAGCACCTTCTCCGCCCAGGGAGTGATTAACACCGCCGACGGTAAAACGATAGATTTCTCCGTCGAACTCTCCATGAGTCGTGAATATATGGAGCGACAACATATCTCTATCCGCGAAGGGGATGCCGTCGTCAAAGACCCCCTGGTAATCAATTACTCTGGAAATGCGGCGGAGCTGACAGAGACCAAATTCGCCTTTGACCTGGATGCCGATGGCAATAAAGAACAAATCTCATTTGTCAGCCCCGGCAGCGGCTTTCTGGCAGCAGACTTTAACGGCGACAACAAGGTTAACGATGGCAGCGAACTCTTCGGCCCCCAGAGTGGTGATGGATTTGCAGAACTAGCCAAACACGATGATGACGGCAATGGCTGGATCGATGAAGGGGACACCATCTACAATAAATTGCGGATCTGGAGCAAAGATAACGAAGGTAACGACCAGCTGCTGGCACTGGGTAAAGCTGGCATCGGTGCTATCTATCTGGGAAACCTCAACACTGAGTTTAGCCTTAAAGGTTCTGAAAACCAGCTGCTTGGTGAAGTGGTTAGCAGCAGTATCTACCTGAGTGAAGATGGACAGGCTGGTACCGTTCAACAGATTAACCTGGTGGTATAGCTCCCTCCTCTGAAAGTTACGCCTGCCCTATTATTTTAGGGCAGGTGTAACGACCTCCTGATTTTGTTCTATTATTGATAACACTCAAAAAAACAATATTCTTGACTATATCACCAAATATTTTTAGACTTATTCTAAAAATAATATCAACAATAACAAGGAGGCGAAATAATGGCATTTGAATTACCCCCACTACCTTATCCGATAGATGGCCTGACCCCTCATATCTCACAAGAAACTCTGGAGTATCACTACGGCAAACATCACCAGACCTATGTCACTAATTTGAACAATCTAATTGATGGCAGTGAATTTGAAGGACAAAGCCTGGAAGAGATTATCATGAAATCTTCTGGCGGCATCTTTAACAATGCAGCCCAGGTGTGGAACCATAGTTTCTATTGGAACTGTCTCAGCCCCAACGGTGGCGGTGAACCTAGCGGTGAACTGCTAGAAGCGATTAATAAGGCATTCGGCTCTATCGAAACCTTCAAAGAAAAATTCACTCAATCCTGCGTCACCAATTTCGGCTCCGGTTGGACTTGGCTGGTAGAAGACAAAGATCGTAATCTACAGATTGTTAATACCAGCAACGCGGCAAACCCAATGACCGATGGTTTGATTCCCCTGCTCACTTGTGATGTGTGGGAACACGCTTACTATATTGACTACCGTAATGCTCGTCCCAAGTACGTCGAGGCATTCTGGTCACTAGTAAACTGGGAATATGTAGCTTCCAACTTCAAGCTCTAAAAAAAATCCGAGGGTATCGCCAAAAGTGATGCCCTCTTCCACATCGCTACGCAAGCTTTGCGCCACCTCTCAATGCTACTAAAATTTTTTCACCACCATAAAATAACGATAAATTTCCTTAAAGAATTATCATCACGAATGCACATCCATCCCTATTTATCCATAAATAAAAAACTAGCTTCACCACATTATCAAACGTAATTACTTATCCAGAAAGCACTATTTTCTATATCTCATATGCAATAAATAGTAAGGCATAGTAGTCCTTTTTATATGCATTAGAATCATATCGATATAAATAAAATTACAATAATTGAATAACGCCTAATAACATCGTTGTTTTCATTATTACCACTTTCTCTATACTCAAGCTCGATTGTATTTTATCCCATGCAATAGCAATCATGTGACTCCTATCATACAGATGCTTCAGGAGCGTTTTGTTGTATTAGCACCAATACAACCACACTATATTTTCCATGGAGGATAATATGAAAAAGCTAGCGGTAACGACCCTAATGACACTCTCCCTTGCAATGGGGAATACCTATGCAAAGGGACCGGACAATCGGCTAGATAACCCTAATAGCAAAGGCCAGGAAGCTTCCATTGACGCACAAATTAAAAATTACTGGACTCCCGATAGATTAAAAGATGCCAAGCCTCTGGAAGTCCCTACTCGAGCCTATGATGACTATACGCTGAGCAACTCCCTAAAAGCACCTGGACCAATTATTGATCCAAATACAGGTGAGCCTGCAGCCCCCGGATATGCGCCAGGCTGGGCACCAGGACAAGGGCAACAGCCAGGTCCAGAAGAGGTAAAGATACTGAAGCCCAGTGACCCACTTTATGCATTAGCCACTGGAGTTGTTTCACCCCAGCATGGTAGCGCACCCAGCAACCCACTATCCGGCCCCTATGGCCCCTTTCAACGCTGGACAGAGTTTGAATCTATCACTGCTTATCCAAAATCGACCCATGGAAAACTATTTTTCAGTTTCGGTTCCAGTAACTACGTCTGCTCTGCTACCGTGATTAATCGAAGCACGTTAATTACTGCTGGTCATTGCAACCATGATGGAAATAGTACTTGGGCAACCAACCGCCTATTCTGCCCAAGCTATCGCAATGGTGTTAACTCCTCACTAGGCTGCTGGTCAGTAATAAGTAGCAAGACCTCTGCCGGCTGGGTAAACAATGGTGATCCAGACTATGATTATGCCTGCCTGATCACCAGCACTTCTGGTACGGTTATCAATAATAGTATTGGCAATGTTACCGGCTGGTTAGGTAGAGCCTGGAATTGGAGTGCTAGCCAAGCAGAACGCACTTTTGGTTATCCTGCTGCCTCCCCCTTTAATGGCAATCGACTGATAACCACCGCCTCAACCGAATGGTACAGCTATGACTTCACCTCTGGGGGTCAAGTTTCAAAGCTTATCGGCAGCGACCTGACCGGTGGATCAAGTGGTGGCTCTTGGATTCTAGGATGGAACAACAATTCACTGGAATTCGCTGACTCAGATGGCAACAGTGCTACCGACCCCGGCTCTAACTGGGTCAATGGAGTAAACAGCCATAAGCGTTGTCGTACCACCTGCCAATCCCCCCCCACTTCAACGAATGGTGTCTATTGGCAAGAAATGAGCTCACCACCCTTTAGAAATACCAGTAGCTCAGATGAATCAGAGGATATCATTGCAGTTTGCTTAAATGCAGGCGGAACCTCTTAAGCTTCCTTTCCACATGATGTACCTTTTGGGTAAAGTCAGAAAATCATTGGCTTTACCCATTTCTCTCTAAAAATAAACCGCCCCGCCTTACCACATCCAAAAGTAACAGCTAAGACATTATTCGTGCGTTCTATTTTCGATACTGATTACACGATCTATCAGGAAATGTACTACGGATATAATACGAGAAATTTGTTAGATAATAATTAAACTAAAACCAGAGTGTCTCAACCATCTTCAACCCCTGGGGATCATAGTTAGCCAGCCTATTTTTATCATATGGAAAATAGTTTCCACCTACAAAATAGATCGCCGACAACTCCGCAAAGTATTCTAGTTGGTTTTTTAAGGCATAAGCTTTGTCAATTTTCCCACCCTTCACTTCATTGACATTGAGATAAAGACGCTGTTGCTTTGCATTTTTCCATGCGCTGTAGATAGGTGGGTAGCGCTGTGGCCAGTTAGTAATATGCCAAGCATGGGCGAGTTCATGCATCAAGGCCTTTTTTGCCCACAGTCCATTGAGGTAAATTAGATTTTTAGCGCTATAAACTACGATAGAGTGTTCCCACTGGGAATCAAGATACAAATAATTTTCCGGTTCACCTTTTCTGATATAGCTCATTCCACTTTTACGACCACCATCCGGTGAGGCCTCCCCCCACATCAGATAAAATTTTAATGATTCAAGCTGTTGAGCTGCATGAGCAGGAATGGTTGAAAATAGCTTATCAATGACATTTTTTAACGTATCAACACTCTCACGATAGAGTTTTGAGTTACCTTTATGCATAGATGCTTCAACATAGATTCTCCACTTACCCGGCTCCTGAATATAGTTTCTCTGGGGTACACGATAACTGATACGCTCTTTCTCTGACAAAATTTTCTCTTTAACTGCAAATGAGAGCACCTCCTTTTCACTATAGCAATCTGAAGGGTCCTCAGTATAGAGCACTTTGCCATTACTATCCTGGCATTTAGTTATCGTGGCAGCATGAGTCTCAACAAGAAAACCCGATAGCAGCAGAATAAAAAGTAAATTAGTCATTTTCATAAAAAGACTACTTACACTCATTCTTTGAGATAATAATTAGACGCTCTGTCACTTCGTAATCAAAGTTCTCTGATATTGATATCGCCTTTAATGCCTCATCCCATGGTATCTTTTTCACATGCAGTGTTATTTTTCCCAAGTCAGAGTCAGATAGCACCAAACCTTTTCCAGAGAACTGAGAAATAATATTTAATACCTTACTCGTTTCTGCATTGGTAAAACTTAAACTTATTGGTTTACCGCTATATTCACTAGACATAACTGGCTGTGAAATAACCTGCAATCCAATAAAGCATAAAATAGTTATCAATTTCTTCATGATCAATACTTACCAGTTAAAAACACATATCTACAATACCAAGCTGCATAACAAAAAGGTCCGAGGTGACTCACTCTCAGACCTTATTTAGTAGACTCTATTGCTACTTCACATTAATAGCTATAGCGAACACCAAGAGAAAGCGTATCCGTATCACTTAGCTCCAAACTTGCTCCTACTTTTAGACGATTCTGTACCTCATAAAGCACACCACCCTTTAGCTTCATATCATTATCCCAAATAGTGGTATAAGTCAGTCCACCAAAGACTTCTAATTTATCCTGAGGCTGATGACGTAGCATTGTACCTAGCGCAATGCCAGAATCATCGTCTGATACACAAAAATTGCCGAAACATACCTCATAGTCCTGGTTTTCAATGCTACCATGAATAACTAAATCAGTATTTGGAGCAAAAGTTGCTTTCTGATGGTAAGCACCACCAATAGAAAAGCCCGTTAAATCACCGATAAATAATACCGAGCCTATTAGTGAAAAATTAGGTTGTAAGTTACGTGAACCATTTAGTACCAGGCCAGAGTCCACATCATCTACGTCGGCATAGACCACTTCTGCATAATTATAATCAAATGCATTAGCACTCATGGGAAGTAACAGTACAGCAAGTGCCGATAGCGATTTCTTATTAAACATATAACCTCTCTTTTACCCTTGAAGAACATACTTTCTACATACAACGTAGATAACGATCATACTGATTTAGGTAAAAGATATTACGAAATTACTGCACACATTCATACTTCTTTCAAAAAAGAGCCACAAAAATGGGGAGCCACGCTCCACTGCTGTCCCACAGTTTGGGATAAATGAAAAAGCCTGAGTTCAGTCGTTATAATGAGTGTTCCACCAAACACCATAACGACCAAGGACTCAGGCTTTGTCACATCATAACACTGCATTTCATCAACTGCTAAAACCGTTATCGAGACATGAATTTGAGGCGGAGGCTAAGCGACACCATGTTGGTCAAAAACTAAGAACTGCCAATCGCTGGGATCAGTTTATCGCCATGATGATGCCTCAGCTCTCTGGCAGGCAAAGTTTTAGAGATATCCAGTCCAATTTAGAAAGCCAGAGGCATAAGCTATACCACCTTGGCGCTAAGCCGATTCCGCGCTCAACACTCTCCAGGCTCAATGAGAAACAACCCGCTGAGCTGTATGAAGCCATATTCAAACGGCTTCTCGCCCGTTGCCAAGGAATACCAGGGAAGCATCCACTCCGCTTTAAGAATCCACTTTATTCTCTGGATGCCAGTGCCATTGACCTCTCCCTGAAGCTCTTTCCCTGGGCGGCACATCGTGATGATACGGCGAACGTAAAACTCAGTGTGGGACTTAACCATGGCACCTATGTGCCGGAGTTTGTCGCGCTGAGTGATGGTCAAGAGAACGACATGGTGCAGGGGCGTCAGTTTCAGTTTCAGTTTCAGTTTCCTAGGGGCAGCATGGTTGCCTTCGACAAAGGCTATCTAGATTATCAATGGTCTAAGTCACTGACAGAGCAAGGGGTTTTCTTTGTAACCCGCCTGCGGGCAAAAGCGGTTTATCGGGTAGAGGCGCGTAGAAAGGTGATAAAAGGGAGTGGCGTCATGAGTGATCAAGCCATCCAACTTAATAGTGCCCATGCGCTGAAACGAGGCGCACCACCTCTGCGCCGCATTGGTTACCGTGACACTGAGACAGGTAAGTTTTATGAATTTCTCACCAATCACTTCAAGCTATCAGCTTCAACCATTGCGGCCATTTATAAGGATCGTTGGCAGGTAGAGTTATTCTTCAAAGCGATAAAACAGAACTTGAAGATTAAAGCTTTTGTCGGCACATCGCGAAATGCCGTGATGACCCAAATATGGATAGCGATGATCACCTACCTGCTGGTTGCTTTCGCGCGCCACAGTACCCGAACGGGCTGGACTGTACAACGCATACTGAGGGTAATCCAGCTTAATCTCTTTGAGCGCCGGAGCCTTAAAGAGATCTTGGACCCTGACCCGCCAACCAAGAAAAAAGGCGAGCCTCAAATGAGGTTCGCCTTATGACTTTCAAACTGTGGGACAGCAGTGGAGCGAAAGCTCCCTTTTTTTATTCATCAACGTTTCTACTTACAGCTTAACGTTCGCTGGCAGCAGCCTCTTCCATTTGTTCAAGAGTGATATGGCGGACATCCTTGCCTTTCACTAGGTAGATAACATATTCACAGATGTTGCGGGAGTGATCACCAATACGCTCTAAAGCGCGAACGGTCCACATCAGGTCCAGTGCACGACGAATAGTGCGGGGATCTTCCATCATGTAGGTGATCAGCTGACGCATGGCCGCTTCATATTCACGATCCACTTTAGCATCTTCATGGGCCACCTTCACAGCCGCTTCTACATCAGTACGGGCAAAAGCATCCAGAGCATCATGCAACATCTGCCGAACATGGTTACCCATGTGTTCGATCTCGATACCATTGTCATTGTTGTTTTCCAGTTCAGAGAGATGGCTGGTCATGCGTGCCACCTTTTCAATCTCATCACCGATACGCTCCAGGTCAGTAATGGTTTTAATCACTGCCACAATCAGTCGCAAATCAGTCGCTGCAGGCTGGCGACGAGCCAATACCTGTGTGCACTCTTCATCAATCGCCACTTCCAGAGCATTGACCTGCACATCATTTTTCATGACCTGCTCAGCCAACTCACCATCACGATTGCTGTATGCCTCTAGCGCAGTCGCCAATTGCTGCTCCACCAGCCCACCCATCGCCAGAACCTGGTTGCGAATCTCTTCCAGCTCTTCATTGAAGCGTTGAGAGATGTGATGACCAATATCAACTTTATCCATTATTTAGTCCTCTTCTTTCTGGCTATTAACCGTAACGACCGGTGATGTAATCCTCGGTCTGTTTCTGGCTTGGGTTGGTGAACAAGGTGTCTGTATCGGCAAATTCAATCAAATCGCCCATATACATGAAGGCAGTATAGTCAGAAACACGTGCTGCCTGTTGCATGTTGTGGGTAACGATAACGATAGTGTAATCATCCTTTAGCTCGTAGATCAGCTCTTCAATCTTCAAGGTAGAGATAGGGTCCAGTGCTGAAGCGGGCTCATCCAATAGCAAGACCTCCGGCTCAACAGCAATAGCGCGGGCAATAACCAGACGCTGCTGCTGACCACCTGACATGCCCAGTGCTGAATCATGTAGACGGTCTTTTACCTCATCCCACAATGCGGCACCTTTCAAAGAGCGCTCTACGGTCTCATCCAGAACGCGGCGATCTTTGATGCCTTGCAGGCGTAGGCCATAGGCTACGTTTTCATAAATTGATTTGGGAAATGGATTCGGCTTTTGGAATACCATCCCCACTTGGCGACGCAGCTCTACTGCACTCACTGACTTATCAAAGATATTCTTGCCTTCCAGCAAAATCTCACCTTCGATACGGCAACCATCCACCAAATCATTCATGCGATTAAAGCAACGCAGCAGCGTAGACTTACCACAACCACTGGGGCCGATGAAGGCAGTTACACGCTTTTGGGGAATCATCATGTTGATGCCATTCAGCGCCTGCTTTTCTCCATAAAACAGCTTGAGATCTTTTACCTCAAGACCCAACTGCTCTTCATCGATGGACTTACGCTGACGGTTGCGACCCAGCGCTTCGATATTGACACCGTGTGTCTTGGCTTGAGCTTCACTCATAATGCTATCCCATTAACTCTCTAGGGCGCGGTATTTTTCGCGCAGATGATTACGTATGCCGATGGCTGCCAGATTCAGGGCAACAATCACCAAAACCAGTAACAGGGCGGTGGCATATACCAGTGGACGCGCCGCCTCAACATTCGGACTTTGGAAGCCCACGTCGTATACATGGAAGCCCAGGTGCATGAATTTACGATCCAGATGCAGGAAGGGAGCTTCACCATCCAACGGCAGAGAAGGCGCCAGTTTTACTACACCCACCAACATCAATGGCGCTACCTCACCCGCTGCGCGGGCCACTGCCAGGATCAGGCCAGTCATCAATGCTGGGCTAGCCATAGGAATAACAATTCGCCACAAAGTCTCCGCTTTAGTGGCACCCAGCGCTAATGAACCCTCACGCACTGAGCGAGGAATCCGAGACAATCCCTCTTCAGTTGCCACAATCACCACTGGCAGGGTCAACAGAGCCAGGGTCAAAGATGACCAGAGAATGCCCGGCGTGCCAAAGGTGGGAGATGGCAATGCTTCCCGGAAGAACAATTGGTCAATATTGCCACCCAGAAAGTAGACAAAGAAACCTAAACCGAATACGCCATATACAATCGAAGGTACACCCGCCAAGTTGTTAACCGATATACGAATCACTTGGGTAATCGGCCCTTGCTTGGCATATTCACGAAGGTAAACGGCTGCTACCACACCTAATGGCGTTACCAGTACGGTCATGATCATTACCATCATTACCGTACCGAAGATAGCCGGGAAAATACCGCCCTCGGTATTCGCTTCGCGAGGATCGTCAGAGACGAATTCAACCACTTTCATAATGTAGTGGCCGATCTTGTCAAACACGCCCATACTGTTGGGGTAATAAACCCGTACGATCAGTGACAGCGAGATCTCTTTCTCTTTGCCATCCACATCAGCAACGACAATGCTGTCGCGACGACTCTGCTCATAAAGGCTATTCAGCTCCTTCATCAACACTTGGTATTCCGCGTCCAGCTCTTGCTTTGCCTCTTCTATCTTGGCAAATGCGACTGGATCGGTCTCCCCATCCAGCTCCAAACCACGCTTGGCCAAGCGCAGATTTTCCATGCGATAGTTAACTGAACCGATGTCTCCCTTTTCGATGTCCTTAATTTGATCATGCAGATCCAAGGCCCGCACCATGCGCTTATCCAACTCATCGTGGGCAGCCTCCCCTTCTGCAACGACCTTGCCGTCCTCTTTTACCTGCAACAAATGGCCAAAGAAGTTACCCCACTCGTGACGCTCCAGTACCATTAGATTTTCTGGGTAAGTGGTAGAAGAGATAGATGGTTCGATAATCCAGCGGAAATCCTGACCGTAAAAGTCACGATTTCCAACTTTAAATAAGTAGCGCTTCACCAACTCATCATCAGAAGGGACATACACCCCCGCTTCACGCAACTGGGTAGCCGGTACCATCTCATATTCGTGGAACTCACCGATCTTGCTAATCTGGGTTTGCTCATCAATGCTATATTCCACCTGAGCCAAATCTGCAGGCCAGAAGTAGCCCAGTCCTCGTAAGGCGATCAGCGCTAATACACCAAACACCATTAACAGCGAGACACTGACAGCTCCTGCACAGGTCCAGACCCATGGGGCTCCGGTACCAAACCACTCTTTAAAATTACTCTTACCAGACATCAATCTGCCTCATTCACTCGAGGTGTATTTAAGTTCTAATTCAGTAAACAGCTATTCGTTACAATGAGCTATATTTTTTACGTAGCCGTTGTCTTACCAGCTCCGCCAGGGTATTGAAGAAGAAGGTGAAGGCGAACAATACTAGCGCTGCCAGGAATAGGATGCGGTAATGGGTACTATCTACCTCGGACTCTGGCATCTCCACCGCGATATTCGCCGACAGGGTTCGTAGACCTTGGAATATACTCATATCCATTACCGGGGTATTACCCGTCGCCATCAACACAATCATGGTCTCACCCACTGCTCGCCCCAACCCAATCATCACTGCCGAGAAAATACCTGGGCTCGCCGTCAACAGCACCACCCGCCACATGGTCTGCCATGGGGTTGCCCCCAGCGCCAGTGAACCATGACTCAGGTGACGAGGCACACCAAACACAGCATCCTCTGCGATAGAAAAAATCGTTGGGATCACCGCAAAGCCCATTGCCAATCCCACAATCAGCGCATTACGCTGGTCAAAATCGATACCCAGCTCATGGGAGAGGAAATTGCGCATGTCACCACCAAATAAGGTCGCTTCAATCGCAGGACTAGAACCAAAGGAGATCCACAGCGCAACCAGAATAACCGGAACCAACAGCCCCGCCTCCCAACCATCCGGGATCGCATGACGCCATTTCCGCGGGGCAGATTGCCAGGCAAAGGCAGCCAATACGATGGCAGCTGGAACCAATACCAGCATCACAAAGATACCAGGCAGATGCTTTTCAATGAACGGTGCTAACCACAAGCCAGCCAAGAAGCCCAGAATGACCGTAGGCAACGCCTCCATAATCTCAATGCTCGGCTTCACAATGCGACGCATCCGTGGCGCCATAAAGTAGGCTGTGTAGATCGCACCCAAAATCGCCAGCGGCATTGCGATCAGCATGGCATAGAAAGCCGCTTTAAGGGTACCGAATGAGATAGGCACCAAGCTATATTTAGGCTCGAAATCACTACTGGAAGAAGAAGATTGCCAAATGTAGTCTGGCTCCTCATAGCTCTCATACCACACCTTGCCCCACAGCGATGACCAGGAAACTTCTGGGTGCTCATTATGAATCTTGTAGAACTGCATCTGGCCGCCACGCTCTTCAAACCACATGGCATTGGCACGAGGAGACATCGCAATGGCATTGATCGGAGCTTTAGCCAGCGGCTCCACCAGCAGGGTACGCTGTGCCGTCGCATGGTAAAGGCCTATGTTACCTTCGCGATCCGCAGTCAGAAAGCCTTTGCGCCCTAACTCAATAGCGATGCGATCAATTGGCTTATCCTGTTCAGCAAAGCTACGTATCAGGGTGAGCTGTTTATTATTGTTCTCGTCACGTACGGGGAACCATTGGCTAATGACGCCATTAGAGTCACCCACCATCAGTGAAATCCCCCCGGTGAGGAAAGTGGCACTGGTAACCTCTGTCTGCTTATCCACCAGATTCAGACGCTGTTCCAGCTCAGGTTCCTCTTTATCCAGGATATTGTAATAGTTCAGTTCACCATTACCGTCGATGGCATAGAGCTTATCCTGCTCTTGCCCCACCAGAAGATAGGCGATATTGGAGGTATCGAGCTCAAGGTCAACATTCTCCTGCTCAATATCGAAGACACCTTCCTCCATCATCGACTCTTCTTTGATAAGGTGGCTCATCAGCAATCGGCCATCATTGGTAGCCGCCGCGATTATCGCCTCATCCTCCCCATCCTGGAAGGCCAGGTAGGTAAGCATGTCTCCCTCTTCATCAATCACCAGAGGGTCTTCCCCATAAGGATATTGAATTTCAGGGGTGATCTTGCGCTGATCATTGGGAAAGGTAACTTGATAGTGATGTTTTACAACAACCACCTCACCATTGGAGAGACCATAAGCCACCAGCCCCTTATCACCTCCACTGGCTGCAAATGAACTAACTTCAACATCTTCTGGCAGTGCAATCTGCTCATGACTAACCAGACTACCATCAACCAAGTTATAGAATTCCGCAGTACCGCCACGAGTGAAGCGCACACCAATCTCAGCCTGCTCCTCCATCGCAAGGTGCAGTGTCCCGCCCTGCTCACCCTGCATAGAATAGCTAGCAACATGATCAATCTCCGCTGATTTAAACAGCGGTACTACGACATAAAATAGGTAGAAGAAGATCAAGGCAATCGCCAAAATGACACTGGTGCCACCAACGGTCACCGCATGTTTAGCAAAAACATCCTTAATCAGACGCATCTTGCGGTGACGGGCTCGCTCCGCAGACTCTTTATTTAAATTCACTTCGGCAGTCATCGTATCAGCCATTTTGTAGGTTGGCGCAAATGTAGCGGGCTATTATGACAGTAATATGACGATTCTGTCACATTCCCTCCTGCAAAAAGCCCCCCTTTGCGATAAGTGACTAATATACACAATAAAAATGACACTTTCATGTAATGCTATCAACATTTATTTAGACACAAAAAAACCCGCCGAAGCGGGCTTTTTCTGACTGAAGAAGAGGATTAGCGCAGCTTCGCCAACTCTTTTTCAGCAATGGCAGCGGATACAGGTACGTAGCCATCTTTCACAACCACTTCCTGACCTGCTTTAGAGAGCACCAACTTGATGAACTCATACTCCATTGGAGGTAGTGCTTTGTTTGGGTGCTTATTTACGTAAACGTACAAGTAACGAGACAGTGGGTATTTACCAGAGCTTGCAGTATCTGCATTAGCTGGAACAAATGGCTGACCATCTTTCTTCGCCAAAGGAACCAGTTTTACACCTGCAGTTTTATAACCGATGCCAGAGTAACCGATAGCATTCAGAGAGGCAGTTACAGACTGAACCACTGAGGCAGAACCAGGCTGTTCATTAACCGTGTTCTTGTAGTCACCCTTACACAGACCTTTCTTCTTAAAGTAACCATAGGTGCCAGATACTGAGTTACGACCAAACAATTGGATGTCACGGTTAGCCCAAGCACCAGTCAGACCCAGATCACCCCACTTGGTTACATCTGCATCGGCACCACACTTACGGGTAGAAGAAAAGATGGCATCCACTTGAGGAATCGTCAGACCTTCGATTGGATTATCTTTGTGCGCGTAAACTGCCAGTGCATCGATAGCAACACGGATCTCAGTCGGCTTATAACCGTGCTTTTTCTCGAATGCCTCAATCTCTTTGCTCTTCATCTTACGACTCATAGGACCCATGTTAGAAGTCCCTTCAGTCAGTGCTGGAGGCGCAGTTGAGGAACCTGCCGCTTGAATTTGAATATTAACGTTAGGATAAGCACGCTTGAACTCTTCCGCCCACAAGGTCATCAAGTTCGCCAGGGTATCAGAACCCACGCTGCTCAGATTACCTGATACACCACTTGCGCGCTCATACTCAGGCAGCTTAGGATCAACCTGTGCACCTGCCATTGCAGTGCCAGAAACCAGGCCTAGCGCCATAGTGCTTGCGATCAATTGTTTGATCATTTTCATAGTACTTCCTCAACAAGGTTTGGATTATCAAAAGTCAATGCCGACATTATCCCGACCAGAGATAACAATAGTATGAATATATTATGACGCTTTTGTGACAGAGCTAGCCATTTGTCCTGTAGGTGCTGGCGTTGAAGCCTGTAGTGGGAAACAGCAACGGAAAGTACTCCCCTTGCCCACAACACTCTCAATCGTCAGACGCGCATCATGATGCTCCAGAATATGTTTGACTATCGCCAAGCCTAGACCCGTTCCACCTGTTTCTCGAGAGCGCCCCACATCCACTCGATAGAAACGCTCGGTCAGACGTGAAATATGCTGTGGTGCGATACCAACACCCGTATCCTTCACCTCAAAACAAGCCATCTCCTCTTCAGCATACCAACGAAGCTTGATATCCCCGCCCGCGGGTGTATAACGCACAGCATTGAACACCAAGTTACTAAATACACTGAATAACTGAGCCTGATTTCCCCGATACCAGAGGGTATTATCCGCCTCAACGCTAATGCGGTGCTGTTTATCTCCGCTTAATTCCCTCCCCTCTTTGGCGACAATCTGAATCATTGAGGGGATGTCGATCGCTTCACGATGAATCTCTCGATGACCAGTCTCCAATCTGGAGAGCATCAGCAGATCCTCGACAATCGATGTCATACGCTGGCTCTGCTCGAACATCACCTTTACAGGATATCCCCAATACTTTTTAACAGGGTCTTTCTCCGGCACATCTGCCATGGTCTCCAAATAGCCGTGAATCACTGTCAGCGGTGTACGCAATTCATGGGATACATTGGCCACGAAGTCACGACGGGTCTCTTCCAGGCGATGTAATTGAGTAACATCCCTGGCCACCAGCAGACGACGGTCCCTACCATATGGCACGATAACAATAGATAGAATTCGCTCATCATTATGAGGTGAGGCAATCTCTAACGCTTCGTCCGGCCTGGCTCGCTGCAGATAAGAGACAAAATGGGGCTGTCGGATCAAATTATCGATACGCTGGGTAAGATCCTGAGGCTGACGCAATCCTAGTTGCAGCTGAGCCGCATCATTGAACCACTCAATGACATTACCTTCCCGCAGCACCACTGTCGCATCCGGCATCGCCTTGGTCATCTGCTGAAAGCGGTTAAGGTAATTTACCAGTAGCTTTTTGCGCTTACGCTGGCGTTTCTGAGAGCGATAGTAAAGATAGTAGATCTCGCCCCAAACACCACCGATGCTGGGGGGGTTATACTTTTTAGAATGGCGCAGCCAAAGATCCAGGCGATACAAAGCGCGCATATGCAAGAACAGATGCACTGCCAATACTAAGCAAATCACCAACAATACCTTGCCGAGCAATAGACCCACAAACAACGCAGCCAGTAATGACAACGCCAGCTTCCAAAGCTCAGCAGACCACTGAGGGCTCAAGCGCTACACCTTCGCAGAAAAACGGTAACCTGCACCTCGCACGGTCTGCACATATCGATCATACTTCTCGGGTTCCAAAGCCTTTCTTAAACGGCGAATATGCACATCCACCGTACGTTCATCAATATATACATTGCCACCCCAAACCCGATCAAGCAACTGTCCACGGCTAAATACGCGTTCAGGATTGGTCATAAAGAACTGTAACAGGCGAAATTCAGTGGGGCCCATCTCCAGCGACGTCTCATTGGCACTGACCCGGTGACTGCCAACATCCAAGCGCAATCCCTCCACCTCCACCACATCCTCTTCCAGCATGGGAGAGGCACGGCGTAATACAGCCTTGATACGTGCCAATAGCTCTTTTACTGAAAACGGCTTGGTGATGTAGTCATCTGCCCCAACATCTAACCCCCGAATCTTATCTGACTCATCGCCACGGGCGGTCAGCATGATGATAGGGATATGCTTAGTCAACTCCTCTTTCTTCAGGATACGGGCATATTCGATACCACTGACATCCGGCAACATCCAATCCAATAAAATCAGGTCTGGCACGCTATCCGCAATCACATGACGGGCATCAGCAACACTTTCCGCCTCCAATACATCGTAACCAACCTGGGTAATGGAGAAGCGCACCATTTCACGAACAGCAGCTTCATCCTCAATCATTAAAATTTTTACCGGCATCGCCAGCCTCTCACAGCAATTTCACTCCAGCGTATTAGATACAAGCCATATGACAAAAGCGTGACAAGCACCCATTCACAACATATTACTGTAACAATAGCATCATATTACGTTGAAGCAGCTGGCTATTTACTTATGGCAACAATCCGATATAAGATGAAATATTCACCAATGGGCAGCCCCGATGCTGCCTTTTGTCATTTTAGGGAGTGTACAAATCAACTTGATTGCACTCTTTTGGGGATTGAGAAAGATGTCAGATTCATTGATGCCAACCTATGCGCGGTTACCGGTCAGCTTCGAGCGGGGGCAAGGTGTATGGCTATGGGATAAAGAAGGAAATCAATATCTGGATGCCATTAGTGGCATCGCGGTTTGCAGCCTAGGGCATGCTCACCCTACTGTTGCCAAAGCCATTAGCGAACAAGCGACCCGACTGGTCCATACCTCCAACATATACGGTGTTATCAACCAACAAGCGCTGGGCGATAAACTGACTGCTCTCTCTGGCATGGAGCAGGTCTTTTTTAGCAACTCAGGCGCTGAAGCTAACGAAGCGGCCATCAAGATTGCCCGTAAATATGGTAATGACAAAGGTATCGACAAGCCCGCCATCATCGTAGCGGAGAACAGCTTTCACGGCCGTACCCTGGCAACACTGTCCGCTACCGGCAACCCCAAGGTGCAAGCCGGTTTCGCTCCATTGGTAGAAGGTTTTATTCGCGTCCCCTATAACGATATCACCGCTATTGAGGCTGCAGCAGCTAGCCATCCCAATATTGTGGCAGTACTGTTTGAGCCAGTGCAGGGTGAAGGCGGCATTAATATTCCTGACAATGATTTTCTCACTCGGGTACGTGCTATCTGCGATCAACACAACTGGCTAATGATGCTGGATGAAATCCAAACCGGTATGTGCCGTACAGGCGAATGGTTTGCCTTCCAACACAGCAATATCAAGCCGGACGTAATGACTCTGGCCAAGGCATTAGGCAATGGTGTACCGATTGGCGCCTGCCTGGTTAGCGGCAAAGCCTGCGGCGTAATGGGGCCAGGTAACCACGGCTCCACCTTCGGCGGTAACCCACTTGCCTGTGCAGCTGGCCTTGCAGTCATTCAGGTCATGGAGCAGCACAATGCCAAGCAGCGCGCCAAAGAGCTAAGCCAAAAACTGCTAGCAGGATTCAAAGCAGAGCTGGGCAATGTGGATGGTGTTATCGACATTCGAGCCCATGGCATGATGTTGGGCATTCAGCTGGATCGCCCTTGTACTGATCTGGTCAAGCTCGCTCTAGAACAGAAACTACTTATCAACGTTACTGGCGATAACGTCATACGCCTTTTGCCAGTACTGCTGATGAGTGATAGTGAAACCGAACAACTGATTTCCGGGGTAAGTACCCTGGTTAAGCAATTTGTTGCTAAATAACATATTTTAAGGATGCAGACATGGCACTTCGTCACTTCCTAACCCTACTGGATCTCACCTCTGAAGAGCTTGAAGCGCTGATTCAACGCGCCATTGAGCTCAAAGCAATGCAAAAGCGTGGCGAGATCTATGAACCAATGAAAAACCAGGTGCTAGGGATGATTTTTGAAAAATCTTCCACCCGCACCCGGGTCTCATTTGAAGCGGGCACAGCACAGTTTGGCGGCCACGCCATCTTTCTATCTCCCCGAGACACCCAGCTAGGCCGTGGCGAGCCTATTGAAGACTCTGCCCGGGTACTGTCACGAATGGTAGATATCATCATGATCCGTACCTATGAGCATGAAAAACTGGAACTGTTTGCGGAATACTCCCAGGTACCGGTTATCAATGCCCTTACCGACATGAATCACCCATGCCAGTTGCTAGCTGATATCCAAACTTATGTGGAGCAGAGGGGGTCCATTCGAGGTAAAACCGTTACCTGGATTGGTGATGGCAACAACATGTGTCACTCCTATATTAATGCTGCGCGTCAGTTTGGCTTTACCCTGAATATCGCTACACCATCAGGGTATGAACCGGATGCTCAAATCGTAGCTGCGGCGGGTAATGCCGTGAAAATCTGTACCACCCCAGAGGAAGCAACCCAAGACTCAGATCTAGTGGTTACCGATGTTTGGGCCAGCATGGGCCAAGAGGAAGAGCAAAAGCAGCGGGAAGCAGCCTTTGCCAGCTACCAAGTGAATGCAGAAATGATGAATCTGGCCAAGCCTGATGCCCTATTCATGCACTGCTTGCCAGCTCACCGTGGCGAAGAGGTAACAGCCGATGTCATTGATGGCAAACAAAGTGTCGTGTGGGATGAAGCGGAAAATCGCCTACACGCACAGAAGGCACTGATGGAATTCCTGCTGAAAGAGGCTAAAAAAGCTTAAGGTTAACAGCGTGGCCTAACAGGCCCCAACAGCCCAGTCTTCACTCACCACCATACACCTGTCAGTCTCATGCCAGCCATCAGACTGCAGGTGTAGTGCCGCCACCAATTGTGCATGATCGTGTTCTCTGAAATAGTGATGTAACCGCTGCGTTAAGGTCGTTACGCTAAGCAGCTGCTGCGACTCATAACAGACATCAGGCGACAGCCAATGCAAGCGTGGCAACAGGCGAAAAACTACTCCCTCACTCTGACCATCACACCACTCCTGCAGTTGAGATAGATGACACCATGTCCCCCGCAAATGATTCTCTACCACCAGTGGAGAACCTACTGTTTGAACACCGCCCAATGGATAAAACAGCCACCCCTTCACCAGCGCCTGAGAAGCCACCTCATCAACCTCAAACACCTCGCGTAACTGTGACTGCACCTCTGGCAATTGAGGTAAACAGAGTTGATGCTCAAGAAGATGACAGTACTTTTTATCCAACCGATCTTGTACATTGGGCCCTAAGTAATTTCCTTTATAGAAAAGATAGAATTTTACTGCCAACTCCCAATGCAGCACATCACCCTGAATGTTCCGTAGCAGCAAGTCCAGCTCACCCAAGGTCCTCAACGAGCCATCCCTCACCACCCAGTTTCTAGCCAGACACTGCAGCTCAGGATGATGTTGAAGATAAAATCCCAATAATGCCTCATAGTAGTGACCCAAGCGATGAGAGGCATGTTGTGCCAACCAGGATTCAAGTGCCTCCGGATGCTGATCAAGCCCTCTCAGCCACGGCTCAAGCCACTCACCAGATAGCCATCTATCTGACACTAGTGGCATCGTCTCCTGCCTCAGCAAAGAGGGTGAATACAATACCCAGTACAAATCCCGCACCGGCCTGATATGCAATTGACTCATATTTTTCTGAAACATACCGCTAGCTTAACAGCCTCTCATCAAATGGCTGGAGAATGATTCACAAATGTTTCAATTTCAGCCTGCTACAATGAAAAGATGGATGGGATGGAATCAATATTATGTGTGCAATCAAACTCAACTTTCCCCAACAGCAAGGAAACCAAAGTCGTGGAGATACACACTTGCCCCAGATGAATTTAAGCAATGAGCTGGAGCCGCTGGAAGCCTATGAAACCGGACACAAGATGCTCGATACCCTTCGGCAGTACAACCGTGCGTCTCTAGATAGCTTAAAGCGCTATCAGTTGATGCTCAAGGTAAAGAGCCCTCTTGGTCAACTGATAAAACATCTGGAGCAGCACTACCTCTCCACCCAGCGAAAAGCTGATGGCCCCAGTGATCTAGCCGCTATAGAGCTCAGTCGCCAGCTACTCAACGAAACCGCTTGTGGTTTTACCATCATCGCCAACGAACTGACAAAAGGGGAGCTGGACAAACCAGCCAAAGAGCTACTCTGTCATACCATCACTCACGCATTACATTACCAATCCCACTACCTGATGGAACACTACCTCACTTATCAACCCATCAGCAGCGATATTTGGAATGAAATTAAACGACTCTACCAAATCGCCCAACGATATCAGATCGAAAAAGAGCCACTTTATGACAAAGAGGGCATGACCCAGAACATTGAAGAAACTTTTATTATTCTACTGCTATTTGCCGCAATTAATCCTTTTCGTCTCAAACGCAGTGAAATTGTTACCAGTTATCAAATAATCACCCACTGGGCACACCTATGCCAGCTTGAGAATTGCGATGACAATTGGCAACCAAATAATGAATGGGTAATTGATACAACATCAGAAAAGCCCCCGGAATTTTTACAGCAGGATTATGTGGTAAAAGACCACCGCACACTATTACGCATCAATACAGCGCGAGTTGAAGAGGCTCAACAAAATGACGAGTTAGAAACACTCAGCCTGGAAGGTACCACTGAACTCAAACAGACTCTCCTAGAACGGCTACGTCAGGGATGGGCCAGTGCACCGCCACGCCACTATGAGCGCCGCAGCAGTTTTCAAGATGCCGAATTAGTCGCTGGCTTTAACCGCTGTCACCAGCAGCTGATCGATCAGGAGATGGATAAAGCGGGTCAGGATACACCCGGCTCACTCTGGTCTTTCCACCTCGCCAATCGCTGGCTTGAAGGCGAAGTTGAGGCACAAGAACCAGTCTGCCACCAGCTTCAGCAAGTCGATGTCAGCATCGGTGGCTATGGCCTACGCTGTGATCGGAATACAGGCAAATTGATACAGAAAATGGATCTGGCCCTAATTCGCCATCCTAGCGTAAGTAATGAAGCTTGGCGCGTTGGACAAATCCGCTGGAAAATGGAAACTCCTGGCGATGAAATCATGATGGGAGTCTGCCTATTAGCTGAAGATGCCGCACCACTGATCATCATTAACGCAGCCCCGGGAATGGATGAAGGGCTCCTACTTCCCTGCTGTGATTTCGAAAACCCTGCCGCCACACTCCTACTCCCCAGTGGTTACCAAAAAGGCAACACCCTCCAATGCATCACTGCTAACGAGCAGGTACGCATTGAGCTTCTGGAAGAACAGGCACACGGCCCCGACTTTAAACAGTTCAGCTACCACCTATTACGAGATAAATAAAAAAGGCGTAGCCCTTGTGAGCTACGCCTTTTTGATACCTGAAAAACTTTCGACTTACAAGCCGCTCAGATACTCTGCAACAGCATCAATCTGCTCATCAGTCATTTTCTTAGCCAGTGGTGCCATCATACCGCTGCGATCAGAGGTACGCTCGCCAGAACGGAAATCGCGTAGTGTTTTCGCCAGATAATCCAAATGCTGACCGCCGATACGTGGGAACAGATTACCCTTTCCTTCACCAACCTTACCATGGCAAGTTACACAACCCAGCTCACTGTAAACGGCTTCACCCTTCTTAGCGACTTTGCTACCAGTTGGTTCACCCTTCATCGCTGATTGTGACTCAAAATAAGCACCAATATGCAGCGCATCCTCTTTAGAAGCTACCATGTAGGCCATACCAACCATGGTCTCATCGGTACGCTTGCTGTTTTGGAAATCAAAGACCTGCTTGGCAATATAGTCAGCCTGCATGCCAGCTAATTTTGGAAAGCTTGGCACCATGCTGTGACCATCTTCACCATGACAACCGAAACAGCCTGCCGCCAATTCGGCACCCACTGTAGGATCACCCGCGGCATTGGCCATAGTTGATACAGATAACAGCGCTGCCCCCAGCAGCCCTAACACGTTACACTTTTTCATTCTCTCTCTACCCCAACAATAAAAATTTATTCTGTTCTGTAATCTGACATGAAGTTCTCAATATACCCAACTCAGTTTATGGGGTCAAAAGACAAGGGCCTGCTTTTAGCAGGCCCTCGATACAACACACAGATTACTGACTACTTACGGCTCAACTGGCTAATGTCCCTTACCGCGCCCCGTGAAGCACTGGTTGTCATTGCTGCATAGGCTTGTAATGCCACACTGACCTGGCGATCACGATTGAGTGGCTGCCAGGCATCAGCACCTCTCGCTTCCATTGCTTCTCGGCGTGCAGCCAACTCTTCGTCTGAAATCACTAGGCGGATAGTGCGATTGGGAATATCAATCTCAATACTATCTCCCTCTTCAACCAAACCAATCGCGCCACCTTCAGCCGCTTCAGGCGAAGCATGTCCGATGGAGAGGCCCGAGGTTCCCCCGGAAAAGCGACCATCTGTCAGTAATGCACACGCCTTACCCAGGCCTTTGGATTTTAGGTAGGATGTTGGATATAACATCTCCTGCATTCCCGGACCACCTTTGGGACCTTCGTAGCGGATTATTACCACATCACCCGCCACAATTTGGTCACCTAGAATCGCCTCGACGGCGGCGTCCTGACTTTCGAAGATACGTGCAGGACCCGTAAATTTCAGAATCGAGTCATCCACACCTGCCGTCTTAACAATACAACCCTCTTCAGCAATGTTGCCAAACAGTACTGCCAAGCCCCCTTCCTGACTGAAGGCATGATCTTTATCACGAATACAGCCAGATTGACGATCATCGTCCAGACTGTCGAAACGCTCAGATTGGCTGAAGGCAGTTTGTGTGGGAACTCCACCTGGTGCAGCGCAATAAAACTGCTTTACCGCCTCATCATTGGTACGCATAACATCCCACTCAGCCAGTGCATCACCCATAGTGGCCGCATGGACAGTCGGTACATCAGTATGCAGTAAACCTGCCCGCTCAATTTCACCCAAAATCCCCATTACCCCACCAGCATGGTGCACATCCTCCATGTGATACTCCTGAGTGCTTGGAGCTACTTTGCAGAACTGAGGCACTTTACGGGAGAGGCGGTCAATATCCGCCACTGTGAAATCAACACCAGCCTCCTGGGCCGCAGCCAATAGATGCAATACGGTATTAGTCGAACCCCCCATGGCAATATCCAAGCACATGGCATTTTCGAACGCATTGAAGCTGGCAATTGAACGTGGCAATACCGACTCATCATTTTGCTCATAATAACGCTTTGCCAGTTCAACGATACGGCGACCTGCCTCCAGAAACAGTCCCTCACGATCAGCATGAGTCGCCACCAGAGAACCATTACCAGGCAGTGACAAACCCAACGCCTCAGTCAGACAATTCATGGAGTTGGCAGTAAACATGCCGGAGCAAGAACCACAAGTAGGACAAGCAGAGCGCTCAAGGGTCTCGACATCCTCATCCGACTCATTAGGGTTAGCTGCAGAGACCATGGCATCCACCAAATCCAGAGCGATGGTTTTCCCCTTGATGGTTGCCTTACCAGCCTCCATCGGGCCGCCGGAAACAAAGATCACAGGGATATTCAAGCGCATTGCTGCCATCAACATTCCAGGGGTGATTTTGTCGCAGTTAGAGATACACACCAAAGCATCAGCACAGTGGGCATTACACATATACTCTACCGAGTCAGCGATTAGGTCGCGGGACGGCAGCGAGTAGAGCATGCCACTGTGGCCCATAGCAATACCGTCATCGATGGCAATGGTATTGAACTCTTTCGCCACGCCACCCGCCTTCTCGATCTCCCGAGCCACCAGCTGTCCCATATCCTTTAGATGCACATGGCCAGGCACAAACTGAGTGAAGGAGTTGGCAACGGCAATAATCGGTTTACCGAAATCTCCATCCTTCATACCGGTTGCACGCCATAGGGAGCGGGCGCCCGCCATATTACGACCATGGGTGGAGGTCTTGGAACGATAGTCTGGCATCAGATAGTCCTCTATACGCGATTTTATACTGTGTTCAAAAATTGGCTCTAGTCTAGCATGAGCCAAGGCCAAGCCATAAATAGAAAAGCCCCGCTTAATCAAAGCAGGGCTTGGCATGTGCTGCTTGATGTATCTTCTTAAATCAGAGCGTCTCTTACGCGAATCAACTTCTCTCTCACTTGATTAGCCAGCTCATCCACACCGGGCTTATCCACTAAGCTAAGCACTGCAATTGGATCCATAAAGGCTACGGTAATAGAGCCATCCTCTTCAGTCCGCACAACGACATTGCAGGGCAATAACAGGCCGATATCAGCATCCGCCTCAATCGCCTGCTTTGCCAGTGGCGGGTTACAGGCACCGAGAATACGATAAGGCAAACGATCGTGGTCCAGCTTCTTCTTCATTGTCGCCTGGACATCGATATCGGTTAGTACACCAAACCCCTCTTCTGCCAGAGCAGCCGTCACTTTGTCTACTACCTCGTCAAAGCTACCGGATACCTTATTCGCATGAAAACCGTACATTGCTCTCTCCTTCTCTAGTGGGAGTAGTGGCGATTCGCCATATCGCGCCCATACCAAGCCCGATAGGCCTCCTCTGTCCACAATGACTGGAACCAAGTGATAATTGCCTCAATATCATTATCACTCAGTTTATCCCGGTGAGGCGGCATGTTACCCATACCACCAGGACTGCCATTCTTGATGACACTCACCAATACGGCTTTGGGATGATGCCAAGTGTGCGCCGTCCCATCCAGCGGCGGAGGTGGATACTTACCATCCGGCCCCTGTATACGCCAATCTTTAGAGCCTTTACCACCCTCCAGGTGACAGCGCTTACAATTTTCATCATAAAGTGCTTTTCCCTGTGCCAGGATGACTGGATTCATATTTCTTGGAGGCGCCTGAAGCATCTCCTGGTCTGAACGACCTGTGCTATCGCAGGCTACCACCATCATAGCCACCGCTATCAATACAACAACTCGCACCTAGCTGTACCTCTACTTAAAGCTTCACTCAATCTCCACAGCAATACTCTAAGCCGTGGTCATGACCAACCACAGATGCTTCTTCTCCAGTACATATATTATAGTGCCGAATATCGGCGATAGCAGTGTCTGTCAGCCCCTCCGCCAACAATTCCCGCAAGGATATCACCGCTACCCGTATTTTTTATGCGGCAACCATTCTACCCTGCCACAGGCAACTAATCGATAGAAAAATACCCTTTCACTCAAACGCCTTACATTTAGTGGAAAAGCAAAAAAAAGAAACTTTTTATCATCATAGCCTTCAAAATCCACATGACTGTGGATTACACTTATACTCTATGATGAAGTTTGCCAAAACAGCATTGATGACACTCCTACTGATGGCCCTCGTGGTGCAGCCGGTCGTGTTTTCCTATGCCATGGCGAGCATTAATCACCATACAAACTCACATGTTGCTCACCATACAATGGGCCACGCATCTGAACATCATGATTCCATGATGATGCATCGCGACATGAATGCCCATCACGAAATGGCTATGCAAGATAATGGCGACGACAACAGTTCATCAGGCAACTGCTGTGACTCGCCAGCCTGTGGCGGTGCTCCCATCTCTCATTTTTCAATGGAGAAAGGCACTCATTGCAAACAGAGCTATCTCTTTACTTCTGCAACCTGGATAGCGATCACTCTCCCCTCTGAAATCAAACCTCCTCGACGCCATTTCGGCTAGACACCCTTAGTGTGCCCAGCGTTTGGGCAAATCTGTCACATTCCCACCATTTGGGAAGCGGTCCCGCCAATAATTTGGGACCATTGAGGAGTTCACATCATGCTGTACCTGCTACTGCGCCGTGGAGCGCTGGCAATCGGGCTATGGTTTGCACAGACCGCCTATGCCACTGAACCGTTATCATTGGAGAGTGCCCTCGCACTCGCGCTTGCCAATAATCCCAGTCTGGCTGTTATCGAAGCGCGCGCCGAGGCTCTAGCCACACTTGAGCACCAATCAGCAGCTCTTCCCGATCCTCGTCTCTCTCTCAATTTGGCCAACCTGCCATTAGATACCTTTTCATTTACGCAGGAGGGGATGACCCAGCTCCAATTGGGTATCAGCCAGGCTCTGCCCTATCCAGGAAAACTGGCTCTGCGTAGTGAAGCTGCCAAGCAAATGGCCAAAGCGACTGGCCAAGAGCTGGCGGAGCGCCATCTACAACTGGCGCAAGATGTCAAAACAGTTTGGTGGAATCTTGTCTATTTAGAACAGGCAATAGCCGTCATTCAACGCAACCAAACCCTGCTGGAGCAGTTCATTAATGTCGCAGAGGTTCGCTATCAGGTAGGACAGGGACAGCAGCAAGATATCCTGCTAGCCCAATTAGAGCTGAGCAAACTGCAGGATAATGCTATCGCCCTCAGCCGTCAGCGCCAAAGCCAAACTATGCAGCTTAACCTGCTGCTAGATCGGGAACCGACATTTCCTATTCAGCTCACAGGTGCCCATAACGAAAAGCTACCTTCCCTCAAGCCCTTGGAGTTGCTCCAACAACAGGCCATCAATCAACATCCACAACTGCTAGCCCAGCAGGCGCGGATTGCGGCAGCACAAAACCAGCTCGATTTGGCCAAAAAGGACTACGCTCCAGACTTTACCATCGGTGCCGTATACGGCTTGCGCAACGGTAACAATGCTGACGGCAGTGATCGTGCTGATTTTGCCTCATTGATGTTCAGCATGAATCTTCCCCTATTCAACCATGCCCGACAAGATGCTGCCGTTGATCAGCGCAATGCGGAGTGGAAACAACAAAGATTCCAACTCTTGGACCAGCAGCGGAAAATCATGACCCGCATTGCCCAAGCTGCCAGTGACTACCAATTTGCAGCGGAACAAGCCAATCTGGCTCACCAAGAAACCATTCCCCTGGCCCAGCAGTCCATCGATACCCTATTGGCTGGCTATCAGGTGGGCAAAGTGGATTTTCTCAGTCTGATTCGCAGCCAAACCGCCCTCTATAACTACGAAACCCGCTATTGGCAAAGTCTAAGCCAAGCCAATCAGGCTTTGGCACGTCTAGTCGCTGCCGTCGGCGAGGAGCAGATCTATGAATAAGTTAGCACTCACTACAACCATATTAATCTCATTAGCCGCTGGCTATGGACTAGCCCAGTTCACCTCCACGCCCAGCTCAAGTGATGCGGAAAAGAGTGATAAACCTGAGGTACTGTTTTGGCGTAACCCCATGAATCCGGTTATCACCTCACCCGTCTTCATGAAAGATGAAATGGGCATGGACTATATTCCCGTCTATGCCGATGAGGAGAAGCCCAAAGAGCGTGAGGTGCTATTCTGGCGCAACCCCATGAATCCCGCCATCACCTCGCCAGTATTCATGAAAGATGAGATGGGCATGGACTACATTCCCGTCTATGCCGATGAGGGTGATGCCAATGAGCCTACCGGCACCGTGACCATTGATCCAGTTACCGTTCAGAATATCGGTGTACGTACAGCTACCGTCAAACAACAGACGCTAGCCCGTACCCTGAACGGCCTGGGACGCATCGAATTCAATGAAGAGCGCTTAGCCCGCCTCCATCCGAAAACCTCTGGTTGGATCGAGAAGCTGAAGATTGATGAGACGGGTACCGCAGTCAACCGAGACACCATCCTGCTAAGTATCTATTCACCAGAGTTGGTCGCAGCACAACAAGAATATCTGGTGGCGATGAAAAACTGGGAAACAGTACGCCACAGCAGTGCCAGCCAGATGAAAGAGAGTGCCAAGACCATCCTGCAAAGCGCCCGGGAACGGCTACAGCTGTTCGATGTGCCTGAGCATCAGATCCACGAACTGGAACAGAGCCGGGAGATCAAAAAGCAGCTACATATCCACTCCCCCTTTAAAGGCTGGGTGATGAATATCGGTGCACGCGAAGGGCAATATGTCAGCCCCAAGGATGAGCTTTACCTGATTGCCGACCTTGGCCGTATCTGGGTCAATGTGGACATCTTCGAAGATGATCTACGCTGGCTAAAAGAGGGTGACAAGGCTGAGATGACGGTACGTGCTGAACCCGGGCGCACCTATCAAGGCAAGGTTACCTTTATCCACCCTACCCTCAATAAAAAGAGCCGAAGCGCCCAAGTACGCCTGGAATTTGATAATCCCGACCTCAGCCTAAAACCTGGCATGTTCGCCAATGTGGTACTGCACGTAGACCCCCAACAAGAGGCCATCGTGGTACCCAGCGAAGCCATTGTGCGCTCCGGTAGCCGGGAACAACTATTCGTGATGCGCGAGCCCGGGAAATTTGAACCCCGCGAGGTGGTATTAGGCGTAACGGCTAACGGACTAACACAAATTATTAAAGGGGTCTCTGCTGGCGAGCGGGTAGTCACCTCCAGCCAATTCCTCATCGACTCGGAATCCAAGCTGCGAGAAGCCACAGCCAAAATGATGGCCATTAGCGAACCCGATCCCATGGCAGAGATGGAGATGGACGACATGGGGATGTCTGACATGAATATGAATGAGATGGATATGTCAGATCTGGAGATGAATGATATGGACACTCCAGACACAGGAGCCCTGCATGATCACTAAGCTCATCGATATCGCTCTGCAAAACCGCCTGCTGGTGTTGATTGCCACCATCATCACGGTGGCAGCAGGCATCTGGTCCCTGAAAAACACCCCACTGGATGCCATCCCTGATCTTTCAGATGTGCAGGTTATCGTCTTCACCGAATACCCAGGGCAAGCACCTCAAGTAGTAGAAGATCAGGTCACCTACCCCCTCACCACCGCCATGCTGGCCGTCCCTAATGCTAAAGTGGTACGGGGCTACTCCTTCTTCGGCTTCTCTTTTGTCTATGTCATCTTCGAGGATGGTACCGATATCTACTGGGCCCGATCACGGGTTCTGGAGTACCTCAACTACGCCAGTGCACGACTACCTAAAGGGCTCTCTCCCGCCCTTGGTCCCGATGCCACTGGCGTGGGCTGGGTCTATGAGTATGCCTTGGTAGACCGTAGTGGCAAACATGACCTGGCAGAGCTGAGGTCAATTCAGGATTGGTACCTGCGCTATCCCCTACAAACCGTAGAAGGGGTAGCTGAAGTCGCCTCCGTTGGCGGCTACGTTAAGCAGTATCAGGTAGAGGTGGATCCCAACGCATTGCTGGCCTACAACATCCCCCTCTCCAAGGTGAAACAGGCGATCCAGCGATCCAATAACGATGTGGGCGGCAAACTAGTGGAGATGGCGGAAACCGAATATATGGTGCGCGCCCGCGGCTATATTCGATCCATTGAAGACCTTAAAGTCACCCCGGTAGCAGTGGATGAAAACGGCACTCCCATTCGCCTACAAGATGTGGCCCACATCCACCTGGGTCCAGAGCTACGCAGGGGTCTGGCAGAACTGGATGGTGAAGGAGAAGTGGCGGGTGGTGTTGTGATCATGCGGTACGGTGAAAATGCCCTCGCCACCATCGATCGAGTGAAAGCGAAACTGGAAGACCTCAAGTCTGGCCTACCGGAAGGGGTAGAAATTGTTCCCACCTATGATCGCAGTGATCTGATCAAGCGCGCAGTGGACAACCTGCAACACAAGCTGCTAGAAGAATCCATTGTAGTGGCGATCATCATCATCCTCTTCCTGCTCCATGTGCGCTCGGCGATGGTAGCCATTATTGCTTTGCCTATCGGCATCTTAATCGCGTTTATCATCATGAAATGGCAAGGCATCAATGCCAACATTATGTCCCTTGGCGGTATTGCCGTCGCCATCGGCACAATGGTGGATGGCGCCATTGTCATGATTGAGAATGCCCATAAACAGCTTGAGAAAAAAGCTCAGGAGAAAGGACGGGAACTCCTCAGCCAAGAGCGCTGGCAAGCCATTGCGCAAGCCTCCCGCCAAGTAGGGCCCGCCCTGTTCTTCTCGCTGCTGATTATCACGGTCTCCTTCCTGCCGGTATTCACCCTACAGGCTCAGGAGGGGAGACTCTTTTCTCCCTTGGCCTATACCAAAACCTATGCCATGGCAGCCGCCGCACTGCTGGCGGTAGTCCTGGTGCCTATTCTGATGGGCTACCTGATTCGCGGCAAAGTGCCCAGTGAATCTCGTAACCCCATCAATCACCTGCTGCGCAAAGCGCATTCCCCTCTTCTGGCATTAGCCATTCGTTGGCGCTGGTTAACCGTTGCCACCTCCCTTGGCTTATTAGTCGCTACTGCCTACCCACTTGGCAAGCTAGGAAGTGAGTTCATGCCACCACTGGATGAGGGAGATATCCTCTACATGCCCACCACTTATCCGGGACTATCTATTACCAAGGCAAAGGAGATACTGCAGCAAACAGATAAGATCCTGATGACCTTCCCTGAAGTAGAGACTGTATTTGGCAAAGTAGGACGAGCAGAGAGTGCCACCGACCCCGCCCCCCTCTCCATGCTAGAGACCACTATTCGCCTTAAACCCCGTGATCAGTGGCCAAACCCGAATAAAACCACCAAGGCACTGATGGATGAGATGGATGCTGCAATCCAATTCCCAGGTCTTGCCAACGCCTGGACCATGCCCATCAAGACCCGTATCGACATGCTATCTACCGGCATCAAAACACCCATCGGCATCAAGGTCAGCGGCCCCGACTTGAAGGTATTGGAGGAAGTGGCGGGTGACATTGAGCGCACCTTAAAGCAACTACCGGATACCCTCTCTGCCTTTGGTGATAAAGCCGCTGGAGGCTACTACCTGGATTTCGATATTCACCGGGAAGAGGCGGCTCGCTACGGCCTTACCGTAGGTGATGTACAAGAGATTATCCAAAGTGCCATAGGCGGCATGAATGTTACTCAAACCGTAGAAGGTCTAGAGCGCTATCCCGTCAACCTGCGCTATCCCCGGGAACTGCGAGATAATCTGGAGAGCCTAAAGCGAGTGTTGATTCCCACCCCCACAGGCGCACAGATCCCCCTGTCCCTGGTTGCTGATTTACAACTACGCCGAGGCGCTCCCGCTATCAAAAGCGAAAATGCCCGCCCCAATGCCTGGGTCTATGTGGATATCACCACCTCAGATATTGGTGGCTATGTGGAAAAAGCCAAACAGATTGTTGCTGATCAAGTCACAATTCCGGTAGGTTACACCCTGATCTGGTCTGGCCAGTTTGAGTACATGGAGCGCGCCAGCCAGCGACTGCAGATTGTTATTCCTGTCACCCTACTGCTGATCTTCCTACTACTCTATCTCAACTTCCGCAACCTGACGGCACCGCTAGTGATTATGCTCACCATTCCCTTCGGACTGATTGGCGGCTTCTGGCTAATTTACCTGCTGGGCTTCAATCTCTCGGTTGCTGTTGGCGTGGGCTTCATCGCCCTAGCAGGGGTTGCAGCAGAAGTCGGCGTACTGGTCCTCACCTTTATCGACCAAGCGATTGCAGAACGTCGCCTTAGCCAACCTCAACTGTCATCCAATGACATCATGGCTGCGGTCCACCGCGGCACCTCCGAACGGGTACGCCCCATCGCTATGACGACTGCCGCCACCATCGCTGGCCTACTGCCCATCATGTGGAGTAGTGGTACCGGCTCAGAGGTCATGCAGCGCATTGCCGCCCCCATGGTAGGAGGCATGATAACTGTCACCCTACTCTGCCTGCTAGTACTCCCAGTCATCTATGGACTGGTATTGCTATGGCAGGAAAAACATCAATCAAACCATACTGATAATTAGGAGAAAATCATGATACTAAAGAGCACACTCTCCCCTCTACTTTTAGCAACCCTATTAGCCGCGTCACCACTTTATGCCGCCGACGATCACCATAACCACGACTCCCATGATCATGGATCTAATAATCATAGTAGCCCCAGCAATCACAGCAATATGAGCAACATGTTTTTGGAAAAGCGCAACATTGATGGTTACCAGGTGAGTTTTCATGTAATGAAAGCCCAAGCAGGCATGGAACACGGCGGTAGCCATAACTTTATGGTAAAGGTAGAAAAAGACGGCAAAATAATCGATGACATCAAGGTTAACTCAAAAGTCATCTACCCTGATGGCAAAGATGAAATTAAGCCATTAATGAAAATGGGCGATTGGCATATGAACGGTTACAACCTAGGCCATCTGCATGGCGAACATCAACTCATGATCCTCTTCAAAACATCCAATGGAGACAAGCATAAAGGTGGCGTCTACTACAGTGCCCATTAAGACAATCATGTAGTTAAAATCCTTCCTATCGAATACTGATTTTACCTACTTTTATAACGGCCCTACCCCCTGTTTGGTAGGGCTCATTACCATTACTCTGATTTGGAAAGAGAATTCCTATTCGCTGAAAAATGCACCACTTTTGATGAACTAGTGTACTTTTGTTGTGCCAAGCGGTCCCGCAAAATACTCTCCATAGTCATCCACATATAAGGTAATAAGATATCAGTATTCACCTGATAATGACGCAATACACAACGCACATCACCTTGTAAATCAGTGCGTGCTTTATCTTCAAAACGACTCCAAGCAGCTACCGGAAGATCCATGGCACTACGATCCACGCAAACCCACTTCTCATCATCCAGATACATATCCAGATTACGCAAGCCGATAAGTGGAAAACGTAGAGGCCCTCCCAAGCGGATCAATGCCAGTCGAATTAAATTATAACGCTCAGCCTCAACCTCAATGGTCTCGATTAGGCAAGCCGGTACTTCGTTGATTCGCGTTCGCATAATTGACCCTCATCGGTATACACGTCTCTCCTGCACAGAGTGCCAGGTTGTATATTTTATCGGCAATAAAAGATCACAATTTAATCCAATTTACCTACTCGAGTTTCCCATGACAGACTGATTTTAAAGTGATTTTTAAGTTAATAAGCTAAGCCTATAAATCTCATATAAAATTGTTATTAAAAGATGATCCCACCTGGGACGCAGAGGTAAGGTGAACTATATATTTAGGGGTCATAGACAGGAGAGAGAAATGACCATTTTCAGCATTCGGCCTGATGATGCCGGTATTCGTAACCTCAGGAATGATAACGCGAAGCCCAATACCACCAAGGCAGTGGGGCAAGTTTCTCCTTATCCAGAGGTTCACCCTGCCAAAGTAGGCTTCCATGAAGCGGTTCAAAAAGAAGTCGAGAACATGAGACAAGTGTCTCGCCATCAACCGCATCAGGAATTAATGCCATCAGAACAAGGAGAGAGGCGCCAGCGCAAAGACCGCCGTCAACGCCAAATTCCCGTCCTTTTAGATACACGCAGCGGTAGTGAAAGACGGCTCATCCAAAACAACCGCTTAGATGAATTGGATGAAGGTGATGAAGCCGACTACAAAGGGCTAGGCATCGACATTTATACCTAAGAAATTCTAAATCAAAGCCCGGCTTGTCTTGCTGAATCAGCTTGGTCACGCCCCTTATTCCCTTGAGTCTCACTTTCTGCCATTTCCTTCTGCAATGCTTCCGAGCGGGCAGCCAGACCATCACTCTCTTCTCGCTCATCGAAACCATCATTACCCAGTACTCCCCTTGCAGTCTCCCCTTCTAACAAATTAGTACCTTGAAAAGCGTTTGCAGCGTCACCTTTTGCCAAATGCTGCGCCCCACTCGCCAAATGCTGATAGACCGCTCGGTAATTCTCATTCATCTGCTCCACTAAAGCAGCCGTCCCTTTAAAATGCTCACTTACCTGTTGCTGATAGTGCTGAAGCTCTTGCTCTGCTTGTTGCAAACGCTGCTCATACTCCAACTTCATGCGCTGACCATCTCCACCAGCATTTCTTCCGATAAAGAATCCCACCAAAGCTGCCACAACTATCGCAGCGATAAAACCTACGACTATCACATTTCCCCCTATGACGCCTCTGCCTGGGCGACACTATCTCTAATAAACCTAGCAATAAAAAGCTGTGCAGACTCATCCAATTGCTCAAACTCAACACCATGATGGTACAACGTTGGCTGGCCCATTGCATTAGGATACTGCTCCTGAACATGGCGTATGGAACAAGGCAACGAAAGGCGATTATGCCCCGCACTACTAATATCAGGCAGTTCGATTACAAAACGCTCTCCACAGTTCCCTAAGCGACTCTCAGATATCAAGCGGGCACCACAAGTACTAATATCCGCCATGACCACTGAATGCAATTTTTTCCCCTCAACAATATTGAGATGCATTGCAGCCCCCTCCACCGGAACTCTCGGCACCCGACGAGCCGCGAGCCCCTGCACACCTTTAGGATAAGATAAATGGAGGTGGGGATAAGGTGCTTCACTAACGGAAATCACCTCACTATAAAAAGCGTAACTTTTCTCACTCCCCAAATACCTCACTGCAAGCAGATCCCCCGCCTTGAGTGCTGGCTCATCACCTTCTGCATAAGCTAATGTCACAATCAGGCTTTTATCTATTACATACCCAATCAGCTCCACTAAATAACACAATTCTCCGTTAACCGGCTCAATTTTAAGACTTGCGCCCACCATCAAATTCAGTGCCCTTGATGCCATAAAGATTCCTTAATTTAGAGAGAGTTAAATCACTTCCACTAAATAATTAGCGGATAAAATCCCACACACTCAAGTACCGACCGAACACAAATTGGTAGATTGCAAACGATTGTCACATTTATCTCTCTCCCGTAGTCCCACAAACCACCTAAAACTAATATGAATATATGAGACGCAAATTTGTAAGACATGCCACCGACATCCCGGTACTGCTCAAAATTGAAAGACAAGGAAAGCCAATGCCACAAAATCTAACGGACATCAGTAGGGGAGGTTACGCTTTTAATACCGAGCAGCCTATACCGGTAGGGAGTGGTATTACTATCGACATTCCCCAGATTGCTTATGGTCATCTACGCAACGGTTATGTGGTTTGGTGTCGAAAAAAAGAGCAAACCTATCTGGTAGGTGTACAATTCGCAGATGAAGACAGCGCTTTTCACGCCCACATGGTGGAGCAAATCTGTTATATCGAGCAGTATCGTCGTAGAATAGCCGAAAATGAAGGACGCCAGCTTACCAGTGAAGAAGCGGCACATGAGTGGATCGCCCATAACGCAGCGGGCTTTCCCTAAACCGACACACGAGACCTCCATGTTCCAACTCGATGATACCCTGAATAAGGATTGCTTTATCCTTGGAAAACTAGAGTTATGTCTGGTTTTACTGATGAATGATGCTAACTATCCGTGGTGCATTCTGGTCCCCCAGCAAGCCAACATTAGCGAAATTTACCAGCTTTCAACCTCACAGCAGCAACAGTTAACGCTTGAATCTAGCCTGCTCTCCAAAGCGCTGGCAGGCACCTTTCACGCCGATAAAATGAATATTGCCGCCCTCGGGAATGTTGTCAAACAGCTGCATATCCACCATGTGGTTCGTTATGAGAATGATATTGCGTGGCCAGGCCCAATCTGGGGAAAGCACCCCGCTAAAACATACAGCGCTGAAGCACGACAACAAGTCATTGAAAAAATTACTCAGGCTCTGGGTGAACAACTCTCTTTGGTTAATCCGCATGTCTGACAATAAGCCCTTCTGGGAAAACACCTCACTACATAAGATGTCATCAGAACAATGGGAGTCACTTTGTGATGGTTGTGGCCTCTGCTGCCTGAATAAGCTTGAAGACGAAGATACTGGAGAGATCTATCTGACACGTGTTGCCTGCAACTTGCTGGATAGCTGTAGTGCACAATGTAGCGATTATCCTAACCGCTTTGAGAGAGTACCGGATTGTGTGCAAATCACCCCTGAAATTGCCAAAACTGCGCCATGGCTTCCCAGCAGTTGTGCTTATCGGCTTCTCGCCCAAGGAGATAGCCTCCCCTGGTGGCACCCTCTGGTTAGTGGCAATGCTGCGTCGGTAAAAGCAGCCGGGGTTTCCGTCGCGGAGAAGGTGATTCACGAAGATGATGTGGGAGAACGGGAATACGCTGACTTCATTATCAGCGAAGCTGATCTGATTGCCGCCCTCCCCATCTCAGAATAGGGGTGCAGAGCAACACCTTCGCCTGTTAAGATAAGAGATAATTTACTGGCTAGGAAACCGCAATGGCAGCATTTATCGAATTAGGTATTATCTTTGGACTATTGGCACTGATCTATTGGGCTATCAGTCGCAAGCGCCCTAACCGTGAAGATGGTGACAAGCGCCGCCCTGACTGAGCTTTATATGGCGGAGCTACTCAGCTTCCGCCACCATCTCCTTGGGAGTTTCCCCCAAAAACTTTTCTCGATCCTGATCAGTCAACTCACCTTTCATTGCATGGTTTAGCGACTCTGACTCAATAACTGTCAGAACCAGCACCATCACCATGGTGGGAAGAATCCCCAAGCCACCAACGATAGCATAAGCCATCTCTTTTATTGCTATTGAGCTATGTACCAACCAGGCAACGCCACCCGCCACACTCAGCAGACCATAGGCGATCAGGAAAATCTTGGTGCGCTTTAACACCATGCGCCAATTGGCACGAACAAACTCACTGGTATGATTTTTTTGCCTTTGCCCCCGAATCAAGGTAAAGCCGATGATCAGTAATGAAATCACCGGAACACCCAGAGCCAGCCAAGGCACAGAAGAGTTGCTCAGGGCAATAATGCTTAACAAGATATGGTTGCCAACCATATTAAATAAAAACAATTGGTGAGGAAGTTGTCCCGCCTTCAGCTCAGCAGCACTATATGGAGATGTTACATCAGTCACAATTCCCTCACTTAACTATCTTGTTTCGATTTCTCGTGTTCCACAGGATTACGATAATCCTGAGGTAGCATAGGATCATCATCATCATCCAAAATACGGTGAGCCGGTCCTTCTAAATCATCATACTGCCCTTGGCGGGCTGACCAGAAAAAGACCACTACGCTCACCAATGCCAGCATAATCATGGCTGGCAGTAATGCATAGATTACGTCCATACTCCGCTCCTACATTTTTAGCTTGGCCCGGCGCCGAATCAGAATCGCATTACCAATCACCAGCAGAGAGCTGATTGGCATGGCTATCGAGGCAAATACCGGTGTCAGAGCAGCGCTCATCGCCGTAGGTACAACAATAACATTATATCCCAGCGATAGGTTAATATTTTGCTTGATAGTACGCATAGTCTGCTGAGCCAGATCCAAGGCAAACAGCAAGCGGGACAACTGATTTCCCATTAACACCAAATCAGCACAATCCAGTGATACATCTGTACCTGACCCCATTGCCACCCCGACATCAGCCCGGACCAACGCAGGTGCATCATTGACACCATCACCGACCATTGCCACCGACTTACCCTGAGCCTGTAGCTGTTCGATCACCTGACTTTTATCCTGAGGCAGTACCTCTGCGATGACCTCAATATTCCCACCTAACCCAGCGGCTACCTTATCAGCAGCCATCCGACTATCCCCCGTCAGCAAAGTCACTGCAATGTTACGGGCTTGAAGGGCTTCAATCATATCTCGGGCACCATCACGGATGCGATCATACACCCCTATCAAGCCTTGTAATTGATCATCAACTACCACAAAAACGGCAACACCCATCTCAGCCTGAACACGATGATAGGCCTCTTGGAGAGAAGGGGCCAGTGTTATGCCCAGTGAATCCAATAGCTTCGCGCTGCCGACAACAATCTTCTGACCATTACACGCCACCTCAACCCCGAGACCTGGGAGGCTATTAAAGTCACAAATATCCAATCCTTGCAGCTTCACTCCCTGCTGGTTGGCATATTGCACTATCGCCCGAGCGATTAAATGCTCGGAGCGAGACTCAGCTATCATGGCATAGTGAAGTAATTTCTGAGCGTCTACACTCGCTGATTCAGCCACAATCACACACCCAACACTCATTCGCCCTTCCGTCAGTGTCCCGGTCTTATCGAAGACGATATGGTCAATACCTGCCAGGCTTTCTAAGGCGGCCCCATTTCGAACCAAAACCCCATTGCGAGCACTATGCCCCACACTCACGGCGATACTCATGGGCGTTGCCAAACCAAAGGCACAAGGGCAAGTAATAATCAAAACGGAGACAGCTGCCAGTAACGCGACATCAAAGCCATCATAAAAATACCAAAACAAAAAGGTACTAATAGCCAGCAACAACGTAGAGGCGACAAACCAAGGAACAACTCTATCAGTAGTGCATTGGATAGGCGCTTTGGAACCTTGAGCCACCTCAACCAAATGAATTATCTTAGAAAGGGCAGTCTGCTGTCCGAGCTGCTCCACCTCCACTACCAAAGTCCCCTGGCCATTAACACTTCCAGCCACTACCTTGTCCGCGAGCTGCTTACCAACTGGCAATGACTCGCCTGTTAGCATCGACTCATTCACCTCTGAATAGCCATCCACCACAGCACCATCAACCGGGATCTTCTCACCCGGCTTGATCAAGACTCTATCACCCAGCTTCAGTTTTCTAACACTGATCAGCTGTTGCTCATCATTGACCAGCAGCGTTGCAGAACGGGGCTGTAATTCCATCAGACGACTGGTTGCGGAGGTTGCATTACGCCGAGAAATACGCTCGATATAGCGTCCCACTAATATAATGAAGAGAAAACTCACCACTGTTTCGAAGTAAACATCATTATAGCTTTGCACGGTTGCCCAAGCAGAATAAAGATAGGTAACCAGTACGCCTATGGCGATAGGTAGATCCATCGTCATCTGTCGATAGCGCAAACCACTTATCGCCCCTTTAAAGAAGGGCCATCCAGAGTAAAGTAATACTGGCGTTGCCAGCAACAGACTAACCCACTGCAAAAAAGCACGATGCTCCAGGTCCATGCCAGAGGCAGACATATCTGCTGCATACATAGAAATAGAGAGCCACATCATGTTCATTGCTCCAAATCCGGCAAATGCCATGCGGTATAGCAATGAACGATTCTCACGCTTTTGGTAACCCTCAGCGCGTTCGGCATCATAAGGAACGGCGATATAGCCAATAGCACTTAGGCGTCGAAGAATATCAGAGAGTTTTATTTGTGTTGCATTCCAGCGAACTTTAAGACGATGGTGAGCAAGATTAACTTCACTCGCCATAACCCCGTCAAGTCCACCGAGCCCCTTCTCGATTAACCAGACACAGGCGGCACAGTGAATCCCCTCAACCAGCAGGATGGCTTCACGCAACTCACCACTGCTCTGCACAAATTCCACTTGGATATCATCGAGATCATACTGGGCCAGATCCTCCACAAGCTCTGGCGGTGGTGCCAGCTCTTTCTGTCGGAGGCGGTCATAGAAGCCATCAAGACCAGATTCATGGATAGTTTGGCAGACTACAGCACAGCCGGAACAACAGAAATCTTCCAGCTGACCATTAATCTCAACCTGCTGCAGAGCATCGGGTTTAATCACTAAACCACAGTGGTAACAACTCCCTAAGCCCTCAGACATACGTCGCTACATGCTTAATCTTGGATAAAGATTCGCTGGGCAACGTCCAGCTTATCTTCTTCACTACGCTCTGCTGAGACAATAAGGTCCCAGTGGCCAGGAAGGATAAAAGTTGTCTCTGCAGTATAAACACCACTGCGAGATTCACGCATCTCAACTGAAAAGTCCTTACTGGCATCATTAACACGGTAAGCATAAAGGGTAACCTCGGCTCCATTAATAGGCTCCCCCTCCTTATCCTTCAGTATAAATTGATACTGCTGCAATTGATTAAGCTTAGGCTGGCTAGGTGGAGTCAGCACCATCCGCCACTGCAGCCGCTGCTCAGCCTCATTCTGTCGAGCTTCTTCATGCAGATAAGCCTTCCCTTTGGCATAAAAGTCATCCACAACCAAGCCCGGATGGGTATTTAGACCAATCGTGATCATCGTAAAATTTACCACCAAAGTGGCGACAACTATTACACTGATTCCCCATACCCATGGACTTTTCCATGCTGGTACAAATTCCGAATCCCCTTGCTTACGATCAGCCCTTCTCATCAATCACTCTCACTAAAAATATGTCGTCATACTTACTTTGACGGCCCTGTAAAGAAGCTCTCATACTCCTCGCTTATTTCTGGCCTGTCAACAATATCAACCTTAAAATTAACAGGGATTTTTTCACCATGTAGCTCCTCTTTGTCTACACGCAAACGAATCTGATACGGGATCATTTTGGTAGATTTCAAAGGGATAACATCTGGAATACCGTCAATCTGCAGGCCATCAATACCTTCAACCGTTATTTTAGCCTCCAAGTCCTCAGGTAATTTATTCAGAATTTTAAGTGTATAACCGTTCTGAATAGTTCCATCAGACATCTTCACGTAGAGTGGCTGGCGATCATGTACCACATACACTTCCAGAGCAGGAATATTCGCCAAACCATAAATAATCGCGATAACCGATGCGACAAAGATTCCCAGATAAATCAATACACGAGGACGTTTCAACAGGGCAGGCTGAACTTGACCTTCCATCTCATTCTCTGATGCATAGCGGATCAACCCTTTTGGCTTGCCTACCTTCTCCATAACCCCATCACAAGCATCGATACACAGGCCACACATGATGCAACCTTCCTGTAATGCAGATTCTCGGATATCTACTCCTGTCGGACACACCGCAACACATTGATTACAGTCAACACAATCTCCTTTGTCTGACTCATCTTCCCCCTTTTTACGCTTGCCCCGTGGTTCACCGCGAGCAATGTCATAGGAAGGAATAATGGAATTACGATCCACCATAACCGATTGAATTCGCGCATAGGGACAGAGCCAGAAACAGACCTGCTCACGCATGAATCCTGCAAGGAGTATCGTGCCAATGAAAAAGAGTAGTAATGTTGTCCAGGCAGCAATATGCGCATCGAAGGTGACCAGATCCTTGAGCAGCTGATAGGAATCCATAAAGTACGCAGCAAAACTAATACCGGTGATTAATGAGATAATCGACCAAATAAAATACTTCAGTCCACGCTTAGCAAGCTTTTCGCCACTCCACGGCGCCTTATCAAGCTTGCGACGCTGCAGCGGATTTCCCTCTATTTTTTCCTCAATCCAGACAAACCAATCAGTCCATACCGTCTGAAAACAAAAGTAGCCACAGAATACCCGCCCAGCAACTGCGGTCACAGCAAACAGCGTCATTGCCAATAGAATAAGTACAAAGCTGAGCATCCATATATCCTGTGGATAAATGGTTGCGCCAAAGAAATAAAATTGTCTCGCTGGAATATCAAATAAGACGGGCTGTTGTCCGCCAACTCGAATAAAAGGAAGGACTAGGTAGCTTATCCAAAATAACCAAACCAAGTTTTTATAAGTTCGGTATTGCCCGCCCATACGCTTAGCATGGATTGTTTCTCCCCCGACATTTACATGCCAGTGCACGGATTCATCGTAAAGCTCAACTAAACTTTCACTCTTTTTTTCGTTATTTTGCTCACTCACCTGTGTCAGCCCCCTCACAAAAATAAGGAAATCATCTAATAATAATTTTGAGCGTACTACTATACTCAGTCAGGTAAATTTTATAAAGCTATAAAACAAAGGGGGGCTTATGCCCTAATGCCAGTCAGTTAAGCTTGACGTAGGCTAAATCCCTGAGAAAATCCGGTGATCAATGATCATCGGATTTTTTTATGCAACTGAGTCAGGCTCTTAACCTCACAAACACCTTTCTCTCCCAGTCTGATTTGCTCCA
>JBNKQQ010000035.1:0-54968 GCA_050295955.1 Thiohalomonadales bacterium
ACTCATGCGATTGCTTCCTTATAGTTGTGGGGACAACTCAGGAAACATTTTGCATGAGTAGATCTCGCTCTGACAGGCAAAGCCTATCAGGCGATGACCACGTCCAGAGGACGTGGTTTTTCAAGCTACCAATAAAAAAGCCCCAATTAAGGCAATGCTGTTCAGTTAAGTGTTTCGTCATCCTGAACTTGATTCAGGATCCATATCCATGCTGATGTGCTCACAAATAGGCATGGATGCCGGGGCAAGTCCGGCATGACAGCAATTTTCTTATTCACTGAACAGCATTCCCAATTAAGGGGCTTTTTTGTAACGCTGTAGCGGTGGGTTAACCGGTGTTTCGCATACCAGCGGCGACAGCATTAATGGAGCGAAGTAGAGGGCTTAGCCACACTTCCCGCTCTTGCTCTTCTGTTGTTTCGTCGCGATAGCGTTTCAGCATAGTGACCTGCATGTTGTTTAGCGGGTCCAGGTAAGGATTGCGACGAGACAGGGAGAGGGCCAGGAAGGGATTCTCCTCCATCAGACTGTTGTTGCCGGTTACTTTCAGAACATTCTCTGTGGTGCGTGACAGCTCGTCGCTGATCAGACCATAGATTTTTCCGCCAGTCGCTGGGTCAATGCAAAGTTCGGAGTATTTCTTGGCAATAGTGGCATCTGCCTTGAATAGCGCCATTTGGGTGTTGCTCATCAGTGCGCGGAAGAATGGCCACTGCTCATACATCTCATGGAGTTTGGCAATGCGTGCATCATCGCCTTGCGACCAAGTGCTTAGTGCGCTGCCAATGCCTAGCCATGCTGGCAGGGTGTGGCGAGATTGGGACCAGCCAAATACCCAGGCAATTGCCCGTACTGATGATTTGGAGCGGTCACCCTTCTTGCGGTGAGAGGGGCGAGAGCCAATGTTCATCAGTGCGATTTCACTTAGCGGCGTTGCTTCATAGAAATAATCCAAGAAGCCAGGCGTGCGGTCTGTCAATTCGCGGTAAGTATCTTCACCTTTTGCCGCAATCTCACCCATGATTTCCAGGTATTCGGCATTGTCTGCGGTGGGTGTTTCAATCAGGCTGCGGCTGGCCTTCATCAGGCCGGTCACGCCCATGGTCAGTTCGTAAACAGCGGTTTCCGCATTGCTGTATTTGAAGGACAGAACCTCACCTTGTTCGGTAAATTTGATCTGGCCGCCAACAGTACCATTCGGCTGAGAGAGGATTGCTTCATGGGTCGGGCCACCACCACGACCGACCGTGCCGCCACGACCGTGGAATAGCCGGATCTGGAAGCCACGTTCCGCAGCGAGCGCGGTAATGCGTTTCTGTGCTTCGTAGAGGCTCCAGGCAGAGGCAAGAATACCGCCATCCTTACAGGAGTCAGAGTAGCCCAGCATCACTTCCTGCAGGTTGCCAGACGCTTTCAGTAGGGCGCCGTAGGCACTATTGCTGAGCAGTTTGGACATGACAGGTTCGATATGCTTGAGATCTTCAATGGTCTCAAACAGCGGGCCAATCAAGATGTCGCAGAAGGCCTCTCCGTTACGGTAGCCGGCTAAGCCTGCTAAGTGAGCCAGATACATCACTTCCATAATGTGAGAGGCTTCGTGAGTCATTGAGATAACGTAAGTGCCGAATGCTTCAGGGCTGACCTCATTACGCATGTTTTGCATGACTTCAAATACGCGCAATGTCTCTTGGGTCAGCTCATCGTAGCTATCGATATTCAGGTCAGAGATGCTCTTGTCAGCAGAGCCTTCGGCAATCAGTTTGCCAAGCAGTTCCAGTCGCTGATCTTCGCTTAAGGCGGTATAGTCATGCTTGCCTTGCAGGACTTCTGCAACGGCGCTGGTGTGGCGGGTGGATTCCTGGCGAATGTCCAGTTTTACCAAGTAGAAGCCAAAGGTTTCAACCAGACGGATCAGGTCTTTTAATTTGTCGTTTGCCAGTGCTGTGTCACCATTCTCGATCAGAGAATTGCGTATCAAATACAGATCGCTGAGGAGCTCTTTTTCTGAGGGGTACCCATCTTTGGTGTTGCTGGATAGCGATTCGCCAGCCAGATTGGCTTCTACTTCAGAGAGCTTGCAAGCAACGCGGTAAGCCATCATGGCCAGTTTGCGGCGATAGGGCTCGGTGGCAAAGCGCTCGGGTTTACCATCAAAGGCGTGCTCTTGGTAGCGCTTCTCATCCACGGCAATACTGGTTAGCAACTGGTCAGAGAATTGGCAGAGATTGCTGGAGTGAGTCAGGTGGTGAATCAGCTCGCGCACTCTAGGTAGGTATTCTTCCAGCGCCTGGCGCGTTTGCATGCGTAGCGCCATCTGTGTGGTTTCGGGCTTAACGTTGGGATTGCCATCTCGGTCGCCACCAATCCAGGAGCCAAATTTGATAATGCTGGGGATCGATACTGGGTTGCCAATCAGTTCAGCACCATAGTGACGCTTGATGGCATTTTCCAGGTGGCGGTAATTTTGTGGGATGGCATCGAACAGACTCTCTTTAAAGAAATAGAGGCCGTTTTTGATTTCATCTGTAACCTGTGGGCGAGTGGAGCGGACTTCATCGGTCATCCACAACTGGCGAACTTTACTTTCAATACGGTTAACCAGTTCATCACGCTGGTATTTGTTGAGGCGAGGATCATCCAGCTCTTTTATAGCAACAAAGATGCGACGTTGTCCCTCAAGAATTGTGCGGCGCTTGGCTTCAGTCGGGTGAGCTGTAATAACCGGGATATAGGCTAGGCCATTCAGTAGCGTCTGTAGCTGCTCAAGTTTCACGCCTTGCTGGTGGAAGCTGCGGATAGTCTCGTCAAATGAGCCAGTCCAAAGGGGGGCCGCTGTTTTAACGGTCTTGCGGCGCTGGATGTGCTGAAACTCCTCTTCGGCAATATTAACCAGGCTGAAGTAGATGCTGAAGGCGCGGATCACATGGGTCATGGTTTCCGGATCCAGGCTTTCAATTAGGTCATTCATTCGAGCGCGGGTGGCGGCATTCTCTTTTTTGCGCAGGCTGATATAGCCTTTGCGTAGTGTCTCAACAGCATTGAAGACCCGTTCACCGGCCTGGTCACGAATAACATTGCCTAGCAGGTTGCCAAGAAGTTTTACCCGAGTACGCAGTACTTTGTCGCTAGTTTTTTGTTTTGCCATGGTTACAGCTGATCTCTAGGTTGTTTTTTATTTAGAGGCTTGGCGCTTTGTTCTTCTGTTTTGACCAAGTAACTCACAAAGCCGCGCATTATAGCGCCAAATCACTTTTTTTCATAATCGAGGCCAAATGTAGAGATGCTTCTGATATATTTTTTGACTATAAATTCAATATAAAACAGTAGGATATTTATTTGTTTTAAAGTCAATTATATATTCTGGTTTAAGTACAAAAAAAGGGCGCCTACTAGAGCGCCCACAATCCTAACAATGAGGAGGGAGAGGATGAAAAAGTTGGTAAGATGTCAGGATGAATCTTAGGCCAACCCCTTCGTTTTCTATTAATTCACAACCCATGCCAATGTTTTTGCAATTCTCGAAGAGTTATTAGGAAGGGTGGCTATCCCATTGAATATCATAAAGATTAGGGATTTGTGCAGGGCTTCTTGATGCGTGTTAAATTTAAAGTAGGGGGTGACGTTTTTGGTTGAGAAGGGTGACGTTAAACGTCACAGTGACCATAAGGGGTAGTCCGGGTGGTGATTTGCCACCCGGAAAAGAAGAAGCTAGAGCTTTTTCGCTTGCTCTGCAGCATTACCGGTATAGCTGCCTGGTGTCATTGCCAAAAGGCGCTGTTTGGCATCTTCAGGGATCTCTAGTGTGCTGATAAATTCACGCATGGTGGTTTCGTTGATACCGCCTTGGCCGCGAGTCAGATCTTTCAGCTTCTCGTAAGGTTTCTCGATGCCATAACGGCGCATTACGGTTTGTACCGGCTCAGCCAAAACTTCCCAGGCATTATTCAAGTCATCAGCCAGGCGCTGTTCGTTAATTTCCAGTTTGCTGATGCCTTTCAGTGTCGCTTGATAAGCGATTACAGAGTGAGCGATGCCGACACCCAGGGTACGAAGCACCGTAGAGTCAGTCAGGTCGCGCTGCCAGCGAGAGATAGGTAGCTTGTTACCCAGATGGTCGAAGAGTGCGTTCGCCACGCCCAGGTTGCCTTCTGAGTTTTCGAAATCGATAGGGTTAACCTTATGGGGCATGGTAGATGAGCCTACTTCGCCTTTGACGGTCTTCTGTTTGAAGTAACCCTGTGAGATGTAGCCCCAGACATCACGATCAAAGTCGATCAGGATGGTGTTGAAGCGCGCCAATGCGTTAAACATCTCTGCGATGTAGTCGTGCGGCTCAATTTGGATGGTGTAGGGGTTCCAGTTTAGGCCTAATACACCTTCAACAAAGCTCTCAGCAATCTGCTCCCAGTTTAGGTCAGGGTAAGCAGAAAGGTGGGCATTATAGTTGCCGACAGCGCCGTTGATTTTGCCCAGCATGGGTACGTCGATCACTTGCTGGCGTTGGCGCTTCAGGCGGTAAGCTACATTAGCCATCTCTTTGCCTACGGTAGAGGGTGAGGCGGTTTGGCCATGGGTGCGGGACAGCATAGGGATGGTGGCATAATCATGGGCCAGCTTGGTGATGGCATCAACAGTTTGGTCCATCAAAGGCAGCAGGCCTTGGGTGCGGCCTTCACGCAGCATCAGTGCGTAAGAGAGGTTGTTAATATCTTCTGAGGTACAGGCGAAGTGGATGAACTCACTTACCGCTTCCAACTCTTCATTGCCCTGAATCTTCTCTTTAAGGAAATATTCAACTGCTTTCACATCGTGGTTGGTGGTGCGCTCGATGTTTTTTACCCGCTGAGCATCTTCTTCAGAGAAGTTATCAATGATGCTGTTCAATAGATTGCTGGCATGTTCGCTTAGTGCGGGAACCTCAGAAATACCTTCAATGCTGGCCAGATGTTGCAGCCAGCGTACCTCTACCAGTACGCGATGGCGGATAAGGCCATGCTCGCTGAAAATGGCGCGAAGATCGGCGGTCTTGCTGCCATATCGGCCGTCGATAGGGGAGATTGCGGTCAGTTCAGATAGGTTCATTGGTGCTCCACTTAAGCTGAAAACGTAATTAAGCGCGCATCATACTATAAATGATCACTATTTCATAAGGCCTGATGTGGCGGCGTGTCGCGCTTGGGGCATTCTATTGTCCATATAACTCTAGAATAACTAATGAATTAACCGCTAACAGTGGGAGTGAATCGATTTAATGAGGTGGTTATGTCTAGCAAGCATGATGAAAATAGTGCTCCACTGAGTGATGAGGCGCTGGCGCTTGCCCGCCATTTGAGCCCCCTGAGAAAAACCTCCACAGCAACAACGATTGAAGCGCTAGCCCAAGAGCAACTGGCCCACTTCTCCATTGATCCTGAGAGTGAGGTGGGGCAAGCATTGGCGGGGCTCGCTAGCCATATCTATCAAGCGAATATCGAGTTAAACCATCTCTGGCAAGCAACACTGGAGCAGTTGACCCAGTTGGATCGACGGGATCGTATTGCCTATTTTAATGCCAAGAAATTCCTTTGCTTTCAATTGGCTAAGCTGTTGGATAATCTGCAAAACCCATTTCGCCGCACCTATCAATCTCTGGTGGGTGAGCAATCCACCCGCATCGCCAAGGGGCCTTACCCAGTATTTGATAATGTCACCGCGCTTTTTTCTGCTACGCCAGTGATTACCCGCACTGCTACTTATTTATACGCTTGCACCGAATGGGTGGATGACGCTTTTCAAGGCAGAGAGACACTGCTGGAGATCTACTCCCGTCTGCTAAACCCCACCTCCATTAGTCTGGCTAATCATATTGTGGATTTGGAGTGTGGCCCATACTCAACAGAGTACACTGCCTGGAACTTCAATTCCGGCATGGCAGCAATTGATGCCGTGCTCAGCCATCTGTTGGGCTATCAGGACATTATTATCTGTTCCCGCAACGTTTATGGCGGTACCCATCAGTTGCTCTCTGACTGGTTTGGCAAGCCCAGTAATCTGGATATTGCCGTCCACTGGTTTGATGGTTATGACGTGGCAAGTTTTCAAAAAGCGGTTGAGTCGGTGAAACAGGCCTACAAAGCGCGGCTCGATGCAGGGCGCCAGATTTACATCTATATAGAGTCTCCTTGTAACCCCCACGGCTATGTGCTGGATGTTTCCGGTATCTGTAAAGCTGCCCACGCAGAGGGATATGCAGTGATGCTGGATAGTACGGTTGCCACACCATTTCTGGCCAGACCGCTCATGGCAGAAGCGGTAGAGGAGCGTCCCGATTACGTGATTCACAGTTATACCAAAGATATCACCGGCACCGGTGTGACGACTGCGGGGGTGGTGATTGGGCGCAATGAAACCATGTTTCTATCAAAGAATGAGTCTGCCACCGTCACCGACAGTTGTGGAAAAGAGAAGAGCATTGGTTGGCAGGATACGCTCTTTTGGAATGTCTACTACGTAAAAGGGGCGTTTCTCGATTCTGAAAAGGCTTTTGAGGTGATCAACGGTTCCCGCACTCTGGAGCTGCGCATGATACGCAAAGCCATTAATACCACAGTCCTGGCTCGGTTCTTTGCCTCGCATCCATTGCTGAATGTGAACTGCAATGTGTTGGAGAATGATGAGAATAGCGCAATACGGAAAAAGCAGATGTATCTTGGCTTACCAGCACCGTTGTTTACGATAGATATGGAGCGGGTCTCCATTGATCGGGATACTTTTGTACGTTTCTTTGACTGCCTGGAGCCTACCTTTAGTCACATGGTCTCCCTTGGTCAACCCAATACCATGATCCTTTGTCCTGCATTGACCAGCCACTCTGAGTTAAGTGAAGAGAAGTTAAAAGAAGCCGGCATTGTCCAAACCACCATGCGAATCTCGGTTGGTGATGAGGATGTGCGTACGTTAATCGCTCACTTTATTCGCACCTCGCAATTAGTGATTGATCCGGTTATCGATGGGTTTACTGAGCAATTTATGCAAGCTGATGAAGTGGATGAGCTGCACCGTAGCGTTTACTTGCAGATTCATCAGGCGTGGATTGATGAACAGCCTAAGGTGGGGGAGTTGATTAAGTAGATGGTGGCAACGTGCATCCTACAGCGCCAGATACCCCGTAGGACGTGGTGAGGCACGAACCGTATCGTTCGAGTTATCAAAGTCAGCTGGTGCTTTTTCGCATATATCACCCACATTGTTGTTACGCGATTGATGCGGTTCATTCTTCACCACATCCTACAACGCCAGATACCCCGTAGGATGTGGTGAGGCACGAACCGCATCGATCGAGTCACTCTTTCAAAGCAATAACCGGATCTACTTCGCAGCCCCAATTTCTCGGATAGATGCCTTGTTTGACACAATTATGGAAGCTTGAATAAGGCCAATCTATGACTTGCTTTGCCCAACCATGCTTTACCGGGTTCCAATGAATGTAATTCATATGTTGAGAGAAATCATAGTCATTGAGGATTTGATGTTCCCCAAAACGGCGCTGCCAGATACCTCTTTCACCTCGCTTGATTCTACTGGCATTGCAGCACTCTCCCTTGGGTAGGGTGCGTGAGAATTGCGATTTGATGAGTGACCAGCGGGTCGAAAAGTCGGCATCACCCTCTGGTAGCGTCCATAGGCAATGGAGATGATCAGGGAGAATCACAATGGCATCAATAGTAAATGGATGACGAGTTTTTATTTCCCGAAATGCATTTCGTAATAGTTGGATGTTGTCTGTCAGGAGCGTATTGCCTCTGCGCTCCAGGCAATTGACTGTAAAGAAGTAACAGGCTCCTGCTGTCTTGATTCTTCGGTATTCCGTCACCGTGGTTTTCCTTATCTATATAACCTTATTTATGCGCGATTGATGCGGTTCGTGCCTCACCACATCCTACATTGAGTTTTTAGATGGCGGTATGTCAAACGGGGGAAATTTTTGCGATCTTCTCTTTGCAGCATGCTTCTGTCAGCTGCTTCAATTTTTCCACCTCTTCTGCCAACCAATCCAGTTCCTCTTCGGTGATTTCAAAGTGTTCAGAATAGCGGGCTTCGACGTAGGCGCGTTTTAGACGTTGAAAGCAGCGGCGGTTGAATTGATGGGTTCCGGGGAAGGTGGCTTGAAAGCGTTGATCCTGATCACAGCAGAAATTACGGAGCTGTTTGATGTTATGGGTTTTGGGTAGGTAGTTGGTGAGTACCAGCAGGGTACAGCCATAGAAGCGTTCTGTGGCTTGGTGGAGTTCAAACGCTGATTTCTTCAAGCGTCCTTTACCCCGATCATAACTGTAGGTGTCTAAAAATTCTGCTGCGCTTTCATACCACTGTTTAAAATGTTTTTCTGCAATCGCCTTTTGTTCTTCAGCTGTGAGGTTGCCCGGTTGGCGCAATGCCTTTTTAATACCGCTATAGAGTTCTATGCCTTGTTCACGGATGTCTTTAAAAAAGTAGTGGCCTTGCAGTAATCGGTTGCTGACATCTTCGAGGCTGTGGATGATCAGGCTGAGAGGGGCGCTGATACGGCGCTGTATCTCATCTTCCACTCTATTCCAGAGGGCATACTCTTCCACCAACGTTTCACCGTTAAGTAACACCAGAATATCGTAATCACTGATGTAGCCGTTTTCCGGGTCGTTGACCCAACTGCCTTTCGCGTGGCTGCCGAAGAGAATGATTTTGGCAATGCTGTTATCTTTGGGGAGGGATGGCTTGCTTTGTAAATAGGCATCGAACTCGTCACGTAACAGGGTAACGATGGTTTGCAGCTCTTGCTGCTTGGCTTCCGGTAGGTGGTCGATGCTGGTTTTCATCGATTCATATTACTACAGGATGGGTGAAATATCATCCAGGGAGAGGGGGAGGGAGTTTCGGATTTGTAAGAGTTATCTTACGGCTGAATCTACGGTTGAAGATATCGCTATAACTATCCAATTTGGCAGTGTTATATTTGCCGCGCGAAATGCACCCGGCTGTGGCCAATGGTGATTTCGGTAAGCCAATTAAGATTGTTCAATGAAGGAATAAACTCGATGTTAAGTAATGCAGCAAAAGTCACATTTGTGCTGGTTTTTTGTTTTCTCTCTTCGGTGTGTCTGGCGTCATCAGACGATAAAACAATTGATCGTTTAATTGATCTTTCTGGTTTAACCAAGCAGGTAGAGATGCTTCCTGAGATGCTGAAAACCGGTCTTCAAGAGGGTGCTCAGCAAGGGGGCGGGCTTCCTGCTGATAAAATGATGGCACTGATGCAGAGTGTTGATGGCAATGTATCTCCATTAGCAATTCTTACGCCTATTCATGAGAGTTTGAAAGCATCACTGAGTGGCGATGAGGTTGAACAGCTTTTGGCTTGGTACGAGTCAGACTTGGGTAAGAAAATTACGGCAATCGAGGAGCAAGCCTCCACCACTGAAGCCTATATGGATATGATGGAAAAGGCGCCACAGTTGATGGCAGACACCAAGCGTGTTGAGTCCGCGATGAAGATGGATGAGCTGTTGGGCGCAACGGAGATGGGTGTGAATGCGCAGATGTCTATTTCTCTCGCGGTTGTTTCTGCAATGATGAAAATCGCTGCACCTGATCAGGAAGTTCAGTTGGATGGTTTCAAAGCGCAAATGGCAGCGATGGAGCCTCAAATGAAAGCAGGTGTTCAACAGATGACCATTTTGTCGTTTGTTTATACCTATCAATCTGTTGATGATGCGCGTATGGCTAAGTACATGGCGTTTTTGGATAACACGACGACAAGAAAGTTTAATGATTTGGCGGTTGCAGGCATGACTAAAGGATTGGAAACCGCTATTGCAAAGTGGGTTGGCGATTTGTCTTCACTCCTAAAAGCCGAATGTCAGCCAGAGTGTTCCGGGATATAACGCCGGACTAGGTTTTTTATAAGGTGGGTGATGGCAGAGGCTCTTCTGTCATCACTCTATCTCTACATCGCTATCTTTACCTCTACTAATCCTTTCAATACTTCCCCTTTTAATAGCGTTGCGGCCTTGGCGATATCTGGTGAAAAGTATCGGTCTTTGTCATAAAAAGGTACCTGCTGGCGCAATATGGCTTTGGCTTGTTCAATACCGCTAGAGCTTTGCAATGGTGCGCGGAAATCTAACCCTTGTGCGGCAGCCAGCCATTCGATGGCGAGAATGTTAATGGTGTTTTTATACATGTTGTGCAGCCGTCTGGCGGCAAAGGTCGCCATGGAGACATGGTCTTCCTGATTAGCTGAGGTGGGCAGGCTGTCAACACTGGCCGGGTGGGCGTAGGTTTTGTTTTCACTGGCCAGTGCCGCTGCCGTGACTTGGGCCATCATAAAGCCAGAATTCACGCCACCATTCTCTACCAGAAATGGCGGGAGGTCGCTGAGTTTATTGTCAATCAGCAGTGCAATACGGCGTTCTGATAACGCGCCAATCTCTGCGATCACTAAGGCGAGATTGTCTGCCGCCATGGCGATGGATTCTGCGTGGAAATTACCACCGGATAGGATTGCATTGTCATCAGGGAATACAAGTGGATTGTCTGAAATGCCATTGGCCTCAATCAAAATAGTGGCTGCGGCATTACGCATCTGCTGTAGGCAGGCGCCCATTACCTGGGGCTGGCAGCGCAGGGAGTAGGGATCTTGCACCCGGCCGCAATCACGGTGGCTCTCTTCAATTTGCGAGTGATCCAGTAAGCTGCGATAGGCGGCACCGACATCGATGACTGCCGGATGGCCTTGGGCTTTATGGAGTCGCTCATCAAAGGGAACGCGTGAGCCTTTTGCGGCCTCTACCGACATCGCGCCGATGACGATGGCAGAGCGCAAGGCATTCTCGATGGAGAACAGCCCCTCTAACGCTAACGCGCAAGAGGCTTGGGTGCCATTGAGCAGTGCCAGTCCTTCTTTAGGGGCTAGTATGATTGGCCATAGTCCAGCAAGTCGAAGAGCCTTTTGGGCATCAATTAATTCTCCTTGGTAATGGGCAAAACCTTCACCCAGCAAGACTGCACTCATATGGGCCAGTGGGGCTAAATCACCAGAGGCACCTACTGAACCTTTAATGGGGATGCAGGGGTAGATCTGTTTGTTGAGTAGGGTAATGAGTGAATGGATCACCTCCAGGCGGATACCGGAAAAACCGCGGGCCAGGGAGTTGATCTTGAGGATTATCATCAGCCGTACCGTCGCATCAGACATAAAATCACCGACACCGGCAGCATGGGAGAGTACGATGCTGCGCTGTAGGGTCTCCAGCTCATCGGGTGGGATTTTGGTATTGGCTAACAGCCCAAAACCGGTGTTGATGCCGTAAACGGTTCTTCCTTGCCTGATAACCTGGGCGACAGTTTCTGCGGCTTGGTGAATGGCTGTTTCGCAATCTTTGCTAAGCGAGAGTATATGGGGCTGTTGATAAAGTTGATAAAGCACATCGTAGCTGAGTTTGCCTGGATGAATTTCATAGCTATTCATAGATTATCCTGCATGGGTAAATCCAAGCCGTTCTCTTTGGCACACTGCTTGGCGATCTCATAACCGGCATCGGCATGGCGCATCACACCTGTTGCGGGATCATTCCACAATACCCGTTGGATGCGTTTGGCCGCTGCCTCGGTACCATCACAAACGACGACCAATCCGGCATGTTGACTAAAGCCCATACCGACACCACCACCATGATGGAAGCTCACCCAGGTGGCGCCACTGGCGGTGCTGAGCAGGGCATTGAGCAGGGGCCAGTCGGAGACGGCATCAGAGCCATCCATCATCCCTTCAGTCTCTCGATTGGGAGAGGCGACAGACCCGGAATCCAGATGATCTCGGCCAATTACCACAGGTGCTTTCAGTTCTCCGCTGGCTACCATCTCGTTGAAGGCCAAGCCTACACGGGCACGATCCTTTAGGCCCAGCCAGCAGATGCGGGCGGGGAGTCCCTGGAAATGAATACGCTGGCGTGCTAAATCCAGCCAATTATGTAATTGAGGGTTATCGGGAACCAACTCTTTGACCTTGGCATCGGTTTTATAGATATCTTCCGGGTCGCCAGATAGCGCTGCCCAGCGGAAGGGGCCGATCCCTTCACAAAATAGCGGGCGGATATAGGCGGGCACAAAGCCGGGGAAATCGAAGGCGTTTTTCACCCCCTCTTCAAAAGCCATTTGGCGGATATTGTTGCCGTAATCCAACGTGGCAGCCCCGCGACTTTGCAGGGTGAGCATGGCGCTGACCTGTTCGGCCATGGATTGCTTGGCGGCTTTGACTACGCCAGCTTCATCTTGCTTACGCATCTGCTCGGCATATGCCAGGCTCCAGCCTTTAGGTAGATAGCCGTTTAGGGGGTCATGGGCGCTGGTTTGGTCGGTAACTACATCGGGGGTAATGTCGCGCTGTACCAGCTCTGGGAAGATATCTGCCGCATTTGCCAATAGGCCGGCGCTGATCGCTTCGCCTTTAGCACAGGCTTGGCTAATGATGGCTAGTGCCTCATCCAGTGTAGTGGCTTTTTTGTCCAGATAACCGGTCTTTAGACGGAAGTCGATGCGGCTCTCATCCACCTCCACGGCCAGCATGGAGAATCCAGCCATCGTGGCGGCCAGGGGCTGGGCTCCTCCCATGCCACCAAGACCGCCGGTGAGTATCCATTTACCTTTGGCGTGACCATTAAAGTGCTGTTTGGCAACCGCACTGAAGGTTTCATAGGTGCCCTGAACAATGCCTTGGGAGCCAATGTAGATCCAAGAGCCCGCCGTCATCTGGCCATACATCATCAACCCCTGTTTATCCAACTCGTTGAAGTGCTCCCAGGTGGCCCAGTGGGGAACCAGATTGGAGTTGGCAATCAATACGCGGGGAGCATCTTCATGGGTGCGGAACACGCCTACTGGTTTGCCACTTTGTATTAGCAGGGTCTCGTCTGCTTCAAGGCGTTTGAGGGTATCGACAATCTTATCGAAACACTCCCAATTACGGGCGGCGCGGCCCATACCCCCGTAGACGATTAGTTGTTCCGGATGTTCAGCAACTTCGTCATCCAGATTGTTCATCAACATGCGCAACGGCGCTTCGGTCAGCCAGCTTTTGGCATTCAAGGTAGTGCCGGTAGGGGCTTTGATCTTACGGGATGGATCGTGTCGGTTTGGCATCTATCCTGATCTCCAACTTCGCTGACTATAATTAATGATTATAGTCGGTTACGAAGTGAGGAGGTTTAAGGGACTTCCTTGGATTCAGCTCAATAATGGCCGATAGTACTGTTTATTCGTCTAACTATGGATTCACCATGCAAGCAGACTGGTTCATCACAGATATCCATCTTGCCACTATGCAGGATAGTAAATATATACCCTATGGCAGGATTGATGATGGTCTATTGGCAGTAAGCGGTGACAAGATTGTTTGGGTCGGTGCCGCAGCTGATGCGCCTGATTTTGCAGGTGCTCAAGTGATAGATGGTAATGGGGGATGGTTAACCCCAGGGTTAATCGATTGCCATACCCATCTGATTTACGGAGGTAACCGTGCAGAGGAGTTTGAGCTGCGCCTGCAAGGTAAAAGCTACCAAGAGATTGCCCAGCAGGCTGGGGGTATCAACAGCACGGTAATGGCAACGCGAAATGCTTCTGATGATGAGTTGTTGGCCAGTGCGCTGCATCGCTTGAAACAGCTTTATCGGGAGGGGGTGACGACCGTTGAGATTAAGTCAGGCTATGGTCTGGATTTAGAGACTGAACTGCGCATGCTAAAGATTGCCCGTTCACTGCAAAATCACCTTCCTGTCACCGTTAAAACTACCTTTCTCGGTGCTCACGCACTTCCTTCTGAATTCAAAGAGAGAGCAGATGACTACATCACATTTGTTTGTGAGCAGGTATTACCCAAAGTGGCAGAGCAAAACCTAGCCGATGCGGTAGATCTGTTTTGCGAGAACATTGGCTTTACTGTTGCGCAAAGTAGAAGCGTTTTTGAAGCCGCATATCAATTGGGTTTGCCTATTAAAGGCCACGTAGAGCAGCTTAGTCATCGCGGCGGTGCAAGATTAGTTGCAGAGTTTAACGGTCTTTCTGCTGATCATCTGGAATATCTGCGGGAAGATGAGGTTGACTTGCTGAAAGCTAATGATGTTGTTGCCGTGTTATTACCCGCTGCTTTCTACTTTCTCCATGAAAAGCAGTTGCCACCTATTGAAGCTTTGCGGAAAAAGGGCGTTGCAATGGCTGTCGCAAGTGACTGTAATCCAGGCAGCGCACCAATGGCATCATTGTTATTAGCGATGAATCAGGCCTGTGTGCTGTTTGGTTTAACGCCAGAAGAGGCATTGTACGGTGCGACTAAATACGCTGCTCAAGCACTAGGTTTGGCTGTCAGTAAAGGGCAGTTGCAAGTGGGCTACGATGCGGATTTTTTGCTCTGGGATATTCAACACCCTGCGGAACTAAGTTACAGCATCAACATGAATCAACCTAAACAGATTTGGGTGGCAGGCAAACATGCATAAACCTACAGATATGTCATTGTGGCAGGGGCGAGTCGATAATGAAGAAACACCGTCATTGCGTTGGCACCAAGTAATAAAGCTGCGAGATGAGAAGATTGATCTTGGTGGTGCTACGACCTTACTGGGATTTGCTTGTGATGAAGGGGTAAAACGCAACCAAGGTCGTATTGGTGCACACGATGGGCCTAAGGTTATACGTAGTGCGTTAGCTAACTTAGCTTACCACCACCAGTTAAATCCTTTTGATGCGGGTGATGTGGCATGCGAAGCGGAGAAGCTGGAAGAAGCTCAGCTGGTGTTAGCTCAGCAAGTCTCAAGTATCCTTAAGCACAATGGGCGACCGATTGTGCTGGGTGGTGGTCATGAAATGGCGTGGGGTAGTTTTTTAGGAATGGCTGACTTCCTGGGTAACGATTTTCTTCAGAAACGTATTGGTATTATTAACCTTGATGCTCATTTTGATCTGAGAAATCCCGGACCTCAGGCCAACTCCGGCACGCCATTTCGCCAAATTTCTCAGTGGTGTGAGCAGAGGAAAAGACCTTTTAACTACCTCGTTTTGGGTATTAATCCGACTGCGAATACTCAGGCACTGTTTGAATATGCCAAGCAGAAAAATGTTCGGCTGGTGGAGGATGTCGACTGTACACTGGACCGTCTTGGTGAGTTGGAAAGGGTTATATCGGCTTTTTTAAATTCAATCGATGAACTTTACTTAACCATTTGCCTGGACGTGTTCTCCGCCTGCCATGTGCCAGGTGTCAGCGCGCCTTCTGCAGTAGGCGTTGAGCCTGTTGTTGTGATCAAGCTCCTTAAAAAGCTTAAGTTTATGTGTAAGCAACACCGCGTTACACTGCGTGTGGCAGATGTCGCTGAGATGAATCCTGAGTATGATCAGGATAATCGGACCGCAAAATTGGCTGCGCGGTTAGTGGATGAGATCAGTAATTTCTACGCGTAGGTCATGCAGTATTGCGCAATATCGGTCAAGAATTCTCTTCTATCGCTCGGTAATATGGCGGCTGAATTGAGGAGATTTAGACGATATGTCTGAGAATAGTAGCTACCACAAACGCTTTGAGCGGGTTTTTGATTATATTGATCAGCACTTGGCTGAACCTATTAATCTGGATCAGCTTAGTCAAGTCGCTAGCTTTTCAAAGTATCACTTCCATCGTCAATTTACCCATTATGTGGGAATGACGGTAAATGCCTATGTTCGTACATTGCGCTTGAGGGAAGCATCTTTTCAACTTGCCTTTCGTAAAGATAAGCGAGTGGCAGATATTGCATTGGACGTCGGCTTTGATTGTCACGAATCTTTTTCCCGTGCATTTAAGCAAGCCTATGGGCAATCACCTTCTCAATTCAGAAAGCAACCTATTTGGCAGCCTTGGAATGAAGGCTTTCAGCTACCCGTTAGAAACAGGAGTGAGAAGATGGACGTGAAGATAGTTGATTTTGCAGAAACCAATCTAGCCATATTGGAACACCGTGGACCACCGGAGTTGGTTAACGATTCTGTAGTGAAGTTTATTGAGTGGCGTAAAAATAGTGGCCTATCGCCAGTCAACGTAGCCAGAAATTTTGGCATTATCTACGATGATCCTAAGAATACTGAGCCAGAAAAATTTCGTTTTGATATTTGTGGTGAAGTGAAAGGGTGTGATATTCCTGCTAATCCACAGAATGTGAAAAGCGGTGTTATGGCAGGAGGTCGTTGTGCAGTGATTCGCCACCATGGTGCACACGAACATATCGGGGAGAAGGTCTATTATCTCTATCGTGACTGGTTGCCGGAGAGTGGTGAAGAGTTGCGAGATGCACCACTATTTTTTCACTACCTTAATTTACGATCATTTGTGCCGGAGCATGAGTTAATCACCGATGTTTATCTGCCATTGAGATGAATGTTTTCAATTGGCTTATCGGCCCAGTTACACCGGATCGATAAGCCAAACCATGCTTATGGTGCGGAAAAATACGTGGCGTATATTATCTCATCCTCTGTGTTATCTACATTTTGTAAGCGGAAGATAATGGGGGATTGTGATTGCGTTATCTGCTGCTGCGGCACCTGGACATACACTTTTACTGAAGACATCTTGCCTGGATGGGCAATCAGCCTAATGCTAGGGTCATTTAATCGGGCGGTACTCAGTCCTTCAAGCGCAATATGGTACTGCCGCTCCCTATTGCTCTTATTAAATAGCCTTACTTCGTAGCCATTTTGAATGGTGCCATCACTCATCTTTACATATAGTGGTTGACGCTGCGGCTCTACACTGAGCTCAAGTGGATTGATATGAGTCAGGCCATAGCCAGTAAATGCGACACTCATAATAATCATAGAAAGGGATATCCAGACTGTTGGGCGACGCCACCAGGATAGGGTGGGCTTGTTGCGTAGCTCATTGAGTGAGGCGTAGCGGATCAGGCCTGTTGGGCGACTGATCTTTTTCATGACACTGTCACAAGCGTCTATACATAAACCACAGGTGATGCAGCCAATCTGCTGGCCGTCGCGGATATCAATGCCCGTAGGGCAAACCACGATACATTGATCGCAATCCACACAGTCACCTTTGCTATTTTCCACCCCTTGCTCACGTCTTCCCCTAGGCTCGCCTCGATGGTAATCATAGGCAGGCAATCTGCTGTTATGGTCGTATAGCACGCCTTGAATACGCGCATAGGGACAGAGCCAAAAACAGACCTGCTCGCGCATGAATCCTGCCAGGAAATAGGTGCCTACGGTAAACATGCCTAGCACAATCCAGGCTGAAATGTGAGCCTGTAGCGTAAAGTAGTCCTGCCACAGCTGGTAGGCATCGGTAAACCAGGCAGCAAAGCTCACGCCAGTCAGTAAAGCGATGGTAAGCCATAGCATGTGTTTGAGCCCTTTGCGGGTAATCTTGTTGACTCCCCAGGGGGTGAGATCCAGTGCGTGACGTTGACGTGGTTCTCCCTCGCAACGTTCTTCAATCCAGGTATAGAGATCAGTCCATACGGTCTGAAAGCAGAAATAGCCACAAAAGACTCTGCCAGCTAGTTGTGTTGCGATGACCAGCAGCATAGCGAAAAAGATTAAGACAAATGACAGAACCCATATGTCGTGAGGATGAACCGTTAAGCCAAATAGGTGGAACTGCTGTTTGGGAATATCAATCAATAGGGCTTGTCGTTCTTCCCAGCGTAGGTAGGGGCCAAGGAAAAAGATCAGCCAAATTGATGCGGTTAGCCATTTGATTGTCCGAAACCGACCGGGAATTCGCTTTGCGTGGATGGTTCCATCTTGGCCAACGTTGGTATGCCAGGTGATGACCTGTTCGTTGGAACTGCTTGTGGGCATGAGTAACTCCTCCTAAGGTTGAAATTTAGGAGGGGTATTACAGATAGTGTGCCATTTAATTAGTTATTTAAGAATCATGGGCTTATGTTGTTTTGTGAGGTTTTTTGATTGCTTAGTGATTACTGAATGTCGTTTTTGGTACGATATATCGTAACTCGGTGGCTTGGTATAATTCGGAGACTTCTAAGTCTCGCCAAATCGCTTAATGCCTAATTTCTGCATTCTGGATCGTAGGGTGTTTGGGTGAATATCCAGAATTTGGGCCGCACCATTGGGGCCAGCAATGATACCATGGGTGGACTTCAGGACTTTCTGGATATGCTCTCGCTCAAGCTCTTCAAGCGTCATAAGTGGGTTGCTGGATGTGACAGGGGGCGAATGTGAGAATTCAGCAAGATTCAGGTAGGGACCACTTTCAATGATGGTGGCACGCTCAATGACGTTTCTTAATTCACGAATATTGCCTGGCCAGGGGTAACTCTGAAGTCGCTCTAAACCTTCTGGGGTGATGCCAAGCAATGGTTTGCCCAGCTTCTGTGCACACTGCTCTATGAAGTATTGGGTGAGTAGGGGAAGATCGCCTAAGCGTGATTTAAGTGGGGGTGATTCAATGGGGAATACACTCAATCGGTAGAAGAGATCTTCGCGGAATTTCCCATCTGTCACCATCTGTTGAAGGTTACGATTGGTGGCTGCAATGATACGCACATCCACTTTTATGGATTGACTGCTACCAACCCGCTCAAACTCCTGTTCTTGTAAAACCCTAAGAAGCTTTACTTGGGCTTCTGGTGGGAGCTCTCCTATTTCATCTAAAAAGAGTGTGCCACCGTTGGCCAGCTCGAAACGTCCTTGACGACGTTCGCTAGCACCGGTAAAGGCACCTTTCTCGTGACCAAAGAGTTCGCTTTCTACCAAGCCTGTGCTGATGGCACCGCAGTTCACTTTTACCAACGGCTTGTGATTGCGTTGGCTTTGCTGATGGATGGCTCGGGCAATTAGCTCTTTGCCGGTGCCGCTTTCACCGCATATGAGGATGGAGGTGTCGGTACTCGCCACTTGATGAATTGTATGGCGCAATTTTTTCACGACAGGCGAGATGCCGATAATCTCATCGCTATGAAGATCTTGACGAATCTCTTCCTTGAGGTAGCGGTTCTCCTCCTGTAACTGCTCTTTCAGTCGCTCCACTTCACGGAATGCTTCCAGCAACTTTTGCTCAGCCTGTTTGCGTTCTGTAATGTCTTTAAAGACCACTACCGCGCCAGCTAGGCTGCCATTTTCATAGATAGGTGTGCTGGTATATTCCACCGGGAAGTAACTGCCATCTTTTCGCCAGAAGACTTCATTATCCTTATGGTGAATTTCGCCATCATGTACCGCTTTATAGATAGGGCAGTCAGTATGAGGGTAGTGGCTGCCATCGGCATGGCTATGGTGGTGTTTGTAGTGGATTGAGGTGCCGATGGTCTCTTCAGCGCTCCAGCCAGTCATCTCTTCTGCGGCGCGATTGACAAAGGTACAGTTACCATCCACTCCTAAGCCATAGATTCCTTCACCCGCGGCCTGTAGGATGGATTCGTTGTGGTGCTTGAGTCGGGCAATATCTGCCTGGGCGCGTTTGTATTGGGTGATTTCCACGGCGGTGGCTTGGGCGCCGATAGGTTGGCCAATTGCGTCATAGCGGGGCTCAACGGTAACCAGATAACAACGTTGTCCGATAGATTGCTCATAGCTAACAGTTTCTCCTTGCAGTGCTAATCGATGCGCCTGCAAAGGAGCGAATTGGTCGTCGTCGGTTTGAAATAGGATGACAATTGATTGGCCAATGGAGTCAATACTAAACAGCGAAGATGCCCCAAACACAGAGACTAATTGTAACGCATTATCAATACGCCAGCCCATAGGGGAGGGGGCAGTTTGTAAGAGAGGGTGATTAACTTGAGTATCCATGATGGCAGTATAGCGACATCAAGGGAGGGGCGGCTACTGAATTGTCCCCCCCCCAGCTATTGATGGAATCTCAATAGTGCCAGTGTGGGGAGGGTGCCCGGCAAGATTTCCGGGCACCACGGTTAACGTGAATTGTTAACGCGCTTTTAGTACGGTTTCGATGTCATTTGTTAAACCATTGCCGGATGGATGCACCATCGCCTTGCCTTCAACGGAAAGCGGGTAGGGGATGTCGATGTAGCTACGACTAAACTCCTCTGCCTCTTGAAGTTCTTGAAGCTCATCCAGATAGGGGGTGGGCTGTTTGGTGCATTTGCCGACACGTTGAAGCTTGGCATTGCCAAAGCCGGCCGTTATGCCATAAGTACTATTTTCCAGCCATTCACTCCAGTGACCAGCGCCAATGTTTTTAGGTGAGCTGGTGACGATTTCCCACTCCATGCCATCGTGTCCTGCATTTTGCCAGAAGTCACCGTGCATGACGATTTTGTCGCCCTCTTGGGTTGCACGACCATTCCAGTCTGGATAGGTATCTGAGTACCACACGTAGCGGGTATGGGTGCCGTAAGTGCCTACTTGAATAAAGCAAAGCCCTTGTGTTGCCCACTGATTGTGAGTGGTGCTGCCGTCATCGTAATATGTGATTAGCCATCGATTTCCATCAGATACTAAATCTGGCAGGTGAGGGGTGGCCGCTTGTGTTGATAGTGGAAGCAGCGCTGCGACGCATGCTGCGATGATGGATGGTTTTAAAGAGAATTTAGTTTTCATGATATCACCTATGAAGTCAGTTTCAGGGTGATAAGCGAAGTGATAAGTTCTGTCGTTTCTTGAAAATTACACAAGAAAAGCGAGAAGTTTTTATCCCTATAAATCTGACGCTCATCAATGCCCGTTGTGGATGTTAAATCTCAGCGTCATAACCGTTGGCTGGAATAGCGGAAATGCTATTCACTGGCTATTGATTAGACGCTCTCCAGACTAACGAAACGTGGACTTCATGAATGTGAAATAATGCAGAAAAACATGGGTAATAAGTCACACTTTATGGCTTAATTTTTATGTCAGTATCTGAATCTTTTTTGCAACATTGCCTCGTTCGCCAAGGCGAATAATCAGCAATACCACTCTCAATAGAATACCTGGATGGGTGAAAACTCTTCCTAACAGAGAGATTTTGCTATCTTGATTGAGTATCTCGACCTGCTTATTTTCTGCTTCTGCATATTCAAGCGCACTTTGCCATGCCCGGTCCCGAGCAAAATCCATACTGAATTTAGCCAGGCTCTCGTCAGCATTGCCTGCGGCCCAGTCCAGCCATTTAAACATTGGCCAAATTGTGGAGAGCTCATCTTGTACTTCGTTGATCAGTTTGCTCAATACCTCGTTAATTTTATCGAAGTCAGGCTTTAGGGCTGGGAGCTCTTCTTTGGGCACCGTCTGAGCGGCAGCAATTCCTAAGTCGAGGTTGATGTGGGCATTCATGCCGAGCATGAGATGTTGCAGTACGATCGGTGAATTTTTATTGCCAAAATGAAAGGCGATATCCCAGGCTTCGGTGGTTGGTCGGCCGGAGAAGAACTGTTCAAATGCCTCCAGGTAGCGGTTGGCGAATATGACATCTAACCGTTCCATTCGTGGGCCATTATCAAAGTAGCCACTCTCAATGCTCTCACGCACCTGAATGGTTACCTTACGATAGAGGGCAGCAAAGTAACCGGTACGCTGCTGGTTATGAATGGACCACGCCACAATACAGTCCAATGAGTTGATCACGCCATCAATGGTATTGGCTTTCAGATTGGTGGGGGCTGGGGTGAGGTCCATATTAATCCCGATGATTGTTTTAATAAGCGCAATATATATCCCAAATGGTAATGAGAAGAAAGTCCTATAGAGTGGTTAGGGCTTCAGGTGCTATAGTCAGGCTAAACGTGCGGTTTTATTAAGAATGAGTTCCCATGAGTCAAACCAAAGAGTCCATTATCCGTTTTCAATCCCCCCCTTATCGCGGAGAGAGACGCCTTAATATCGCTCTGGTTGGCATGGTAGGCAGTGGTAAGCAGACGCTATTCGATGCGGTCTCCAGTACCACACCCCAAACCGGCGAGTTAAAGGGGACCAGTAAAGCCTACCGCCAATGCTTCGTTCAATCTGAGTTGGATGAGGCGTGTTTGGTGATGCTGCCATCGCTGTACTCACTACACAATTCCAATGAATATGAGCTGGAGGCGCTGAAATTTTTATTGTGGGGGGATGAGCGCCCCCCCGTCTCCTGGCATGATGCTGATGAGCCGCCAGCACCGTTCTCACCACCGGATGTGATTATTCAGATGGTGGATGCCAGCAACCTAGAGCGCCACCTGGAGCTCACCTTCGAACTGAGTCAGCTGGGACGGCCAATGGTGGTGGGACTCAATATGGTGGATGAGGCCGAAAAACGGGGTTTCCATATTGATGCGGAGGCATTAAGCGACCGACTTGGCATTCCTGTAGTTGCCACCAACGCCCGCATGGGCCATGGTTTAAGTGATCTGTTTCGCGCTGCTGTCAGCAGTGTGCGCCAGAAGCTCTGCCAAGTGCCTCAGCCCCTTAGTCCCCATATTAATAGTGCGCTTCAACCTCTTGCCAAGGCCTTCAATAATGATGATTTGCACCAAGCGTTCCAAGTCCCCCATACCTTTCTACTAACCCAGTTTGCTGAAGGGAACCTCTATATTTTTGATGAGCTACGGCAGCACTTTCCCCTAAGAGTGCCAGATTTATTGCAGCTGCGTAACATGGCCGAAGTGAGCTTGCCTCGTCCCTTGGATGAAGAACTCCATGCGGATCGGCATCATCAGGCAGCGCTGTTGGCCGAGTTCGTTACACGACAGGGGCGAGCACCACGCAGCTGGCATCAAAGGCTGGATAGTCTGTTCCTACACCCCCAAACCGGCCTGATCGGTAGTCTTGCGGTCTTCGCTCTGGTGCTGTTCATCGTTTTTGAAGTAAGCGGCTGGCTGGATAGCATGACAGCCGCCCGCCTAGCGGAGTGGGCCGGGGAGTGGCAGCCCACCACTACGCTGGGAGTCATCGGTCATGCGGTAGTGGATGGCGTCATCGGCCTGATTGGTATCGTTATACCTTACATGTTACCGCTGGTGATGCTACTGGTGGCGCTGGAAGAGAGCGGCATTATGCACCGTATCGCTTTCGTATTGGATCGAGGCTTTCATCGTCTGGGACTCCACGGTGGTGTAGCACTCTCATTCCTTCTTGGGCTGGGGTGTAATGTCCCCGCTATTGCCGCTGCATCCCATGTTTCCAGTGGACGGGAGAGGGTGATTGCCTCACTGTTAATCACTTTCGTGCCTTGCTCAGCTCGCTCTGCCGTTATCCTCGCCCTGGCGGGTAAATATCTGGGGGGATTTGGTGTCTTTTGTATCTTCATGCTCTCTCTGGTGGTTATTGCGGTGATGAGCCACCTGCTAACACGGCGCTATCCCCGTAGTGGACCCGGTCAAGTGCAAGAGATTCCGCCATACACAATCCCCAAACCCAAAGCGGTACTGGCTACCTCATGGGACCGTACCAAGGATGTACTCACCATTGTCACCCCGCTATTGGTGGGCGGAAGTATCGTCCTGGCGCTACTGGGCCACTGGGGTGCGGATGACATTATCAACACTTTGTTTACCCCTATTACCAGTTGGTGGTTAGGTCTGCCCATCGTGCTGGGTGTGCCAATCCTCTTCGGCGTGCTGCGCAAAGAGCTATCCCTGCTGATGATCTACCAAGCCCTGGGCACATTCGACGTCAACCAATACCTGGACTGGCTACAACTCACCACCTTCCTACTATTCCTGACCTTCTACGTGCCGTGTATCTCTACCTTTGCCGTAATGATCAAAACTATCGGTAAAAAAGAGGCGCTGTTCTCCGTCATGCTATCTGTCTGTACTGCATTGGTGGTGGCTGGAGTGATTCGGTTTGTGTTGGAGGTAGGGCGATGGGTAGCGGGGCAGTAAATTTTCCGAGTTAATAATTATGCAATCATACAGAAAGCGAATATTGGACATTCATCAAGACCTAGGCATTCCGGTGAGTTATGAACATGATCATGCTCTTTCCCTGCAAAAGGAGGAAGCTAATCTTACCGAAATTGGTAATGACATATACGGTAGAGTGCAGCGACTTGAGCCGTCTGCAGCAAGAGCATGGGCGCTAATGAAGTCGTGTGCTGAAAAGGATGGGGTTACATTGAGTATTGTCTCGGCATTTAGGTCTGTAGATAAGCAAAAGGAAATAATTCAGAGAAAGATTGATATGGGCGATAGCGTTACCGAAATATTGTTAGTTTGTGCTGCGCCAGGTTACAGTGAGCATCATACGGGGAAGGCTCTTGATTTGACGTCCATTGGATGTGAGCCGCTGTCTGAGGAATTTGATCAGACCAAGGCATTTAGCTGGTTGCTCGAAAATGCCAGAATGTACTCATATAGCCTATCTTATCCTCGAAACAATCTGGCTGGAATTTTATATGAGCCTTGGCATTGGGCGTATATCGGTAACGCCTAAATGCAGCGCGTAGGATGTGGGGAGCAGTACGAACCGCATCGATTGAGATGAAGCCTTTCTCCTGTGATTGCAACATAACCAGATATTCTATTCATTAGAAATAGTCCGAAATATGCCAAAGTATCAAATACCTAAATCAGCTGGTGAATTTGAAATAATCGAATCAAAATCAGGCTTGCCATTGATATGGAATCGGAAAAAAGGTAAAGGGAAAATTATGATCCCTTGTCGTGACTATGAGCATGCTGAAGAAGTTCTAACAAAATTATTAGAAATGAAAAATGGTGGTGAAATTTGGGTTTGAATGTAGGGTGTGGTCAGTGGTGCGAATTGCATCGATCGAAAGCCATGACTTAATAGCCCTAAATTAAGGAAGGTAAATTTGAAAAGGGTAGCGGTGTTTGGAAAGCCTGGAGGTGGTAAATCCACATTTAGCAGGCACTTGGCGAATATTATTGGCGTTGAGCTATACCCCCTTGACCTTATTGAGTATAAAGCTAATGGAGAAAAGATTTCTGCGGCAGAATATGCACAGTCTCATCTGGAACTTTTAAATAAAGAGGCATGGATTATCGATGGTCTCGGAACGATCGATTCATTTTGGCAGCGTATTGATGCTGCCGATACGCTGATATATATCGATTTGCCCTATTGGCAACACTATTGGTTTGTGACTAAAAGGCTGATAAAGAGTCCATTCGTTAGCCCGGAAGGGTGGCCAGAAGGTAGCTCAATTATCCAAGGTACTGTTGCTGGTTGGAAATATCTACGGTTATCACCGAGGTTTTGGACAGATGAATTATTGGTGAAGTTAAAAGATAGAGCTGATGAAAAATCTTTTCACCATATACAGTCTCTTTCAGAGTTAAAAAATTTATTAAATATCACACAGGATAAAGACTTCAAATGAAAGCACCTTTACTAATTGGGAAGTTAGTGATGTTAAGAGCCATTGAGGATAGAGATAGAGCTCTTATGGCGGAGTCAAAGCGTGATCCTGAATTTCTTAGGTTAGTCGGTGAGGAGGAGACAGTAGAGCCTCCCTTAACTGATGATCAATTTGAAAGTGTAAAGCAGAGCCAATTTCATTGGGCAATAGAAGTGAATGACTCATGCATTGGCATTGCTCTAATCCACTCGCTCAATGAGAAAGATAAGCAAGCTGTGTATGCTATTGCTATTTTTGAAAGTGAAAACTGGGGGAGAGGGTACGGTGAGGAGTCTACACGCCTAGTATTGGATCATGCATTTAACACGCTCTCTTTACATAGAGTTTGGCTTAGGGTGCTTGCATACAATCATAGAGCAATACGATGTTATGAAAAATGTGGTTTTATTATTGAAGGAACACAAAGGGAGAGTGCCTTGCTTAACGGTGTCTGGTATGACGATATACTAATGGGTATCTTGGCAAGTGAATTCAGAAGATAGATGGATATCTGGGATGCAAAAGTGAGAAATACACTAATATTGATGGTTGTTGTTTTTATTGCTGGATGCAGTGGCCGGGCTGTATATGAAAATATACAGCACAATAATCGAATGGAATGCTCAAGGCTCCCTGCATCGCAGTATGATGAGTGTATGGAGAGAGCAGCTAAAACCTACGATGAATACGAACAGCAGCGTAAAGAGATTAACAATTAATAATCAACTAATTTTGATTAAGAGGGTGTGGTATCTATATGGATAGGTCAGAAAAATTCTGGGACAGAATCTCTAATATGTATGCGAAAACGCCTATATCAGATGAGGTGGCATATCAGAATAAGCTTAATAAAATAAAAGATCTATTACACCCTGAGGGTGTGCTCTTTGACTATGGGTGTGGGACGGGCTCGGTGAGTATTGCGTTGTCTGGCTATGTCAGGGAGATTCATGGAGTTGATATCTCATCTAAGATGCTAGAAATTGCTCACCAGCGAATCGAAGACAGAAATATTAAAAATGTTAGGCTAAATAAATTATCCATATTTGACTCCGCTTTTGATGCTGGTTCGTATGATGTGGTATTAGCAATGAATGTTCTGCATTTTATTGATGATATTGATATGGTGCTGGCTAGGCTGAATAGCTTGCTCAAACCTAATGGATATCTTATAACTGAAACTCCTTGTATGGGTGAAAATAAAACCTTTTTAAATAAGCTGATGTATTGCCTAGGGAGGATGGGATTAATTCCAAGGTTAAACATACTTACCTTTGAGTCGTTTGAAGATGCTCTACTGAAGAGTGGTTTCGATATTCAGCATAAAGAAAACTTAAGTGCAATGCCTAGGGATTATCTTGTTTTTGCTAAAAAGAAGGAATCACTATTGTGCCAGCCAGCGAGTTAACGAGGTTTATTAAAACCATTCTTAGTGGCAGTCGTGAGAGGCACGGCGCTTGCGTGACAAAAAGATACCCATTCGGCCTAGTCACACTAGATGGCTAAAATTGAGTTGTCCAATATCAATGGATTATGCCTTGATATAGTGTAGTCCTCTTTAGGTGATGGATATACTCGCACCACCTTCTTTTTACTTCTTTAGAAAATGCTTATTTAACCGATAAATGTAGGGATATAATCGATAGCGTCACCATTATTAGTGCATGGTTATAAGGCAATTTCCTGTTGTATATGGTTGACTTTAATCAATTTAATGGCATGCGCTGCGTGGTGTGTTGATTATGACCTTTGCTCATCGTTACGGATTATGGTTGTTAATTAGCTTAATTGGCGGGGTGATCGCTAATCCAGTTTATTCTGCGCGTATTTCAGATGTTGCCAATACGAAGCACAATTTATCCAAAGACTGGGGAGGGGCTGGTTCAGACCCTCGTGCGGTAAAGGCGTCAACAGAACTACGAATTTGTGTCTTCTGTCATACGCCGCATGCTGCAACTCCGGAACTGGGATCTCCTCTGTGGAATCGACAGCTATCGAGTTCAACTTATGAAATGTACGACTCATCATCAATGGATGCAACTGCGCTGGCGGGTGGCACGCCTGTAGCGCCGGGTATATCGTCTAAGCTTTGTCTTTCGTGTCATGATGGAACCATTGCGGTGGGGGCTGTCAATGTCCTTAGTGGTCGCTTTAGCCAAACAATTTCCATGAGTGGTACAAATTTAGATGGCACCATGCCAGATGGATCCCTTGGTAAAAACAGCGGTGCTACGCGAAATTTAGGTGTTGATCTGACGAATGACCATCCAATATCAATTGCTTATGATGCCGACTTAGCCAGTGCTGACGGTGATTTGAGCTATCCTGCAAGTTCGCCCCACATTGATGTGCGTACTCCTGGTGTTAAGCCTCTTATTCCATTAATTCCTGACCCATTGGACGGTAACATACCAAAAATAGAGTGTGTGAGCTGCCACGACCCCCATATCCGTGATGACAGTAATGCCGATATTAAGTTTTTACGGTTGAATCGGTTTCAGCAAAATAGTGACCCAGCCCCTCAAGGGGGGAATCCTAACTTGGTTAATTTCAACGAAAGCAGTGACATTATCTGTCTTGCTTGTCACAACAAAGAGGGGTGGATTGATTCTGCGCATGCTAATGAAGCTGTTGCAGATGAGTCTTATAATAATATTGCTGCAGCTGCACGTGACTTTCCTAATGGAATTAAGGTTTGGCAAGCATCCTGCCTTAACTGTCATGACACACATTCCGTGGCAGGCTCACGACGTCTTTTACGAGAAGGGGTGGACGGTACGCCGGGGCTGGGTGAAGTGCTGAAGTCTGGTGGTGATAATTCAGCAATAGAAGAGACGTGTTATCAGTGCCATAGTGCAGATAGTTACGAATATAACGTATTGAATGCGCCGAGTCCGCAAGTGCCGGATATTCGCACAGACTTTTCACTGACTTATCGAATGCCCATCAGCAATGTGGACCAAAGTGATGTGGTTGAAGTCCATGATATCGGTACTGCAAATCCCGATGTTGCTACCGAGCTAGGCAAAGATTTTGTCGAATCTGTTACGTTGTTAGGGCGGGGGATTAATAGTGGATCGAATGGGGATAATCAGGGAATCGCTAACTATACTAATCGACATGTTGAGTGTACAGATTGCCATAACCCTCATCGAGTCATAAAAAATCGCCTTGCCAATGGGAACCCATCAATCCCCGACGCGGCAGGGACCCATGAGCATAATGCTGCAGTTCATAGCAACATTATTTCTGGAGTACTGCGGGGCTCCTGGGGCGTAGAGCCTAACTACACAAGCAGTAGTTTTCTTGATTCAAATATTAGCTATACCGTTAAGCGGGGCGTTCCACCACAGAATGGTGCGATGGATGTATCAGATACTTATGTGACTCGTGAATATCAAGTGTGCTTTAAGTGTCATTCTAACTATGCGTTTGATGACAGCGCTTTAACCAGTACACCACCTGTTGGTGTGCTGGGTGGCTCAACCTCTAACGGTGTCAACGGTATTACAAACTACACTAATCAGGCTAGAGAATTTGCGGCACCTGCAGGTCATGAAGGTGAAGGACAGGCATTAGGTAATGAGGGGGGCGCAGGTGGTGGGCCTATCACTACATGTAATACTGACTTGAATGCGAATAATCATCGTAGCTGGCATCCTGTTATGCAGCCAACGGGGCGAGATGTGGTTTCTCGCGGTAATATGAATGCAGATAACTTCTTGCCACCATGGAATAGTGCAGTGGGCTCTCAAACCATGTATTGCTCAGATTGTCATGGTAGCAATACAGGCCCTGCAACCGTAGAGCCAAATGGTGGTGAGGATGGGAATTCATGGGGCCCTCACGGTTCTACCAACCCCTTTATTTTAAAAGGTGATTGGGTAGACGGAACGGGAACAGGTGAAGAATATACTGGCATTTGCTTTAAGTGCCATGACTATAACCAATATGCGAATGCTAACCCCACGGTGACACCTAATCGTAGCGGTTTCAGTGGTCCACCTGCTGTTCCGTGTGGCACCTCAGGAACAGGCCCTATGGATTATTGCAATACCAATATGCACATTTCACATGCGATGCGCATCGGTGAGTTAAAGTGCAATTGGTGTCATGTGGCTGTGCCTCATGGATATATGAATAAAGCATTGCTGCATAATGTTAATGATGTAGGGGAAGAGGCTGGGCAGCCTGGATGTACTACGTTTGTATATGGCCCTGCATGGGGTGGTCCTGTAGGCGTACAAGCAAGACCGCCAAAGAACTTCCCGCCGTATTATTATAATGCACTGGCGCCAGTTGTCAGCTTTGCTGTAAGTGGTGCTTGGACGCCCGCCAATTGCCGTGGTGCAGCGTATATGCTTGAAGCGTGTGTTACCCCTCCGTAGAATGGCGATTGGACTTTTTAATATCTCTATATAGCGAGATTTTAAAAAATAATGCTGTCAAATTATCTTGCCTATTCCCCGATGTGTGTATGATTGTCGTGTGGGATTTGACATGAAATCCTTATTAAGTGTGTTTTGGGGCAAGTTTTTTAAAAATAAAAAAAATAGGGAATATTATGATAAAAATTTCTGTAAGCATTGATGTGTCTGACCTGAAGAAGGCCGAGAGCTTTTATATTGAAGCGCTTGGATGTCAGAAAGTGAGAGACCAAGGCTCGGGCATGTCAGTGATTTCCACGGAGAATTGTGACATATATCTACAAGAGAAAGCACCTGGATCGGAACCTATTCCATCGAATGATGCTGTGCGTGATTATAAGCGTCATTGGACGCCGGTGCATTTGGATTTCCTGACTAAAGATGTAGATGTGATCGTTGAAAAAGTCATTGAGATGGGGGGATCACATGAAGGTGGTGAAAGTGGTGATTGGGGAGCAATTGCTTATTGTGCTGATCCCTTTGGTAATGGCTTTTGTTTGATCAATGAGTAAAGGGAAAATCATTCGTGTGGTACATGGCTTTTAGGAAGCCTCTGAAGAAGAGGTAAAGGATAGTGAAGAGAGGCGATGGTTGTTTTTGATGTGGCACCGGTCTAATGGTTTGGGCAGCAATGTCTGGTCATTCATGTCTAGTGCGTTAGTCTATTGAATGCTTCGGACGCAATAGGGCACAAGGAGGGAATATGCGAGCAATGAGCTGGGGAGCTTATGGCGCGATTGATCAAATCAATATTGTTGAGATTGATGCGCCCATCCCTAAGGATAACGAAATCCTCATTCATATTCATGCTGCTTCTATTAATTCCTGGGACTGGGAGATTATTGCCGGTAAGCCGTGGATTAATCGGCTTGAGCACCGCCTTACCTCAAAATATGACATTCTTGGTGCTGATGTGGCCGGTAAAGTAGAGGCTATCGGTAGTGCTGTCAGTCGATTCAAGGTGGGCGATGAAGTCTATGGTGATCTTTCCAGTTGTCATTGGGGTGGTCTTGCCGAGTACGTGACCGCAGACCAATCTGCCTTGTCTCCCAAACCATCTAATCTCACTTTTGAGCAAGCCGCAGCGGTGCCGCAGGCAGGTCTGCTAGCACTACAGGGGCTGAGAGATAAAGGCCGTTTACAGCAAGGTGAGAAAGTGTTGGTCAATGGTGCCTCTGGGGGTGTTGGTACCTTTGCGGTTCAGTTGGCTAAGCTGTGGGGGGGCTGAGGTGACTGCAGTTTGCAGTGGCGGCAAAGTTGATCTGGTGCGTCAATTGGGTGCCGTGTATGTGGTTGATTATACCCAGCAGGATTTCACTCAAAATGGTGAGCGGTATGATCTTATTCTCGATGTGCAAGGGCATCACTCTATTGCTGATTACCAGCGAGCACTTAAACCCTCGGGGCGTTACGTTGCGGTGGGGGGCGAGGATGCCCTTATCTGGCGTGTGATGTGGCAAAGTTTGCGCTCTAGGCTATTTGGTGGCCCTCAGATGGGGCTGTTGTGGCATAAAGCGAATAAAGGATTGTCAGATCTTAGCGAATTGTTGGCAGATGAAAAGATCGTGCCGATGATTGATCGTTGCTATCCATTAAGTGCTGTGCGCGAGGCCATGGAATATTACGCGGAAGGGCGTGTGCGAGGGAAGTTGGTTATCTCCATGGTATAGCGGCATGGGTGATAAATTAAGAGTACAGTTTAAATATATCCCCAGGCAATGCCAATGAGTGATGAGGCTGCCATTGCAGCGAGAAATATGCGGTAGCGCAGCTTATGTTCATCCTCGACATTCTCTTTCAATAGGCTGATCCAGCCGATGACACCAAATGCCAGAAATACCAGCCATAAGACCTGTACATAAATATAAGCCAAGGTGAATAGGGCGGTGGCGATGATGAAGGTGCCTGCCGTTTGGGTATTTTGCTCTTGTTGCATTTCGTCGTTCATTATAAATCCAGCCTTATGATTTTAAGCGATAGCCCGTTTTGAATATCCATGTTACCACCATCAGGCAAAGCAGGAGAAATAGGCTAACCATTCCCAGGCTGACCCAAACATTCACATCAGCGATGCCATAAAAGCTCCAGCGAAAACCACTGATAAGGTAAACCACTGGGTTGAACAAGCTGAGGCTTTGCCATGGTTCGGGCAGCATCTCAATGGAGTAGAAAGCACCACCCAAAAAGGTCAGGGGTGTGATAATCATCAGGGGGATGATTTGCAGTTTTTGAAAATCATCCGCCCACAGTCCGATGATGAACCCCATCAGGCTAAAGGTAATTGAGGTGAGGATAAGGAAGGTGAGCATCGCAATGGGGTGAGCAACTTCATAATCCACAAATAGTCGTGCAGTCAGCAGCATCAGCAGGCCGATCAGTACTGATTTTGTCGCCGCTGCACCTACGTAGCCGGTGACAATCTCTACAGGGGAGGCGGGCGCTGAGAGTACTTCATAGATGGCGCCGGTGAATTTGGGGAAGTAGATGCCAAATGAGGCATTAGAGATGCTCATGCTGAGAAGCGAGAGCATTACTAGGCCCGGGATAATAAAAGCGCCATAGCTGATGCCGTCAATCTCGCCCATACGAGAGCCGATGGCGGCACCAAAGACGATAAAGTAAAGAGAGGTGGAGAGCACTGGCGAGGCAACGCTTTCCATTAAGGTGCGAAAGGTGCGGTTCATCTCAAACAGGTAGATGGCGCGAATGGCGTAGTAATTCATGGTTTCTCCCTCACCAAATTCACGAAGATCTCCTCAAGGGAGCTTTGGTGGCTGTGTAGATCTTTGTAGTCGATGTTGTGGTCATCCAGCTGGCGCAACAGATCGCGGATGCCGCTGTCTGCCTTTTGTGTGTCGTAGGTGTAAATCAGTAGACTGCCATCTTCGGAGAGTTCTATGGGGTGTTCCAGTAAGTGTGGTGGTAGCTCACTCAAGGGTTGTTGTAGTGTGAAGGTGAGCTGTTTAGTGCCCAGCCTCTCCATCATCATGGATTTCTCTTCCACCATGACAATCTTTCCTTTGTTGATGATGCCGATGCGATCAGCCATCTCTTCTGCTTCTTCAATATAGTGGGTGGTGAGAATAATGGTCACGCCTCGCTCCCGCAGGCGGTGGATCATCTGCCACATGTCGTGACGTAGTTCCACATCTACCCCCGCGGTAGGCTCATCCAGAAACAGTACATTGGGCTCATGACACAGGGCTTTGGCAATCAGCAGGCGGCGTTTCATACCTCCGGAGAGAGCCATGATCATGGTATCGCGCTTCTCCCAGAGGGAGAGATCTTTCAGTAGTTGCTCGATGAGAACATCATTAGGCGGTTTGCCGTACAGGCCACGGCTGAATCTCACGGCATTGATGACGGTTTCAAAGGAGGCGAGGGAGAGTTCCTGAGGGACAAGTCCGATTAAGGAGCGACTCGCCCGGTAATCACTAACCACATCATGGCCATCTACGCTGACTTTGCCGCTGTTTGCATTGACCAGTCCACAGATAATGCCGATAAGGGTAGTCTTTCCCGCACCATTTGGGCCCAGTAGGGCAAAGAGCTCACCACGACGGATGTCCAGATTGATGTCAGTCAACGCCTGATGGCCTGATTCGTAGGTCTTGTTGATGCCTTCAATAGAGATAATTGGGTCCACAAACTCTTCCTGAAAGATTAAGGGGTTACATTATCACCAAACAGCGGTGAAGAGATTTTTTATCATATGGTGTAGAATACGCGCCAGCCAAGAATTCAAACATATACATATTTAAGGTGAATGAATGATCGAAGCATATAACCAACACGTTGCCGAACGTGAAGCAGAAGGCCTGCCGCCACTGCCCCTGGATGCCGAACAAACCGCCGCACTGGTAGAGCTGGTAAAGAACCCACCTGCCGGACAAGAAGAATTCCTTATGAACCTGCTGGTTGAGCGCGTGCCGGCAGGTGTTGATGATGCCGCCTACGTTAAGGCCGCATTTCTCGCTGCTATCGCCAAAGGTGAGGCCAGCTCTCCACTAATTGATGCCGCCAAAGCCACTGAACTGCTGGGCACCATGTTGGGTGGCTACAATATCGAGCCACTAATCGCTGCGCTGGATAATGCTGCTATCGCACCGATTGCAGTGACTGCACTTTCCAAAACCCTGCTGATGTTTGATGCCTACCATGATGTGCTGGAGAAGGCCAAAGCGGGTAATGACTTTGCCAAGCAGGTAGCTGATTCTTGGGCTAATGCTGAATGGTTTACCAACAAGCCAGAAATGGCTGCTGAGATCAAAGTGACCGTATTCAAGGTTGACGGTGAGACCAATACTGACGATCTTTCTCCGGCTTCTGAAGCATGGAGCCGCCCTGACATCCCACTGCACGCCAAAGCGATGCTGGTGGCGAAGATGCCAAATGCGATGGAGAAGATCGCCGAGTTGAAAGAGAAGGGCTTCCCGCTGGCCTATGTTGGCGATGTGGTCGGTACCGGCTCTTCACGTAAATCAGCCATCAACTCTGTGCTGTGGCACATGGGGCACGATATTCCATTTGTTCCCAATAAGCGCCAGGGCGGTGTGATTTTGGGTGGAAAAATCGCCCCTATCTTCTTCAATACTGCTGAAGATTCCGGTGCGCTGCCTATTGAGTGTGATGTGGCTAAGCTCGAGATGGGTGAGGTAATCACCATCAAGCCCTATGAAGGCAAGATTGTTAACGAAGCCGGTGAGACCCTGTGCGAGTTTGATCTGAAGCCATCCACGATTACTGACGAAGTGCGCGCTGGCGGCCGTATTCCACTGATCATCGGTCGCTCTCTGACCGATAAAACCCGCGAAGCACTGAGTCTGACGCCCTCTACTATTTTCAAGCGCCCTGTAGCGCCTGCTGATACAGGCAAAGGTTACACCCTGGCTCAGAAAATGGTGGGTAAAGCTTGTGGTGTAACAGGTATTCGTCCTGGCACCTATTGTGAGCCTCGTATGACTACTGTAGGTTCTCAGGACACCACCGGCGCTATGACCCGTGATGAGCTGAAAGAGCTGGCCTGTCTGGGTTTCTCTGCAGATCTGGTAATGCAGTCTTTCTGCCATACTGCGGCTTATCCTAAGCCCGTTGATATCAAGCTGCAGCACACTCTGCCTGAATTCTTTAATAACCGTGGCGGTGTAGCGCTGCGTCCTGGTGATGGTGTTATCCACTCCTGGCTGAATCGCATGCTGTTGCCTGATACAGTTGGTACTGGCGGTGACTCCCATACCCGTTTCCCATTGGGAATCTCTTTCCCTGCAGGTTCTGGTCTGGTTGCCTTTGGCGCAGCACTGGGGGTTATGCCGCTGGATATGCCTGAATCGGTATTGGTGCGCTTCAAAGGGGATATGCAGCCCGGTATTACTTTGCGTGATCTGGTGAATGCCATTCCTTACGCGGCAATCCAGCAAGGTCTATTGACCGTTGAGAAAGCGGGTAAGAAGAATATCTTCTCAGGCCGCGTGCTGGAGATCGAAGGTCTGGAACACCTGAAGGTGGAGCAGGCATTTGAGTTGTCTGATGCTTCTGCTGAGCGCTCTGCGGGCGGCTGTACTGTTAAGTTGGATAAGGCGCCAATCATTGAGTACATCAACTCCAACATCACCCTGTTGAAGTGGATGATCGCTAACGGCTACGAAGACAAGCGCACCCTGAGCCGTCGTATTGAAGCGATGGAGAAGTGGCTGGAAAACCCAGAGCTGTTGGAGGCTGATGCCGATGCAGAATACGCAGCGGTAATCGAGATCGATCTGAATGAGATCAAAGAGCCTATCGTTGCCTGTCCTAATGACCCTGATGATGTGAAGCTGCTCTCAGAAGTGGCAGGTGAGAAGATCGATGAGGTGTTCATCGGTTCTTGTATGACCAACATCGGTCACTTCCGTGCAGCTGGTAAGGTGCTGGATGCCTTTGGTGGCGCTGTGCCAACCCGCATGTGGATTGCGCCGCCTACCAAGATGGATGAGCATCAACTGACAGAAGAGGGCTATTACAGCATCTTCGGTAAAGCGGGTGCCCGTACCGAAATGCCTGGCTGTTCACTCTGCATGGGTAATCAGGCCCGTGTTGCAGACGGCGCAGTGGTAATGTCTACCTCAACCCGTAACTTCCCAAATCGTCTGGGTAAAGATGCAATGGTCTATCTGGGCTCTGCTGAACTGGCAGCCGTTTGCGCGCAGCTGGGCAAGATCCCAAGCGTTGCTGAGTACCAGGAATCCGTGAAGGCCGTCGCAACCATGGCGGAAGATACCTACCGCTACCTCAACTTCCACGAGATTGAAGAGTACAGGAAGGTGGCGGATAAGGTAATTCCTATTGTTGCAGCTTAATTCACTTGCAGAGCGAGCTCCTGCTTAAATAAAGTCGTGGGAGTTGGCTGTTCTGGTGAGGCCCTGGATATCCAGGCCTGGAGAGCCCGCCCGGGAAACCGCGGCGGGCTTTTTTATGCCTGTTTTAAGGGATGCCACACTGATCACAACCCGTCACCCTGAACTTGCTTCAGGGCCCAGGTGCTTTCCTGGATGCCGGATCAAGCCCGGTATGACGATGTAGGGGTCAAAAATCCGCCATTGGCATTTGGCAGTGCTGATTAACCTTAGTCAAAGCAGCTGAAAACAGTCCCTTACAACGCATCCCTCTCCGATCTTTTTAGATCTTCTCTTAAATCTGCGTTAAAATGCACCACCAATTTTTAACCGGCTTTAGGGAATCTCAATGACAGATAAAGCAAAGATAATCTACACACTAACAGACGAAGCGCCAGCTCTGGCCACCTATTCATTCCTACCTATCGTTAAAACCTTCGCCAGCGCGGCGGATGTAACCATCGAAACCCGTGACATCTCTTTGTCTGGCCGGATTATCGCCAATTTCCCTGAATATCTGACTGAAGAGCAGCGCATCGGTGATGCACTGAGCGAGTTAGGCCAGCTGGCCACAACGCCAGAAGCCAATATCATTAAGTTGCCTAATATTAGTGCCTCTATCCCACAGCTTGCTGCTGCCATTAAAGAACTTCAGGCGCACGGCTATGCGGTGCCTGACTACCCTGCAGAGCCCAAAACGGAAGAAGAGCAAAAGATCAAAGCCACTTACGCTAAGGTATTGGGCAGCGCGGTAAATCCAGTGCTTCGTGAAGGTAACTCAGATCGCCGCGCACCAGCCTCGGTAAAGAACTACGCCAAGAAGAATCCTCACTCCATGGGCGCTTGGTCAAAAACGTCAAAATCCCATGTGGCCCACATGACAGATGGTGATTTCTACGGTTCCGAAAAATCCGTGACGGTCAGCGATGCTGGCAGTTTCAAGATTGAATTTGTTGCTGAAGATGGCAGCGTAAACGAGCTGAAAGCCGCCGCACCACTGCTCGCGGGCGAAGTGATCGACTGTTCAGTCATGAATCAAAAAGCACTGCGTAGCTTCCTGGCACAAGCCATTGCTGAAGCTAAGGCAGAGGGTGTTCTCTTCTCCCTTCATCTGAAGGCAACCATGATGAAGGTCTCTGATCCAATTATCTTCGGTGCTGCAGTCTCTGTATTTTTCCAAGAGGTGTTTGATAAGCACGCAGACATCTTCGCGGAGTTGGGTGTAAATCCTAATAATGGTCTGGGTGACGTCTATAGCAAAATCCAAACCCTACCAGCCGACAAGCAGGCTGAGATTGAAGCAGACCTGGCGGCTGTCATGGCAAGTAAAGCGGATATCGCCATGGTGGATTCCGACAAGGGCATTACCAACCTGCATGTGCCAAGCGATGTTATCGTAGATGCCTCTATGCCTGCCATGATCCGCACATCGGGCCAGATGTGGAACAAAGAGGGTAAGCAGCAAGACACCATGGCGGTGATTCCGGACCGCTGCTACGCCACCATCTACGACGAGACCATTAACTTCTGTAAAGAGCATGGTGCATTTGATCCCACTACCATGGGCACTGTACCCAATGTTGGTCTGATGGCGCAAAAAGCCGAAGAGTACGGCTCTCATGACAAAACATTCCAGGCAGCTGGCAATGGCACCATTCGTGTTGTGGATGGCAGCGGCAATGTGTTGATGGGGCAGGCGGTGGAAGAGGGGGATATCTTCCGTATGTGCCAAGTGAAGGATGCACCAATTCAAGACTGGGTAAAGCTGGCGGTTAATCGCTCTCGTTTGAGCGGCATGCCTGCCATCTTTTGGCTGGATGAGAGCCGTGCTCACGATGCTGAGCTGATCAAAAAGGTAACTACCTACCTGAAAGATCATGACACAAGTGGTCTGGACATCCGTATTCTGTCGCCACAAGATGCCACTCGCTTCACACTGGAGCAGATCAAAGCAGGTAAAGACGTGATCTCTGTCACTGGTAATGTGCTGCGTGATTACCTCACTGACCTGTTCCCAATTCTGGAGCTGGGTACCTCTGCTAAAATGCTCTCCATCGTGCCATTGATGAGCGGCGGCGGCCTGTTTGAAACCGGTGCTGGCGGTTCGGCGCCCAAGCACGTTCAACAGCTGCTAAATGAAAACCACCTGCGCTGGGACTCGCTGGGTGAATTCCTGGCGCTGGCAGCCTCTTTTGAGCATTTGGCAAACACCTTTGAGAACAAAAAGGCACAAGTACTGGCCAATACTCTGGATCAAGCCACCGGCCGATTCCTGGACAGCAACAAATCGCCTTCCCGTAAAGTGGGTGAGCTGGACAATCGTGGCAGCCATTTCTATCTGGCTATGTACTGGGCAGAAGCACTGGCAGCACAAAGCGATGATGTAGAGTTACAAGCCAAATTCCAGTCACTGGCAGAGGCACTGGTTAGCAATGAAGCGAAAATTGTTGCCGAGCTGAATGATGTGCAAGGCAAAGCAGTTGAGATTGGCGGTTACTACCAGCCAAATCCTGCGCTGACCAGTCAAGTGATGCGTCCAAGCGCCACCCTGAATCAAGCGTTGGAAAGTCTGTAAATTTTTAGTCGACTAGGTAGAGGGTGTATTGCATTTGCAATACACCCTTTTTATTTTGAGTCCCTTTACTCCAAATTGCAGTTAACCCTGACTGCAATAGATGCATCTTCTGTCTTATAAGATCAGGTTGTGCCGCAGCCTTATTACTCAATGATTGCATCAATATTATTGATGTTAATTACCCTTATCCTATATAGTGACAATCCACGCATCGGCCAGTCGTGTAAGGCTACTTCGGCACTCTATATTTTGGGGGAAATGTTATGCTAGAGAAAAAAGCACGATGGAGAGTCGCTTTTTCTTTTCTTTGTCTTCTTGTCACTTTTTCAGTCAGCGCGAACACCGTTACTGCTGTCAATAATCCCAATCTGACTGCCACGTTGAATGTGGTAAATGCTTGGCTTGGCGGCTATCAGGGTGAGGTTGTAATACAAAACAGTAGCAATGCTTCAATTTCAGGTTGGCAGCTGGTGTTGGGTACGCCCGCTCAGATCCAGAATATCTGGAGTGCTTCAGTGGATATTTACGTGGATTCCATTTATCTCATTATCCCAGCACCTTGGACCTTGACTGTGCCCGCCAATGGCAAGGTGAGTTTTGGCTACACAGCGAATGGTCCACTAGCATTCACCCAGGCCGCTTTAATTGACCCTAACCAGCCAGTGGGTGATTCAAACGGTGGCCAAGGTGGCAGTAGCGATCCTGCAATGCCAACGATTACGGTTACCACGCCTGGTCAATACAATGGATTTGGTCCTTCGTTGGATCCTATCTTCAATTATGGTGAAGCACTTCAAATGGGCTGGTATTTTTATGAGGCTCAGCGCTCTGGCCCATTACCGAAGGCGGACGGTGATTTACCCTTTAGCGATCCCCGCACCGGCCAGCCCCTTCATAATGGCTATTTGGCAAACCGTATCCCTTGGCGCGGAGACTCTGATCTGGATGATGGCGCGGATGTTGGCATTGATCTAACGGGTGGTTGGCACGATGCGGGTGACCATGTGAAGTTTGGCTTGCCAATGGCTTTTTCCGCCACCTACCTTGCTTGGGGTGTGATTGAGTTCGAGGATGCGCTACGCGCTGTGGGTCAGTTGGGTCGCGCAAAAGATAATCTACGCTGGGTGGCTGATTATTTGATTCGCGCGCATGTTTCGCCTAATGAATTGTATGGCCAGGTAGGGGAGGGGCATGTGGATCACTCTATCTGGGGTGCGCCTGAGGTCATGCCTCATGTTCGCCCTGCCTGGAAAATCGATATGGAGAATCCAGGACCAGACTTGGCGGCACAGACGGCTGCTGCGATGACAACGATGTCCCTGGTTTTTCGTAACGATGAGCCAGTTTACGCTGAGGTGCTACTGCAGCGGGCCAAGGAGCTGTATAACTTTGCCCAGGCAACCCGCGATGATTCGGTCGAGCATCTGGGGCGTTACTCGGACTCAATCCTGGATGCACAGAGCTTCTATGCTTCACGTGCTGGCGCCAAAGATGATTTGCCATTTGCCGCTGCCTGGCTCTATATCGCTACTGGCGAAGCCCAGTATCTGCAGGATGCGGAAGCGGATTATACCCGTATCGCTGACCGCCAGGGGCATAAAGGGTGGACCATGGTATGGGACGATGTCCGCTACGGTGTCTACGTGCTGATGTCGAAAATCTATTCTATGCCAAGTTATAGTCAGGACTCACTGATCACCTCTGCTGAGCGCCACGACGGCTATTTTGACTATAACCTGCATGCGCAGAACTTCTTCAATCATTGGTTGAGTGACAATGGTGTGAGCCGTACCCCTGGTGGAATGGCTTGGCTAGCACCTTGGGGATCTGCCCGTTACAACACCTCTACGGCATTTCTGGCGATGCTTTACCGTAAGCATTTGGTCGAGCAGGGCGTTGCACCGGCACTGCAGGAGAACTATCTAAAGTTTGCCACTGAACAGACAAACTACGTACTGGGTGATAACCCATTGGGGATGAGCTATATGGTGGGCTTTGGTGATAATTACTCCCAAGTGGCTCACCATCGCGCCGCACACAGTTCGACAATTAACAGCATTTACAATCCAGTGCTACCTCGCCACATCCTGTTTGGTGGTTTGGCTGGCGGCCCCGCCTCGGATGATAGCTATACCAATAGCCGTAGCGCCTACACCCTTACGGAGGTGGCTACCGATATGAATGCGGGGCTCAACGGGCTGCTGGCCAGTCTTGTTGATGCTTATGGCGCAAATGGTAATATGCCAGATCAAAGCTTTCCGCCTGCCTCCGAGCCACTGGATGAGATCTATATCAAGGCGACTCTGAAAACTCAGCAGCCAAGTGACTTGGCCAGTGAGGTGCAGGTTACTGTCATCAATGAAAGTGCTTATCCTCCTCGCGACTCAGACACCTTAAAATTTCGCTACTTTGTGGATCTGTCTGAGCTTTATGCTCTTGGCTTTACGGAAGCGGATTTGGTATTGGAGACTTATTGGGATGAAGGGGCAGGGGTGACGTTACGCCGCTGGCAGGATTCCGCTTATGTTTTCTATGTGGAAGGCTCGTTTATCGGCACCAACATTACACCTCTGGGTAATGAAAAGAAGCAGAAAAATATCCACTTTATTATTCGTCTGCCTTGGGTTGAGCGTGGCTGGGATCCGAGTAATGATGCCTCTTATCAAGGCTTGATTGCTAATACATCAGTCAAAACCGATAAGATTGCCCTGTACGAGACCAGTCTGCCAGAAGGTGAGCAGCTTATCTGGGGTGTGGAGCCACCTGTTGGCACTCGACTTTCAGACCTGCCTACAGATCCAGGTAATACCGGAGGCGGTGGTGGTAACATCACCACTTTCGAGGTGACAGTGAATGTTTATAATGACTGGGGAAGTGGTCACTGCGCTGAGTTTGCCATTACCAATACTGGCAACATCCAGGCGCAGCCGACGGGTTTTAGCTTCTATCTGCCAGAAACCGTGACTGTCACCAATATCTGGAATGGTGAAATTGCACACAATGCCGGCACAGCAGATGTCACATTGTCAGCCAGTATCGATGTGATTCCACCTGGAGAAAGTCGTACCCAATTCGGCTACTGTGGTGCAGGTGCTGGATTGCCAGGCATGACTCCACCGGATGGCGGGAATGGCTCGGTATCGCCGCCGCCAGAGCCTGTCGCCAGCTTCAGCGTGGCGTTGGATATTTATGATCAGTGGTCAACGGGTTTCTGCACGCGTGTCGTGGTGACCAACGAGTCAGCTGTCGCTGCTGTTCCACCACTCATCAATCTCTATCTTGCGGAGAGTGTGGTGGTAACCACCAGTTGGAATGGCAGCTTCACCCGCAGCAATGGCATTATGGAGATTCAACTGCCTAGCTGGCTTGGAGAGATGCAGCCAGGGCAGAGCAGCTCTGACTTTGGCTTCTGCGGCAACGGAAGTTCCACACCTTCCGTTGATGTGCCACAGTAAAATTCGCTTTGTAGTGTGAGGGGTGAATTACCGCTTCACCCCTTAATCGCTATGGCGCATAATAGTGACACTGTCACGGTGATAAATGTGGTCCAATGAAGATAAATTTACCCCCTCTCATCTGTTGTGTGCTGTTAGCCGGTAATGCTATTGCGGCCCCTGGCGATCCCCATGCTGATGACGCCAAGCGAATCACACTGAAGAAGACGGATGTGATCGGCAGTCAGGAGCTGCCTAGGGTGGTGTCCATTATCTCTTGGAAAAAGACCCAGCCAAGAGAGCTGCCTCTTCTCCATCAAGAAGGAGCCATTGCTTTTACGCCGGTAGACAAAAAAGAGTTTGCTCGCGAGGTGGCTTATCGCCGCCAAATGCAGCGAGCTGACTAGTACAACCTTGCCTTAAGTGTCACGTTGTAACAAATAAGCCTCGTACTATAAAAATCACCCATAAGAGTGCCATGCCTAAAAAATTCTCTTTCTCTTCATCTGATGTTCTTGTTGCTAATCGTTGGCTTGAGCGGAAGCTCAGCATAAAGCGCTGTGATTCCAGGGAGAGTGTGTTTAGCAATCATAATGACTTGGAGGCCGCACAAAAGGCTTTCTCCGCCATCAATACTTTTGATGGCGTGCTGCTACTTAAGTTTTGCGAAAAGCATCTGACGGCTTCTGCCTTTAGCAAGCTAAAGGGGACACTGCGGGCCGCCCGAAAGCGCCAGCGTGCATTATCAGTTTGCGGCGATAAGAAGCGCTCAATCGATCTTGATTTTTGGGCTCACACGGTATTGGCGGGCGTAGCAAAATCCAAAGGCGTGACACTGTCGCAATTAGTGGTGGAGCGCTTTGAGAAAGAATATCTCAGTCTAAGCAGTCAGCTGACTCACCCAGAAGCTTAATCTTCAAATATCCTCAAATATCAATATTGGCCTGATGAGTAGCGCCTATGGCTCTCCTTTGGGCTAATTTTGCATCAATTGATAAAAAAATAATTATTGGCATTTATAATTTCGCTATATCGAATTCTCTCCCCGAGCCTCATACCAAGGCTGGGTAGCATTAACCACTCTCACCACCAGCAGCATGACCGGCACTTCAATAAGTACGCCAACCACTGTCGCAAGAGCAGCACCTGACTCAAACCCAAACATACTAATGGCCGCTGCGACTGCTAGCTCAAAAAAATTCGAAGCGCCAATGAGTGCTGAAGGAGCAGCGACAGAGTGCTTCTCTCCTACAGTGCGATTAAGCCAATAAGCTAGTGCCGAATTAAAAAAGACCTGGATCAAAATGGGAATTGCCAGTAGCGCAATGATTAGCGGCTGCTCGATAATCGCCTTGCCTTGAAAGGCAAATAGCAAAACCAGTGTGAGCAGCAATGCCATGACCGACCAGGGAGCAATTCGCTGCATGGCATGCTCAAAGGCTTCTTCTCCTTTGCTTAACAAGTGCTTGCGCCAAAGCTGAGCAATAATGACCGGAATGACAATATAGAGCGCAACAGAGGTGAGTAATGTGTCCCAAGGCACAATGATAGAGGAGAGCCCCAGTAACAATCCGACAATAGGAGCAAAGGCAAAGATCATAATGGTGTCGTTTAGCGCAACCTGAGTGAGCGTGAAAAGCGGATCGCCATTGGAAAGACGACTCCAGACAAACACCATTGCCGTACAAGGCGCGGCGGCTAACAAAATCAATCCAGCGATGTAGCTTTCCAACTGTTCAGGTGGTAGCAGTGGTGCAAAAAGCTGGCTAATAAAGAGCCAGGCAAGAAACGCCATAGAGAAAGGTTTGACCAGCCAATTCACAAATAGGGTTACACCAATCCCTTTTATATGAGCGCGCACTTGATGCAGTGCCCCAAAATCCACCTTCACCAACATTGGGATGATCATTATCCAGATCAAAATTCCTACGGGAATATTGACCTGTGCGACCTCCATTCTCCCAATAGCGCGAAAGAGACCCGGAATAGAATTACCTAACACTACACCAATAACAATGCACAAGCCGACCCAAATGGAGAGATAGCGCTCAAAGATATTCATAGGTTGGCTTGCGGCCTTCTTTGCACTGGATTCACATTGAATGGACATGGTTATTCCTCAAATGCTTTTTAAATTAACTACACAATACAGGTTATAGAAGAACAGCTAGGTTTTATAGCCATTTTAACCCTCTTGTTAATTTATACATTGGGGCTAGAACCAATGGCAAACCAAGTGACATCTTGTCAATGCGGGTCTTTGGCTCTTTTTGAAAGTAACTGTCCCATATGAAAACCTCGATTTCAGTATCTCGCGAGAAAAATAGAGGGCAGAAAAGAATGGAGAACTTTTCTGTAAAAATCGACCGCCACTCGCTTATCTTCATGGTGACCGCATGAGATTTTCAGGAGTTAATTTTATTACCACATAAACTCTGCTGGTCTATACTTGATTTAAACGCTTTGTTTTTATTTGATGCAATCGACAAGGAGAAGGGATCAACCAATAACATTTGAGGACTTACAGGAGGTGCACCATGAACCTGAAGTTTTTCATTTTTCTACTTTTCTTTCCTGCCTGGGTAAGTGCGACAGATATCGAGGTGTATTTTAATCACCCGAGCAATGTGCCGGCGGTTACCAGCGACCTAGAAACTGTCATTATTGACTTTATTGACAGTGCCAATACCTCGATGGATATCGCAATTTACGACCTGGATATGACAAGTATCGCCAATGCGATTGTTGCAGCAAAGCAACGTGGTGTAACGGTACGCGTTATAACAGAAAATGATAATACCGGTATCGATAATCAAGCTGCACTGGACATATTGACTAACAATACTGTCCCATGAATTGATGACACAGAGGACGGTAGTGCAGGCAGTGGAATTCAGCACAATAAGTTTATTGTGGTGGATACTGCTAAGGTATTAACCGGCTCTGCCAACTTTACCCACAGCGGCCTGCATGGCGACCCCGACGGAGGGGGTGGGTATAACGGCGATGGAAACATAAATAGTATTGTAACGATTGTTTCATCGGATTTAGCGGCAATATATACGACACAATTTGGCATCATGTGGGGTGATGGTCCTGGTGGACAGACTAATTCGCTGTTTGGCCTAGGAAAACCTGACCACGCAATGCAAACGGTGTATACCGATAATGATAACATCCGCGTGGATGTGCAGTTCTCACCCCAATCTCCTTCTCTGATTGCAGGCTCTACGCTGGAGAATATCGACAATCATCTAGCGACTGCAAGCACACGCATTCATACCGCGCAGTTTGTATTCAGTGCTCAGATGTTGGCAGATACAATGCAAGCCCGGCACAGTGTAGGTGTTGATATCCAAGGTGTTGGGGATAGTGCATTCTTTAATCGCTACTACAGTGAGTTCCTGGACATTATTGATACCCAGGTACCTGATGGCAATGGTAACTACGAAGTAGACTCTGTCACTGGTGACCCCAACAATCCTTGGACTACACCGGCTGAAGCGTATGTTGCCGAGACCAGCAGTTACGATAAATTTCACCACAAATACTGGATTGTCGATAACACCGTTATCATTGGTTCGCAAAACGCATCAGCTGCTGGCGCATTTGATAACGATGAAAACCTACTAATTATCTATGACCAAGCAGTGGCTGAACAATTTGAAGGTGAGTTCAGTCGGCGCTTTTGCGAAGCCAAAGGGGCACTCAACTGCGATGGGACGCTAACCCATGAAAGTGGTATCTTTGAAGGTATCGCCTTTACTGCCCAAGAAGCCACCGCCGTGATGGCATTTGTGGCAGTGGCTTCTCTGCAAGAACTGGATGTGGATGTGACACTTGACTCAAGGGCGGCGAATGCCATTTATAACGACCGACCGACCACCATGGCCGACTTAGCTGCCACGTACTATGTAGGGCCTTCTGCGCTGACTAAGCTTCGTGATTATGCCATGTTACCCGCGCCTGCAGCCACATACGAGGTACAGTTCAATTTGGGTAACACAACCACATTGACGGCATTGTACAGCTATCCCAATTCCACTAATGGTATGACGCTACGAGATACATTAGAGCACTATTTGAATCAACGAATCGAGCGGGATGGCATTCCGCTAGGCAGTGCTGTAGTAGATATCAGTGGTGGTGTATATGAAGCCATTATCAGGGGAGATACAGCTGATATTTTTGAATATGAAACCGATTTTGCCAGTTTCTATTCCGCAGGTAATCTGGCCGTGACGGCTGTCGATGATCTAATCAATAATAGCCTATGGAATAGTGCGGAATGGAGTTTCTTCCTGCCCCTGGGTTTGTCGTTAATAAATCAACGCTCTGTACAGTTATTGCATTTTCCACCGGACTATTCGTTGACAGAACAGGATTACCTCAACTCCAGTACCAGTCAGCGCTGGGAGACTTTGCTAAAACTGAATAATGTGCCGGAAAGCGAATTAACCTTGTATGAAAGCATCCTGGACATTGCGCCCATTGCAGCACCCGCCAGCGAGGGTAGTAGCCTTGATCCCACTTATACTTACTTCGAGCCGTATGTGGTGGCAATGCTGTCGTTGTTGTTACAGGCAGACGAAGCAATAACACAAGCACTACCTATGGTCGCCCATGGCGGGCCGGTAAGAACCTGGTTATCAGGCTACTATAATCTACAGGGCTTTGGGGTAAACGTAGTTGATAGCATCGAAATCACTACGGGTGTATTTACACCCGTCATTGGGGCAAACCATCCAAGCTATATTTGGTATGCTAAAGATGTAAGCTATCAACTGGCACTCGATGTTATGGAAGAGGATTTGATCTCAGCCTGCTGGCAAGAGAGCATGGGTAATACGCCAACCCAAAGTGCCACTACCGCCATGCAAACCTGCACAAGCTATTGGCAAAGCCAGCCAGAAACCGTATGCGTTCAAACAGAGATACAGGCCTACGGTAAAACACTGGCAGCAGCAACAGCAGCTTGCCAGGCGCATTAATAGATGGGCATGTCCAGTGGAGGGCACGCATTACTACCTTCCACTGGCCCTCTGTCGGCACCTTTTATGTGGTGGTATGTTTTAAAAGCGGTGCAGTATTAGCTTGACACTGCGACTCAAGAAAAGAGTCAAAAAACCTATTGGAAATAAAGATGAAAATAGAACTTGCAAAAGTTAATGAGGCAAGAAATATTTCTCTTTTAGTGGGAGCACTACTGGAGGAGATAATGAATGCAATTGGAGAGAAGTCATTTAACTTTAATGTAGATGAAACAAACCATCGTCTAGAAAATTCAATAGAAAGTGGACAATACATCGTATTTATAGCAAAGGATGACTCTGGCGCTATCATTGGCTTTTTAACCATGTATAAATGTTTCTCTCTTTATGCAGAGGGAGAATTTGGCTCTATTGCAGAGTTTTATGTTGATGATCAATATAGATCAAAAGGTGTTGGTCACTTGTTATGTAAAGAGGCCAAGAAATACGCAATCGCAAGTGGCTGGAAGCGCTTAGAGGTGACAACTCCACCAATCGAAAAATTTCCCCGTACTTTAGCATTTTATAAAAAACAGGGATTTTCGGTTACTGGTGGCAGAAAAATGAAGACCTTACTGTGAAATCATCAACGATAACATGAGAAAGTCCACTAGCTTCATATTCAATGAACCTCCCATCTGCTTTCCATAATCACTTTTGAGCAATGACTGCATGGTTGGTGATTCCTAATAGGGGATGTTGAAGAAACATAGCCGAAGTAAGCCTCAGTCTAAAAATTAGATACGAGTGTCGCCCCAGGGAGTATTTAACCCAAGGGGCGATTCAGCTATTTCGTGGACTGCAACTGTTTGAATAAGGTTTGAAGATCAAGCACATCCCAGTGCTCTGCCAGTTTCCCATCAGAAATCCTGAAAATATCAACCGCATCAAAGGAGTAGGCTTGATTAGATGCCTCAATACCAAGCCACGCATTTGTATGTGTACCAGAATAGGTGCCGTACACCCAGACGTACTCTTTATTGGCGATGATATTCTTTAACCTGTAATTAAAATCAGGTATTGATTTGAACCAGTCATGAAAAAAAACACGAAACCCATCAATTCCCTGACCCACAAAAGGGTTATGTTGGATGTAGTCAGCGTGCATAAACTCTTCTAGATTAGTTAAATTTTTCTGGGCAAAAACATGGGAAGCAAATCTGCTCAGCAAACTCAAGTTTTCATCTGTATTATTCTCCTGAGCCATAGCATTTCCTCCTGCCAGTAGGGTTGTCGCAAATAGAATCATTGCCTTAATAAAACTCGATTTCATTTCTATGTTCCTAATAAATGATTGAAATTGCCCGGGCAGAGAAATACTATGAATCCCAGTTTCTCTTTGCAAGAAGGCACCTAAAAGTGCCGTAGTAACCGTTAAGTAACTAATTTATGAATCAATAAGTTATGAATGACTGGAATGTGTACAATAAAAGCTGTCCGACAAGGGTGGTGCTTGATCGAATCGCAGATAAATGGACTGTTCTGATTATTGGGGGGCTCTCCAATGAAACAAAGAGGTTTGGTGAGCTTAAAAGGGAGCTAGATGGCATTTCCCAAAAAATGCTGACTCAGACGCTACGAGCGTTAGAGCGGGACGGGGTGGTAAATAGAAAGGTATATCCCACAGTCCCCCCGAAAGTGGAATATTCATTAACCTCTCTCGGACGCACACTGGTTGAACTGTTAGAGGGGATTGCAAAATGGTCCGAGAGTAACATCGAACATGTATTAAAGTCTCAAGAAGAATATGATTTGAAGCTTAAAGAAGATTGATGTTTTGCATTCAGAAATAGCCTGCACAATACATCTATTTGGATTAAAAAATCGTCAAATGACAACCGGCATCAATTAACCAACTCTGCAGCTCCTAGCTTGGTTACGGCTGATGCTTGGCATTGTACATTAAGGAGCTCCCATGGCATTTACCGATGAAACTAAATCTGCAATAGAAGGCTATATTGATGGTCATTTGGCTGATTGGGAGTGGCATAAAGGCCGTTTTGCCTTTATCACTGATGAAGTCCTTAGGAAAAGGCTTGCTGATGAATTTATTTCGACTCGCTATGTTTATAAATTGCTTGAAGGCATGTCTGCTGACTCATGGCTTCTGAGAGCTCAAATACGCCTTCAAGTTTTGTCTTATGCATCGATATATGAAGCGGTTATACACCATATTCTATTCGAGAATCTTCCCTCAAATGCAGAAGTCCAGTCACTCACCGAGTTTAAAATGAAAAAAGTGATAGCCATACCTTTAGAGAAAATGGCTATGCTACATGATGCACTAGAGCATGACGGCAAACAGATCATCCCCACCTACGAAGGGATTGGCAAAACCGAAACCACGAAAGTCAGATTTGATAAAAAAGCAGAGTGCGCCTATAAACTGGGCTTGATTGAAGATTGGCTCAAAGATGAAATTATAGAATTCTATGAGGCTAGAAATGCAATTCATATCCATGCTGAAATCAGGAAAAGCTTGGAATATCAGTTAGATCTATCCAGAAGAGCCTATATGAGAATGGAGCCATTTATTGATCAGATCAACAACAACCTACCTCAAGTGCTGGCTAGTAATACATAATCCCCCCGGTCGAGGCTAAATTCCTTCTACTCTAGCGGACACCTTCGATGCCTAGAGGAGCAATATCAAAAATAGCTAAGATACATGGCAAGAAAAACGTATCAGGCTGGACAGCGGTTATGAGCTTGCATTGTTGGTTTATCGATAACTATCTCATATCAGAAAGTCGCCGCATCAATCACATATCGATAACGCGCTTTTTTATTCACCACATTCTCCCATGCCTCATTGATCTGCTCCGCTTTAATGATCTGGATTTGAGGATGAATTTTATTATCCGCACAGTAATTAATCACCTCTTGTGTCTCTTTCATACCGCCAATCAATGATACATTAAAATTGACCCGGCTGATTGAGAGGCCGATAGCGCTTAGCTTTAATTCAAATCCTTCTGGCATGCCCACCTGCGTATAAAAACCAAATGGCTTTACTACCGCGACATAGGAGGCAACATCGTATTGGTATGGAATGGTGCAGATCATGTAGTCCAGTTCTCCTCGATAGGGGGTAATCTTGCTGATGTCATCCACTACTATGACCTCTTTTGCACCAAAAGCGAGGATGTCTTTAACCTTGCTGGGAGATGTGGTGAAAGCGTAAACCTCTGCACCTTTGGATACGGCAAGTTTGATGGCCATGTGGCCCAATCCACCGATTCCAGCCACACCTACTTTGTCGCCTTTTTTAAGATTAAACTTCATGATAGGGGAGTAGGTGGTGATGCCTGCGCACAGTAGTGGTGCCGCTTCCTGGAAGCTAATATGCTCTGGAATATGTACCACAAAGCGCTCTTTCACCACGATATTACTGGAGTAGCCGCCCTGTGAAATTCCCGTAGGAGAATGCTTTTCCGGATACCCACAGGTGAATACCGTATCAGGGCAGTACTGCTCTTGATGTTGCTTAAAGCTTTCACACTCTGGATTACTATCCACCATGCAGCCCACGCCAGCCCGATCACCCACTTTGAATTTAGTGACGTTCTTACCCACAGCGGCGACAATACCTACAATCTCATGGCCAGGTATCTGTGGGTATTGCTGAGGCCCCCAATGCCCCTTCATTTGGTGGATATCGGAGTGGCAGATGCTGGCATATTTGATATCAATTAGAACATCATCATCACCCACTGGTCGACGTTCAAACTCCCAGGGTTTTAGCTTTCCAGACGTATCAAAGGCCGCATAGCCTCGTGATTTGATATTCACATGCTTTGTCTTCGTAGTATCGATGGCGGCAAGCAGGGGAGATGTCCCAGTGAGCATAAGGCCCACTCCCAGTGCAGCAGAGTTTTGAATAAACTTTCTTCTGGATAGCGCTTTCTCTTGTTCTGTTGAGCTGTTTGGGTTTTCATTTTTATTGTGACTATCGTGGTTGTTGCACATGTTAGTCTCCTATGTAGGCTGCTAGCTGCCTCTGTTTTCAGTGATTATTGGTTTCTGGATGCAGCGCCTGTTGAATAGCTTGGCTAACGCGAATACTTTCCTGCTTGCCAGCGATGACACCTAATAACGTTGCCACCTCCATAAGTTGTGCTTCACTGAGCCCCACATTGATTGCAATCATGATGTGTGACTTAAGCTGAGACTCCACACCTTCTATACTTGCTAAGGCAGAAACGGTGGCTAGTTCACGGCTTGGATAGTCCAATACTCCCCGGAGGAATAGGTCGCCGAAGAGGTGGCTCTGTAGAAAGGTATTAATATCGGGTGCGAAGTCGAACAGTGGTCCTGCAACTGGGCGGCCAACCAGCTCAATTTGCACTGCTTTACCTAATTCAACACTGGATTTATTTGAGGGAAGTGGATCTGGCTCTTTGCCCTTCTCGTCTTTAATGCCCTTCGCCTTGCGCTCATCGAGAAGAGTCATGAAAGTTGCGAGACCATTCAGTGCACGAGGAAAGCCCACATAGGCGTAGAGATGAATCTGCATCTCTTTAACCTCATTTATCGTTAAACCCTCATTTAGCCCATCTTCGATGGCTTTTCTTAATGAGGCTTGATCACCGTTGGCAGTAAAGGCAGCGATTGGGATGATTCGTTGTTGTATAAGTGAGAGGGCCTTTAAGGCTGGCATCGCTTTGGTGTATTGCTCTACTGCAGCGTAGTACGCTTTATCGCTTACTTTCTCTTGCAGCGTAGTACGCTTTATCGCTTACTTTCTCTTTCCAAATGACATTTTCGCCATCTTTACTGCCAGTGATCACCAAATGGGTCATGGTGGAGTGGGGCGTAGCACCGTGCCAGTGATCCATATCGGAAGGGCACCACACTGCCTCACCCTCGCTAAATTCGATTACTGTTCCATCCCGTGTTCCAGTCAGCGCTATGCCGTGGGTCACGATTATATGTTGCCCAGCTGGATGCATATGCCAAGCGGTTCGTGCTCCGGGAGAAAAGATGACATAGGCGCCGGAGTAGTGAGTGGTTTCGTTTCCAGGGAATAATATATCCACTTTAACTTCACCACTAAGAACGATTGTTGAGAGCTTGCGGGGTAAAGTGTCTGGGGGGCAGGAGGCATCTCTGCCGCTATGCCAAGCTTAGTAATACAACTTGTCACGGCAAATAATAGGGTTCTAAAAATTGGGTTATTAGTGTGCATGTAAGGCCTCCATGCAGGCTGTGGTTAAGCGTTAACTTAAATTTAGTACGCCAGCTCAAAAGCAGGTATAACGATTCTGTTGGTTTCTTGCCTGATTCTCTTTGGATGAGTAGAGAGGGCTTGATGCTTGCTCTAGTAGGCTAGTATGATTAATGGCATGGCAATAACCTATTGCCTAATCCTATTTAAGATGGGGAAATGTAATGGCCGTTACATATGAAGAGCGGGCACTGGGATTGGCTGAGAAAATAGCGCGATTTACCGTAGGTAGGAATCGTTTCGATACGCCTATAAAAGGATTGGCACTTCATCATTGGGAAACAACTACAGAGCCTACCAGCTATATGCTTGCACCCAGCATTTGTTTGATTGGGCAGGGGAAGAAACGTCTGTTTCTTGGGGGGATGTCTACGTTTACGATGCTCACCGATTCCTGATAACCGCCCTTGATCTTCCCGTAGTCACACAAATTATTGAAGCTACCAGTGAGAAGCCCTACCTTGGGCTTACCATGGAACTAGATCTACGGGTGATTGCTCAGTTGATGCTGGATAATCGTGTTCCCCCTACACAATCAGAGAGTGACAGGCTCGGTATTGCGGTGAGTGAAGTACCCACGTCAATGCATGACGCCTTTAACCGCTTACTTGATCTGCTTGATCACCCAGAAGATATTCCCACCTTAGCACCGCTCATTCAGAGGGAGATCTTTTATCTTCTGCTTAAGGGAGAGCAGGGTGCGCTGCTACGGCAGATTACCTCCATCGGAAATCATGGCTACAAGATTGCTCGGGCAATTGATTGGCTGAAGGACAACTTTAATAAATCAGTAAAGATAGAAGAATTGGCAGATATAGCAGGGTTAAGTGTGTCTGCTTTCCATAATCAATTTCGGATCATGACTGCCATGAGTCCTCTGCAATTCCAGAAAAAGATGCGCTTGAATGAAGCTCGCCGCTTGATGTTGACAGAACACCTTGATGCATCAAGAGCAGCATTTGAAGTGGGTTATGAAAGCCCTTCTCAGTTTAGTCGAGAGTATAGTCGTCTGTTTGGTGCACCGCCTATGCGGGACATCAAAAACTTAGTTCAGGACTCTATTAGCCAATAGTTTGTGCCTCTAATCCCAATAAGGGGGATCTGAAACCTTCTCTTTCATAAACTCAATAAACGCTTGTACTTTCGGTGAGAGATGGCGGCGCTCTGGGTAGACGGCGTAAATAGACAGTTCATGAGGTCGATAGTCAGGAAGTAGCTTCTTAAGCCTGCCTGCTTTGATATCCTCGCCAACAATAAAGGTGGGGGTCAGTGTGACGCCCGCTCCTTTTATTAATGCTTCACGCAGGGCAAGGCTGTTGTTCATTTGGATTGTTCCGTTGACGGGTACTGATACGAATTTGCCTTCCTCGGAGATAAAGTGCCACTCACTGGGTGAATCCTGATAACGAAAAGTGAGTACGTTATGAGAACTTAAATTTTCCGGCGTGCTGGGTATTCCGTGTTTCGTTAAATAGTCTGGTGCAGCACACACTACATGGCGACACGGTCCCAACCTTCGCGCTACTAAAGTAGAGTCGGGCAACTCAGCGATGCGGATGGCGAGATCGAACCCCTCATCGATAAGGTCGATCTGTTTATCATCAAAATTGATGTCCGTAACTAAGTCGGGATAACGGGCTGAGAACTCACTAAGGTGAGGTGCAATGTGCAGAATGCCGAAGGACATCGGGGCGTTGATTTTCAGTGTGCCACGGGGTGTTTTCTGGAACTGAGATATTTCAGCTTCCGCCGCCTCAATCTCCTCCAATCCTCGACGGCTGCGGCTGTAGAGAATATTCCCTGCCTCAGTCAAGCTAAGCCGCCGCGTGGTGCGATTTAGCAGGCGTACGCCCAATTGGTCTTCCAGGCGGGTGACATATTTACTCACCACTGACTTAGAGATATTCAATCGATCCGCCGCAGCGGTGAAGCTGCCACTGTCTACGACTTGTACAAACACCGCAATATCAGAGAGCGTCTCCATCTGCCTATCCTTTTATTATTCAATATTTGTGAACAGTGTTGTTCATCTAGAGGCAATTATAAATCATTTATTGTTCATTATGCTTATTAGCAAGCCCGTGAGGTTTGCTGGGCTGCTTGGAAATAGGTTAAACAGGAGAGCAAAAATGAACAGTAAAATTACTCCAAAACTATGGCTATTGGCGCTATCTCTGGCGATGGGTTACTCCGGAGCAATGGCTGATGTAATGCAGGTAGGTAAAAGCCCTTGGGGGCCTGATGATGAAATTGGCCGCCTGAATTTGATGACACCTGCCAGTCAAGCTGCCGTGCTGTCAAGGTTGAAGGGCAGTGCGGTCTACGATCTATCGGTCGAGTACTTTATCGGCATGCCGAGCTGGCAGGCAGCCGGTGATCCCCATTACCGTATCTGGATGACACACACTCCTCATGGTACCGCTATTGATGACCCACTAAATCTAGGCAAAGCGATGAATGAACACGTTGAAGCTGTAGAAAAACCTAAAATCATGCTAGATTGGAGATATTGTTCCCTGAGCAAGGAATAGAAAGGATGCCAAGGTTTAAAGACTACTCTTACGAGCAATCGGTCATGCTGGCGATCAGCTTTGACCGGCAGAT
>JBNKQQ010000036.1:0-25177 GCA_050295955.1 Thiohalomonadales bacterium
GGGGGGAAACAAGGGTAAAAGCAAACAGAGGCCATGCCAGGGTTTGTGGTTAGAACTAATGGCTATATTAGCGATGGGTTCTCTTCTGTTTGTAAGTACGGCTGATGCGGCCCGGGTATCCGATGTAGCGAATACTCGACACAATCTGAGCATGGACTGGGGGGGAGCAGGTGTTGATCCTCGTACGGTAAGAGCCTCTTCTGAAAAGCAAATCTGCGTTTTCTGTCATACGCCCCATGCTGCAAATGCCACTCTGGGTACACCTCTCTGGAATCGCAAACTCGCGGGTGATGCGGGCTACAGCGTGACCTATGAAATGTATGACTCTTCCTCCATGGATGCCAGCAATCTGGCTGGAGGTCCTCCCTCCGCCCCCAGTAACTCCTCCAAACTGTGCCTGTCTTGTCATGATGGTGTGATTGCGATTGGCTCAGTCAACGTGCTTGGCGGAAAATCCCAGGTCAGTGTGGATATGCTGGGTGCTGGTACCTTGGGCGTCATGCCTGATGGTCAGGGAGCCACCACAGGCAATACCCGCAACCTGGGTATTGATTTAACCAATGATCACCCCATTTCGATTACCTACGACTCCGCACTGGTGGCGGCAGACCAAGAGCTGAATGACCCGGCACTCTCCCCCCATATTGGCGCCCGGGTACCGGGTGAAAAACCCTTGATTCCACTGATTCCCGACCCTAATGATGGCAACACGCCCAAATTGGAGTGTGTCAGTTGCCATGATCCGCATATTCGAGATGATAGTGGTGCGGATATTAAATTCCTAAGACTTAACCGCTTCCAGACCAATGCCGACCCGAGTGGTCAGGGCGTCAACCCCCGCCTGGTAAACTTCAATGAAAATAATGACATCATCTGCTTGGCTTGCCATAACAAGGAGGGCTGGGTGGACTCCGCCCATGCGAACGAGTCCGTGGCCAATGAGGTCTATGCCGACACCCATGCAACAGCCCGAGACTTTCCAACAGGCATTCGGGTATGGGAAGCGGCCTGCTTGAATTGTCATGACACCCATAGCGTGGCGGGCTCTCGCCGTCTGCTACGGGAAGGCACCGATGGGGTGCCGGGCGTTGGCGAAGTGCTGAAGCCGGGAGGCAACTCCGCTATCGAAGAGACCTGCTATCAGTGCCACAGTGATAGCGGCTATGCGTACAACGTACTGGATGGGGTCAATCCCGCAGTGCCAGATATTCGTACCGATTTTAATCTGGCTTACCGCATGCCAATTACTGAAACGGACAGCAATGGTAATGAAGTTCACGACATTGGAAATACCAATGGCAATGGTGATGGCAAAGATTTTCTAGAGACACCGCTGACGTTAGGAAAGGGAAATCTGAATAACCGCCATGCCGAATGTACGGATTGCCATAACCCTCATCGGGTCACCAAAAATCGCAGCGCGTTTACGGATCCCAGCACCTCGGATGCGGCGGGCACACATGACCACTGTACGGATATCGGATGTACCGAACATAGCAACCTGATCTCAGGGGTACTGCGTGGCAGCTGGGGTGTTGAGCCGTCGTATGTCTCCAATAGTTTCCACATTGAGCCTAATAGCGACAGCTATATTGTGAAGCGTGGGCTGCAGCCTGCCAATGGCAGCACAGATGTGACCCAAGGCTATGTAACGCGAGAGTATCAGGTGTGCTTAAAATGTCATTCCAATTATGCCTATGATACCCCGCCGAATTTAGGTTACTCCGGTGGTACCAGTCCTGGAACTAATGGGATGACCCAATATACCAATCAGGCGAAAGAGTTCCAGGCACCGGCTATGCACTCTGGGCAGCCTGATGGTGTAGGGGCTGATGGTGGTGCGTGTAGTACACCATCCAGCATGGGGCCTGCGTCTGATGGTGAAACAAATAACCACCGAAGTTGGCACCCGGTTATGAGGCCAACGGGTAGAGATACCGCGGTCCGGGGAGGGATGGATGCAGCGTTATTCCTGCCTCCTTGGGATAAAGGTGTGGGTACGCAAACCATGTATTGCTCTGATTGCCATGGCAGTCAAACCGGTATGGGGACGGTAGTTCCCAATGGTGGTGAGGATGGCAGCCCCTGGGGGCCCCATGGCTCTAATGCGCCTTTCATCTTAAAGGGGAATTGGACAACGGGAACTGGCGACCAACTGAGTGGCCTGTGCTTTAAGTGTCATGATTATGATCAATATGCCAATCCTAATACCGATCCGGCTTTAGCGAAGAAGAGTGGCTTCCGTTGTGCCAGTCTATCTGGTTGCCAAGGATTCGAGGGAAATATTGTTGCGGTGAACCTTCATTTGCAACATGCTAAAAAGATTAAGGATGGCTCGGGTGGTACGCATATTCGCTGCAATTGGTGTCACGCTGCAGTGCCTCATGGCTTCAAGAACAAAGCGTTGCTAGCTAATGCGCAGACCATTGGTGAGGAGGGCGGTGCGGTCGGTTGCGCTAAAGGACGACTGGGGCCGCCAGGTGGTTGGACTGAGTACAACAATCCTCCTTATTATTATCAAACCCGACTTGGACTTGCGAGCTTTTCGGACAGTGGAAACTGGACCTACGCGAGTTGCTTCGGCGATGCGCAAATGGCGCCCGATACAGGGAGCTGTGCTGTAATACCTTAATCCAGATAGACAGCTAATTTTGGTGCTGCTGCTTAGAGTTGTCCCGCGTGAAAGTGTAGGCGGGATAGCTCCCCCTCCTCAAAGTGATCCACTGTAATCCGGGAAATACCTGCATTAGGCACTTGCAGACGAAACATGTTATCAAGGGGCATCCCTAATACTTCTCGGATGATCATGCGCATCATTCCAGCATGACCCACCATGAGGATATGTTTTCCCTTGTGCTGTTCTATAGCATCAAACCAACCCTCGATAACCCGGGCTTGGAATTCATGAAGTGTTTCTGCACCGGGAGGGGGGTTGTTAATTGGATCGCTCCAGAAGCGGGTAAGATTGTCAGGATCTTCCTGCATAAGCTCAGTAGCCGTTTTTCCTTCCCACTCTCCAAACCCAAGCTCCATGAGGCGTTTATCCAGAACCAGAGGGAGCTGATGCCGTTCGGCCATTTCTTGGGCAAATTCGGCACAGCGTAAAAGGCTTGAGCTAACCACAACATCCCAGGGGGAATGGTTGGAAACCGCCTTGCGCATCTGATTCCAGCCCTTCTCGCTTAGCGGGTCATCAAGGTGGCCTCTATATTTCTTGCCTCCGACAGGTTCTCCGTGCCGGATTAGGTCAATTGTTGTCGTTGAGATGGTCATAATCGTGATTACAGCTCGTCAGAAATCGTGTTAAGCAAAACCCGCTAGGGTCAGTATGGCGATAAAGCTGACCCAGATAATCAGTGCTCGATTAGAGAGGGATAAGGCATTGTGGATATTCTCTATACTATTTTGCTGGCTGTCAGGTGGTATCTGCAGCGCACCCAATCCACAGTAGATGAGCAGTCCACAGTTATGATCACAAAACTGATGTTGCCACTCGCCATGATAGTGTTTCCAACAGGCCAGGGTATCTGCCATGCTTCCACCCAGAGCAAAACTGAAGGCTGTAAGCCGGGTGGGTACCCAACCTAAAATCAAGTGTAGGCGCTGCGTCGCTTCATACATGAAGTTGAGCTGTTCGTTTTCCCAGCTAATTAGCTTTATCTGCTCATTACAGCGGTAGAGTAGAGCACCGATTGGTCCGAGGATGATGAACCAGAAAAGTGTCGCAGTGATCCTTTCATGAGTGCTGGTGAGAATTCCATTGATAACATGCTGATGAAGTTGCTCTATATTTTCGATAGAGGATGAGTTACCACTCAAGTGCTCTGCGTGGCGCATCGCGGCCTCATTATTGCCACGTTCTATGGCATCTAGGTAATCAGTGATTTGAGGGGTGATGGTCGCTGGGCCTAGTGTGTACCACAGTGTGAGAGCGGCCAATAACAGCCAAAGGGGAGTGTTGACACTACTCAGCAGTAGCCATAGCAGTAAAATAATCGGCGTGAGCAGAAGGAATAAAGTGAGGGTGCCATCAATGGAGGCAAAGGTATTGCGAAACCATAGGGCATAACTCTTTAGCCAGGAGAACGCTCGTAAAGGTGCTAATTTGTGTGTGAAAAATTCAACACCGAGCGTAATAAGAATAATTATTAAGGTCATTTATCAGTCCTAATAAACGAGGGGCAATCCCCCAGACCAGTGGATCTTACAACTATATCACGAGCAAGTTGTTGTGTTGGATTGAATTGATTCTGGATACGATGTTTATAACGCATTTAAATAGCGTTGCCAGTCGAATGCAGGGCCGGGATCCGTTTTACGTTGTGGTGCGATATCTTTATGGCCGGTAATGCGATCTGAATTTATCAGTGGAAAAGCCTTCATAATTACATGGGTAATGTGAGTAAGGCTTTGGTATTGGGCATCGGTATAGGGGGTGTCATCTGTACCTTCTAATTCAATTCCGATAGAGAAATCATTACACCGCTCTCTACCTTCATAACAGGATTGGCCAGCATGCCATGCACGCTTTTCTAAGGGAACGAACTGGGTGATTTTGCCATTCCTCTCAATGAGGAAGTGTGCAGACACCCGCATTTTTGCTATTTCTTTGAAAAAAGGATGCTTTTTAGGGTCAAGCATGTTGCAGAAGAAATCCTGAATATGGTGCTGGCCAAACTCTCCAGGGGGGAGTGATATGTTATGGATAACCAGCAGGGAAACATCCGTTATATCAGGACGCTCGTCATGATTTGGTGAGGGACAGTAGTCAATACCTTGCACAATACTACTGAGATAATCAAATTGTAGTTTATCCATTCCGTCGATACTCGCCTTCCCACCTATGTGGGATTAATCACAAAAAAATAATAACCAAATTGGAGAACTGCAGTTTATATGGAAATGGTCGATACTTCAGAAGCAACACACTATAAAAGATAACATAAAGATCATATAGGGCTTTTTCATGCTTCTGGAAGCTGGCCGGGATCTCGGTCTAGTCGCACTCACCTCGATTGTGGCCATTGTGGGAATTTATTCAGCAATGGACTTGCTGCGACGCTCATATGCATTGATCGATGGACAAAAGTTTCGTGTGCAACTTGCCTCCTCTATATTGATGGGCGTTACTCTCTGGACGATCCAATTTTTAGGCATGCTTTCATATGAGACGGTCGACCCAATCAGTTATCTGCCAAATCAAGTTGCTTTATCACTGATTGCCTCGCTTGCCACAGTAATCTTCATTACTTTTTTTAGCTCACTCCGGAATGGCTACCTTGCGGTGTTTTTGTCGGCATTTTTTTGGGGTATTGCCATCTGTTTGATGCAGTTTATCGGTATAAAGTCGCAATTCTCGCCAGGAAACATTCAATTTGATGAATCTATCCTCATCGTGGTGGGAGGATTTTCCCTGCTAGCGGCTATTGCAGGTTTTGCACTTTTTCGTGGGGGATTTCAGCGTACGGAGGCTTTGGAAATTGATGATGCTGCATGTCTAAAGACGGCTCTTTTATTGGGAGGCAGTGCTTTTGTTGCGCATTTCATTGTCACTACAGGAGTGACCGTTTCTGAGGCGACTCACAGTACGCTTCAGTTACCTCTGCAAGCCTTATTCACTAAACCTGAGCTGGCGTTAATTATTCTTTCTACTCTCTGCTTGACTGTGACTCTGATTCCTATGCTTGTGCATGATACGGACTTTACCAATGGGCACATTGGAGGACGAGCGGGCTCTTGGTTATTGGCAATTGTGCTACTCGGCGCCAGTATGATCGTAATGGGGCAGTGGTTTATGGCTTCATCTGTCCAAAATACGATGCGTTTAACTCATATCAGTTACCGATTCCATGATGATATCAATCAACTTACTGAGTTATGGCAATCCTCAGAGAAGACAGGGGAGAAGATTGATGCGGTGAGCTGGAATGCGCGCATTGATGGTATAGAGGAAGGGATGATCTATCTCAGTATGGATGAATTAACGCTTTTTCATCAGGAGGAGCATATCCATGGGGATATCTCATTGGTGGCAGAGTTGTTGGAGGGATTGAGACTTTCGCTGAATGGTTCCAATGGCTATTCATCTCCCGATAGCATAGCCATTCAGAGCCACCTTGATGCACTTCATAGTCTGAATGAAGATTTAATGTTTGATAATCAGGTCTTTGAAGAATATCGGCAGGAATTGTTTCGCTGGATTAACGGGCTTAATGCTGTGTGGTTTATTTTGGCATTTAGTGGGCTGGTCGCCGTTATGCGTCGGCGCCATACAGAATTGAAGGTTGGCAATGAAGAGCTGAACCAAGCGATGAGAGAGTTACAGAGGCAAAAGTATGCGTTGGATAAGCATGCAATTGTGGCTGTGACTGATCCGGCCGGTTATATCACTTACGTAAATAAGTCTTTCTGTGATATTTCACAATACAGCAAAGAGGAGTTGATTGGCCAGAATCATCGTATTGTTAACTCGGGTCACCATACCGGTGCCTTTTGGCATGATCTTTGGCGAACTATCGGTTCTGGCCAGGTATGGCAGGGAGAGATAAAAAACCGAAGAAAAAATGGTGATTATTATTGGGTTTATACCACGATCGTCCCATTTTTAGATGCCAACAATCGCATAGAGCGTTATCTGGCGTTACGCACGGATATTACGGCGATTAAAGAGGCTGAAATGGTGCTGCGAGAAAATGAGTATTGGATGAATGCGCTGATACGCTCGTTGCCTGATGAGATTCTTCTCAAGGATGCAGAAGATCGTTGGATGATTGCTAATGATGTGCTGCTGCGCAACCTGGGACTTTCACGGAATGAGTACAATGGAAAAACCACAGAGCAACTGGCAGAGAAAAGCAAAATACTTAAGCAGCGGCTGATCATTGATGGGGATGAGGGACATGTTTGGAAGCATGATGATTTAGTGCACTGGGAGCTTGAATACCCGACCACGCAGGGCAACGCTGTTTTCGATGTGGTGAATGTTCCGCTATTTAACGATGATGCTAGCCGTAAAGGGGTTGTGAGAGTATCCAGAGATATCACGGTTCGTAAACGGATGGCAGAAGAGAATCAAATGCTGGTTTCTGCCGTTTTCCAGGCAGATGAGGGAATCTTTATTGCAGATGCTGAGGGCATATTAGAGTATTCCAACCCAGCTTATGAAGAGATGACATCAATGCAGGGGGGCAATACGGCCGGCCAGATGGTTAAGTTATTGAAAAAGGAATTTATTGGTGAGGCACTTGCAGAGGATATCTGGGCGCGCCTGCTGCAGGGAGATTCCTGGTCTGGTCGGATAGAGTGTATCAACCCCAACTTGCATCATGAGTGCAATTTAATGGCAACGATTTCCCCAGCCTATACTGTAAAGGGGATGCGCTATGTAGGAGTGTTGCGGGATATCACGGATGAAACGCTGCTGGAAAATCGCCTGCATCAAGCCCAGAAAATGGAGGCAATAGGCAGGCTGGCTGGTGGTATTGCCCACGATTTTAATAATATTCTTACTGCTATTATTGGCTATTCAGACATGGTGATGGATGACCTGTCGGTAGATAGTGATACCTACGGCAATATGAAGGAGATACAGAGTGCCAGTCAGCGAGCGAAGGAGCTGGTAAAGCAGATTCTTACCTTCAGCCGTCGTTCAGATAATGAGCGTCATACCTTTGAGGCAGAGCAGGTTGTTAGGGAGGCCGTTAGGCTGATCCGAGCGGCGATTCCTAGCTCAATTCTGATAGAGGAGCATTATAGCGGCATGCCCATGATGCTGGAGATGGATCCCACCCAGTTGCATCAAATCATCATGAACCTCTGTGTGAATGCCGCTCAGGCGATGGGAGACAATGGGCGAATGGAGGTCTCGACAGCGCTTTGCCCTGTTGAGGAGGTACCTTTTGCCATCAATAAAGCGCTTTCACCGGGTTTTTATCTGAAATTGAGTATTGCTGACAATGGCCCTGGCATTCCGGATGAGCTGCATGAGCGGGTATTTGAACCCTTTTTTACAACGAAAGAAGTTGGTAATGGAACGGGAATGGGGTTGTCGGCTGTCCATGGGATTGTGATTAATAATCAAGGTGATGTGCGTCTGCATAATAACCCTGGTGGAGGTGCCCGTTTTGATGTCTATCTTCCCTTGATGGAGCTATTTTCGGAAATTCGCCCCACCTCTGTGGCGAGTAGTCATGAGGTAATTCAGAAGCAATTGGGTACCCTATTGTATGTTGATGATGAGGTGCCATTAACTTCTGTTATTCAAAAGTTTTTAAATCGACAAGGCTTTGAGGTAGATATCGCCAATGATCCTCTCCAGGCTTTGGCAATGTTTAAGGCGGATCCACAGCGATATGACGTGGTCGTGAGTGATCAGGTGATGCCAAATATGCGAGGTGACCAATTGGCTGAAGAGATTTTAGCAATACGGCCCGGTTTGCCATTTATTTTGTGTAGTGGATTTTGCGACACGATTGATAGAGAAATAGCTCAAGAGAAGGGCTTGACTGAATTTGTACAAAAACCATTGGAATTCAAGGCGTTTGCGGAATTATTGAAGAAGACAATTGGTGATGGCAAGGCAGAGTAGTGGAGGGTGTTATGAAAAGAGTTCTTGTGGTGGATGATGATAAACAGATCAGGGATATGCTGCGCCAGATTATGGATCGGGCTGGATTTGAGGTGGAGCTGGCAGAGGATGGTGTTGTGGCATTGGAGAAGTTTCGCCAGGCCCCTGTGGAATTGATTATTACTGATCTTATGATGGCCAATAAAAATGGTTTGGAGCTGATACAGGAGATTAAGCGTGAATTTGGCGAAGTGCCGGTGATTGCCATTTCTGGTGGTGTGCCTACCTCTCCATCAGATTACTATCTATCGGTTGCAAAACTGATGGGGGCGGCGCGTATTTTGGATAAGCCTTTTACTCGGGATGAGCTGCTTGAAGCCGTAGAGGCGGTAATTGGTGATTAGATGTTACTTTGGATGCGCAGCAGGGTATGGGGCTTGAGTTCAAATGCATTGGCGTGCTCAATGGCGCGTTGTAGGCGTGCCGGTGCAGAGCGTCCCATGCATTGATGTTGGGGGTCACCTTCAAAGGCTTCAATCAAGCCAGCCAGTAAGGCGTCAAAGTCAAATTGTTCACCGGTTAACTTCTGTTGAATCTCCAGTACCTCTTTGGCAACTGATTCTGCCACATTGCGGTGTTGATGCCAGAGTGCTTCAACGTCACCGCCTACCTCGAGTCCCGCAATATTGGTGGTGAGGATATAGAGGTTTTTTAAGACTAACTCAAACAGCAGCTCAGATGGTGTATCGAGTAGCTTCACCGGAATATTGATGGCACTTAGCGCCTCTTCAAGGAGTTTTGCCTGAGGGCCATAGCTGGGAGAGGGGATGATGACCTTGGCATCCTGACCTGGCTTCTTTTCAAACCACACCGAAATAACGGTAGGATTGTCCAGCTGGTGTTGCTGCCAGTCACGGGGAAGTAATTCATTTTGCAGCAGCGCTAACTTATCCCGCCATACTGTTGGGATTGCCTCCAAACTGGGATGGAGGTCTTTCTCGCCAACGGCCAGTAGTACCATTTGCGGGTCGGCCAACTGCTCACTGAGCGCTTGCATATCGGTTTCACGATTGACGGGATAGATCGGGTAACCCATTTTTAGCAGACCTCGGGCAAATACACCGCCCATCTCTCCAACGCCAATTAGTACTACAGGCTTTTTGCTTGCGCTCAGACTCATTACATTATTCCGCTATCTTTTATAAAGCGCACTATTATACAAAGCTTGATGTTGATATCCAGAGAGTGGAGTGAACTTAGGCGTAGAGGTTGAGGGTGCTACTGCTATCGGTATTTTCGGCGTTCACAGTCTCTTGATATTGGCTGATAGCGTCCGATTTCTCTTCACCATTTTGAGGATTGAAGCGCTCTTGGATGATCTCCATGCGAGCCTCTGCTGCCATTTGTGAGGCTCTAGCGGCGACGGAGACATCGGTAGATGAAGGCTGGGCTGGAGCGAGAGCAGCTCTTCTTATTTGTTCGCTTTTGGCCAGTGTTGCTTGGGGGTCACCAGGGACCTTTGAAATATCGATGCTAACATCACCGCCAATCGCGTAGCGTTGCCCATCGGGACCTTTTTGATAGCTGAAATTGGCGCCACCTAAGGCAAGTGTGCCTGCTGCTGCCAAGTGGGCAGCCTCATGGGCTTTTACTTCGCGATCCCGCTGTTGCAGCTTGGTTAATTGCTGCTGCTCTTGAAGATCCAGTTCCTGACTTTTTTCTGCTTTGCTGACAGGTTGCTGGTGACTATTGTTCGCGGTGTCGTCTGTTTTGCTTGTATTCTGAGAGGGCGTGAGATCCTGATTTTTTCCCAAAGCAAGATTATTACTGCCCATGGACAGTGTGGTTGGATGCATGTGAAGGGAGTTGCTGATCATATACTAGAGCTTAGCATATGTGGTTGAGCCACTGATGATTGGATGAGTGATTTAGGCCATCACATCCAATAGGGTGCCGATGGTGTCATCTACTGTCTCGACCACTTTGGCTGAGGCGGCTACTTGATTGCGATCCTGAATCAGTCCCACCATGGGCTCTTCGAGCTTTTTGCCAGGGTTACCATTGGCTGTGGCAATCGCTTGGGCATCCTGCTTAAGGTTGTTATAACCTTGCTGGATGCCGCTGAGTCCACTATTTAGGGCGGAGATGCCGCTCATGGAGATACCTCCTGAGAGTTCATGTCGATGCCTTTTTATCGGCATCAAACCATAAAACTTAAGTGGTATTATCTAGAGATTGTGCTGCCAGAGTATATCTTCATAGCCGGCCTCTTTGTTGAGGCTGCGGGCCATGACAAACAGAAGATCAGAGAGGCGGTTGAGGTAGCTCATGATCGCCTCATTCAGTGGCTCCTGATGATTTAGGGCGCACAAGGTTCTCTCCGCCCGGCGGCACACCGCTCGGGCAAGGTGGCACTCTGCGGCTGCGCCACTCCCTCCAGGCAGGATAAACTCCTGAAGTGCCGGCAGTTGGCTGTTAAGGCGATCAAGGTGGGATTCCAGCCAAGTGGTTCGATCACTGGGGAACCGTTGTTGGCCTGGCAGACACAGCTCACCCCCCAGATCGAACAGATGATGCTGGATGGCTGTGAGCGTCGTCGAGAGATCGTCAGACATTGGGTGGCTAAGTAGCTTGCCAATGAGGCAGTTGAGTTCATCAACAGTGCCAAGGGATTCAATACGCAGCCCCTCTTTTGCCACTTTGCTGCCATCCCCCAGGCGGGTTTCACCTTTATCGCCTTTGCGTGTGTAAATCTTGGTTAATCGTTTGCCCATGGCTTAGCCCTTGTTGAGTCGGTAGCTGATTGGCAGTGCAAGTTGCTGGCTGCCCCCCCAGTTCAGAGCCTGTAACAATTGTGGGTCAATGCTACCAATACGCTGTAGAGTGTCTTTGGCATTGCTATCTAGAATATTACGGCCAGAGCTGCGAATTACCTCTACCCGCTCAATGGTGCCATCAGCATTAAGCTGGAAGCCGAGGAGTACCTCTCCCTCCCAGCCCTTGCGGCGAGCCACGAATGGATAGCGGAAGTGTGATGCTATTTGTTCTTTGATGTGGCTACTAACCACGGTTGTTGCGTTTTCCTGCTCTTGCTGGCGGTTAGCACGTTGCTCTGTACTCTCTGGCGATGGTAGCGCTTTGCTCTCATCGATCATGGCAGTGGTTTCAACCTGCTGGGTTTCTGACGCTTTCTTGCCAGACTTAGTTATTTCTTGTGGTACAGAAATAGCCGTATCGATCTGTCTGTTTGTCGAGGGTGCTACCATTGTTGGCAATTCTGCTACGACGGCAAGTTCGTTACTCTCCGGTGGAGACGTTGGCTCACGAGGTGTTTGTGGTGGAAGAGGTGCTGGCTTTATTGACGCTGGTGCAGGGGCAGAGATTGTTGTCACCGGCTGATAGAAGTCGAGCGTTAGAACCTTCTGAGGGGCTTGTGGTGGCGTAGCGGCATCCATCTCAATGAGAAATAGGCTGCTATGGAGAAATATGGCGGGCAAGATAAACCAAGCCACTGTCGGGACTGCTAAATTTCTCTGCTTGGCTGATTTATTATGCATGGCCGCTCACCGCAAGGTTAATGGCGCTGGGTGGCGGAATCAGAAATTCAACTGACCCTGGTCGCCCTCCGCAACACTGGTAACATCGCTACTGGCCGGTCTCCGGGCTTGTGAGTATTCACTTACCGTTGCGGGGGCAGCGTCGGAATCTCACCGACTTCCCGTTTCGCCCCTTCACGATCGGTGTGGGGCCACCAATAACAGGCGACTATTATAGTCGCCATGGTTAGCTGGGTAAATAGAGTGGATGATTGGGGCCTTCGATCCGTGTCACGGGGTGGTTGAAGAGGCGGCTTAACTGCTGTTCATCAATGACCTGCTCTGTGGGGCCACAGAGATGCTCGCCATTATCAAACAACAATAAGAAGTGATCGCAATAGCGTAGCGCCAGATTAATGTCGTGAATGACCATGACAATGCCTCTTTGAGCATTGTCTGCACTCTTGCAGAGTAGTTCGAGTATGGCGATCTGTTGGTGTAGATCCAGGTGATTGGTCGGCTCATCCAGAAGTAGCATTTGGGGCTGCTGGCAGAGCAGGGTGGCGACGGCCAGGCGCTGGCGCTCCCCACCGGATAGGGTATTGACCTGTCGCTGTTCGTAGCCATCGAGCTTGACCTGACGAAGTGCAGCCTGGGCGATAGCATTATCAGCTTCTCCTTCCCACTGCCAGCGGCTGAGGTGAGGATGTCTACCCATGATGACGTGTTCCCAAACCTTGCCGGGAAATTCACTACCTTGCTCTTGCAGCATGACTCCCAGCTGTTGAGCGATGAGATGGCGTTCCATCTCTTTAAGGTTGTTTCCATCGAGTTTAACTTCTCCCCCTTCGGCAGCCCGTAGGCCTGCCATGACATGGAGCAGGGTACTCTTCCCAGCCCCGTTTTTTCCAATGATGGCCCAGCGTTCCCCTTGCCGAATGGTTAGGTCCAGTGGCTGGCAAAGGGTGCGGTGATCAATTTGGATCTCTACCTGGTGGCAGCTGAGTTGTAGATTCATCGGTACTGTCTCCCCAGTAGATAGAGAAATAAGGGCACACCGATCAGGGCGGTAATGATGCCGCTGGGTAATTGCTCTGGCGCAATAATGGTGCGGGCTAGGGTGTCGGCAACCACCAGTAGGCTACCGCCAAGCAATACACAAGCAGGGAGCAGTCGGCGATAATCCACACACCCCATCAGACGTAACAGATGGGGAACCACCAAGCCGACAAAGCCGATACTTCCCACCTGTACGACGGCCGCCGCCGCCAGTAGTGAAGCAACCAAATAGATGCGAAGGCGCATACTCTCTACCTTGACACCCAATGCCCCTGCCTGAAGTTCACCACGAGTGAGAATATTGAGTTCTCGGGCATAAGGAACGGTGAGTGCAAGCGCTAGTAGTAAGATGGCGATCCCACTGTAGGGGAGTTGACCATAGCTTAGGTCTCCCATTAACCAGAACAGCATGCCTCGTAGCTGATGATCTGGCGCAATGGCGAGAATAAAGCTGATAAGAGCGCCCCAACCCATGGCAATAACCACACCAGTGAGGAGAAGGCGTGTCGGTGTCCAGCCATGTCCTTGTCGTGCAATACCAAATACCAGCATTGTAGAGAGCAAGGCGCCGAGGAAGGCGCTACTGGTAAGCCATAAGCCGCCTAACCCTACCATCATTGCCAGTAAGGTAGCGACTCCCGCCCCACCTGATATGCCGAGTATATAAGGCTCCGCAAGTGGATTGCGTAACAGAACTTGCATCAGGGCGCCAGCCAGTGCCAGCATTGCTCCACTCAGAAAGGCGAGAGCCACTCGGGGCAGGCGCAGCTCAATCACTAGGCTGTGGGTGAGGGGCTGAGCCTTCCCTGTGACGAGGGCTGCTAACTCCGCTGGTGCAATAGCGACGCTGCCCAAGAGCAGGCCCAGGCAGAAGCAGCCTAGGCTGGTGAGCAGCAGGAAGGGAAGTAAATAGCGGGAGAGTGGCAAGGGCTAGGCGTCGGCGTCAAAAGGTTGAGCAGATTCTCCTTTACGCAGCGTGATCAAAGGCCACCCAAGCATCTCAGCATGCTGGGCCAGGGTTGGATCGGGGTCTACCGCGACAGGATGATCTACCATCTCCAGTAGAGGCAGGTCATTGCGGGAGTCACTGTAGAACCAGCTCTCCCCCAATTCTCGGTTATTCGCTTTAAGCCACTGCTTGAGGCGCTCTACTTTGCCATCCTGAAAGCAAGGGGCACCCGCTACCTTGCCGGTATACTGCCCGTTTACCATTTCAGGATCGGTTGCAATCAACACATCTACGCCAAGGGCTTCCGCAATAGGTGCTGTTACAAAGCTATTGGTGGCGGTAATGATCATCAATAGGTGCCCCTGATCACGATGATCTCTTAACAGCTTCTCCGCTGCTGGTAGCATGATGGGGGAAATTTTCTCCGCCATAAATTGCTGGTGGAGTTTGTTCAAGGCATCCAAATCATGCTCTGAAAGGGGTTTCAGACTGAAATTGAGGAACTCATAGATATCCAGTTCACCTGCTTTGTACTGCTGATAAAAGCGCTCGTTCTCCTGAGCGTAGAAATCAGCATCCACAATGCCTTGCTCTGAGATAAATTCTCCCCAAAGGTTATCGCTATCTCCCCCAAGCAGGGTGTTGTCCAGATCAAATATGGCAATGCTCATGTATCATTTCCTCGTCGTGGATCGGCTTTTTATCTGCGCACTATAGTGGGTTTGTCGTTGAAGTAAAGGGATCGCCGGCAATATCACGGTGCTTGGCTATTATTATTTGATGGTGGGGCGCATTTATGGAAGAATCATGAATAACTCATATTAAATATATTGAACGCAAGTGATTGATTCTGAAGGTTACCGCGCAAATGTAGGGATCATACTGGCAAATCGGCATGGCAAGCTGTTCTGGGCGAGGCGTATTGGGCAGCGCTCCTGGCAGTTTCCCCAGGGTGGAATTAAGGAGCATGAGACCCCTGAGCAGGCACTATTTCGTGAACTTAAGGAAGAAGTAGGACTATTGCCTGAGCATGTTGAAGTGCTGGGGCGCACCGATGACTGGTTGCGCTATGATTTACCTAAGCATTTATTGCGAAGAGAGAAATTGCCATTGTGCATTGGCCAGAAACAGATCTGGTTTGTTTTGCGTTTGGTAGCGCCAGCTGATCACGTGTGTCTTGATGCCTGTGATAAGCCGGAGTTCGATTATTGGCGCTGGGTGGATTATTGGCACCCTATCAAAGAAGTTATCGCCTTTAAACGTCAAGTCTATGATAGTGCCCTGAAGGAGCTGGGGCCATTGTTGTTTGGATCTGAGGAAAATATGCCTAATTACCCCCGTCGCCGTCGCCGTCGCCTCTACTCTGCAAGGAGCAGCTAATGGCTATTGTGGGTAGCCAGATGCTGGGTACGCTACGTCGTGTCGTTCAGGACGTCAACAATGCACCTAGCTTGGAGATGGCTCTGCAAATTATTGTAGAGCGAGTGAAGCAAGCGATGGAGGTGGAGGTCTGCTCTATCTACTTGCGGGATTCGGAGCAGATGTATGTATTGATGGCCACCCATGGCTTGAACCCTGAATCTGTGGGGCAGGTTCGCTTAGGGGCGGAGCAGGGCCTGATTGGTCTTGTGGGCGAGCGGGCCGAACCTATCAATCTCGATGATGCGCCTAGCCATAAACGCTATCAGTATTTCCCGGAGACCGGAGAAGAGAAATTCCATGGCTTCCTTGGCGTGCCGATTATCCAGCAGAGTGAAGTGCTGGGTGTTCTGGCTGTGCAGTGTCGTGAAGAGGGGCGCTTTGAAGAGGATAGCGTTAGCTTCCTGATAACTGTGGCGGCTCAGTTGGCCAGTGCCATTGCCCATGCCGAGGTGACTGGCGGTATAGAGCAGATTCTTGGCAAGGGGCAGCGTGCAGATCTACCACTAGTTGGCCTGGGAGGTTCGCCTGGGGTCGCCTTGGGGAGTGCGGTGGTGGTTTATCCTCCTGCAGACCTGCAGGCAGTTCCTGATCGCAAGGGGAGTGACCCAGCTGAAGAAGAGAAGGCGCTGATGGTGGCAGTGGATGCAGTGCGTTCTGATATCCAGCTACTTCTGGAGCGTCTACAGCAGCAGGGGGTGCCGGCAGAAGACCGTGTATTGTTTGAAGTCTACCTCATGATGCTCGATAGTGGCGGCATGGTGGATAAGGTGTTGGAGTATATCCGCGAGGGTCTCTGGGCTGCTGGAGCGCTGAAAAAAGCGGTGCTGGAGCATGTAAAAGTGTTCGAGGAGATGGAAGACCCTTATCTCAGTGAGAGAGCACTGGATATCCGTGATTTAGGGATTCGTATCCTTTCCCATCTGCAGAGTGTTCCAGACCGTAAAGGGGATTTTCCCCGCAATACCGTTTTGGTGGGTGATGAGATCTCTGCCACCATGTTGGCTGAGGTACCCCCTTCCCGTCTGGTAGGGGTGGTTTCAGTGCGGGGTTCCAGCAACTCACATGTCGCGATTCTCGCCAGGGCAATGGGAATTCCCGCTGTAATGGGGATTACTGATTTGCCAACTGGACGCGTGGATGGGCAAAAGGTGATTGTGGATGGCTATCAGGGCAAGGTCTATATCAAACCTTCGTCTGCCATCAATAAGGAGTACAAACGCCTGATTGCCGAAGAGGGCGAGCTCTCTGCGGAGTTGGAATCTCTGCGCGATCTCCCGGCGGAGACGAAAGATGGTGTGCGTATCCCCCTCTATGCAAACACCGGCTTACTTTCTGATATTGGCCCATCATTGAAGTGCGGTGCCGAAGGTGTAGGCCTGTATCGTACTGAATTTCCCTTCCTGATTCGTGATCGCTTTCCTGGTGAAGATGAGCAGTGTCGCATTTACCGTCAGGTATTGGACTCTTTTAAAGGGAGTCCAGTGGTAATGCGGACTTTGGACATCGGTGGTGACAAAGCCCTTAGCTATTTCCCCATTAATGAGGAAAACCCTTTTCTGGGGTGGCGTGGAATCCGTGTCACCCTAGATCATCCAGAAATCTTCCTGGTTCAGATGCGAGCTATCCTACGGGCCAGTGAAGGTGGTGATAATCTTAATATCCTGCTGCCAATGGTGACGAACCTTTCGGAGGTGGCGGCAGCGAAAAGGTTGATTGCTCGGGCTGCAGAAGAGCTTGTGGAGGAGGGAGTATCGGTGAGCGCTTATCGCCTCGGGGTGATGATCGAGGTGCCTGCCGCTATCTATCAAGCTGAACAGCTGGTGAGTCAGGTGGATTTTCTCTCTGTGGGGACTAATGACCTGACCCAGTACCTGTTGGCGGTAGATCGCAACAACTCCCAGGTTGCCCATCTTTTTGAGTCGTTACACCCTGCGGTATTGAGAGCATTACAGCAGGTGGTTCAGGCGGCTCACAGTCAGGGCAAGCCGGTAAGTATCTGTGGTGAGATGGCGGGTGATCCTGCATCTGCGGTATTACTGCTGGCTATGGGTGTGGATGGGCTGAGCATGAATGCCTCCAGTCTGCCAAGAGTGAAGTGGGTGATTCGTAATTTTACCCAGAAGCAGGCAAAGCAGCTGTTGACCTTGGCCTTGAGTAGCGAGAATGCGGCGGATACTCGTGTGTTTCTGAATCAGGCATTGAACGATGCGGGCTTGGGCGGTCTGTTGCGCCCGGGAAAATAGCCTATTTTTTTCTCTCGATTCCATGCAGCAGGCTTATATCTGCTGAAAATTGACTTTCGCCCTTTTTCTGATGTGTGATTTTCAGGGGGAGATAGTGGAGCGCTTCAGCACACCACATGGTGGTACTGCGTTCATCATCCGTTCGCTGTAGAACAAGAGTCTGATAATCGCCAATAGGCGTTTCAAGACGCTCTTCGCCAATGATTTCGATGTCATACTCTTTTAGCTTGCCGCCATCCGCAATCTGATAGTGTAACGGTTGCTGTTGGTTAGGAAGGTCCAGCATCATCTGTAGCTGGTAGAGAAACTTGTCCATGGTGCCTTCAGGGATCTCCATTACCCAGGGGTCTTGGTTGATGGAGTTGATTACCCGCTGCTGCTGCCAGTCAAACTTGATGTGGACCTCTTTTTCCCGTTTTCCTCCCTCTCGTTGATAGAGGTAGCTTTGAGGGATTAGTTTTCCTTTTTCATAGAGTGTGCTGCTACGCTCAAGCACAACATCTTTAATAAAGAAGGCTGCAAATCCTGTGGTGCGGCTGATGCTTTCAAATTGCCACATGCCATCTTTTTGGTAGAGGCGGCGCTCCGCTTTACCGATGGTCATTCCACTTTTGCTGATTTCATAAATCGCTTTAAATGGCGGGATGGGGAGGATGTCGGCGTATGTGGACGGAGCGAGTAATAGCAAGGTTAGGCCGAGTGCTATTAGGGATCTCCACATCATGTTACGCCTCGTAGATTTGTGGTGTCTTAAGCGGAGTGCCATCCAACAGGGCCTGATTTTCCTTCAGGCGAAGGCGTCCCTCGCTGAACCACTGAATAGCGAGTGGGTAGATCTTGTGTTCAATTTCCAATACCCGCTTGGCCAATTTTTCTGCTGTGTCTTCAGCAAGAACAGGTACTTTACCTTGCAGAATAACCGGACCACCATCCAACTCCTCGGTGACAAAATGGATGCTGGCTCCATGCTCTTTGTCCCCTTCCTCTATGGCGCGGCGATGGGTATGTAATCCTGCATACTTAGGCAGGAGAGAGGGGTGAATGTTCAGCATTCGGCCATGGTAGTGGCGTACAAATTCCGGGGTGAGGATACGCATGAATCCTGCCAGGATTAGCAGTTCAGGCTGATATCGATCGATCAGCGGTTGTAGAGCCTGGTCAAAGGTGGGGCGGTCAGCAAACTGTGTGTGATCCAGTACTTCAGTGTGGATGCCTGCCTGCTGGGCACGCTCCAGCCCTTTGGCATTTGGACGATTGCTGATGACTGCCTTGATTTCCAGGGGCAAGTCGCCGGCTTTGGTGGCATCAATAATTGCTTGAAGGTTACTACCGCTGCCGGAGATCAATACTACGGCAGCTGTCTTTGCTTTTCTGGATCCCATTATTTAACCGATGATCACCTGCTCTGTGCCGGCACCCACGTTGATGATTTCACCGATGCGCCAAGCTTTTTCACCTTGCTGGTTGAGAAACTCAACTGCTTTATCGGCTTGCACTTCAGGCACACAAATCACCATGCCAATCCCGCAGTTGAAGGTGCGATACATCTCTTTCTGCTCGATATTGCCGTTCGTTTGTAGCCATTGGAAGATCTCTGGTAACTGCACCTGGGCTGCATCGATGTTGGCAGCACACTCCTTTGGCAATACCCGAGGCAGGTTCTCTAGCAGGCCACCACCGGTAATGTGGGATAGTGCATGAACTTCTACTTCTTTGAATAGTTTCAGCAAAGGTTTGATGTAGATGCGGGTTGGTGCTAGCAGCGTTTCACCCAGAGTGCTATTGCCAAAGCTGTCATTCAGGGAGGCACCTGAGACTTCAAGAATCTTACGAATTAGTGAGTAGCCATTGGAATGAGGGCCGCTGGAGGCGATACCAATCAGGGCATCCCCTGCTTTGACCTTACTACCATCAATTGCCTCGTCTTTCTCTACGATACCGACGCAGAAACCTGCCAGATCGTAATCTTCTCCCTGATACATACCAGGCATCTCTGCGGTTTCACCACCAATCAGTGCGGCACCTGATTGCAGACACCCTTCAGCAATACCCTTAACGATGTCTACGCCGTTATCTACGTCCAGCTTTCCAGTCGCATAGTAGTCGAGGAAGAACAGGGGTTCTGCCCCTTGCACGATTAGATCGTTGACACACATAGCCACCAGATCAATACCGATGGTGTCATGCTTGTTCATATCCATTGCCAGCTTGAGTTTGGTGCCAACGCCATCGGTGCCGGAAACCAGTAGTGGCTTTTTGTAACGATCTAAAGGGATCTCGAATAGGGCGCCAAAACCACCCAGGCCACCTACTACTTCGGGGCGTTGGGTTTTAGCAACGATGGGCTTGATACGCTCAACCAGACTGTTACCGGCATCGATATCAACGCCTGCATCACGGTAGCTTAAAGAGGGGCTGGATGGGGTTTTGTCGTTCACTCAAGGGCTCCTGAAAATTCTTGCCTGCAATGGTAGCGGGGGAGGCCCGCAACTGCAAATTCGTTCACTCATGATGCACATGACTCTTGACTTGTGTCGCGAGCTTGCATAGCGTGCGTTTCATGACGCGACTATTTTACCTTTTTTCTTTGCTTTGGTGTGGATTATTCTGCGCTACAGCCTATGGTGCTACTGTTGAGGGAATTTATGAGGCCGAAGTGCCTGTCTCCCGGCAGAGTGATCAGCAGCGAGACAAGGCCTTGCCAGAAGCCTTGAGACTAGTCTTGGTCAAGGTGACTGGACAGAGTCAGGTGGAGCCACAAATAGCGGAGCACCTGGCATTGCAGGCGAAGCGTTTTACCCAACAGTTTCGTTTTCGTGGCAACCCTGAGTGGCGAAAGTATCAGGAGCAGCAGCGACAGGCCCAGGCGCCGGAGTGGCAATCAATGGGTGATGAAGAGGCTGTAGAAGTGACTCAGGATGAGGTTGTTGCGCCAGAGCCATATTTGCTTTGGGTACGCTTTGATGAGGCGATGTTAAATCAGGCATTGATAGATTTTGCCCTGCCTATATGGGGGAAAGAGCGACCTGCTGTGTTGGTGTGGCTGGCGATGGAGCAGCAGGGGGAGCGTATCATGTTGGGCGGTGATCATGATGTTGATTCGCAAAGCTTATTGAAGGGATATTCCAAGCTGCGGGGAATTCCTCTTTGGTTACCGCTATTGGATTTGGAGGACCAAAGTCGTATTTCAGTAAGTGATGTGTGGGGAGGTTTTGCTGATCCTATCCTTATGGCATCACAGCGTTATCAGCCGGATGTGATTGTGTTGGGCCGGGTGGTGCAATTGAATGAGACTATCTGGCAGTTGCGGTGGATTCTGTATGATCAGGGGAGGCAGCAGGCTCTTTATGGTGAGTTCTCTGGGTTAGAAGAGAGTCTTCAAGGAGGCGTAGATCTTTTGGTTGACCACTTGGCGCAACGTTATGCACAACAATTGGATCCTAGCCAAAGTCAGGATGTTACTCTACGCCTCCATGGTGTCGCTAATCTAGCGGAGTATGCCAAGGTGAGTGAATATCTTGCCGGGCTTGATGGCGTTAAACATATACACTTGCGGGAAGTGGCCCAGCAGCAATTGCTGATTGAGATGGAGTTGTTGGGAGATGTCTCTGCGCTGCAACAGATATTGATTTTGGGTAAACGCCTGCGGCCCATCATGATTGATGGTAAAGAGACAAATGATGAGCTGGATTATCAACTGCTGCCGTGATTCGCTACCTACCCAATTGTATTAGCCTATTACGTATCTTATTAGCCATACCACTTGCCTATTTGTTGTTGCAGCAGGCATATGCTGTTGCGCTATGGTTATTGCTGGTCGCGGGTCTGAGTGATGCCTTGGATGGCTACCTGGCCAGGCGCTTTCAGTGGTTTACCCCTTGGGGGGCAATATTGGACCCCATTGGAGATAAAGTGTTGCTGGCAACACTTTATGTCGTGATGGCCATGCAGTATCTTTTACCGAGCTGGTTAGCATTGCTGGTGCTTGCCAGGGACGTGATAATTGTAGGTGGAGCTGTTACTTATTTTTTGCTCAGGGGGCATTATGATGTTGTGCCGACTAAAATGAGCAAGTTGAATACGCTTTGTCAGATCCTGTTGCCGCTACTGCTGATAGCTCAACTGAGTGGGGGAGTCGGAGAGATAATCCCATTTCAGTGGTTGATACTGCTAGTGGCAACAACAACTCTTATAAGTGGAATTGATTATGTCAGAATCTGGAGCAAGCGTGCCTTCTCAGGATAAGCCCCATAGCCTTTCGACGAAGGAGCGTTGGTCACTGTTGGTGGGCTTGTTGCTTACAGGGTGGCTGTTTTATCTACTCTCTCCCATTTTGACTCCTTTTATCATCTCTGCACTGCTGGCCTATATGGGCGATCCTTTAGTGGATCGTCTTGAGGCTCGTAGATTGCCGCGGGCACTGGGAGTCAGTATTGTCTTTGTTGGTATCTTCTTGGTGGTGCTGGTGGTGCTTTTGGTGTTGCTACCAATGGTGCAGCAGCAGTTGATTAAGTTACTGGCCAAGCTGCCTTTTTATCTGGAATATCTACAGCTGCATATGATGCCCTGGCTTAGTGCGCAGCTGGGTGTCGATCCCACAATGTTAAATCTTGAGAGTCTAAAAGGAGTGCTCGTCGAACGATGGGCTCAGGCGGGTGGGCTGGCAAAGCAGTTAATGGGTTCAGTGTTTGATTCAGGTCTTGCAGTGATGGCCTGGGCAGCCAATATGGTGCTGATACCCGTGGTGACCTTCTACCTGTTGAGAGATTGGGACATCTTTATGGGAAGGTTGCGAGAACTTCTGCCAAGAGCTTGGGAAGGGGATGTGGTAAAGCTGACAAGGGAATCGGATGAGGTATTAAGTGCATTTTTGCGCGGTCAGCTTTCGGTCATGCTAGCCCTCGCAACTATCTATGTTAGTGGGTTGTGGTTGGTGGGGCTGGAGTTTGCACTGCTAATTGGCATGATTGCAGGTCTGGTGAGTTTCGTTCCTTACCTAGGGTTTATCGTCGGTGCTGGTCTGGCGGGTGTCGCAGCCTATCTGCAATTCCAGGAGTTGACAATTTTGCTGGGGGTCGTGGCTGTCTTTGGTGTTGGTCAGTTGATGGAGAGTTTCGTGTTGACGCCTAAGTTGGTGGGAGATCGTATTGGTTTGCATCCTGTGGCGGTAATTTTTGCCGTGATGGCAGGTGGGCAACTGTTCGGTTTTTTTGGTATCCTGCTTGCCCTTCCGGTTGCTGCAGTGATTATGGTGCTCTTGCGTCATGTACACGAGCAGTATTTGCGTAGTGGGATCTATGGGTCGTAAGTCGCTATCACCATGAAAAATCAAAATCAGTTAACGCTTGGCGTGCAATTAAAGGACAATGCCAGCTTTGCCAATTTTTATCCCGGTGAGAATCAGGAGGCGTTGCAGGGCTTGATGGCGTTAACGCGTCAGTCTCACCCAGGCTTTATCTATTTGTGGGGGAATGAAGGCTCGGGGAAAAGCCACCTGCTGCAGGCGGTATGTCACGAAATGGGCTCGAAAGGTGAGCCAGTCGCTTACTTGCCATTGGGAGATGCCTCACTCATTGCGCCACAAATGTTGCAGGGTCTAGAGACCATGAGTTTGGTTTGTCTGGATGATGTGCAGTCAGTTTGTGGGGATGAGGCATGGGAAGAGGCGCTGTTTCATCTCTATAATCGTATACAGGCCCAAGGAGGGCGTTTGGTTGTAACGGCTGATGTGGCGCCGGGCGGGTTGGCGATAGCATTGGCAGATCTGAAGTCGCGTATGGCTTACGGGCTTGCATACCACCTGGAGCGATTAGATGATCGGCAGAAGGGCTTTGCTTTGCAGCAGCGAGCCACCTTTCGGGGGTTTGGTTTGCCTGAGGAGGTTGTAGCTTACCTGCTTAAGCGTAGCCCGCGCAGCATGAGTGAGCTATTTGATCTATTTGATCGTCTCGATCAGGCATCGCTGGCGGCCAAGCGCAAGCTAACAATTCCTTTTGTGAAGCAATTTTTGGAAAGTGATTAGCCTTAGATTCGCTTGAGTTTGACTGCATTCTCAGCAACTCGCCTACCTAGCGCTAGGGCTAGGCGACGCTCCTCTTCGGAGAGTAATTGTTTTCCATCGCCGCCGGTTACCCTGCTTGCCCCATAAGGCGTGCCACCACTGTGAGTATGTCGAAGGTCGGGTTCGCTAAAAGGGAGGCCGACAATTAGCATGCCGTGATGAAGTAGTGGCAGCATCATTGACAGAAGGGTACTCTCCTGGCCGCCATGCAGCGTGGAGCTGGAAGTAAATAGCCCGGCAGGTTTGCCTGCTAACGCGCCACTTAGCCACAGATCTGATGTGCTATCAAGGAAATACTTCATCGCTGCCGGCATGTTGCCGAAGCGGGTTGGGCAGCCTAGTATTAGCCCATCACAATTCTCAAGATCTTCTTTTTCCACATAAAGGGGGCCATCGCTGGGAATGGCGTCTTCGCTGGCTTCGCAGACAGTGCTGACTGTAGGAACAGTGCGCAGAAGGGCGGTAGTGTTAGGGTTTTCTTCTACGCCGCGAACGATGTGTTGTGCTAATTCGGCTGTGGCGCCATTACGGCTATAGTAGAGCACTAGAACATTGGTCATTAAATTAATTATCTCCATCGGTTACCTTCTTTGTTAAGTGTAACTGATGCTTTCTTGACAGCCTATAGTGCCAGTGCTAGGTTCCTTCCTAAAGGGATGTATGTGTAGGGTGTTGGTGAAAAGGCGTCATAAATTCAGGAATATTTTAGTGTTAAAAACACTCATCATAATCACAATGTTGTTGCTATCAGCTTGCTCTGCTGCGCCAATTCAAGAGATGAGTGATGCTCGGCAGGCGGTGCAGGCGGCGAAAAGTGCGGGATTAGAGCCCCAGCAAAGCAAGTTATTGGAATTGGCTGAAGATCATTTGAAGTCTGCCGAGCTAAAGCTCAAGCGCCGCTGGTATGACTCAGCAAGGGAGGACGCACTCTTGGCGAAGGATGCCGCAGTGCGGGCTCGTATCGAGGCTGGGCGGATGACGGATAGCAAAGATTAGAAAGGAGTCTAAGCCTAATGCCAGTCAGTGAAGCTGACTGGCATTTCTTTTTTATGGGGATACTTCGCCGGTTTAGGATTAATGACTCTGGGATAAGTGCGCAATCCCTTTCTACCAAGTAAGACAAAGTGTCTTGCAGAATGAGTTAATTACGTCATACTGCGAGCCACTTTTGCAGTGAAATTAACCAGCGTCGCTCTTGTCCTGCTAGGGCCTGTTAACACTAATCAATGAATCAACGATTAGTGCGAAGTTAATAAAAAATCTAAAAACCACATCCAATTTATCGAATCGCGAGAAGATTCTTCGGAAGCCTTTTAATCGACGAAAAAGGCGCTCAACTTC
>JBNKQQ010000037.1:0-45746 GCA_050295955.1 Thiohalomonadales bacterium
CACGTCCAGAGGACGTGGTTTTTCAAGCTACCAATAAAATCTCTAGACATAAATTTAAATTGAGAGGCGTCTGTCCCATTAATACGGATAAAAATTCTAGTTATCTTACCTGCTACCTCAGCACGGATAGTAAAAACAACATTTGATTTAGTTATTTCGAGCTTATCCCATATCCCTGGGCCACTGTTATATCCACACATACTTTCTTTTATTATCCCATCCTTTGCGATGGGCGTGTAAATATCTTTAGACAGTGGAATCGGAGCACACCCTGAGATAACAAACGCCAATATAAATATAAGTACTCTCATGATTCTTATTTAGCCCTACTATTAGTAGACCCCAAGATGGGGGAATTAATTACGTCAAATTGACACATAACACTCAATCAATTTTATCGATTTTTTTAATTGATGGATTTTAAAGTTCGGGAAAGGATAATAAGTCCTTTTTCGTCAATGGTCTGTGATGCTGACCCAGTTAATCCATCAAACCTGTCATTGAAATAACGTTACCATGGCATTTGTAAAAATACAGCAGATTGCGGCATAACACTCTGCCGTTTGGTTTTGTTGGATATTGATAGTCATCTGGAGGGAGCGACCTTTATGTCTACAGAGATGTTTTTGTGGAGCAGAAAAAAGCCCCAGCGCGCTAAGTTCGCTGGGGCTTTTATTCAAGCTTAGGTGCAGGCTTTCCGCTTACACCACCTCGGCCATATCACCTTTGCTCTCTAACCAGGATTTACGCTCGGATGAGCGCTTCTTGGCCAGTAGCATGTCCATTAGTTGATTGGTGTCATCGCCGGGTTCGATGGTGAGTTGCACCAAGCGACGGGTATCCGGTGCCAGTGTGGTTTCCCGCAGTTGTAGTGGATTCATTTCACCCAAGCCTTTAAAGCGCATTACGTTTACCTTGCCGCGCTTCTTCTCTGCTGCTATGCGATCCAGAATGCCGTTTTTCTCTGCTTCATCCAGAGCGTAATAGGTATCCTTGGCGACGTCGATACGGAACAGTGGCGGCATGGCGATGTAGACGTGGCCTGCGGCTACCAATGGACGGAAATGGCGTAGGAACAATGCACAAAGCAACGTCGCGATATGGGCACCATCGGAATCCGCATCCGCCAGTACACAGATCTTGCCGTAACGCAGTCCGCTGAAGTCATCGGAGCCAGGGTCTACACCGATAGCGACAGAGATATCATGCACCTCTTGAGAGGCTAGTACCTGACTAGGATCCACCTCCCAGGTATTCAGGATCTTACCCCGCAGAGGCATAATGGCTTGAAAGTCTTTATCGCGGGCCTGTTTGGCTGAACCACCAGCAGAGTCCCCCTCCACCAGAAAGAGTTCGGTCCGAGCACTATCCTGAGAGGTACAGTCCGCCAGCTTACCGGGTAGCGCCGGCCCTTGGGTGACCTTTTTGCGTACCACCTTCTTAGCGGCCCGCAGGCGCTTCTGGGCATTACTGATGGCCATCTCTGCTAGGGTTTCACCAATCTCAGGATGTTGGTTGAGGTAGAGGCTAAAAGCATCCTTCACCACACCAGAGACAAACGCCGCACACTCGCGAGATGAGAGGCGCTCCTTGGTCTGGCCGGCAAATTGAGGGTCAGCCATTTTCACAGAGAGGATATAGCTTACCCGCTCCCAGACATCGTCGGGGGTGAGTTTTACACCACGGGGCAGCAGGTTACGGAATTCACAAAACTCCCGAACAGCTTCGGTCAAGCCTGTGCGCAAGCCGTTCACGTGGGTTCCCCCCTGAGCGGTGGGTACCAGATTCACGTAACTTTCGGTGACGGCATCGCCCCCTTCAGGGAGCCATACCACGGCCCAATCCACCGCCTCTTCGTTGCCGGAGAAGGCACCGAGAAACGGCTCTTTGGGCATGATCTCAAAGCCTTTCAGCTCATCCAACAAATAGTCCTGCAGGCCATCTTCGTAATACCACTCGTGGCTCTCGCCCCCCTCTTCTTTAAAGCGCACCTTCACGCCAGGGCAGAGTACTGCCTTTGCCCGTAACGCATGCTTCAGTCGAGGTACCGAAAATTTAGGGCTATCGAAGAATTGTGGATCTGGCCAGAAACGCACCGTGGTGCCAGTGTTACGCTTACCCACTTCGCCAATCACCTTCAGGTCGGAGACCTTAAGACCATTTTCAAAGGCGATATGGTGCTCTTTGGCATCGCGGCGTACCCACACGTCGAGACGGGTGGTCAAGGCATTCACTACCGACACCCCAACACCGTGCAGGCCGCCAGAGAATTGGTAGTTGTTGTTAGAGAATTTACCACCAGCATGTAGCTTGGAGAGAATCACCTCTACCCCTGGCACCCCTTCTCCGGGATGGATGTCCACCGGCATACCACGACCATCATCACGCACCTCCAAAGATTGATCTTTATAGAGAATGACCTCAATCAGCTTGGCATGGCCCGCCATCGCCTCGTCCACACTGTTATCGATAACCTCTTGGGCCAGATGGTTGGGGCGTTCGGTCTGGGTATACATACCCGGGCGCTTACGCACCGGTTCAAGACCACTTAAAACCTCAATGGAAGCCGCATCATAGTTACTCATACTGCTCTCTTATCCTTCCCACTCGCGATTATTTTCCCCAATCCTACCACAAGCCGATGCCATTTCTAGCGCCTGACATAATTGACCGATTCCCCTGATCTGGGTTAGGGTACCCGCTTCCCCACTTATAAGGTGAACAAGGTGCCGAAAAAGTCCACTACACTCGATTTTGAAAGCTCGCTCAAGGAGCTGGAGCAGATTGTTGAGCTGATGGAGAGCGGAGAGATCACCTTGGAAGAGTCTCTTAAGCAATTTGAGCGTGGCATCGAGCTGACCCGAGGCTGTCAACAGGCGTTGAGTGAAGCGGAGCAGAAGGTAGAGATCCTGATGCAAAAGAGTGGTCAACAACCGTTCGCCCCCTTCGATAATGACGCCACACAAGAATAACCTACCCGCAAGTTGAGTCCCGTGAACCTAAAAGAGTACATGACCCAATACCGTGAGCGCGTTGATGGCGCGCTGAACCACTGGCTACCCAGTGACAACACTCATCCGGCACACCTCCACGAGGCAATGCGCTACTCCACCTTCAATGGTGGAAAGCGAGTGCGTCCACTACTGGTTTACCTAACGGGAGAGGCACTGGAGATTCCTGCTGAACAGCTGGACGGACCTGCCTGTGCTATGGAGCTGATTCACAGCTATTCGCTGGTTCATGACGATCTACCTGCCATGGATGATGATGACCTGCGTCGGGGCAAACCCACCTGTCACAAGGCTTATGATGAAGCCACGGCTATTCTTGTAGGTGATGGTTTGCAAGCACTGGCATTCCAAATTCTGGCTCAAGATCAGGCCATGGTTGAAGATGCCCAAGCCAGACTGAAAATGATTACCCTACTGGCACAGGCCAGTGGTTCCCGCGGCATGGTCGGCGGCCAAGCCATCGACCTGGCATCTGTAGGCAAAGCCATTACTCTGGCTGAGCTGGAAGATATGCATATCCACAAAACGGGCGCCTTGATCCGGGCCAGCGTCATGCTAGCAGCCTACAGCAAGCCCGGCCTAAAGCCGGATTTGGCAGGCAAGCTGGACCATTACGCAAAATGCATTGGCCTCAACTTCCAAATCAAAGATGACATTCTGGATATTGAGGGGAATACCGAAACTCTGGGCAAACCCCAAGGGTCAGACATGGATGCCGACAAGCCCACCTACCCCGCCATTGTTGGCATGGATGAGGCCAAGAGAATGATGATGGACCTTCACAAAGAAGCCCTGGAGAGCCTGACACCGTTTGGTGAAAAGGCTGAGCCACTGCGCGGGCTGGCAGAATATATCGTGACCCGGGAAAACTAAGCTCAGAAACAGGGCCTGGGGACTACATGAATATTTAATTAGTGTTAACCTGACCCGAGATTACGTTACAATTACCCCTTTGTAGCACTACCCATAAAGGATACCGCCGAGCAATGGCGAATAGCGAGACACTCAATAGCGATCATGTAGAACATGACATAGCGGCCGGCACCACAGCCCTGTTAGAACAGATTATCACCCCGGAACAACTGAGAGAGCTCTCACCGCAACAACTCCCCCAGTTAGCAGAGGAGTTACGAGAGTTCCTCCTGGAATCTGTCAGCAAGACCGGTGGCCACCTCTCTTCTGGCTTGGGTGCTATTGAACTGACCATTGCACTGCACTACGTCTTCAACACACCAACGGATAAAGTCATTTGGGACGTTGGCCACCAAAGCTATCCCCACAAGATCCTGACAGGACGTCGCGAACAGATGGATACCATGCGCAAGCGCGGTGGACTATCAGGCTTTCCCAAACGCAGTGAAAGCCCTTATGACGCCTTTGGTGTGGGTCACTCCAGTACTTCTATCAGCGCGGCGCTAGGCATGGCGATCGCCGCCAAACTCAACAAGAGCGAACATAAATCCATCGCGGTCATTGGCGATGGCGCGATGACTGCAGGTATGGCTTTTGAGGCCTTGAATCACGCGGGAGACCTGGATGCTGACTTACTGGTAGTCCTCAACGACAATGAGATGTCCATCTCTCCCAACGTGGGTGGGCTCTCCAACTATCTAGCCAAGGTTCTCTCTGGAAAGATCTACTCCAGCATGCGCGAGAGCGGCAAAAAAGTGTTGAAAAATATGCCAACTGTCTCCGAACTGGCCCGCCGCGCCGAAGAGCATGTTAAAGGCATGGTCATTCCCGGCACCCTATTCGAAGAGCTGGGCTTTAACTACATTGGCCCCATTGATGGACACGACCTGGATACTCTGGTCACCACCCTGCAGAACATCAAGTCCCTCCATGGGCCGCAATTCCTGCATATTGTCACCAAAAAAGGCAAAGGCTACGAGCTGGCCGAAGATGACCCTTGCAAATACCATGGTGTCACTCCTTTTGATCCAGAAAATGGCCAAAAGAAAGCAACAGTGACCAAGCCCGGCAAGAGTTACACCGAGGTATTTGGTGAGTGGCTGTGCGATATGGCTGCCACGGACAAACGCTTAGTGGGCATCACCCCAGCCATGTGCGAAGGCTCAGGTCTGGTTGAGTTCTCCAAGCAGTTCCCCGATCGCTATTTCGATGTAGGTATTGCGGAGCAACATGCCGTTACCCTCGCGGCCGGACTGGCCTGTGAAGGACTCAAACCTGTGGTTGCCATCTACTCCAGCTTCCTACAACGTGCCTATGACCAACTGCTGCACGACGTGGCGCTGCAAAAATTACCCGTACTGTTTGCCGTAGACCGTGCGGGCATTGTGGGTCCCGACGGCCCAACCCATGCCGGCTGCTATGACATCAGCTTCCTGCGCTGTGTGCCGGAGATGATTATCATGGCCCCTGCCGATGAGCAGGAGTGCCGTGCCATGCTTAGCTGCGGCTATCATCTGGATGCCCCTGCCGCCGTTCGCTATCCCCGTGGTGGTGGCCCCGGTATCGAAACCGCAGAACATCTGGACCCTATCCCCTTCGCGAAAGGAGAGGTCCGCCGCCAAGGTAACAATATCGCCATCCTTAACTTTGGCCCTCTATTGGAGCAAGCCCTGATCGCAGCAGAAGAACTCGATGCAACAGTGGTCAATATGCGCTTTATCAAGCCAATGGATGAGACTCTACTTCGGGAACTGGCAGAAAATCACCAGATACTGATCACCCTGGAAGATAATGCGGTCAAAGGCGGGGCTGGCAGTGGCGTCAATGAATGGCTGGCAGAAAATGGCTTCCAACGCCAGATTATCAATCTTGGCCTGCCCGACCGTTATATTGAGCACGGAAACCGCGAGGATCTACTCGCCAGCTGTGGCCTGGATGCAGCAGGGATCATTGCCTCTGCCACGTCTCACCAATAACCGATACAACGGCTTCAATACTGACAATACTTTATTTATCAGAGCCTGTTTACAGGCTCTGAAACCAGACTTTACACCTCAGCCTACGCTATCCATTGGTTACCCTGCCATTTATTGATAGAATACCCCGCTTCGCAATCCCCAGCAATTTCTGATAAAATTACTGGGTTACTAATTGAGTGATTGAAACATGGCAGCTGTATACACCCTGAAGGTGCTGACCGACTTTGGTTCAGCCCACTCTCTGCGCAACTATCCAGGCGACTGCGCACGCCTGCACGGCCACAACTGGAAAGTAGAAGTGGAAGTTCGCTCACGCCAGCTAAATGAGCTTGGCATTGCAATCGACTTCAAAACCGTTAAAAAAGCCGCCCGCGACATCTGTGGTGAGCTGGATCATCGCTACCTAAACGAAATCCCGCCTTTCGACCAGATCAATCCTACTGCGGAGAACATTGCCGGTTATCTATATCAACGCATCGGCGAAACCATTAACACTGACCATGTCAAAGTACATGCCGTCACCCTGTGGGAGACGGACAGCTCCAGCGTCCGCTACACCGAGGAAGATTAAAGCATGAGCGAAAACCCAACAGCGCCTATCGCCGATGTACAGAATTCTGCTGATACCCGCCAGATCACCATCAATAAAGTCGGTATCAAAGATATTCGCCACCCCGTCAAAGTTGCCGATCGCAGCGAGGGGGAGCAACATACCATCGCGAATTTCAACATGTACGTGACCCTGCCCCATAACTTTAAGGGCACTCACATGTCACGCTTTGTAGAGATTCTTAATAACCATGACCGCGAGATCAGCGTAGAATCCTTTGAACTTATGCTCACAGAAATGGCGGAAAAGTTAGAAGCTGAAACCGGCCATATTGAGATGAGCTTCCCTTACTTCATCAATAAAACGGCCCCTGTCTCCAGCGTACAAAGCTTACTGGATTACGAGGTCACCTTATTAGGTGAAATTAGCAATGGCAAAACAGATACGACAATTAAGGTTGTCGTACCCGTCACCAGCCTCTGCCCCTGCTCGAAAAAAATCTCCGAATACGGCGCGCACAATCAGCGTTCTCACGTCACTGTTACTGTCCGCACTAACACCTTTGTCTGGATTGAAGAGATCATTGGCATGGTGGAAAAACAGGCCTCCTGCGAGCTATATGGCCTGCTCAAGCGCCCGGATGAAAAATATGTCACTGAGCGCGCCTACGACAATCCCAAATTCGTTGAAGACATGGTGCGGGATGTAGCAGCACAGTTGAATGCTGATGAGCGGATAGTGGCTTATACCGTAGAATCAGAGAACTTTGAATCCATTCACAACCACTCAGCCTACGCATTGATCGAAAAAGATAAAAGCCAGGATTAACACTGATCTGTAAGCATTATCACAAGAGGGATACCCCATACTGGGTATCCCTTTTTTATTGCATGAAAGCGACTAACGCCAATTAAAAAGCCCCACCCTCCTCATTGCCTTCTATACTTGAAAAAAGGAAATGTAAACTCCTATAAAAACATAAGTAAATAACTATTTATTGATATCTATAGGCCGATAACCCGGTATAAGTGGGTTAATAGGATAAATGTCATGGTAAGACTCAGGCTTCTCTGCATATTACTGCTCTCACTTTTCCTATCAGGATGTGATGGCCTATCTTTTACCTCCTCTGAAGAACAACTGATCCGTATTGGTACCAATGTATGGCCCGGCTACGAGCCTCTTTATCTTGCCAGGGACCTGGACCGCTGGCCCCATCAAAATATCCGCCTTATTGAATTCCCCTCAGCCAGCGAAGTATTACGCGCCTTTCGAAATCACTCCATCGAGGCCGCCTCCCTCACTCTGGATGAAGTTTTACTGCTACGCCAACAAAATATACCGGTCACAATTGTCCTCATTCACGATATTTCAGCAGGTGGAGATGGTATTGTTGCCAAGAGTAATATTGCCAATGTGCCTCAACTTAAAGGAAGAAGGGTTGCCTTGGAAGCCGGTGCACTAGGTGCTTTAGTCATCACCCGAGCACTGGAGCAACACAATATGCAATTGAGCGATATTGAGGTTATCAATACTGATGCCAGTATGCACGAGAGAGTCTTCATCAATGATGAAGCCGATGCCGTCGTCACTTTTGACCCTATCCGCACCCGCCTTCTTCAACTTGGCGGTAGAGAAATCTTTAACAGTAAAGAGATCCCTGGTGAAATTGTTGATGTACTCGCAGTACATAATGACATCCTCACCAACAATCCCAACCGTATTAAACAATTGCTTAAATCTTGGTTTAAAGCGCTCAGTTATATGGAACACAATATGGATGAAGCCGCCGCCATCATGGCAAAGCGCCTAAAAATCTCCCCCAAAGAGGTTATCGCCAGCTATCAGGGCTTAGAACTTCCCGATCTGAAAAAAAATCGTAAAATCTTAGGTAGTCATGAACCACTTCTACAAAACACAATAGAAATGCTGAATCGAGTATTAGTTGATAATCAACTACTATCACACGAAGTCAAAGAACGAATTTTTACCGACCACTTTCTTCCCAATGATGGTAAATAGATGAATCGCCTATTAAGCCTACGCGTACTGATTCCACTGATTATCATGCTGATAGCAATTGCTATCCTGCATCTCTCCTATCAAACCTCCCGAGATGCGCTGATTCATGAAATTACACAGAAGGTAAGTCTTGAATCGAGAAACCAGATGAGCTTACTCCAGGGTACCATTGAGCAACTCATCCGCCTCAAACAGCCAGAAGCAATCAACCAACTAAGCGCTACCTTTGCCTCAAGAGCCGACCTTATCAACTTTATTGTTGTCAACGACAAAGGTATTATCATTGCCAGCAGCAACTATACCGATATCAATGAACCCTGGAGAAGTATTGGTATCGAGCCAGATCAAAACGACATTAATCAGGCCATCAACAGCTACTCCACTGAGGTCAAAATTGATCCAGAGCAGCATTTTCTAGAAAGTTACAGCGGGCTCTGCGCCAACCAACAAGAGAACATACTAAGACCTCAACAATGTGGTTTCATCTTCTATAAAATTGACCTGCAATATCATTATAAGGAAGCCCTTGATTCGTTAAATAACTCACAACGCTATAATGCAATGGGCATCATTGTCGGTGCTCTGCTACTAATCATTATCATTAATCTATTAATCACCCGGCGGGTTGCCAAACTCAATAAAATCATCAATCAGTTCTGCAACGGCAATAAAGAGATACGCAGTTACTGCTGGGGACAAGATGAATTACGTTGGTTAGGAGATACCATTAACTCCCTACTAGATAAAATAAACGATGATGAAACGCTGCTAATAGATCGGCAAAACTATCTCAATACACTCTTTGAAATCATCCATGATGCCATTATCGTTATCGATGAAAAGGGTATTATCCAACAAGCCAACCGTGCGGCCAGCACACTACTCCGTTATCAAGAATCTGAATTGATTGGCCTTAGCGTAAAAAATTTAATGCCCCCCTACTATGCCATGAACTATGAGCATTATTTAAAAAACTATCTGAGCAATGACGATACAAAAATAAGTAGAAGCGGACAAGAAGTTACCGCAATGCGTAAAGGTGGTAACGCATTTACTGCAGAGCTCAGCATTAGCGAAATGCGCTTGGCCAATGTTCGCTATTTCGTAGGAGTCATTCGAGATATTTCACTACGCAAAGAGATGGAAAACCTATTATTAGACAGCAACGAACAATTACAGAAATCAGCGATTACCGACTCACTGACGGGTCTCGCCAATCGTCGTCACTTTGATGATATATTAAAAAGTGAGATCAATCGGGCCACCCGTGATCATAAGCCACTATCACTGATTCTTGGAGATATTGATCATTTCAAAAAATACAATGATCACTATGGACATGTTGCGGGAGATAGCTGCCTGAAGAAAGTTGCCCAAGCCATTACCCGAACCTTTCAACGGGCAGGGGAACTAAGTGCCCGTTATGGCGGTGAGGAGTTTGCGATTATCTTACCCAATACCTCTATGTTTGAAGCCAAGGTCTCCGCAGAAAAGCTATTAAAACAGATTCAGCAACTCCAAATCCCTCACCAAGCATCAGAAACGACAAGCTATGTCACGATGAGCCTGGGCTTTGCAACCTACCAAGCCAGCGGACAAAAACCAATAGATACCGACACCTTGATCAACATAGCAGATAGTGGACTCTATAACGCTAAAAAAGCAGGGCGCAATCAAGCTAAGTCCGGCATATCAGCACCCTGTCAATCAGAGATGAAGGAAAGCTAATCTAAATACTTCCAACGCTTATCCCAGCGCTTGTATCGCTTACGACAGTACTCATCCAGCTCTTCATAGTTACGGAAAAATAACTCAAAGTTCTTTTCCGCTGGCTCATCATATTCGCAATAATCATTATCATAATCACGACAGATTTTAGGCCGGGTTTCATAGATACCGCAGCTGCCATCTTTCTGTAGATGAAGACAAGGGTTATTAATCAATAAAAACCAGCCATCCTCATCCTTATACAGTTGCACATCTCGGTGGGAAAGCTGCCAAACCAGAAAATCAAAGGCCTCCATCGATCGAGGTGCATCAATCTCCTGAGAGATATAACTACAACATTTTGTGCCTTTACAAAAACTACATTTATTCTCTGGGGTGATCTCAATCACCTTCTTTTTTTTCTCTTTAGCCATCGTCTTATTTAGAATTAAATAGGAAAAGTAAGGACCTGAATTATCAGGTCCTCTAATTATAACAATCTACTATACTGGATAGGGCTCAATTGGCTGAAGTTTCCAAATCTCATTATTGTAATCATGCATAGTGCGATCAGTTGAAAACTTGCCGCTAGTAGCACTATTAATAATACTCATACGCACCCAGCTCTCCTGATCTCGATAAGCATCAGCAGCCTGCTGCTGAGCCTCCACAAAACTCTGGAAATCAGCCGCTGTCAGCCAAGGATCGTGAGGGTTGGTAATGCTATCAATAATGCCATCAAAAAGACCTGGTTCGAATTGGTTAAAGTGTCCACTCTGTAACAGGCCCATCACCCCTGACAGTCCTGAATCATTGTTGATATAGTCCCATGGGCGGTAATTTTTGCGAAGCTGTTCTACCTCGGTAGCCGTCAGGCCAAAGAGGAAGAAATTATCATCTCCCACCTCTTCGCGAATCTCGATATTAGCCCCGTCCAAGGTACCAATCGTCACAGCACCATTCATCATAAACTTCATATTACCGGTACCAGAAGCCTCTTTACCCGCAGTAGAGATCTGCTCCGACAAATCGGAACCTGGTGCAATAACCTCCATCGCCGATACGCGATAGTTGGGAAAGAAAACCACCTTCAGCAGATCTCCCACATCCGGATCGTTATTCACGACATCTGCCACATTGTTAATCAATTTTATAATCAACTTGGCCATCGCATAGCCAGGTGCTGCCTTACCGCCAATCAGTACACAACGACGAGTCCAGTTTTTAGTATCACCATTCTTAATCCGATTATAGAGATGTATGACATGTAAGACATTTAACAACTGGCGCTTATATTCATGGATACGCTTCACTTGAATATCAAACATAGCAGAAGTGTCGAAGCGCACACCGCACTCTTTCTCAACCAACTCAGCTAAACGCTGTTTATTGGCGAGTTTTACTTCAGCCCATTGCTTGCGGAATTTTGCTTTACCGGCATGGGGAATCAGCTTTCGCAACTGATCCAGATCCGTGACCCATTCGCCGCCTATCGTTTCAGTGATCAATTGATTCAGCCCAGGGTTACACATTGCCAACCAACGACGCTGAGTCACACCATTCGTTTTATTATTAAAACGCTCTGGCCACATCTCATAAAAATCCTTAAACAACCCTTCAACCAACAATTTAGAGTGCAGCTCTGCCACACCATTGATTGAGTAACTTCCAACTATGGCCAGATGAGCCATCCGCACCATGGGGCAACATCCCTCTTCGATGATTGACATACGCTGTTGACGGGCAATATCACCTGGCCAGCGACGGGCTACCTGTTTCATAAAGCGCGCATTAATCTCATAAATAATTTCCAACAGACGGGGCAATAAATTTTCAAACATATGCACAGGCCATTTTTCCAGTGCTTCAGGTAACAGCGTATGGTTGGTATAGGCCATAGTTTGGGTTGTGATCTCCCAAGCCTCATCCCATCCCATCAGTTGCTCATCCACCAATAAACGCATCAATTCAGCAATAGCAATGCTGGGATGAGTATCATTCAGCTGGAAGACATTCTTCTCAGAAAAACAAGCAAAATCACTACCATGTATGCGCTTCCAACGACGTATAACATCCTGTAACGAAGCCGAGGCGAGGAAGTACTGTTGACGCAGCCGTAGCTCTTTACCATTTTCACTGGCATCATTAGGATAAAGCACCATTGTAATATGCTCGGCATTATTCTTTGCCGCCACCGCTTCTGCATAATCCCCTGCGTTGAATTCACTCAAATCGAACTCATCTGTTGCAGTAGATTTCCATAGACGTAAGCTATTTACCGTATCGTTTTTATAACCAGGCACAGGCACATCGTAGGGCACAGCCAGTACATCATGGGTACCCACCCAGCGCACCCGAGTATGCCCCTGATAGTCCGTATAATATTCAGTGCGACCACCGAAGTGGACACGTTGAGTAAATTCAGGGCGCTCCAACTCCCAGGGATGCCCATCCCGCAACCAGTGATCCGGCTCTTCCAGCTGATGACCATTTTCCATCTCCTGGCGGAACATGCCATATTCATAGCGCAGGCCATAACCTAGAACCGGCAACTGCAGCGTGGCACAACTATCCAGAAAACAGGCAGCCAGTCTTCCCAGGCCACCATTGCCCAACCCGGCATCCGGCTCGCTATCCAACACCTCCTCCTGGCTGATACCGTAATCATGAAGTGACCTATTTATTGCATCATCAATGCCTAAGTTTAAGGTGGCATTGCTTAGCGCACGTCCCATCAAGAACTCCAGCGAGAGATAGCAAGTCCTTCGTGCATCATTCTGCTCATACGCAGCTCGGGTATTCTTCCAGCGCTCCATAAGGCGATCCCGCACCGTATAGGCCAAAGCCTCATATATATAATGTGGGGTACAGTTATCCAGCTCGCGTCCTAAGGTACGACTAAAATAGCGTATCAGGTCTTCTGAAATGGCCTGCTCATCCATTGCCAAAGGAGGCAGATTAACAAGCTTGCTCGAACACGATTTTGACTTGGAATTTGATTTAGACATGACTCGCTCTCATGGTAAGAGGTTCGTTTTTAGCAGTTTGCCACTCTCTGGGGAAAATGCCCAATGGTATTAATACTGCCCTACCCTATAGAAATTGGTTATCGCACACAGTTCTATCATCTTGAATAGTTTGTTCCCCTTCCTGGCAGAGGACACATTTTCCACGCCATACATGAATGCGTATGAACTATCCAACACTAACAGCTAGGTCGCATGATTCATAGTAATCAACCGATCCAAATGGTTTGCAAAATTCTGGCGATCCTTTTGGCTCATCGCTGCCGGGCCACCGGTCTGTACACCACTGGAACGCATGGTATCCATAAAATCACGGATATTCAGACGCTCTTTAATATTGGCATCACTGAACAGTTCCCCTCTGGGAGAGAGCGCGAAGCCCCCTTTTTCGATCACCTCGGCAGCCAGCGGAATATCACTGGTAATCACCAAATCGTTAGGCTGTGTTAGCGAGACTATTTCATTGTCGGCAATATCAAAACCATGGCTGACCTGGCGAAAACGAATAAAAGGGGAGCGCGGCACTTGCATGGCATGGTTGGCCAACAGGGTTACCTGTATTTTGGCACGTGCAGCAACACGGAATAAAATATCTTTAATGACCTTGGGACAGGCATCAGCATCCACCCAAATCTGCACGCAACAACTCCACAATATATTGACTTCTCAACATTATGACACAAGCCTCTAAAAAAGGCTGCCTCATGCTATGATATAGCCATATTTCCACTGAATTGGGTCGTATTTCATTTTAATGTAACAAATGCGGCGCATTGCCATACCCAACCCAGAGGCTCTCAGAGTATTCTAGTGGTAATTTAATCAATATAAACAGATGCTAAGCAAGACGATGAAAAAATACATTGCCCTCGCTATTCTCTTGTCACTCAGCCTACTGATCGGCTGTGAACAGACGCCACCACCGAAACCCCCTCCCATTAACCAGGGAATAAAGATGGCAATCACTTTCGATGATTTGCCCGCAGCCAAGCGAGAGACTATCGAAAAAATTGTAGCCGCACTAAAGCAATATCAAGTGCCGACTCCCTATGGCTTTATCAATGGTGGCTACCTCTTTTCCCAAGGCGTGGATTATGATAGTGCCCTGGATATCCTCCGTTATTGGCATCAACAAGGGTTTCCCCTGGGCAACCACGGCTTCCAACATACAGCGATCAAGCGTTTCCCCTCGCTCGCGGCTGCTCAGGAGAATGCAGAGCGCAATGAGCAGATACTGGCCACCGTCTATCAACAAGATGGTAAACGCGATCCCCTGATGTATCGTTACACCTACCTTGACGAGGGCTTTAACAGTCAAATTGGCGAAGCCTTCCGCCAATACCTGAACCAACGGGGATACCAGATAGCTCATGTATCAATCAATGTTGCAGACTGGGTATGGGCACAAAAATATAGCGAATGCCAACAGCAAGGCAACCAAGTGGCTTTAGCGCAACTGAAAAGCGCGTTCATTCCTTATGTTCTTGAGGTATTACAAAGCCGACGCGAAGCGTCCCAGCAGCTATTTCAGCGGGATATTCAACATATCCTGCTACTTCACAATAATGACTTTATGGGTGCGGTACTCTCAGAATTATTGCAAGCGTTAGAGGCGTCTGGCGTTACCTTCATCGGTCTGGAAGAGGCAATGAGAGATCCGCTATATCAGAAAAGCCAACAACAGCTTCTTCCAAAGCAGAGTGATATCCTCAATAAACAGGCAATGCTGGCACGACAATATAACTTTACAACCCCAACACAACCCGCTTATCCAGAAGGGTTTGCACAACTCTGTAAATAAGCGATAAAGATCCTCCGGAAAGTACACTACTACCAACATAGGTAGAAGTAGGAAAGAATATGAATAGAAGTGACGCGGTACAAAGCCTCCTTAAATTGGGAGAGATAGAACATGATGCACCATGGATCGACTACCAAGCCCTGGGCATTAATAAAAAAGACCTGGCGTCACTGCTCGATTTACTGAGCGATCCTGCCCTACACAAAGCCTCACCAGACAGCAGCGAGATCTGGGCTCCCCAACACGCCTGGCGAGCCATTGGCCAACTTGCTGATGAAAGAGCCATCAATGGACTGCTGACCAGTTTCAACACACTAGTTGATGATGACAGTGCTCACCAGGAGCTGCCTGATGTCATGGCAATGATCGGCCCTGCAGCCCAAGCACCATTAGGTACCTTCCTGCTAGATAACAACAATCAAGAATTTGCACGGGCCATTGCCGCCCAGGCACTTCAAAACATTGCACTGAAATATCCAGATAAACGGGATGAATCCATCACCCTGCTTACTCAGCAATGCGCGAGACTGGATACTCAAACACCTGACCTCAATGCACTGGTGGTCTGTAACCTATTGGACCTAGATGGTGTTGAAGCCATAAAGGAGATCCGCGAACTCTATAGTCGCAAAATTGTTGATCTCTATGCTGTCGGTGATATTGAGGATGTAGAGATTGCACTTGGCCTACGCCAACAACGTGAAACACCTCGTCCTGATTATGGCAAGGTACACAGTCTTAACCGTACTCCCCCTCAAACCCCAGCACCGCAACAAGATTCACTGTTCGATGAACTTGAACATTTTTTACAGCAGTATGGAAAACAAGATGCTTTGCACAACATTTTTGAGCTGGACGGTTTTATTACAGCGATCATCTGTGCCCCCAACCCCATTGCCCCAAACCAATGGATTACGCAAATGTGGGGGGGGGAATCCGCCACACCGGAACTGCCGGATAAAAAGAGTGCAGATCTATTCATGTCCGCAGTGATGACCTTCCATAATCAGGTTGTCAGAGCGCTACGCCAAGGTAGTTTTAATGCCCTGTTTGCAGAATATAAAGATGAAGGAGAAAACCATCTGGTAGTGGATGAATGGTGTTATGGATTTATGCGAGCCTTCCCTTTGTGGAAGCACCACGAAGAAGAACGAACTCTACTTGAGAAGCTATTACACCCCATCAAACTATTTGGCACCGACCAAGGACAGTTTCAACTGGATCAGATGGAAGAGCCCCATATCGCGCAACAAAAACAGCAGATAGAAGAGAATGTCAGAGCGCTATTCGACCACTTTGTTACCCAACAAGCACCAGGTAGCACAATCATCAATCAAGGTCCTAAAGTGGGAAGAAATGACCCCTGCCCCTGTGGTAGTGGGAAAAAATTCAAAAAGTGCTGTCTTCATTAGGCCTTGATCAAAGTAATGTCACCTCAGTATGAATAACAGGATATAAAAGCGATGGCTTCACCACAGCAATTGGATCAACTCATGCGCAATAGCGTTGCCCTACATCAATCCGGCGATCTGAATAATGCAGAAAACGGCTATCGACAGGTACTAAAAATCAATCCTAAACATCCTGATGCATTACACCTACTGGGTATACTTCAACATCAAAAGCACAACAATAGTGAAGCGGAAAAACTTATTAATAAAGCGATCAAGCTGCGCTCCAATGAGCCAATGTTTTACTTTAATCTGGGTAATGTTCTTAATGCACTGCATAAAACTCAGGATAGCCTCTATGCATTTAACAAAGCCACTCAACTCAATCCCAAGTTCTCTGCAGCTTGGTCTAACCTTGCCAGTCGTCAATACGATTTACAGCGATATAGCGATGCAATAAAAAGTTTGGACAAAGCGCTTGCATTAAATCCTCAAGATGCTATTTCACTCAACCTGAAAGGCGTATCACTTAATGCACTTAATCAAACATCTTCCGCCATTGAAAATTTTCAAGCCGCTTTAGATATTCATCAAGACTATGTCGATGCACTCATCAATCTAGGGCGACTTTACTATCGACTGGATCGCTCTATCGATGCAGAAAAACTACTTCTGAAAGCGAAAAAAATCGCACCAGAAAATAGCGAAATTTATATCGCTCTTTTCTGGTGTTATTTGTCCTTAGGTAGGGCTGATGATGCAGAACAATATATCCAGAAAGCCATACAGCAATCCCCTGACAATATCATTACAAAATATGCTCATGGCTACTTTGCCATCCTTAGCAATAAAAAGGATGAAGGTATCAAACAACTTGAGTCCATTGCTGATGAGCCTTCAATACAAGGGATGGTTTGGCAAAAACTTGTCCAACACAATATAGAACAATACGACATACAGACAGCCCATAGGCTAGCCAAGCTTATTAACAAGCAGCGTGACAGTGACAACTTGGTGGGACTCTGTTTTGCTGCCGCCAATCTTTTCCAATATCACAGCCACTTTGACGAAGCCTTCCAATATTTCAAAAAAGGCAACGAGTATCTGGGCTGTCACTATGACTCAGGCCAGCAAGCAAGCATTGCTGAGAAAATGTTCAATCATTTCACACCAGAATTTATTACGAACCATAAATCAGAATATGCACCTGAATCCACCATCGTACATATCCTAGGGGTACCTCGCTCTGGAACCACGCTACTTGAAACAATATTGGGGAGTCATCCCGAGATAAAAGCAAGTGGTGAAAACAGTTCTCTCTTGAAATCACTTCATACATTTGAAGAACAGAAAGCAGAAGAAGATATCGCTATCCAACTCTCCTCAGAACAAGTGCCACAATTAGTAAAACACTATATTGCTGACATGCAGGAGATCTCTGGTAAAGCCAAATTTATTACCAATAAAACACTCTTTTTACATCACTATATTGGCCTTTTAGCTTATGCCATGCCGACAACTAAGTTTATTTACTGCCAGCGCTCACTCCTGGACACTGCTGTATCCAGCTACATGATTGCTTTCCAAAACAGACGAATGGATTTTAGTAATGATTTACGCTGTCTGGGACAGTTTTTGAATGAATATCAAAGGGTGATGGCGCACTGGCATAATATGCTGCCGGGCAATATTCATATTGTCCGTTATGAAGAATTGGTTGAGTCTCCCAAAGAGACTATTGAAAAGGTTTTATCCTATATTGGCCTACCCTGGAGCGATGCCTGCCTCGATTTTTATAAACAGAAAAATATCATTCTAACGGCCAGTAATACTCAGGCAAATCAGGCCATCTATAGAAAATCCCTAGGGCGCTGGAAGAATTATGCAAAACACCTCCAGCCTTTGATTGATGAGCTTGCCAAATCAGAATGTAATCAACCTGCCGTTGATGAATACTGGAACTTTATGAATAAAACATAGTGTGTTTTATTTTGATAACGTCATAATTAGATCTCTGACAACTGATCAGAAATCCAATCATCACGTTTTCCCTGCTTTTTGGCTCTATGAATAAAGGCCTGCTTTACTTTATCCAATAAAGCAGGCTGGTTAAGGCGCTGATATACGTAGATTAAATGATACGCGCTAATATAATCATTTGGGTCTATTGCAAATGCCTTATTGAAGGCTTGCTCAGCCTTCTGCCAATCATCTTCTGTCGCATAGATCATCCCAATATAATTCCATGCCTGTGCAAGCGTAGTACCACTCAACCCAAGTGAAATAGCTTTTTGGAAAGCGGCTATTGCACTCGTGTCGCCACGCATTCCACTATTCTGCACCTTTAACAGACCAATATTGTAGTGAATGTAGGGATTTGAAGGCATTCGTTCTGCAAGGCGTTGATATGCTGTCGCCAGATGGGTCATAAAGATGCGATGAAAATTATATTCCTCCATCGTTTTCAGGCTTGTTTCCAGAGCCTTATGTACCAAATGTAGCTTTGATAGAATTTCCGCCGCCTGAACAATCCCTCGCTCTCCATTCTGAGTTAATAGCGCTTGATAAAATGCCAGGTAGTCGCTTAAAAGTGCTTTAAATGCTACATCAGTGACGCCATCAACCACCTGATGTGCCTCCTGCCACTGTTGATTGGCAATATCGTTATAGATCAATTTTAGCGACGCATTGTAAAAGTGCTCCGGCTGTGCCTGCCAATTTTTATCAAACAATACTGTTTCACTTTGCCAATCAGCACTGCGCAATAACGAGGAGAGGGCCAGTGCAAGTAGTACTATCAGAATCAAAAATATTTTTATCACTGGCTTGCTAATCTGCATTACACAAAGCGTGAGAGCCAGCGCTGCACCATAAATTGTAAACAGCAAAAATCGCTCACTAATTAATGACCAGCTTTGAAAGGGAATCAATTGAAGGTAAGGCACCAGCATAATAGTGAAAAAGACCAGCGCAGCCCCCAAAAGAGAATGTCTTTTAAGACTGGCCCAAATTCCCCACAAGGTGCCCCCTATCACCATCAATGCCAATGAGACCTTTAATCCATCCACCGCTCCATTGTTATAAATAGAGTACTGCAAACGTAGATCTACCGGCCATAAAGAAATTTCTGTTAAACCACCCAGTATGGAGAGCGCCCGTACCGCAACCGACTCTGACACGCCGTCTCCGACACTTGATTCTGCTAGCGCAACACCACTGCTATAACCAAAACCTATATGTTGAAAAATAAACAGCAGTGTTATCAAGATAAGAGGTGATATTAACCAAGTTATTCTGAGTAACTCTTTCACACTCTCCGCACGAAGGAAAATCACACCCAGCAACCACATGAACCCGACCATTGGCAGTGCAGCACTTTTTGATAATAGTGCAGCGGCTAAAGACAGTGATGAGAGCAAAATATAACGACCAGCCGTCTTACCCTTTTGCCACCGTCCCATCGCCTTGCTATATTGCCAAAGGGAAATAAAAGCAAACAGCGAGCAAAGTAGATCTTTCCTGCCCGATATCCAATTCACACTCTCCACATGGGCCGGATGCAGCATAAACAGCGCAGTCACCAGCACAGTTGGCAGCATTACATTACGCTTACCTGCCTGTTGATTATTCCAGAGTGAAAGTAATCGCCACGTAGTCATCCATACGGCGATCCCCAATAGCAAGTAGAGCAGCAGATTATGGAGCTTATAGCCTAGTGGATTCAGACCAAAGAGCTGATAATCAATATAGAGGGAAAGGTCCCTCAGCGGTAAAAACTCAAACTGACTGGAATCGGAAAAGATTGTCCAAAATGAACCATTCTTATAGGCAGGGTTATTGATGATGTAGGTATAGTCATCGGAAAAGAAAGGCCCCGTCAGTCCGGGAGAAAAACAGATTACCACCACCACCAATAGCGTCAACAGCCACTGCCAGGGTTTCATAAAAACGAGTTTTAACAGTCGTTGTGAATCCATGGGATGCTTTATACTCACGTTTTTGCCCACTGATCAAAGGATAACGGGAAGCGGGGTTCGGATAACTACCTCTTTGTCGCTCAACTGGGCTCGGTAAGCGATAACCTCTACCCCTCGCGCTACCGCCTCTCTCAAAGTCTGTCCATATAACGGATCGATATCATCCGCGCTGGTAACCGACTCTATGCCACTATGCTGCACACAAAAACAGAGCACTGCACGTTGGCCTTTTTCAACCATGCTCATCAGCTCTCTTAGATGTTTAGTACCTCGTACACTCACCGCATCAGGAAAGCTTCCCTTGCCATGAAAGTCCCACAAAGTGACATTCTTTACCTCTACATAACAATCCGGCAAATTATCATGCCCACTCAACATCAGATCAATGCGACTATTTTCTTCCCCATAACGCACCTCACCAGCAATCGCGCCATAGCCCTGCAACTCTGTAATCACTCCCCACTCAATCCCCTCTTTTACCAGCTTATTGCTCAGTGAGGTATTGATGCCTGCAATAATTCCGGGGACGACCTCAACCAACTCCCAGGTATAAGCCAATTTACGTTTAGGATTGTTAGCTGGGCTAAGCCAGACTTTTGCACTCTCAGGCTGGCAATGCTTCATAGAACCGGTATTTGGACAGTGTGCCGTCACTACCTGACCACCTGCTAGCTCAACATCCGCCAAAAAGCGCTTATACCGCTGGATTAAACGACCTTCAATCAATGGCTCGGGGAACTTCATATATCACCATAACAAAAACACCCCGCATAGCGGGGTGTCTAATAAAATCAAGGCAGGCTATTTCACCAGTTTCAGCGCTGGCTTCTTACCCTTATCAGGCCCATCACCATCTGGAGTTGGCGGTCTTGTCCCTTCCACCTCCTCATTAAAGACCATGCCTCGCCCATTCTCTCTAGCATAAATGGCCATGACTGCCGTGATTGGCACCATCAAATCCATGGATTGACCGCTGAAACGAGCACTGAACATCACTGCATCATTACCCAGTTGTAAACCGTGAACGGCACTAGGGTTGATATTGAGAATAATTTTGCCATCCTCAATATACTGCTCAGGCACTACCACCCCCTCTGCCTCAGCATTCACCAACAGATAGGGGGTTAGGTAGTTATCCACAATCCAGTCATAGATAGCACGAATCAGATAGGGGCGGCTGGATGTCATCTCCTGCATTGGCACATCCTATGCGGCGCGAATTTCGCGCTCTGCCTCTGAGAGTGACTCCTTAAAGCTGTCGCGAGCAAACAGCTTCTCGGCATAGTCGTTAACGGCTTTTGCCTCTGCAGGCAACTCGATACGGTATTGAGGCAGACGCCACAATACGGGAATGATGGCACAATCCACCAAGCTGAAATCTTCACTCATGAAGAACGGCGCCTGCTCAAATACTGGTGCCACCATAGTCAGACTCTCGCGCAGCTCTTTACGAGCCTTGGCAACCGCCTTCTCACCCTTGGTATTGATCTCTTCAACCAGCGTGTACCAATCTTGCTCTACGCGGTGTAGCATCAAGCGACTACGGGCACGCATGACCGGATCAACCGGCATCAGTGGAGGATGAGGAAAACGCTCATCCAGATACTCCATAATGACCTGGGAACCAAATAGCACCAGATCACGATCAATCAGTGTTGGGGTTGATCCATAGGGGTTTAATTCCAACAGATCTTCCGGCAGATTTTCCGGATCGACATCGACTACCTCGTGGGTAATCCCCTTCTCTGCCAAAACAATGCGCACCCGGTGGCAATGAATACAGTTAGGGTTGGAAAAAAGTGTCATAACCGAACGTCGATTCGCCAGTGACGCCATACGTGCACTCTCCTGAAAAAGTTAGGATAAAAATAATCGCATCATTATAAACGAAGAAGGGGGACATTGTCCCCCTTCTTCACAGATTGTTACGAATTCAAGATTAATGAACGTCGCGCCAATACTCTTTCTTCACCAAATAGAGTAGTACGGTGAGGATCAGCAGGAAAAGGATCACTTTCCAACCCAGGTCATAGCGTACCAGTTTGGCCGGTTCACCCATGTAAACCATGAAGCCAACCAAGTCGCGCACTGCCTGCTCATACTCTTCACCACTCATGCTCCCTCCCATCGGCTCACCAACGCCATCAACCACCTGCTCGGTTTTACCATCAGAGTGAGTTACTGTTTTATAAGTTGGGTCAGCAAGCCCCTGCATGCTCAGCAATACATGCGGCATTCCCACATCCTTGAACAGCAGGTTGTTTACACCAAAGGGACGGCTGTCATCCTTATAGAAAGACATGAAGTAGGTATATAGCCAATCTTCACCACGGAAGCGTTCGATCACACTCAAATCCGGTGGCAAGGTCCCAAACCAGGCTTTAGCTGCCTTGGGATCAATCGCCACCTTCATGGTGTCACCCACTTTATCAGTGGTATACATCAACTCTTTAACCTTGGACTCCTCCATCCCCAGGTCCTCACCCATGCGGTTATAGCGCTGGTAGTGAGCCGAGTGACAGTTAAGGCAGTTATTGACAAAGAGCTCTGCACCACGCTGCAAAGATTCTTTATCACTCAGATCAATATTGGCAGACATCAGAGGGATAGAGCTACCTGCTGCCATACCCAGGGCTGGCAGCGCCATCATCATGAATGCTGTAATTATTTTCTTCATTTGCTGGTTACCCTCTCTGGGACTGGCTTACATTTCTCATTCTTGGTGTACCACGGCATGCATAGGAAAAATGCGAAGTACAGAACAGTACAGATTTGGCCAATTATGTTAAACACAGGACTTGGAGGCTGTGTACCCAGGTAGCCCAGAATAACGAAGACAACCACAAACATCGCCAACCACAATTTGAAGGTCGTACTGCGGTAACGAATGGATTTCACGGGACTACGGTCCAACCAAGGCAACGCCAGGAAAATCAGTGTCGCCAGTCCCATTGCCACAACGCCAGGGAATGGGGAACCACCAATACTGGGCACGGCACGCAAAATGGTATAGAACGGCGTGAAATACCACACCGGTGCGATATGCTCAGGCGTCTTCAGTGGATCTGCGGGTACAAAGTTAGGTGGCTCAATAAAGAAACCTCCCCCTTCTGGGATAAAGAACATCACCGCGCAGAAGAAGATCAGGAATACCGACGCACCAAAAGCATCTTTTACTGTGTAGTAAGGGTGGAAAGGAATACCATCACGAGGAACCCCATTCTCATCTTTATTTTTCTTAATCTCTACACCATCAGGATTATTCGAGCCAACCTCATGCAGTGCAGTGATGTGAACAACGACCAAAGCCAGCAGCACCAGTGGTGCAGCAATCACATGGAAAGCAAAGAAACGGTTCAGGGTTGCATCTGCTACAACGAAATCACCACGAATCCACAGCGCTAGATCAGGACCGATAAAGGGTACTGCTCCAAACAGGGAGATAATCACCTGAGCTCCCCAGTATGACATCTGTCCCCATGGCAGCAGGTAGCCCATAAAGGCCTCTGCCATCAGAGCAAGGAAGATAATCATACCGATGATCCACACCAGCTCACGAGGCTTCTTATAGGAACCATACATCAAGCCGCGGAACATATGCAGGTAGATAACAATAAAGAAGAATGATGCACCTGTTGAATGCATATAGCGGATCAACCAGCCCCATTCCACATCACGCATGATGTACTCAACGGAGCCGAAAGCAGACATGCCATCAGGCTTGTAGTTCATGGTCAGGAAAATACCGCTGACAATCTGGATTACTAGCACCAATATTGCCAATGAACCAAAGAAATACCACAAATTGAAATTTTTCGGCGCGTAGTAATGGCCGAGATGTTCATTGAAGGTCTTGGTTAGCGGAAAACGCTCATCGACCCAATTCAAAAGCTTTGCTTTCATGCTATGCCACCCCCTGGTCGTCAGCACCCACCAGAATCAAAGTGTTGCTGATAAATTTGTGACGAGGAACTTCCAGATTCTTTGGCGCAGGTACACCATTGTAAACGCGGCCAGCTAGGTCAAACTTAGAACCATGGCAGGGGCAGAAGAAGCCGCCTTTCCAATCATCCCCCAGATCAGCAGCAGCTACATCTGGACGATAAGTGGGAGAACACCCTAAGTGGGTACAAATTCCGACCAACACCACATACTCAGGGTTAATTGAGCGGTATTCATTCTCAGCATATTCGGGCTGCTGAGGAATTTCCGAGTTGGGGTCGCGTACCATAGAAGTCACTTCATCCAGCCCCTTAAGCTGTTCCTGACTTCTGCGAATCACCCACACTGGCTTACCACGCCATTCAGCAGTGATGCGCTGACCTGGCTCCAGTTTGCTTACATCGATTTCGATTGGTGCACCTGCTGCCTGCGCCTTAGCGCTTGGCAGCATTGACGCCACGAATGGCACTGCGGCGAACGCAGCTCCCACACCGCCTACTGCACTAGCAGCAATAGTCAGTGTACGGCGCTTGCTGTGATCAACACCATCACTCATGTTGCCCCTCCTGCTCAACCCATTTTTGGTTTTGATTAATTGGAATGCCTTATCTAGGCATATTTTTTAAAACAACCGCTCGATCTACTAAGAATTAGCAAAAAAACAGGTACAAAAAGGCCTCCTCAAGGCAATTTTTGCAACACTGTATTTTCTGGAAAATTGGTTTGTTTTGGCGCTGGGCAACCCAGGCTTTATCGTCCTCTCCACCCCAATTCGCTGCTTTTTCAGGCAAAATCGATAGGCTTCTTCTTATGGTTGCATCGATCCTAGAATAATCTCCATGGCCAGTCAACGTTATTTCTAACCACCTTTAGGTCCCTTAATGTGACACTAATATTACTCATTAAATAGGGTTAGGAATCTCAAAAAAATGGTGTTCCAAGCCAAACTGCTGAACCAGATATTCACCTAATGCCTGAATACCATAGCGTTCCGTTGCGTGATGTCCTGCTGCAAAAAAATGAATTCCCAGCTCCATTGCCTGATGATAACTCTGCTCAGAGGCTTCTCCTGTTAAGTAAGCATCCACCCCCAATGCTGCCGCTTCAGCCAAATACCCCTGAGCCCCACCACTACACCAGGCAATACTTTGAATATGTCTATCTGAACCTGCAATGTGTAGCGGTTCCCGCTGCAGACTCTGTGCAATGGATTGCGCCAGATGCGCACCACTACAGGGAGTTTGGAGCATCCCAACAAAGCCAACTCCCTTAGCAAAGGTATCACTAACCGTCATTCCAATACGTTTTGCTAATTGAGCATTATTACCTAACTCTGGGTGAGCATCTAAAGGGAGATGATAGCCCAGCAAGCTCACATCCGCCTGCAACAACGATTTAATGCGGCGCTGTTTCATTCCCACAATCGGCTGATCTTCTCCTCGCCAGAAGTAGCCATGGTGTACCAGAATCGCATCTGCCCCCCAGGCAATCGCCTGATCCAGCAAGGACTGACTGGCCGTTACCCCAGTAGCAATCTTACGAACTTCCTGACGCCCCTCCACCTGCAAGCCATTGGGAGCATAGTCATTAAATTGATCAATCCCCAACAACTCGTTGATATATTTCTCCAAATCATACAAAGCGATCATCTTTTTGCCCTATAATATTGCGATTTAGAGACATATTAGGGCTTTACGACAAGAAAATCATGGCACAAGAAGGCTTTTTCTCATTTATCTACCGTCATATTATGATGGGGCTGGCCATGGCGTTTGTCGCCCTGATCATTATCTTTTTCTTCTATCCCGACTTTTTTCGCACTAGCAGTATTGGGATAACAGAACCGTCCCCTACAACGATAGTAAACTTAGCCGCCAATCCAGTCTCTTATGCCGATGCCGTTGCGGCAGCAGCCCCTGCCATCGTTAACATCTATAGCAGCAAGGTGGTCACAGAGCGCGTACCGCTACTGGAAGATCCGCTGATGCAGCGCTACTTCGGGAATCTGGCCACGCCCCGCCAACGTTTGGAGCGTAGCTTAGGCTCTGGCGTCATCATCAGCCAAAATGGCTACTTAGTAAGCAATTATCATGTGGTAAAAAATTCAGATGAGATTCTTGTTGCCTTGCGGGATGGGAGAACAGCAGATGCCACAATTATTGGCAATGACCCTGATACCGATTTAGCTGTATTAAAAATTAACCTGGATAACCTCCCTGCTATTACCCTGGGTGATGCCAGCCAGCTTCGGGTAGGTGATGTGGCCATGGCCATCGGCAATCCGTTTGGCGTAGGGCAGACTGTTACTCTGGGTATCATCAGTGCTACTGGACGCAGCCGTCTGGGCATTAATACCTACGAAAATTTCATTCAAACTGACGCGGCCATCAACCCTGGTAACTCGGGAGGTGGCCTGATCAATGCCCGTGGTGAACTGATCGGTATCAACACGGCTATCTTCTCCCGCTCAGGAGGCTCCAATGGCATCGGCTTTGCCATCCCTATCGATACAGCCAGAGAAGTCATGGAACAGATTGTCACTCAAGGTTATGTCAAACGTGGCTGGCTGGGTTTTGAAACCCAGGAACTCACTATCCAGCAGCTGGAAACGCTACGTTTGGAAAACCTCTCTGGGGTCATCATCAGCCATGTCTATGCAGATACGCCAGCCTATCGCCTCGGTTTACAGCCGGGTGATGTACTACTGGAAATCGAAGGGGAACAGATTCTCAATACCCAGCACGCCAAACGACTCACACTGGATCTGCCCCCCGGAGAAGTCGCCACACTGAAGATATTACGCGGCCCCACCATCTATCAGGTGGAGATCAAGGTGCTGCAACATCCATAAGGCGTGCGGCCGCAATTGTGGCCTGCCCCAAAGCGATACCGCCATCGTTTGCCGGTACTTGTGAGGGGGCCAGCACTTCCAGGCCATGGGACACTAAATCGCGCCGTAACAGATCTGATAACAAGCCGTTCTGTAACACTCCTCCACTAAGCGCAACGATTCCGACACCATATTGAAAGCAAAGCTCCCAAGCGCCAGCCCCCAGAGCATAAGCCAGCCCCCTGTGGAATCGAGCCGCAATCACATCACTGGCAACACCTACTTTTAAGTCTGCCAGCACAGCCTGCCATAGCACCTTCAAGTCCAGCTGCATCACTCCCTGATCATGCCAGGCAATCGGATACGCCTCCCTCTCTCCCTCATTGATAGCCCGTTGTGCTGCTTGCTGGAGTGCAATCGCCCCTTCCCCCTCATAACTAAGCTGATCGCCACATAACCCAAGCAGGTAAGCCATCGCATCAAAGAGCCGACCGCACGAACTGGCTGTCGGCACATTAATCCCCTTCTCTATCATCTGATTCAGCATAGATAGAGGCTTATCCTGTAAGGCAACCAGACCGGGCACATAGATCTCTACTGGAAAATTTTCCCAGCCCAATGTGGCATGAAGATGGGCAAATAGATTACGCCATGGCTCCTTGGATGCTTTATCGCCTCCGGGCATGGCAATCGGCGGCAGCCCCCCCAAGCGTTGACATGTCAGATAATCCACTAATAACAGCTCACCACCCCACAACTCACCCTGCTCCCCCATTCCCAAACCATCCAGTGCAATACCGAGGATAGGCCTGCTATCTCTGGGAATCCCGTGCTCTACCATTACCGCCGCAATATGGGCGTGATGATGCTGCACGGCTACCACGGGAAGATTGTTCTCTTGAGCAAGTTGTACCCCCAACTGACTCGAGTGGTATCCGCTGTGCAGATCAACTGCAACGCCTTCTGGTTCAATATCAAACAGCTGCTGATACGCCTCCAGAGCTTGTCGATAGGCATACAACGCCCCGGTGTGGTAAAGATCACCAAGATGAGGACTCAAGAGTGCTTGCTGAGGCTGCAACAGACAAAAGCTGCTCTTTAACTCTGCGCCCATCGCCAGAATGGCCGGTGTCTCTTCAAAGCCTGGAGGTAAAGAAATGGGTTGCGGTGCATAACCACGCGCTCGACGCATCAGCTGCAGCTGATCTCCATTTGACTGAAGCAATGAATCATCCAGGCGATGTGCAATCGCTCTATCGTGCAGCAAAAAGCCATCAGCGATACCACTCAATTGTTGCAGTGCCTGTTGATTATCAATCACTTGAGGTTCGCCACTAACATTCGCCGAAGTCAGCACAATAGGCCGATCCAGCTCTGCCATCAGAAGATGATGCAGTGGCGTATTGGGCAACATCAGTGCCAATTGTTCCAGGCCAGGCGCCACAGAAGGCGCTAGAGGCTCCCCATTTATGGGTAATAGAAGCAGCGGTGCTTCATGGGCTTGCAGTGCCGCTTCTGCCCGATGATTCAATGCAACGTGGCGCCCAGCCATTGCTAAGTCGGCAACCAATAGTGCGAAAGGTTTACGGGGCCGCCGTTTTCGCTGGCGAAGCATCGCTACCGCCTGTTCATTACCGGCATCACAGGCGAGGTGAAAGCCTCCGATCCCCTTAATGGCGATTATCTTCCCCTGCTTTATCAGTGCCGCCCCATGACGAATTTCATCCTCACAATTTATCTGACCTCCTTGTTCATCCAACAGCTGGAGTGCCGGCCCACACTGAGGGCAGGCAATGGATTGAGCATGAAAACGTCGGTTTTCTGGATCACGATACTCCGACTGACACACGTCACATAGAGGGAAATCCACCATCGTGGTATTGACCCGATCATAGGGAACACCCACCACCACACTCAGGCGTGGGCCACAATAGCTGCAACTGGTAAAAGGGTAACGATAGTAGCGGGAGTCTGGATCGAATACTTCTGCAAGACAAGCGCTGCATGTCGCGACATCTGCAGTAATATTGACCTGCCCCAAAGTCGATTGCGAAGCGCTGATAGTAAAGTGCTGAGGTGTTGGGATAGCCGAATCAATCGGCTCACAAATCAACTCAGTGATCTGTGCCAATGGAGGGAGCTCATCCGACAGACGGACCAAAAATTGAGACAGCTGTTCTTCTATACCCCAAGCAAGAACTACCACCCCATTACTATCGTTATAGACCTCGCCCACCAATGCGCATTGCTTAGCCAGTCGCCATACATAGGGGCGAAAGCCGACCCCCTGCACTCTTCCCTGAATCCGAAGCTGGTAACCCTGCATCACTGTCCGACACTCACCACTTGCTCATCTGAAATGACTAGCCCCTTCAAGTAGGGTCAAGCCCCTGCGAACCCGCTCTATCCGAGCTTATACCCGCTCCTCTTGCCTCTTACCCCCAAACATCTCCAGCTTGGTGAGCAGCAGTCCCAGTTCAAAGAGCAACCACATTGGCACCGCCAACAAAGTTTGGGAGAAAACATCCGGTGGAGTCAGCAGCATCCCCAAAGCAAAGGCACCGACAATCACATAGGGACGCTGTCCTGCCAAACTTTGTGGTGTAGTAATACCACTACGTACCAACAAAATTGTCAGTACAGGCACCTCAAAAACAACACCAAAAGCAAAAAACATCTTAAGGATAAAATCGAGATAACTGGTGATATCTGTCATCACCGTCACCCCTTCCGGCGCCATTGAAGTAAAGAAACCAAATACCAGTGGAAATACTACGTAATAGGCAAACACAGCTCCAAGGTAGAAGAGAATCACACTCATAAACAACAGAGGAAAAACCAACATCTTCTCATGCTGATATAAACCCGGCGCAATAAAGCCCCATGCCTGATAAAGCACTACGGGAATAGCCACAAAGATCGCCGCGACCAGAGCCAACTTAAAAGGCGCCATAAAGGGTGAAGCCACACCCGTAGCAATCATGCTGGTGCCTTCTGGAAGATGCTTAAGTAGTGGATCCGCCACAAAAGTGTAGAGCTCGTTGGCAAATGGGTAGATGGCAACTAACGCCACCAATATCGACAGCACCGCAACAATCATGCGGCTACGCAGCTCACGCAGGTGCTCTAACAAACTGTTGGCTTGGTGTTGTGGTGTTTCACTCATGAGGATTTATTGGATGAAACATCATTAGACGGGGAAGACTCAGGGGTCTGATGGAGCGTTTCAGAAAGATTTTGTGCCGCCTGTTGCGCTTTTGTTTCCGCCTCCTGGCGAAGTATTTCGGCGTTGTGCCATTCCCGCTTCATCTCCATATTAGTGGAGTTGACCCAATAACGGATTTTACCAAACCAGAATCCAACGGTACGTACTAAGCCTGGTAGACGTTCCGGCCCAACAACAAACAGGGCAACAATGGCGACAACAGCCAGCTCGAAGAAGCCGATATCAAACATGGCCGATTAGCCGCGCTCGCTCTCTTTTTTGATCACCTCACCCTCAACCACCGCTTGGGTATCGGTGTTAACTTGACTCTTTGCTTGGGCTTGGGTTTGGGGCTTATGCTCTACACTCTGTGGAGACTGAGCAGATTGTGCCGCCTCTTGCTCACCATCATTCATCGCGCTCTTGAAACCTTTTACGGCCTCCCCAGCATCCTTACCGATGTTCTTAAGCTTTTTGGTACCAAACAGTAGTACCACGATTACCAACAGGATCAACAACTGCCAAATACTGATTCCACCCATGGTTCACTCTCCCAATTAGCCGAATGCCGGTAGATGACCGCCACCCAATAGATGAATATGCAGATGGAACACCTCTTGGCCTCCACCTTTTCCGGTATTGATGATGGTACGAAAGCCCGCTTCCAGCCCTTGCTCTTTTGCAATCTTGGGTAACAAAGTCATCATATAGCCCATGAGAGGTGCGTGAGCCTCATCCAGTTGTGCCAAACTGTCTAGGTGGATTTTAGGAATCATTAACAGGTGCACCTTAGCTTTGGGATAGATATCCTTAAAGACCATTACCTGATCATCTTCATAGACTACATCAGCAGGAATATCCCCAGCTACAATCTTGCAAAACAGACAGTCGCTCATCGCCCTCTCCTTATTCTTTATACTGCAGAAACAGCATCAGGAAAACCGTATGATCGCCTGCAAGCAGGCTCCTACAATTATTTTAATTATTCTGTTCTGGCGGCCTTTTCCGCATGGCCAGAAAGACCAAAACGACGTTCCAACTCTTTTAGGATATCATCCGGCCCCAGACCTTGATGGGCTAACAATACCATGGAGTGGAACCACAGATCGGCAACTTCATAGATAATCTTGTCATTCTCACCATCTTTAGCCGCCATGACCGTTTCAGTAGCCTCTTCACCCACCTTCTTCAGGATGGCATCGAGACCTTTATGATAGAGGCTCGCCACATAGGACTCATCAGCTGATTGCTGCTTACGTTGCTCCAGCACCTCGGCCAGTTGACTCAGAATCTGTTCACTCATGATTTTCCGTAGATTTCGTTGGGGTCTTTAATTACCGGTTCAACCGCCTGCCATTGGTCATCCTGTAGCTGTTTGTAAAAACAGCTGTGACGCCCGGTATGACAAGCCACACCACCTTGCTGTTCTACCTTTATCAGGATTACGTCATTATCGCAATCCAAACGCATATCCAGCACCTTCTGGGTGTGACCAGAGCTTTCACCCTTATGCCACAGTTTACCGCGGGAACGAGACCAATAGACCGCCTCACCAATTCGCGCAGTCATCTCCAATGAATCCCGGTTCATCCAGGCAAACATCAGAATATCGCCACTACTCGCCTCTTGAGCAATGACAGGTACCAGCCCTTCTTCGGTCCAGGTAATCTCATCCAACCAAGCCGGGCCACTCATTACAGGCGTACCTCAATACCGCGTTCAGCCATGCGCTGCTTGGCCTGCTCAACAGTATATTCACCAAAGTGGAAAATACTGGCAGCCAGCACCGCCTCAGCACCACCCCGCTCTACGCCATCCGCCAAGTGATCCAAATTACCAACGCCACCAGACGCAATCACCGGTACAGATACCGCATCAGCAATAGCGCGGGTCAGTGCTAAGTCAAAACCATTCTTGGTGCCATCACAATCCATGGAAGTCAGTAGAATTTCGCCAGCACCATAATCAGTCATACGCTTTGCCCACTCAATCGCATCGATGCCAGTAGGCTTACGACCACCATGGGTGAAGATCTCCCAGCGTGGAGGTTCACCTTCGCCAGATACCTTTTTAGCGTCAATCGCCACCACAATGCATTGGCTGCCAAACTTCTCAGCAGCCTCACGGACAAATTCAGGGCGAGAAACCGCAGCACTGTTGATGCCCACCTTGTCAGCACCCGCATTCAACATGGTGCGAATATCCTCTACTGTGCGGATACCCCCCCCCACCGTCAGTGGAATAAATACCTGACTGGCAACCTCTTCCACCACATGCACCATGGTGTCACGTTCGTGAGCCGTCGCGGTAATATCCAGGAATACCAGTTCATCAGCTCCCTGCTCATCATAACGGCGAGCCACCTCAACCGGATCACCCGCGTCGCGGATATCCACAAACTGCACACCCTTCACCACACGGCCATTATCCACATCCAGGCAGGGAATGATTCGTTTCGCTAAACCCATTATTTAAAACCTAAAAACAACGTCTAACGCAAAGGCGCGGAGACGCAAAGTTAATAATTTACGAGAAACACCTACTATGAAAAGAAAAACGCCAAAGAGCAAGACCTTCTTTGCACCTTGGCGTTAAGCTTTATAATTCAAACTAAAAAATACCACTAAACTAAGAAGCTCAGGCACAAAGATTATCATCTTTGCGCCTCCGCGCCTTTGCGTTAGATGTTTTATTTACCACACAGCTCGTCGGCCAATTTTTGGCCTTCAGTAAAATCTAAAGTACCTTCGTAGATGGCACGACCGGTGATAGCACCAATAATACCTTCTCCGGCCACATCACTCAGTGCACGAATATCTTCAATATTAGTAATACCGCCAGAGGCAATGACCGGAATATTGATGGATTGGGCCAGCTTAACGGTTGCCTCCACATTAACCCCCTGCATCATGCCGTCACGGCTAATATCGGTGTAGATGATCGCCTCAACGCCATCCTGTTCGAAGTGCTGAGCCATATCAATCACATCATGCTTGGAAAGCTTAGACCAACCATCGATGGCCACCTTGCCATCCTTCGCATCCAGACCAACGATAATATGGCCGGGGAATGATAGGCAAAGATCACGTACAAAATGGGGCTCATTCACCGCTTTGGTGCCGATGATGGCATACTGCACACCGGCCTCCAGATAAGATTGCACTGTATCCTCATCTCGAATACCGCCACCAATCTGGATTGGCAGGTCAGGAAATTCCTGACTGATTTTATGAATCACCTCAGCATTTACCGGACGACCAGCAAAGGCACCATCCAGATCCACCAGGTGCAAACGGCGAGCGCCAGCTTCCACCCAACGGGCTGCCATGGCAACCGGGTCATCAGAAAATACAGTATCGTCCTCCATACGGCCTTGACGTAGGCGAACACATTTACCCTCTTTTAGATCAATCGCTGGGATTAGCAGCATGGGATTGTTTTCCTCGTATCTTGTATCTATGTATCTAGTCGCTTATTGGCCATCCCAATTCAAGAAATTAGCGTAGAGCTGTAGTCCAGCTTCAGCACTCTTTTCTGGATGGAATTGGGTAGCAAAGACGTTGTCTCGATGTACCGCTGATGCAATGGTCACACCATACTCTGTGGTAGCGGCACATACTGGTGTTTCTGCAGCGGGAGCATAGTAGCTATGCACGAAGTAGAAACGGGCATCTTGAGGGATATCCCGCCACATAGGGTGGCAACTATTCTCTTGATGCACTTGATTCCAGCCCATGTGAGGCACCTTGAGATTGGCACACTCCGCCTTACCAGCAAAGGCATCGCTAAAGAACAATACTTCACCAGGCAAAACAGCCAAGCAGTCTGTTCCACTATTCTCAGCACTACGCTGCAACAGCGCTTGCATCCCTACACAAACCCCTAGCAGTGGCTTGCTGGCAATCACTTCGTTAACGACCTGATCAATGCCTAAACGCTTGATCTCAGCCATGCAATCACGGATCGCCCCGACACCAGGCAGCACCACTCGGTCAGCTTTTAAGATTGTTTCAGGGTCTGGTGTCACCACCACCTGAGTATTGGTAGCAACCTTCTCCAGCGCCTTAGCGACTGAATGGAGATTGCCCATGCCATAATCGATTACTGCTACGCTCTTCATACTCATACAGCCTTACAGTGAACCTTTGGTAGAGGGCATTTGATCTCCCATTCGCTCATCCCGCTCCAAAGCAAAACGCAAAGTACGGCCAAATGCCTTAAAGATAGTCTCGGCGATATGATGTGCGTTGCGACCACGCAAGCAGTCAATATGCAAAGTTACACCAGCATGGTTCACAAAACCCTGGAAAAACTCATAAAACAGTTCGGTATCAAAGCCGCCAATGGAAGCACGGGTAAACTCAGCGTGGAACTCCAACCCTGGCCGGCCTGAAAAATCAATGACAACCCGAGACAACGCTTCATCCAGCGGACAATAGGCGTGACCATAGCGACGGATTCCACGCTTGTCTCCCACTGCCTTGGCGAACGCCTGCCCCAGAGTAATACCGATATCCTCAACAGTGTGGTGAGCATCGATGTGCAGGTCACCCTTAGCCTTGATATCCAGATCAATCATGCCGTGACGGGCAATCTGGTCCATCATATGCTCCAGAAAAGGAACACCGGTATCAAAATTAGCCTTGCCACTACCATCGATATTCACGCTGACTTCAATCTGGGTCTCTAGGGTATCGCGCTTCACGCTTGCGCTGCGTGTCATGGAACTCTCCACTCTCTAGTTTAACGCTTGCTTCAGAGCCTTAATAAAGGCCTGATTCTCTTCCGGCTTACCGACGGTTACCCGCAGGCAATCACTCAGCAGGCCACCACTGGCGCTGAGGTTCTTGATTAGAATACCGGCTTGCTTAAGCTTTTCAAAGACCGCCGTACCCTGCCCCTGAGGAGCACGGAACAAAATAAAGTTGGCAGCACTGGGGAATACCTCTAAGCCATCAAGGGCCTTGAGGTCAGCTAACAGCTTACTACGATCAGCACGGATTGCTGATGTTTGTTCAGCGAACACCTCAGCATGTTGCAATGCAAAATCAGCACTTACCTGGGTCAGCACATTGATATTGTAGGGTAGCCGTACTTTGTCGATCTCAGCTAACCACGCCTTTGGGCCAGCCAGCAAACCAAGACGCAACCCTGCCAAACCTAGCTTGGAGAGGGTGCGCATTACCACTAGGTTGCTGTAGTTTCCTAGCTCGCCCATAAAGCTCTGATCCGCAAATGCGTGATAGGCCTCATCCACAATCACCAGTCCTTCGGCCGCCGCAAGGATCGCCTTGATATCTTCAGCAGCAAATAGGTTACCCGTTGGGTTATTGGGATAGGCGAGGAATATCAGTGCCGGCTGCTGCTCTTTAATCGCTTCCAGCATGGCTGGCATATCCAGAGAAAAATCCGCCTTCAATGGTACACCGACATACTCCATTCCACAGAAGGTGGCGATCATCTTGTACATGACAAAACCCGGCTCTGGCGCCAGAATGGTACGCCCAGAACCCGCCACAGCCATCGCCAGCATTTGGATGATTTCATCAGAGCCATTGCCCAATACAATCTCCATCCCTTCGGGCACTGCCAACGCCTCCTTTAGGCGCACAGTCAGCGCCTTAGCGGCAGGATCAGGGTAACGATTTACATCGGTTTCGCTCAAGCGCTGTTGCCACGCTTGGCGCATCGATTCAGGCCAAGTATAGGGATTTTCCATAGCGTCCAGTTTTATCATGCCGGCGGCATCTGGTACATGATAGGCATGAATAGCGCGGATTTCAGGGCGAATCCACTTTTCTACAGTTGCTTTGAGGCTGCTCATGATTTCGGCTCAAAAGCGATGATGCTTACCCATCATCGCAATTTATGATGACTCCTTGATACGGAACTCTGCAGAACGGGCGTGAGCGGTCAAGCCTTCGCCTCGTGCAAATACTGAAGCTGTCTTACCCAGTTCAGAGGCACCATCTGCTGAACACATTATCAAGCTGGAACGTTTCTGGAAGTCATAAACTCCCAGTGGCGAACTAAAGCGTGCAGTGCGCGAGGTAGGCAGTACATGGTTAGGACCTGCACAATAATCACCCAGCGCTTCTGCCGTATAGCGCCCCATGAAGATCGCCCCGGCATGTTTGATTTCCGACAACAGTGATTGGGGATCTTCCACAGAAAGCTCTAAATGCTCCGGCGCAATGTAATTGGTCACTTCCATTGCCTGCTGCATATCCGCAACATGGATCAGTGCGCCACGATCTTTCAATGAGGTGGAGATAATCTCCTGGCGCTCCATAGTGGGCAATAGCTTGGCAATGCTCTCTGCCACTTTGTCCAGAAAAGCGGCGTCAGGCGAGACTAAAATCGATTGAGCATCCTCATCATGCTCAGCCTGGGAGAAGAGGTCCATAGCGATCCAGTCTGGATCGGTTTGGCCATCACATACCACGAGGATCTCAGAGGGCCCGGCAATCATATCGATGCCTACTGCGCCGAATACCATCCCTTTGGCTGTCGCCACATAAATATTACCAGGACCGACAATCTTATCCACTTTGGGCACTGTCTCGGTACCATAAGCCAATGCAGCAACCGCCTGGGCACCACCAATCGCAAACACACGATCCACATCAGAAACAGCCGCGGCGGCCAGTACCAAATCATTCACCACCCCATCAGGGGTTGGCACCACCATAATCAGCTCTTCCACGCCAGCTACCTTAGCGGGAATCGCATTCATCAAAACGGATGACGGATAAGCCGCCTTGCCACCAGGCACATACAAACCCACACGATCCAGTGGGGTGACTTGCTGACCCAGCATAGTGCCATCCGCCTCGGTATAGGACCATGAGTCTTGCTTTTGGCGCTGGTGATAATCGCGAATACGCTTAGCGGAAAGCTCCAGGCTTTCACGCTGCTCCGCAGGGATCTTCTCCAATGACTCCGCCACACGGTTCATGGGAATCTCCAGCTCGGTCATACTCGCCGCGCTCATGCGGTCAAAGCGGTTGGTGAATTCAATAACCGCCTCGTCACCACGGCTACGTACACCATGGATGATATCCTTCACTGCAGTAAAAACAGCATCATCGGATACTGATTCCCAGGCCAGCAGAGCTTCCAGCTCATCCCAGAACTTCTCATCGGTGGTATTTAGGCGTTTGATATCTACCATGGTGATCTCTCAATCTTTTCTATTGCTTTAACTACTTATTGACCGCTTCAGCAAACTGCTCAATCAACTTTTGAATTCGGTCATGCTTGGTCTTCATAGATGCTTTATTAACAATCAGCCGTGAGCTGATATCAGCAATGTGCTCCAATGGCTCGAGACCATTAGCTCGCAAAGTATTACCAGTATCGACGACATCCACAATACGGTCCGCCATGCCCACCAACGGTGCCAGCTCCATAGAACCATAGAGTTTGATGATATCCACCTGCTTACCTTGTGCGGCATAGTAGCGCTTGGTGGAATTGACAAACTTAGTAGCGATACGCATGCGGCGGTTTGGCTCTGGCTCCCCTTTGGGACCAGCGACCATTAATTTGCAGCAGGCAATGTTCAAGTCCAACGGCTCATAGACCCCAGCACCACCGTGCTCCATCAACACATCTTTACCAGTAACCCCCAGATCTGCGCCACCATACTGAACATAAGTAGGCACATCTGAAGCTCTCACGATAATCAGCTTTACATCTTCATGGTTCGTATCCAGAATTAGCTTGCGGCTGGACTCTGGATCTTCCAGTGGCTCAATACCGGCGTGCGCCAGCAGTGGTACGGTTTCTTTGAAGATGCGCCCCTTGGAGAGGGCGATGGTCAATTGTTCACTCATAATTCTGCCGATGATTAGGATTAGGCCGGAACGCGACGAATCTTCGCTCCCAGCTGCTGTAATTTCTCTTCAATGCGCTCATAACCACGATCAATGTGGTAAATACGCTGTACGTGGGTATCACCTTCTGCAACCAAGCCAGTCAATACCAGACAGGCTGAGGCACGCAAATCGGTCGCCATTACCGGTGCACCCGTCAGCTGTTCCACACCACTCACAATAGCCGTATTCCCCTCTACCTTAATTTTAGCGCCCATGCGCTGCAGCTCTGAGACATGCATAAAGCGATTCTCAAACACGGTTTCACGGATAGTTCCAGTTCCCTCTGCAACGGCATTCAAGGCGCTAAACTGGGCCTGCATATCGGTAGGAAATGCCGGATAGGGTGCAGTATGAATATCCACTGCCTTGGGACGCTTTCCCTGCATATCCAACTCAATCCAATCATCACCTGCCGTGATAACCGCACCGGCTTCGGTCAATTTAGCCAGTACGGCATCCAATAGCGTTGGGTCGGTATCCTTCAGTTTTACCTTACCACCCGTGATGGCAGCGCCTACCAGGAACGTGCCAGTCTCAATACGGTCTGGCAACACATTGTAGTGGCAGCCATGCAACCGCTCCACCCCTTCGATGGTAATGGTATCTGTACCGGCTCCACTCACCTTGCCACCCATCGCATTGATGCAGTTAGCCAGATCTACTACTTCAGGTTCTCTGGCGGCATTTTCAATAATGGTGGTGCCTTCCGCTAATGCGGCCGCCATCATCAGATTCTCGGTACCGGTTACCGTCACCACATCCATCACCAGCTTCGCCCCCTTGAGGCGCTCCGCCTTGGCTTTGATGTAGCCATTTTCAACGACAACTTCAGCACCCATGGCTTGAAGGCCACGGATATGCAAATCAACCGGACGGGAGCCAATTGCGCAGCCACCAGGCAGTGAAACCTCGGCTTCGCCAAAGCGTGCCAACAAAGGACCCAGCACCAAAATCGATGCACGCATGGTTTTAACCAATTCGTAAGGGGCAACAAATGACGCGATAGTAGAAGCATCCACCTCCACATTCATCTTTTCGTCAATGATTAAGGTAACCCCCATGCGCCCCAGCAGCTCCATGGTCGTGGTGATATCCTGCAGGTGGGGGACATTGCCTACGGTAACCGGCTCATCAGCCAGCAGCGTAGATGCCAGAATCGGCAACGCCGCGTTCTTTGCACCGGAGATACGAATCTCACCGTTCAGTACGGTGCCGCCGGTGATAATCAGTTTATCCATCAAAATAGCCTTTCGTTCTAACTTCTATTAAGCCTGGTTCTGGCTCACCTGCTGCCACTCGTCGGGCGTATAGGCCTTGATGCTTACTGCGTGGATCTCGCCACTGGTAATCTGCTCGGAGAGCACGGAATAGACCGCCTTCTGCTCTTGCACCATGCTCATGCCTGCAAACTGTTCGCTAACAATTGTCACCTGGAAGTTGCATCCTTCGCCGGCAACCATCACTTCACTACCGGGAAATGCCGCCAATAGCTGCTGTTTTACCTGTTCATTCTGCATTGTAATATCTGAAAAGCTCTACAAAAGCGCAAGGATACCCTAGAAGCGTACCTGGAGACCACCTTTTCTCAGGCAATGACGCTATGACAGAGTGAGTGGAAGACGCTCATCCAGGTCGCTCACCTCAATGATGCTCCACATCTGCTGGGGAATATTCTGAAATTTCAATTCAACCTGCTGCTGTCTGGCGAGGCGCAGCCACTCTACTAACAGCGCCACGCCGGCACTGTCGGCGTGGTTCACACCACTAAGATCAAAGATTAATGCCGATGATGGCACCAGACAACGCTGACCATCGCCAAGGAGTTGATTCACCGTAGAAAAGCTCATCTCTCCCTGAATCAGGCAGCGCCCACTCTCCTGCTGAGTAATGGATACCGTACTCATTTTTGATCAACGCTACGGGAGGCCAACTTCTCGATCAATGCGTCAATGCCATTGCTTCGCACCTCTTTGGCAAAACTGGTACGGTAGTTGGCCACCAAACTGATACCGTCAATATCCACATCATAGACCTTCCACGCATCCCCTTTGAGGTACATACTGTAGTTAATTGGAATCGGAAATCCCCCTTCCTGAGGCACTTCAGTATTGACGGTAACATCTGTATCGGTTGGCTTTGCACGCAAAGGTAAATAATCCACTTGCTGATCAGAATTGTCTGCCAGAGCCTTCGCGTAAGTGCGTACCAACAAGGCACGGAATTCACTAATGAATCGCTCACGCTGCTCAGTATCCGCTTTACGCCAGTACTTGCCCAATACCCATTGGGACATTTTCTCAAAGTCGAAATGTGGCAATACTACCTCATCCACCAGTGCATAGAGGTGCTCTGGCTGTTCGTCAATGACACTTCTCTCAACCCTGATTCGCTCCATGATGGTCTCGGCCGTCTCCTTCACCAGCACATCCGGCGCCGTGATACTGGCTTCCGCATTGGCCCAAAATGGTATTGCCGCCAGCATTAATGCAATCATCCAATTACGCAACATCTACTTCTCTCCTGTCACTACAGCCAACTGATTAATCTGCATATTATAATCATAAACACTCTGTAGATACTGCCCATAGGCCAACACATAGGCCTGTAACGCCGTAACGACTTTTTCCGCCTTCTCCAGTCCCGCCTCAAAATCTGCGTAGCTAGCAATCATCCAGCGACGTGCCGAGCGGGCACTCTGCTCCAGCGAACGTACCTTTTTGTCCAAACCCACCGTCTGGTGGTAGGCTTCTGCCACTTGAAAAGGGATTCCTTGACGAGCAAAAGCAGCCAACTCCAGAGTCGCATCCAACTCAGCCTGCGCCTGAGCCACCCGGGCAGGCTGCGCACCAGTTGAAAACTCCCACTGCAAGCCAATGACGGGGGTTGCCCCTTCGTAGTTAAACGGATCATAGACATGGGGATTGTTCAATTGTTCACGCCCAGGCGAATACGCAGCCGCCGCTACCACCCCGGCATAAAGATTAGGCAATCCTTCTGAATCCTTTGCTGCCACCAGCGCTTTACGCGCTTTCAAGCCCGCCTCAACCTGTGCCATCTCTGGGCGCTGCTGCAACGCTTGCTGCTGCAGCTGAGCCAGATTTAGCGTAGGCACAGGCAGTGGACGAATTCGTCTATCTGCCAGCTCCAATGCCTCATCTTCCGGCCACTGTGTTAGCATGCGTAATCCAGCTTCCGCAATGCGCTCCAACGCCTCCGCTTCAGCATGGTAGCCTTGCGCTAACGAAAGGCCCGCATTCAGCGCATAGAGATCTGACTGTTTAATATCACCTTCGCCTTCTTCCAGCCACCCCTCGGCCAGATCAATAGCACCTTGCAGGCGTTTTTGCACATCCTCCATCAATTTACGGCTATCCCTAGCAGTCAGGTAACCATAATAGGCTTTGCTAACATCCATACGGGTCGCCCCCTGCTGGATCACCACATCTCCCTGCTTCAGAGCAATATTCCCTTCTGCAGCTTTTGCGTAGTTTTCCACTTTGCCAAAGGTGTGTAGCGGCTTCACCAAACCTACTTGCAGATTAAACCAGGGTGTTACCCCATCAATATCGGTATTATCCCCCCGAGGACGGCAATCAGTACTGCAACTATCGCCATCCTCACCATAAAAGCCACCATCAACCGTTGTAGTCAAACCCACAAAGGAGTTGAGACTCACAATCCAATCTTCACTGCCCGTCGCCTCATTTTTCAAAGCACGGGCCGCCTCTACATAGTGTTCGCGCTCCTTAATCCGATGATCCGAATCCAGAGCCCGCGTCAGAGCAGTATCAAAATCCAGAGGCTCGGCGGCAAAAACGCCAACCGACATCATCAAACCCACACTAATCAGGGATATTGCTTTTATCACTCCGCCGCCTTGTTAAATAAAAATTGCCCAATAACCTGCTCTAAAATCACCGCCGACTGGGCCAGACGGATCTCATCCCCTTCTCTCAACACCTTGTCACTGCCGCCGGGCTCCAGACTCACATACTGCTCACCCAGCAGACCTGAAGTAAAAATACTGGCAGTAGTATCCTCAGGGAAACTATTGTATTTACTATCAATTAGTAGTGTCACCAGAGCCTCAAAATTATCCATATCATAACTGATAGACTCTACGCGCCCGACTCGAACACCCGAAACCGACACTGGTGAACGCTCCTTCAGGCCACCAACGTTCTCAAAATAGACTTTTACGGTATAGCCCTCTTCCACTGAAAACTTATTCAGACTGCTCACCTGCATGGAGAGGAAAAACAGCGCCACCATACCGGCGACAATAAACAAACCTACCCATATCTCAATTGTTTTTGTCTGCATTTCCATTACTCTCCAAACATCAATGCGGTCAATACAAAATCCAGCCCCAATACTGCCAGTGCGGAATGCACCACAGTACGGGTTGTGGCTCGGCTCACCCCTTCAGAGGTAGGTACCGCGTCATAACCTTCGAATACGGCGATCCAAGTGACCACCACACCAAACACCAAACTCTTGATAACACCATTAATGATATCGTCATTTAAGTCCACACGGGGCTGCATTTGAGACCAAAAAGCACCATCATCGATCCCCAGCAACCCAACACCAACCAAGTAGCCACCCACCACCCCGATAGCACTGAAAATAGCAGCCAGCAACGGCATGGAGATGACACCCGCCCAGAATCGGGGAGCCACTATACGTTTGACCGGGTCCACCGCCATCATTTCCATACCAGAAAGCTGCTCAGTCGCTTTCATCAAGCCAATCTCGGCTGTCAGTGCTGATCCGGCACGACCAGCAAATAGCAGAGCGGTAACTACCGGGCCCAGCTCCCTAACCAGAGAAAGTGCCACCATGACGCCCAGAGACTCTTCTGCCCCGAAATCCACCAAGGTGTTATACCCTTGTAAACCCAGTACCATGCCGACAAATAAGCCAGATACAAAAATAATCAGAAACGAGAGTACACCAACTGCAAACAGCTGTTGGATCAACAGGGGAACACGCACCACTACTGTTGGCAGTGCCATCATCAGTTGCCAGAAAAAGATATTACCTCGCCCTATACGCTCCACGGCACTAATCCCGGCGCGGCCAAGCTCTTGAATTTTATCTAACATTAACGACTCCCTGCTGCCAGCAAATCTTCCAGGTAATCTTCCGCGGCATAATGAAATGGAACCGGCCCATCAGGCTCCGCATTCATAAACTGCTGCACCCAGGGAGATTCTGATCGCCCTAACTGTTCTGGCGAACCGTGCTCCACCACTTTACCGTTGGAAATCACGTAGATTTGATCTGCAATACTAGCAGTCTCCCCCACATCATGGCTCACCACCACGCTGGAAAGGCCCATAGCATCATTCAATTTGCGAATCAGGCTTACCAACACCCCCATAGAGATAGGGTCCTGACCAGTAAAAGGCTCGTCATACATAATCATCATTGGATCGAGAGCTATCGCCCGAGCCATCGCCACTCGGCGAGCCATGCCACCAGAAAGCTCACTGGGCATCAGGTCACGGGCTCCCCGCAGGCCCACTGCCTCCAGTTTCATCAGCACCAAATGACGGATCATGGTTTCCGGCAATTTGGTGTGCTCACGTAGAGGAAATGCGACATTATCGAATACCGTCATGTCGGTCAGCAATGCACCACTTTGAAACAGCATCCCCATGCGCTTTCGCAGTTGATAAAGGGCACGATGTGAGAGCGCTGATACTTCCTGACCATCAACACGGATCGTCCCGGCATGGGGCTTTAGCTGGCCACCAATCAACCGCAGCAGGGTAGTTTTACCGGTGCCACTGGGACCCATGATTGCGGTCACTTTTCCACGAGGGATGTCGATATCGATATCATCAAAAATCACCCTATCGCCACGATAAAAAGTGAGGCCACGGATTTCCACCAGTGGTGCAGATGTATTAGGCTTATCCATTCGGGAGTATCTTAAATTTATTCTTAAACTTGTACTAAGTGCAGAAGAGTACACCATCCCGCCAAACAACGGAACACCAAGCAAAAGCGAAGATAGAGATTCATTAATGGCACAAATATTACAATTTAAGCGCCGCAAGCCCGGTGAAAAGCACAACAAAAAGATCCTGTGCAAAAGTGGTTTTCACAAATGGGTGATCGTTCAAGAGAAGCAGTTTGATGTAAAAAAGGGCAAGCTGATTACCCTCTATCGCTGTGAACGCTGTGGCGCCACCAAAAGCGAAGCACGTTAGCGACAACTACCCGCCTCGCATATTTCCTTAATAGAGAGAGATTCCTGACTAAATCGCCTGCTGAGACGTTTAATCAGCTCCTGATAACAACCTGTTACATAAGGGGAAAATCGTTTTTCTGACCATTCATTTAGCTCAAGATGCAGGCTACCACCCTGCTCATCCACATAGAGATAAAGGTCCATCGTGCTCATAGTATTACTAATGCGATACGTCTTGCCTTGGCCCGTTTCCGTCACCAACATGGTGGCAAGGCGTTCAGAAAAGCAACCATCTCGATGACCTCTCAACTCCTTCACCACTGCATCCAGTTGGGACTGGACAGCGGCCTGATCTCCATGCACTGCAATCAACGCCCGTGCAGAGTAACTGCAACCGGTTAGCAGTAAAAACAGGATCAGCACAAATAGCGTCCAACGCATCAATTTAGTATTCCGCAAAAATACACATTTATTATAAGACATTACTCGAATTATTTAATTCCATTTAAAGGAAAAGGAAAATAAGCGCTAGTAGATAGGCGTTACGATGAAAACGCAGCTGCAACAGGCGAGGCTGATGTTACAATAGTCCCAGATACAGACTGAGCAAAAACCATGACAGACTATTTTGACGACGATCCCTACTTTGACGAATTTGAAGATGAAGAGGGAAAAAGCAAAACCAAAATTAAACAGGAGATGCATGAGCTGCAGACACTAGGGGAAGAGCTAACCAAGTTGCCCCCAGGCAAGCTGGACAGCATGGAACTCCCGGATGATCTGCGCCAAGCGATTGCCGACTATCAACGCTTTACTGCCCGTGGCGCCATGAAGCGCCAGCTTCAATACATTGGCAAAGTAATGCGAAATATTGACCCAGAGCCTATTCTCCAGGCACTAGACAAACTCCAAAGCAAGGATCGCCAGCAGACAGCCCATCTGCATCGCTTGGAAAAATGGCGGGAACGACTACTAAATGATGGGGATAAGGCGCTATCAGAGCTGCTAAATGAAGCACCAGAGGCGGATCGCCAACATCTACGGCAAATGATTCGCAACGCACAGCGTGAGGCACAGCAGAATAAGCCACCCAAAAATTCCAGAGCTATTTTTCAGTATCTGAAAGAGATATTAAGAGAAGAGGAAGCATAAAAAAGGGCGCTACAGCTCCCTCAGACTGCAGACAAAGCCCTAGCCGAAAGGCTGGGGCTTTTGTTTTAATGAGCATAAGTGAATTGGAGACGCTTATGCTCAAAGAGCCCGCCCCTCATCAGCACCGCCTTGAGATGGTGACACAGGAAGAATGAGTAC
>JBNKQQ010000038.1:0-11393 GCA_050295955.1 Thiohalomonadales bacterium
AGAAAAAAGGCTGAATCCAGCCTTCTGAGAAGGCTATATTAACGAATGAAGATTTGAGTGGATAAATAAATTGAGAACCCTGAGAAAATCCAGCTCAGAGAAATATCGGATTGTGAGTTGGTTTTTTCTACAGGTTCGTTAGCTATACCGGCGCGGCCATCTCTCTCTATACCCACATGGGGACGCATATCGACTCCCTTAATCACTTTGGTCTAGATGGTGAGATATGGAATGGCTTCAAGGCAGTAGACCATCTTGGAGATCGTGGCTGGAAAGTGGCTGGCGCTGAAAATATCCCCCCTATCATTGCCCGAGGTGTATTGATTGATGTGGCTGCGGCAAAAGGTATCGATATGCTGCCGGACGGTTATCGGGTAACACGTGATGACTTGATTCAAGCCTTGAAAAAACAGCATGTCAGTTTACAACGTGGTGATGTGGTTTTGATTCGTACCGGGCACATGCAGGTATATGAGGATACTGCTGCCTACATGACCAATCCACCAGGGCTGGGATTGGCTGCAGCGCGGTTTCTGGTAGAGGAGAGTGGCGCGATGATTGTGGGTGCGGACAATCTCAGCTTTGAGTCATTTCCTTCCGAGTTGGAGAACAACTACGTGCCTGTCCACAGCTATCTGCTGGCGGTGAAAGGTACACCTATTATAGAGCTGGCGTATTTGGAGGAGCTGTCGCGGGATAGAGTCTATGAGTTCGCCTTTATCGGTGGATCATTGAAGCTACGGGGCTCGGATGCAGCGCCTCTCCGGCCTATCGCTATTCCTCTGAGAAGAAACGGTAAGGAGGTAGATCATCATGACTAATATAACTGGCAAAGCCTTTGGCACTCCAATTATCCAGAATATGAATTTTAGATTCACTATTAAGCTTGATGCGTCAAGGCTATTCAAATAGAGGAGATATTCTCATGTTTATCGGGCACTATGGCGTAAGCTTTGCTGCCAAGGCAGTTAAGCCGGCATTGCCACTCTGGTTGTTGTTTCTGGCTGTACAGTTGGTAGATGTGTTTTGGGCTATCTTTGTACTGCTGGGGATTGAAAAGGTGCGCATTGTTCCAGGTATTACTGCTACCAACCCACTAGATCTCTACTACATGCCCTACACCCATGGCCTGCTGACTTCGTTGTTATGGGGTGGGGCAGTTGTGTTGATCTGCCGGCTGCTCCCTAAGATCAATCGATGGGGGACTGCGGCTGTTGTTGGGATTGCTGTATTTTCCCATTGGCTGTTGGATTTGATTGTGCATCGCCCGGACCTACCTCTCTACGAAAACAGTATGAAGGTGGGTATGGGGCTATGGAACTTTCCTATTATTGCTTTTGGAGTGGAGATTCTACTTCTTGCTGTGGGAACCTACTTTTATTTGCGCAAAACCAAACCACTTGATAATGGTGGGCGTTATGGATTTATCCTATTTGGTTTGTTGATGATTGCCGTTCAGGCAGTTGTGTTTTTCGGTAAACCACCCACTTCGGATGCAGAGATTGCTATTAGCGCGCTGCTCTCATATTTTCTCTTTGCTGGAGTCGCGTTTTGGTTGGAGCGTAAACGTACAGACAACGCATAGTATTACTGAGCAGTCTCTTTTGGTTACGGGCCTGGCTAGGCTCGTAGGGGCAAAACTTCTCCTGTTAAAGCCACCTAATCGGGTACTCGCGTTGGCAAATCCAGCGATGATAAACAATTCCCATTAAAACAATAGAGAGAGCACCTATTGCTACGGGATTAAAGAGAAAAGACCATGATTGCCCCGTAAGCATAACCAAAATCGGATTAGCCCCGGCAGGAGGGTGCGTAGTTTTTGTCGCCAACATTAGCGTAACCGCCAATCCCACCGCCAACCCCATGCTCAGTGCACTGACGCCGATTAGATTCATAACAATCAGGCCGATCAGTGTCGTCAACAGGTGTCCAACTATAATATTGCGGGGTTGTGCCAGCGGGCTTTCGCGTAGGCCAAATAGAATTACCATCGTTGCGCCAAATGGTGCCATTAACCACATTATGGAGCTGGTCGCATATTCCATGCTACTTAAAGCGGTAATGCAGAGCATTGCCCCTAATCCAGCAGTGATTGACGGCCAGCGGCGGAGTAGATGTGAGATCATGGGGGTGTTCCTCTTATGTGGGTTTTGCATCCAGAAGTAGACCAATTTGTCTACTGTAATTGACAGTGTAGACAGACCTGTCTACCTATGTCAATATGATATTAAACGTCAATAGGGCTGTTACATTAGATGGGTAAACGTGAGTTATTGATAAGTACAGCATTTCGCTTGTTTTACCAGCATGGTATTCACGCCGTGGGGATAAACCAAGTGCTGCAAGAGTCCGGCGTCGCTAAGAAAACGCTCTACGCTTACTTTTCGAGTAAGGAGCAATTAGTGGTTGCGACCATTGCCTATCGTGATGAAATATTCTTCGAGTGGTTGAGCGCTAGATTGAGCAGTGTGATGCCTGGCGTTCCCGCCTTAGAGGAGTTATTCAACGCACTGGATGATTGGTTTAATAATCGGGTTGATTTACTGGCGGACTTTCGGGGGTGTTTTTTTATCAATGCCAGCGCCGAATACGATCAACATGATGTCAATGAACAGTGCTCTATACACAAGAAGAGAGTAGCAGAATTGATCGCTTTCCATGTGAGGAAATTGGGCCTGTCAAAAGCGCCTGCCAACTCCCTTACTGACGGTATCTGCATGTTAAAAGAGGGGGCAATTGTCCAGGCTCACGTAATGGAGGATAAGCAGTCCGCACTAAAAGCGAAACGTGTGCTCTCTACGCTGATATCGAATATAGTCCAGGATTAATACGTCCTCCTCCCTATGAGAGGAGGACGCAACAAATATCTACAGCATTTCCAATAGCTCTTTGTTTGGCTCAGGGTTGGTGATGTGATTAATGTAGTTGGACAAGGTCTTAATCGAGACGATTAAAACGACTTCCAGTAGCTGTTGCCTGCTGAATCCGGCATCAAGAAATGTTTGAATATCTTCATCGCTCATCAAACCGCGCTGTTTAACCACTTTCCGTACGTAGGAGGCCAAAGCGCGATCGCTGGGATCCTCAATTTCTGAGCCGCTATGCAAAGCGTCCAAGGTTTGTGGATTCGCTCTACTCATTTTACCTATTGCCCGATGAGCAATAATGCAAAAGTCACAATTGTTCTCTACGCTGGCGGCCAGCAGCGCTACTTGCTGCTGGGCTGGTGAAAATGAGCTTTTGGACACCAGGTCATTCATGGCAAGGTAGGCCTCAATAGTAGTAGGGGCTTCTGCCATATAAGCAAACAAGTTGGGTATAAAACCATAGCCTTGCTGGATATCATCTAATAACGCTTTCGTCTTACCCTGAGTATTTTCCTGAGTGTGAAAGTTAAAATGGTTCATATTGATCTCCTGTTTTTGTGAGTAGAGATTCTCAGTTTATTCGCTATAATCGGGATTATGAATGACTCAAAAAACGTAAAGCTTGCTCCAGGGTACGGATTGGACCCCCTTTCCGAAGTGCTACAGTTGCTCAAACTGGATGTCAGCATCTACCACAATGCCAAAGTGTGCGGTAGATGGCATCTGGAAGATTTAAAGCGGCGTGGTGCGAGTTTTCATATCGTCACCCTTGGAAGTTGTTACCTGGATGCACCAGATCATTATTCTGGGTCACTCAACAAGGGAGATTTGGTGATTTTTCCAGGTGCGCTGCCCCATAGCTTGCGTCCGATTGATTCGAACAACGGTAAGCAGCAGCACCTTACTTTTACTGAAGGTGAAAAATTTTCAGGAACCGGTTTGTTATGTGGGGATGTGAATTTCCAGCACCGAGGCAGTCAGTACCTACTTGATGCGTTACCACCATTGTTGATCATACGCTATGAGCAAGCACAGCAATGGATGAAACCATTGCTAGAGATGGTGGTGGCAGAAAATAGTTCGCTGGGTGTCATCTCCAAGGTGGTTTTTGATCGTTTGTCAGAACTGCTTTTCATTTATGCGGTAAGGGAGTTCGTGAGAAATAAACCAGATCAGGCAGCAATGTTTTCACTTTATGGACATGAACGCCTAGCTGTGGCGGTAAGTGAAATTCATCGCAAGCCTGAGCATGAGTGGACTCTTGAGCAGCTCGCCTCGAAAGCAATAATGTCTCGCACCGTATTTGCAGAAAAATTCAAGGCGGTGAGTGGTTGGACAGTAGGGCAATATATCACTTGGTGGCGTATGCAGCTCGCATGGGAGTTATTGTATAGTGGTAAGGCTGTTGCAGTGGTCGCGGAGCGCATAGGCTATCGATCCGAGGCCGCATTTTCGCGTGCTTTTAAGAAAATGTTTAAACTCAGTCCCGGTAAAATTAGGCAAGGAGAGGGGAGGTTATCTTCAACTACTTAGTGGATGAAAATACCGGGTAAACTATAAGAAAAGATACTGTAATAGCTCAACAAGTCAGGTTTGTAGGCGACTACTCTCCCCCTGTTTTGCAGCGATTCCAACATCAACCTCTATATACTATTCCATTGAACGCATAGCGATAGATGGCATATAAAAATTGACTTAAAAAACAACTTCGGCATCAATACTCAACAAATTGAGACTAGATGATAGTAAACCTCCTCTCTGCGGTTACATTAACGGCGTAACGGCGTAACGGCGTAACGGCGGAAGGGTGGATGCGGTAAGTGCATCCACCCAATTATACCGCCCTATGGCGTTGTCGGATTTTGCAGGCTAAGTTGTAATATTTCGCTGATTGCTTCCCAGCGTTCCATGGCCATATTTTGATACTTGGCGGCCATCTCTCCTTCAGTAAATGCTTTTTTATGTTCATCTAAGGCTTTGTAGTTTAGTGCTACCACTGTGAAATCATCGCTATCTTTGAAGGTGTTGAAAACAGAGGTGACATTTGAGGGGGTGTCGTCGATGAACACGACGTTTTTAATATCCTTACCATCACCATATTTGTTGTGCTCCTCCAGCATGCACTTCAGTATCGGACCTTTTGACTGACCTGAGAGGTACATTGCACCTTGCTGGTAGGTGAGAGGTGAGGTGGTTTTGCCATTACACTCCATGGTGTAGGGGCTGGCTTTGCCAGGGTTGCCATTGAAGGTGAGGGAGTGATTGCTGATCAATGCCTGCAAGGTTGAGTCATTGCTGTGTTTGACCTGAAGGGTCTCAAATTGGCGTACTGTTGCAGCGGCATCACCATTACCTCGCGCAGTTTCCACAAGCAATCGAACCTTCTGTTGGGTGAGGTTGTTGAGCACTATGGGTACATCAGGTGCGGTGTAGGGCATGTTATTGATGGCGAACAGTGTTGAGGCGACAGTTAGTAGATCATCAAAATTGTTCGCTACTCGTGGTTGAGCAAGGTTTTGCAGCTGTTCTTCTTGCCAGGAGAACCATGCGGCACCGCCTAGGTATTGGCAGTTTTTTAGGTCAGCGCGATCGGGACAGCTCATAGTGGTGAGGGTGTCATCGTTATCCATGACCACCAGGGTGGATTCAGGACTGCCCAACTCTTTTACATGAGCCTCCATTTCGGTGAAACTCATCACATCTTTGATGACAGCACCGGCCGAGGCAACATTAGAGAACCCAAACAGCGCAGTAAAAAGTAGTGAACAGGTAAAGGTGGTTTTGTTTCCCATTGATTATTCCTTATATGTATATCACTTATATTCATCATTTCGCGATGGCATGAAATCCATGCTGTAACGATTATGGACTCCGGGGCAAGCTCCACTACTATCCGGAATGACGAGCAATGTGTACTGCTTTACCCTTAACCTTCTGATGGTGTAGAAAGCGGACGACGGCGGTGTTGCTGCTGTTTATCCGGGAACATGGAGGTGAAGTACTCTGTCCAGCCACCGGTTCTCACACGCAACAGGTCATACTGCTCTGGATGACTCATCGCCTCGGTAAAACTGTGAGGGGAGGCGGTAGTAACGGTGAGGGTGTTGCTACACGCGCCTTTAGCAAAGGTATGAATCACCTGCTTCAAACTATCCAATGGAAAATCCTCCGCAATATTGAAGTCAGTAGGCGCACCATCCACTAGTTTTTCACTGCCTTCCCCACCAAAACCTGCCATAGCTTTAATAAAGTCGGCTTGTTGATGTTCAACCGGCAGATCGGCTGGGCTAGGTGCCGCACTAAGATCCGACGCAATAGTGGTTCCCAGGCGGCGACCATCCGCACTTGCTCCGCTCCATGCCCCCATCTCCACATGATTTTCAAAGGTGCCTACACCCGCTTGGTATTGCAGACCAAATGGATACTCTTTTGTACCCATCTTCATTGCCATCGCCTTCATAGTGGCTTGGGTTTGAGGAATAGGGTGGGTAAAGGTCTCGATGGAGATCTGCGCTAAGCGGGAGATAAACTCATCACCAAATTGATCGATCTCCTCATAACCTCGACCATAGCGCGGCTGTGATAGGGCAATCTCACGCAGCCGTTTAAAGCGATCAGCTTTTGCGGCGATGCGAGCCTCTCCCGCCATAGCGCTAACAAAGGGCTCTGTCATCTTATAACCCCAGTCACAGCAGAGACACTCCAGTAATTCAGGTAAGGAGGTCACCGCCCGCTTGTCATCAAACACCATAGTTCTAATAGCATACAGGGAGTTGATAGTCGTACTCAGACCTGTAAAACCAAAGCCATATATGTTGTACTTGGCACCCCCACTGTAGTAATCCACCCCTTTATCAATGCAATTATTAACAAATACGGATAACAGCGGGGAAGGGCAGTATTGAGTGTTGGCACCAAAGCTTTGCAGCTGGCCATTGGTGTTTTTACGGTTTAGCCATTCGAAGTGTTTAAAGTAGAGCTCAACTAACTCATCGAAGCTGGCGATCTCTTCCACTGGCTTGGAGGTAAAGGAGACCACTTGGCCATACCAATAACCCATGCCGGCAGAGGAGTAGGTTTTGCCACGATTAAGTGCACACTCTAGTGGTTGAGGTGTGGTGAGACCGCCCAACGCAAACCAGTTCTCACCGGGGAATTGAGGCTCATAACAACCGTCACAGGCGTAGTTACGAGCAGAGTAGAGGGAGACTTCAGAATTCCAGCGCCCTTCGGTTTCCGCCTCAATATCATCACCTCCCACGCCGTTACCGCAGCGATGCAAGCCATCAATCAGTAGTTTGTCGCTCAGCAGAATAGGGTGGGCACCGCCAGAAAGAATCGCCTTAGCCGCCTCCTCGACAATCTCATCGGGAATATCCTCCCGCACCCGAAGTGACAAACAAGGCGCATTCAGAGGAAGGCGCCCGATTGCCCGTAGGCTCAGTTTAGTAAGCGTGTTATAAGCAGGTGGATCCACATTTGGATCATTGCTGGCCACAGTGCCGCCAACGGTAAGCTGTTGTACCCACTGATTGACCGCACCACCTTGAGGATAAGGACCGGATGAACCGCCCATCGCCAGGTTACCAAAGGGTTGGTGATCTTCGATATTGATACGGTTTTGCTGCACCTTTTCATCCAGTTTGATGAAGAAGGCATCCATAATCTCTTGGGCGCTCTGTTCGTTGAGGATGCCTGCTTTGATATCTGCCTCATAAAAGCGATTCAGGTCTTGGTCCAAACGGCCTAAGGAGGTGGGTTCGCCGTTCAAGTGCAAACAGCAGTGTAGAGAGTAGATCAGCTGTGTCGCCTCTACAAAGGTATCGGGTTTCCCATAAGCCAGCTTGCGCATGCGCTGTGCGATCTGCTGTAAATTCTGTTTTTCCCACGCTTGCCCTGCTGTACACTGTTGAGCCATCCCTTCAGCTAGTTCGGCGTAGCGCAGGCTGTACTCCGCCATGCCGTGGAGTGAGATGATCGCAGACTGGAAGAGCTCTTTTGCTTCAATATTATCCGCACTTTCCACTTTAGCCTGAAGCATATCAATGAGCCCTTGCACGCCATGATCCAGCACTTTATCAAAGGCAGGAATCACATGACCTACACCTGAGGCTTCGCTGAGATTTACCAGGAAGGCATCATAGCGCTCTTCCTCGCTAAGATACTTCATTACATAGCGCCCTTGGGCCAAGGAGAGGTTGGGCATGCCGCCAACAATGATCTCTTCCGGCTCAATACGGAAGGTGTCCGCGCCATTGATGATCTCACCTTCCGGCGGCTGATAGTGCCCGCAAAAGGGAAGGATTTGATTGCCAATCTTAAGGCGCTGCCCGCGAAAACCATAGTTTTCGGAGGTATAAAGATGCAGGGTTAGGCGAATTGCCCAGCCTTTACGGATCATCACCGACTCACTCATGATGTCCAGGGGTTTATCATTCCCTTGATACTGATCCAGATACTCTGTGATGTGGCCCATCTCCTGCTGTTTGCGGTTGATGTACCAGTTGTCTTGCCAGCGACTGAAGGCATTTTCCATTAGGCTGAGAATGCGGATACTAGGAGCATTATAGAGCTCCCGATCCACTTGGCTCATGGTCGCCATGCGATAAAGATAGTGCTTGTGGTTGTAGTAGAGGTAAGGGCTAAGCAACTCTTTACGGAAGTGACGATCCAGTCGTGACCAGTTCACGCCAGGGAAACGCTTCCAGTCCAGCTTGCTCTTTCCGCTCCAGGCACTAATGTAGTCGGGCTGTTGATCCAATCCAAGATCAAGAATGCTGGGGATATAAAAGAAACCGCCCAGATCGGATTTTACATGGTTAAATAGCCGGTCGTTCATGAAATTGGCAGTAGAGCCAATCTGGTTGTTCATGATGTTCTCCAGAATACCAAAGCTCTTGGCATATCCAGCGAAGAAGATCCCCTTTTCATCGGCCACATTACTCCCTTTGGTGCTGAGACTGGGGTCATCCAGATAGGGGGAGCGCCCAAAAGGGAGGCCCAGACGCAAGACTGGCGTGGTATTGCCTCGCTCATCTTGAACTCGTGCCGACTTGATATGAGAGCGAGTATCGCGATTAGGAATGATGGTGTCATCCGTCTTGCGGCCAATCAGATCCTCAATCTGATCTTCACTCATAGAGTGGAGCTGTTCCCAGTTGATTTCAAAACGTTGTGCCAGCACATAGGAGGCCCCCACATGCTCCACATCTTCTGAGCCAACCACTGAGTGCTTGGCAATGGTGACTGGGTCAGCAGGATTGTTGAGATTTTCTGAAAAACGACAGCCAAGCACCTTGCCGCCATGGCCATCCTCTTCGGTGGATTTTGACGCCGCTTTTTCATACTGAATTTGTTGCAGCTGATCCCCCAGAATCGCCTGAATTGCTTCCAGAACGACCGAGCAGGCATATTCACTATCACTCTTAATATGGAACCAGAGATCACCATCAGCGTTATTAAAAGAGCTGTTTGAACGATTGAATACCGTCGAGTTATTTTCATCTTCTGGATCGGGGAAGTTAAGCGTCAGCCCAGCCGGCACAGTAAGCTGACTCTTCTGACAGATCTGTTTCCATAAAGCGATACCCACACCCAGCACCAAAGAGGTATTAGATTGGCGTAAGCTGTCCGAGGTGTGAATCTGCTGACGCACCTGGGCCATTAATTGAGCAAGCTCATCCCTGCCAACTTGAACACCATCCGCTAAAAAACCAATGGCAAAGATCGCATGAGGAGAGGGGTAGACTAGGCCTCGCTGAGTAAAGTCCCAAACGTTAGTCAGACGCTCGCTAAATTGCAGATCGGCATACTGATTATGGTTAATGTGAGCACGACTATCCATCAATAGTTTCCTTTTTAGTATGTGTAATGAGTATTGCTCAGAAGCATCACTTGGCTATAGCCTCATGAAAATCGGTGCATGATAGGTATTTGAGCTGCAGAAAACGGTAAAAACGAGTCATGAAGCATCGGCATCGAAGTAGCATGGATTTACTCTTTAGGGTGATGAAGATCAATAGTAGAGGGGGAAACGAACAGTGAAAACCTTAAGTATTTTGGATGATAGTGTTTTCAGTGTTTTTTGTTGATAACAGCTGCGCTAGCTAAAGCTATTTGAGCCGGATAGAGAGCGACATGACTGCTTATCGCACATAGCGTGACACAGGATAGAGAAAGCAGTTGAGATGATGATAGCATCTCAACCGCTGCTTATTTGATGATGACCGAAAAATAAATCAATGAGGCTTATCCTATAAGATCTTGGATATATTGCCTTGGTATAACTGCTTTCAGCCCGAGGTAGAGAAGGTGTCACAAGGCTACTTATCCAAAGCACCAAGTTCTTTTAGAATGTTTGCATCAATAGTGGCCCCCAAGTACCACTGCTGGTCTGCATCCCCTGCCTCTTTGCTGCCCTCTTGAAAGGCATAGCCAAGATTGAAGAAAACACTATTGTTAAGCTGATAAGAGGCCCCTATTAAAAAGTATTTTGCTTCATTGTCACTGCTTTCGTTAGTTTCAGTATTTGCAGTATATCCAAGCGTAAAATCATAACGAGTCAGATCAAAAATCTTGGCTCTAAATTTATGGTAGTAACTTTTGGAGCTGGGGATGATGCGCAACATAGGTGCCGCGGTAACAGTGCCAGATTTCTCAAGCAAAATACTCGCGATGCCAACGCTAAATATCTGTGGCTGACCCACCATCTTTTCAACAAAATCATGAGAAAAACCATTATCCTCTCTTAGCTTTGTATATTCACCTTCAAGCAATGAGTAGCGACCAAAGGTTCCATATATATCACTATTGTTTAATGCAGAAGAGTTTGAAACGTTATTCGTTAGATGATAAAGCAGGTCGGCAATCTGGGTTTCATCTGATTCCTCTTCTCGCATCTCTAATGCGCGCTGCACCAAATTGCTTCTTTTGTAATAAGCGTTGATACCATTTCCACACACATTATTACCTTTGTTATCCAGAAGAAGAATAGTCGCTTCACCACTGGCATCGAATGCGGGTGGGTAAAAATCCATGCTATCGGTGAATGGTGTTTTCCAAGTATAAGGTGCCCGGTCCTCTTTTCCATTTACAGTTACTGAAATCGATGAAGCATAGGATACAGAAGGTCCCGTTATGGTTGACATTCTATCAGCGGATATCTCTCTATAGTCTGTGGAGAAGAGTGTAACCGTTAAAAGTGAAACAGCAATTATCTATGGGGATTAAGTGGATTCAATGCACTTGATAATACTTTCCTTATGAGTTCAAGTGCCTTATCCGGGCGTGAATGAAGCGACTGGCAATACCGTTTGTAGATTGGTAACCATGTGCGATATGGACATTTTGTGGAATGCAAAAATCACCCATTAAGCATAATCCTTGAGCCACTGCTGTCCCACAGTTAGGGACAAGTGAAAAAGCCTGAGTTCAGTCGTTATAATGAGTGTTCCACCAAACACCATAACTACCGAGGACTCAGGCTTTGTCACATCATAACACTGCATTCCATCAACTGCTAAAACC
>JBNKQQ010000039.1:0-3177 GCA_050295955.1 Thiohalomonadales bacterium
GCGCTCACCGCCTCGGGCCGATTGACCTGAAAACGCTTGGCGAGCGGGCCTTTCCGCTCGGGGTGCGCGGCGGCGAGTAGCGCGCCGGGTGTTTTGGCGGCCGCAAGGATTTGCTCAACCAGTGGATCAGGATAGAAGGCGATTCCTGAGACAAGAAGTTCAAGCGCCTCGGGGCTGATTTTTGCCGTACCAGATGACGCCCCTGCGGTTGCCTCGGCGGCGGGAAACATGGCCGTGAACATCAAGGCAAACAAAACCAGTATGTGATTGAACCGACCCATGGTTATTCTCTCCTTCGCAGACACCAAATTTAAAGTGGTCTGATAGTCCTCTAGTCGCCTTCCTTTAACCCGCCAATATAGATTGGGCTAATCATTGTTCCCAGTATTCCATGGCTCCTTTAGGCATTTGAGTGAGCAACAGATTATGCTCCGTGCTACTTACATATTCTAGGGACAGTTTACTTAATTCGATGGGATCGTCTGTGCTCATTAGAGTTAAGTATACTGTCCCCAGAATCTCATCGAACTAGTGTATTCAATGCTTCAAGAAGCCTACCAACATCATTTGGAGTGATGTGCAGATGTGGCGCGAACCTGAGCGAATTACCCCTCTGGCTGAGAAAAATATTTTGTTGTGCTAGATCAGCAACCAAGTTGCCTTCGAAGTGTTCAGGGAGTGAAGCACCAAACATATGGGGGCATCGCAGAGAATCTTCTGGTAGCTGAAACCCCAGTTCATTTAGATTTGATGCAATCACACTATTGATATCACTGAGTGAATTAGAAATATTTACGATCCCCCACTCCTTGAGCTGTTCCAGTGCCGCGATAGCTCCGGGCAAAATAGTGGCCGTACATTTTTCACCAACATCAAACCGCCGAGCTCCAGGCATATAGGTATCCTGGTAATTGACCAACCCTGCGAAATTTTCAGCTCCCTCTCTAGCAAGCCATGTTTCTTCAAGCGGACGAGCATTACGATAACGCTCAGATACATAAAGCAGGCTAAATCCATAAGGGCACAGCAACCACTTATATCCTGCGGCAACCAGAAAATCTGGACGTATTTCTTCTATGGAAAAAGGCATTGCACCAAGCGTTTGGGTTGCATCAACCACCAAAGATGAAGCATTTGCATGGCATGCCTTTGATATTGCTGAAAGGTCGATGTATGCGCCATTTGTCCAGTGACAGGTAGATACGGCAACCACTTTTACATGGCCATCAATATAATTGAGAACAGTGTTAGTCCAGTTGCCGTTTACTGGAGTTGGCACAGTAATAATTTCCGCGCCGGTTTCTTTAGCTGTACGCCGCCAAGGTAGCACGTTACTGGGAAACTCCTCAGCAAGCAGCAAAATCTTATCGCCAGATTTCAGTTGGGGCTCTATTGCTCGGGCGGCCGTGCTTACTCCATAGCTGGCTGCTGGCACCACGGCAAATCCATCACTTTCACCCTCAAATAGCTCTGACGATAATTGCCGAATTTGATCTGCATCACTAAAAAAACCATCTGGAGTGCGCTTCCATGGGTGGCTTTTTGAATTTACGCCAACATGAAGCCTTTCCCTTGATTCATTTAATTGCGGTGAGTTATACGCACAATTAAAGTAGGCAATTTCATCAGGCACATCGAATAGATGGCGTTGTGACGTCAATGAACTCATGGTCTCCTCTTTAACTCATAATGCCTTGCTCACCTGAGGGTATTCCTGGGACAGTTGATTCAATTCAACGGGATCGCACGTGTTCATTAGAGTTAAGTAAACTGTCCCCCAGAATTCCCAATTTGCTTGAGCTCTTCATCTGTCAAGATGTTATCGAGTAATCCCCTCAGCTCAATTCCCTGCAAACATTTTTTTACTATGTTTGCTGCATCAACTCGAATACACTTGCCAGGTAGCGCATCCCTTATGAAATCTACTGGGTTACTTATTGTGCCAGTAGCCCCAAACTCTGCTACACGACCAAGCCAATCAAATCTGACAGGAAACCAAAACTCACCCGCTTTTAACGCTTTTGGTATAACAGCAGCAGCCTCCCTTTCAATATCACTTAATATACGTACAGCAACGGTCGTATCATAAACACGGAAATCCGCCTCATCAAACAGATTCCAAAGTTGAGTTCGGGCTTCAGAAAATTCTTGCTTTAGATAACTGATCTCATCAGGTATCGAGTCCCGATCAGATGTGCGAGATAGAATAATGCTCAAAAATAATGGCACAGGTATTTGCAATCTCCTGCGTAACTTCCTGTGGTAGTTTTTCCAACCATCATCAAGAACCCCAAAAAACTCTTCGGCATTATAGTTTCTTAGCTGATCGTACTTTTGATTAATCGCGGGATTGCCAAGATAAACTGCGTAACCTGAAGCAGATAACGGTGATAAAAACCGCTTTAGACGTCGGTCACTTGCTAAAAACACATCCGTGAAAAATGCATCCTTATTTGGAGCAGCTAGTTCGAGGGGGGCCGTTTTAACATCAATTCTAGAAAGCGGTTTTCCAAGTAATTTGTCTAATTCCTGCTCTTTAAGCAAGTTTTGTTGGCGCCATTTTTCTCGTTCCTCCAAATACTCATGTACATCAACATCGTCAGCAAACTTAAATAGCTGATCAACTCCAAGCAGCCTAACACTATGATCAGATAGTTTAAGGACCTTGCTTAAAGTTTCTCTTTGATTAACACTTGGATGATCATTGTATACAAAACGTGAAGCACCAGAATTAATAATCTGTATTTTCAGAGAAGGCCTGATTTCATGAATTCGATCATGAAAAATTATAGCCCTTAAAGCCATCTCAGCAGCAAAGAGATCTTGGACGCTGCTTATTCCACCAGTGATTAAATCCGTCAGCTTATCAAGCGCGTACCAATCTACAAAAGCAAGATCAAGCCTGTTAGCATCTATATCGCACAGCGAATATCCAAATTGAATATCCTTGCAATTTCCTCCATATCTGTACAGATCCAAAAAGCTCTCCTTGTGTTTGCTTCCGATGAACGATAGTTAGATCTTAAAAAGCTCCTCAGCCGCCTTTAGCAAATCATCTTCTGAAGAGTTCCCACCCTGCGCTTCCGGACGCGTGGGCTCAAAGTACTCACAAAAATTCGCCCGCTCTTTTTCTTTAACCTCTTCCGCCATTGGCTCTTCACAAGCATTGGGGCGGCC
>JBNKQQ010000040.1:0-111537 GCA_050295955.1 Thiohalomonadales bacterium
GCCTGTACATCCGTCAAGGTACCGGAGCCATTATCAGTCACCGTCACTTGTACATCGTAAACCCCGTTGGTGCCCACATCGGTAGGCGACTCATAATTGGGTGCCGAGGCAAAGGTCAACACACCCGTACTGCTGTTGATATTGAATTTAGCGGAATCCGCGCCACCCGTAATCGAATAGGTCAGGGTATCTGCCGTATCCTGGTCGGTAGCAGTCACCGTGGTCACCGCAGTTTGGTTCTCGGCCGCATTAACAGTGGCGGATGCCCCTCCGCCATCGCTGGTAATCACCGGATTCTCATTCACGTTATTCACGGTCACTGCCAAATCCTGCACATCGGTCAAATTGCCTGTGCCGCTGTCGGTGACCGTTACCTGCACATCATAAATATTATTAGTACCGTTGTCGGTGGGACTCTCGTAGTTTGGCGCACTGACAAAAGTTAATACTCCACTGCTACTATTAATACTAAATTTAGCTTGGTCCAATCCCCCTGAAATCGAATAGGTATAGGTCTCACCTGTGTCCGCATCAGTCGAGGTAACCGTGGTCACGGCTGTCGTATTTTCGTTAATGGAGGTCGAGCCAGTAGCCCCTCCCCCATTACTAGTAATGGCCGGTGCATCGTTAATTGACGTCGTTGTCACTTGAGTAGTGCTATTCGCCGTACCGTTTGTGGTTCCATCATTAGGCGTTAGAGTAAAGCTCGTCACTACCGTAGATCCCGGCGCAACTTGGTTAGCTGTAGGAGTGAATGTAATTCCTTGCAAATTAGAGGTAGCGGTAGCGGGAGCAGCAGAGGTCACGGTATAGCTACCGGCACTACCGGTTACGCCTGTCCCACTTAATGTGCCGTTTGCCCCGGTATAAGTAATGGCCACACTCACATTGTCTGCATCTGCATCCGTTACTGTGACTTGACTAAAGGGTGACATAGTCGCATTGTCATTAACCGTACCAGCAGTGGTAAAGATGCCACCAAGGGCTGGAGCTGTATTCGCGGCTACAGCTATCTCTGTCACAATGTCATCGAAATAAAAATAGATAACCTGAGTACTGACAACTGAATCAACCGCCGCAGAAATGCGAATCTCATCAATATCATCAAAACTACCACTGGTAGGCGTTGTAAAGTCGATACTGACAGCAGTGGAATTGGCATATGTTCCACTCTTTCTCCCCACTTCTGAGCCAGATTTAAATCCCAGAATATTAAAAGTACGGCTGGCAGCAGACTGAATCATAAATTGCATGCTAGTCAATTTAAACGCGCTACCGCCATTACTTTTCAGAGAAATCCGATCATAAAGGGAACTATTATCGTAAATCTTTAACGCATAATCTGCAGCATCAGCCGATATGCCACCGCCGCCAGTGGTAATATCGATCTTCGATATTGCAGTCCCAGTAGTAATTACCTCCACATCAAATCCTGAGCTATCAATATTTGTAGCAGTGGGATCATCCGTCGCGGAAGGACTTAACACCTGAGCACCGTTGAAAGTCGCTGTTTGAGTGCCTGTACCTAAGGCCAGCACATGAGAATAATCAGGTATAGAGTATGCGGAATGGGTATCCATTGGCCCAGTAGTAACCTCAAACTCCCAGTCTCCCCCCAAAGTGTGAGCCCCCGTCAAATCATCTGATGCAGCCACTTCTACACTTAGGATATCTGCCAATTTAGTAACAAACTGCCTACCACTATTGCCCTCAGCGACACGGCATCCATATAAAAAGAGCCCTCCTTCATGGCTAAGGGAATCTTTCCATCCACTTAATTCGTTTTGTCGCAAAGTAAGTGCTTCTCGATTTAAAACATTTGCGCCGAGTTGTAAGGCTGCACTCTCCCCATGGGAGAAGATATGAAGACTTTTCAGGTTTCTTCGGTGTGACAAAGCCTCTGTCACTTGAGTAATACCATCTAGAGAGGAGTTAAGAATGATCACTTCGCTATGAATAGCTAACGCATTGGCAATCTGCCGATAATCTGAAACACCGCTATCGATAATGATGAGTGATTCCGACTCAGGGGAATGGTAATAAGGATCACTACTGGCAGATGGACTCGCACTCAGGCAAGTCATGGGTAGCAACACCCCTAATACAATGATTGATTTAACTATAAATCCCTCTAAAAATAATCGACTATTTACGCAAACCCGTTCCAAGGCTTTCTCCCTCATAACATTCCCCTAGTCATAGCCACACTAGCATTTCGTCATTCATCATTTTAACTTTAGTGTTAGTTGCTGATTTTAGCCACTATTTCCAACCAACATTCTAGAGGGACACAAAGCTTCATTTAAACTCACGTGTTCCCAACACTAACTTCAAAGCCTTTAGCTACATCGAGTTAGATGATATTTCCCCGGACAATTTACATACATTAAATAGTGTAAATAAAACACCCGATAAGCACATATAACTACCCAGAAAATATTGTTATTAAATAGTCTCAAGTCAGTACGATAACTATGGTGCTAAAACCGAGGTAATTAACAACCATACTAGTATTGACATAAAGACTTAAGGAGAGCTACCCATGTCAGAACCCTTTATTGGCGCCATCAATATGTACGGATTTAACTTTGCCCCCAGAAGTTGGGCATTCTGTAATGGACAACTTATGGCCATTGCACAAAATACAGCCCTATTCAGTTTGTTAGGAACAATTTATGGGGGAGATGGCAGAACAACTTTTGCGCTTCCAGACTTACGGGGACGTTCCCCAATGCAATTTGGTACGGGCGCAGGGCTATCGACCCGCCACATAGGAGCGCGCTCAGGCTCCGAAACCAGCACACTCAACTCGCTTAACCTGCCAAGCCACTCTCATGCAGCAGCTTTAAGTGCCGTAGCCCAAACCACAATGTTGGCATCAACTGATCAAGCAAATTCTGATGTACCAACAACAAATAGTGTATTAGGCAAAGCTGTAACCAATTTTGACTCCACCTCTATTTACGATACCAATGGTGCAGATGGTTCAGTAGCAATGGGAGGATTTCATACCGAGGTAGGAGGCACTGTCACCATCGGTAATACAGGCGCTAATCAAGCATTTAATAACATGAGTCCTTTCCTTGCTATTAATTTCTCTATTGCTCTGCTTGGAATCTATCCATCCCGTAACTAATCAACTTTTTAACTGAAATAAATCAAATCAAGCTGGAGAAACAACAATGCTAGATCAAGTTAAAGCTGATCAGTTTAAGTCGCTCATTGGGAAAGAGTTTGAGGCAATAAGAAAAGGGGATAATGAAAACATTCTAATGACTCTTGAAAAAGTCAGTGAAAATGAAAATTGCAAAATGCCCGATGCATCACCTGATGTACGTACACCCTTCAGTCTTCTATTTAAAAGCAGCGCAGTATTTGCTGTTGAAAGTGAGGTATGTACGATCAAACATGAGGGAATGGACGATTTGGAAAATGTTTTTATAAACCGCGTTATCCCACCAAACCAAGAGGACAGCGATAGCTGGTACGAGGCTGTTTTTTGTTAATAGCCGATGTGCTGGATAATATGTTCAGTTAAATAAGGTGTTTCAGTGAAAGCTGAAACACCTTTCTACTTTACAATTGGCCTGGATACCAAGCCATGAGGTTGTATGCTGGATTCTGTTCAACACAACGGAAACCCAAACTGTTATACAAGTGGATCGCTCCCACATTCCCTGTCGCTACACTTAACGTTAAGGGCGCTCCAGTGCTAGCTGCTGCGTACTGCAATGATTGAAGTATCCCTTTTCCAAATCCCTGGTTTCTCGCTGTGGGAATCAAAGAGATATCAACCACCCGCACTTCTGCAGGGCCAAAATCAATGACTACCCGACCAATTGGTTCATTCACTTTCTCAACAATAAAATACATAGCATTGGGAAACTGTTCACCATAACCTACCGTTTGTGCATAATGCTGTTGCTCAATCAGTGCTTCTATAAAATCATCTTCAGCATCAATTAAGCGAAGATCATCTCGAGTCGATTTATACAATGACTCAATAAACGGCCTATCCCCATCCAGCGCTGGACGCATACTCATCCCTGCTGGCAGATTTAGTTTATTCGACTGCATGGCGTTGTATACCCCTATTTCCTTGTTATTCGCATCATAGCGTATATTTTCATCTGCCACTATCCTGCTATAGAAATTAGCTAAATCAACGATAATAAACGAACTATTAGTACAGGATGTCTACAATGAATACCTCAACACCACCATTTAAAAACCTCAACATAAACTTTGATACCATCTCTTTATTAAAGGATCTAGAGCATGTAGAAACCTTGGAATGGCTCGATCATGTAGACACTGCAGTTTATAGCGGTAAATGGGATGTTCTCCCACTGCGTTGTAGTAAAGAACATATTGAAGCCCATCCTATTTTACAGGGCTTTTCAATTGATGGTGTAGAACAGTGGCAATACCTCCCCATTGTGGACCAGTGCCCTGGATTTAAGCAGGTACTTTCATTGCTAGAATCTCAGGGATGTGAAATCCACTCTGTCAGACTGATGCGTCTACAAGCCGGCGCGGAAATTGGAGAACACCGTGATCGCGGACTCAGTTATCTTGATGGTGAAATGCGCCTTCATATTCCCATTACCACCAACCCAAAAGTTGAATTTTTAGTGGATAGACAAGCCGCATTAATGCAGCCTGGCGAGCTTTGGTATATCGATGCAGATCGCCCTCACAGTGTTGCCAACCGGGGAGAGTGTGACCGTGTTCATCTGGTTATCGATGGTGTCATTAACAGCTGGATAGACAATCAGCTGGCATCATAAAAAAATACCCCGCAATTGCGGGGTATTTTAGTTTCAAAGCTTATTAAGAAGCATTTAATCGTTATTGTGCATTCCTAGCTCTGAATTGTCTGCCGCGCCATTTTTTTTCTTTTTGGATGCATCATTACGACGATCTTCCAGCTCTTGCAGATACTCAGGCGTAATATCACCGGTAACATACTCGCCATTGAAGCAAGACGTATCAAAGTTTTCGATATCAGGATTACCGTGACGAACTGACTCAATCATATCCTCGATATCCTGATATACCAGCCAGTCCGCACCGATCACTTCAGCAATCTCTTCATCGCTGCGACCATGACCAATCAGCTCATTAGCACTAGGCATATCGATACCATAAACATTGGCATGACGAACCGGGGGCGCTGCAGAAGCAAAGTAAACTTTACGGGCGCCTGCTTCACGAGCCATCTGGATAATCTGCTTAGAAGTGGTGCCACGTACAATGGAGTCATCCACCAGCAGTACGACCTTATCCTTAAACTCCAAATCAATGGCATTCAGTTTTTGACGAACTGACTTCGCTCGTTGACTCTGTCCAGGCATGATAAAAGTACGACCGATGTAACGGTTCTTGATAAAACCTTCGCGATACTTGATGCCCATTTTATTCGCCAGCTGAAGCGCTGTAGTTCTGCTGGTATCAGGAATCGGGATCACCACATCAATGTCGTGCTTCGGAAAGACACGCATAATCTTATCAGCCAATAAATCACCCATGCGTAAGCGGGCTTTATAAACTGAAATACCATCGATAATAGAATCTGGACGGGCAAAATAGACATGCTCGAAGATACAAGGGGCATACTGCGGGTTGCGAGCACATTGCTTGGTATAGATCTGCCCTTCCAAACTAATAAATACCGCTTCACCAGGTGCCAGATCACGAATCACTTCAAAATCCAGACTATCAACGGCAACACTCTCCGAAGCAATAATATACTCCATCCCCTTCTCAGTCTTACGCTGACCAAACACGGCAGGACGAATACCAAAGGGATCACGAAAGCCTACAACGCCATAATTGGGGATCATTGCTACGGAGGCGTAGCCCCCTTTACAGCGGCGATGCACACCGGCCACCGCTTCAAAGATATCATTATGATCAATGGTCAACTTACCCTGACGTTGTAATTCATGGGCAAAAACGTTTAGCAGAATTTCAGAATCGGAGCTGGTATTAATGTGGCGCAGATCTTCACGGAAGATCTCATCTTTCAGCTGCTCTGCATTAGTCAGATTGCCATTATGAGCCAGTGCAATACCATAAGGGGAGTTCACATAGAAAGGTTGGGCTTCCGCACTAGAGGAGCTCCCAGCTGTGGGATAGCGCACATGACCAATACCCATATTGCCAACCAGTCTCAACATGTGGCGAGTATGAAATACGTCGCGCACTAGACCATTACTTTTACGTAGGAAGAAGTGACCATTGTCACAGGTCACCATGCCTGCGGCATCCTGACCACGGTGCTGTAACACCGTTAGTCCATCATAGATCAATTGATTGACATTGCCCTGACCGACAATCCCGATAATACCGCACATAGGTTGACCTCATTTACGCGCTTATAACGTTACTCATAGTGGATATACTGGGCAATTTCGCTAGGTAGGTACTCCTTGGACCAGAGTGCAAATTGCTCAAAATACCCCAACAGCTGTGACTGCTGCCACCACGACTCCTCGGGCAGTGTGGTCATACTGCCTAAAACCACCAGAACAGCCACCACAACGACACCTCGCAGGACGCCAAATATCACCCCGATCATACGATCGGTACCACTCAAACCGGTAATCTTCACCAGCTTGCCAATAAAAAAATTCAGTACGGCCACCGCAAACAGCGTAGAGACAAACAGTAGCACGAAAGCTACGATCAATCTCAATGAGTGATTCTCTATTACACCATTCAATAAATCAGCCACTGGCTGAGCCAAGAACAGCCCAGCAGCAAAGGCCGCAAACCACCCTGCTAGAGAAAGGGCTTCGCGGACAAATCCACGAACCAAGCTGATCGCCGTGGAAATCCCCACAACCACCAATATCGCAATATCAATCCAGATCATGGAGCTGCTTATCTACGCCAATATATATGACCAAAGAGGGGCGCATTCTACCACTCCTTGGCAATGGATACATCAATGATGGCGCATTACCAAACCATCCAATTGCATCTCAGCCTTTAAGCGTTGTTTTATCACATCAGCACGCTCTTTTTTCAGCTCGGGTCCGACACGGACACGAAAGGCCACCTTGCTTCCCTCGACTCGCTCAACAAAAGTGGTAAAACCGTTGGCTCTAAGCTTGTCTCTCAGCCCAAAGGCATTGGATTCACTACCAAAACTACCCACTTGCACCACCCAGCCAGAAACAACAGCCACAGGTGCCGGCTTACGCGGTTCAATAGGCGCTTTAGCGCGCTCTACTATTGTTTGATTATCAGCAGGGTCGCTCGGAATAGGTTCAGAACCTTCGGCTTGTTTACTCTCAACAACAGCACCATCCTCTTGCTCTGGCTTGGCTGATGACTCTTCTTCACTTTGCTCTTGACGCACCTCAATCACCTGATGCTGCACAGTATCCTCAGGCCCAGGAAGCGGATTAATATCCAGAGGGATGATCTCAGTTTTTACCAAATACTCGGGCTTTTCGGGGATGTTACTACCACTAATTTCACGCTCACCACTTTCACTGAAAATCATCGGCAATGCGATGACAGCCAATGAGATGAGGATAACTGCGCCAACTATGCGTTGCTTGATGGGATTATGTTCCATGTTTCCGCCTCATTCTGTGGCTGTCGCTTCTCCATCTCCTCTAATATGGTAGAGATGGTGAAGAAAGAGCCAAATATGACAAGCTGATCTGCCGGACCTGCATCAGTTAATGCCTGTGAATACGCCTGAGCAATTGTGCCACATGAGTGGATCACCTCTACCCCCCGCTCACTCAACATTTGGTGTAACTGAAATTCCGATGCCGCACGAGGAACCGCCAAACCACCGATATACCACTCATCGATTTGCTCCCGGATGATCTCGATCACTGTCGCAATATCCTTATCTGCCATCATGGCAAATACCGCCCTGGTTTTCCCCTGACACTCGATTGACTGTAGATTAATCTTTAACTGTCTTATTCCATGAGGGTTGTGCCCTACATCAAGGATTTGCCGAATAGGATTAGCAATAATCTGAAACCGCCCTGCCACCTGAGCCGCTAACAGACCATGACGAATATCTGATTGACTTACCGTAAGATGGGGCTGTAGACATTCAAGCGCCATCAACACCCCTGCTGCGTTCTGCAACTGGTACTCTCCACGCATAACAGGAATTGGCAGAGCTTCCCGCTGCCGACGTTCAGAGATCCAGCGCCAGCCATTGCCCAAGCCTTCATATCGATACGCCTGCCCCAAGCAATAAAGATTAGTACCAAGCGCGTCAGCATGATCTAGAAGTCGTTGCGGTGGGTCATAATCTGCAAATACTGCAGGACACTGCGGACGCATAATACCCGCCTTTTCATAACCAATACTCTCCCGATCACTTCCCAGCCAGGCTTGGTGGTCGATATCCACATTGGTGATCAAGGCCACATCGGCATCGATAATATTCACGGCATCCAACCGCCCACCAAGACCCACCTCGAGAATCACCACATCCAAATCTCGGTGGTCAAAGATATCCAGCGCAGCCAGAGTACCAAACTCGAAGTAGCTTAAAGAGATGTCACCACGAGCCTGATCAACACGCTCGAAGGCCTTACAGAGGCTTTGATCATCCACCTCCTCTCCATCGATCACAATTCGCTCGTTATAGCGTAGTAAATGGGGAGAGGTATAGTTTCCAACCCGATAACCGGCTGCCCTTAATATGGCATCCAGCATGGCAACGGATGAGCCTTTACCATTGGTGCCGCCGACAGTGATGACTTTATAAGCAGACTGAGTTGACTGAAGACGCTGATAGACCTGAGCGATACGCTCAAGACCCAGATCTATCTCGCTGGGATGAAGCTGTTCCTGCCAATCGAGCCACTCTTGGAGGGTTTGAAATCTCACGGAAGAAACAGCCTAGCAGGATTAATGGTTAGTCAGTAAAGAGAGAGCATTTGAGAGACGATCACGCAGCTCATGACGATGCACAATCATATCCAAGGCACCATGCTCCAGCAGGAATTCACTGCGCTGGAAACCTTCTGGCAAAGTTTGGCGCACCGTCTGTTCAATAACACGGGGACCAGCAAAACCGATCAACGCCTTAGGCTCTGCCACATTCAGATCTCCGAGCATAGCAAAACTAGCTGACACACCACCCATAGTAGGATCAGTCATTACAGATACATAAGGAACGCCACGCTCACGCATTTTGGCCAGAACAGCTGAGGTTTTAGCCATCTGCATCAAGGAAAACAGCGCCTCCTGCATACGTGCACCACCAGAAGCAGAGAAACAGATTAGCGGAATATTCTGCTCCAGTGCCACATTAGCTGCGCGAGTAAACTTCTCACCCACCACTGAGCCCATAGATCCCCCCATAAAGGAGAAATCAAAAGCACAGGCAACCACCGGCAGATTATTCACTGTGCCCCGCATGGCAACCAAGGCATCCTTCTCGCCAGAAGATTTCTGATACTGAGTGATACGATCCTTATACTTCTTACTATCCTTAAATTTCAAAGCATCCACTGGCTCCATATCCTGAGCGATCTCAACACGCCCCTCCTTATCGAGGAAAACATCCAGGCGGGTACGACCGGTAAGGCGCATGTGATGATCACACTTAGGACAAACATTCAGATTGCGCTCCAGCTCCGGGCGATAAAGCACATCACCACAGGCGGAACATTTGGTCCATACCCCTTCGCGCACCCCTTTTTTATCTGAGGCATCAGTACGGATTTTTGAAGGTAAAAGGTTCTTTAGCCAGCTCATCGCTTTTTCCTGTATCGTTCTTTCTGAATCAATGCCTTACAGGGCATCGAGGGCACCGCGCATGCTAGAGAGCATAGCAACGATGTTGGCAGTAATCAGCTCAGGATTACCGGTATTTTCTTCAATCTTTTTAACAATCGCACTTCCCACCACAACTGCATCAGCGGATGCTCCCACACGCGCAGCACTCTCAGCATCTTTGATGCCGAAACCGACGCCCAGTGGTAAATCCGTAACCTGGCGAATCTCAGCCAGCTTATCGGCTACATCATCAGTATTCAGATGGCCCGCTCCCGTCACCCCTTTCAGGGAAACATAATAGACAAAACCACTTGCACTAGCGGTAAGTGATTTGATCCTCTCAGGTGTACTGGTTGGCGCTATCAGGAAGATTGGATCAATGCCTTTCTCCCGTAACAAAGACATGCACTCATCTCCTTCTTCCGGTGGCATATCAACGGTCAGTACGCCATCAACACCGGCTGAAGCAGCAGCTTCTGCAAACTCGTTATAGCCCATTGCCTCGATAGGATTTAAGTACCCCATTAAAACCACAGGAGTTGAGTCATCCTGTTTACGAAAGGCTTTAACCATCCCCAGAACATCACGCAGTGAGACATTGTGCTCCAGCGCCCGTTCAGCAGCTTTTTGGATAACTGGCCCATCAGCTGCAGGATCAGAGAAAGGTACGCCAAGCTCAATGATGCTAGCACCAGCTTCCACCATCGCATGCATCAGTGGCACCGTTAGTTGAGGAGTGGAATCCCCCGCGGTCACATAGGGAATCAGCGCTTTACGGCCCTGCTCTTTCAAACGCTCAAAAGTTGCAGCAATACGACTCATAGCAGGATTCTCCTAAAACTCGATGCCGTCGCGGGTTGCAACGGTATGAATATCTTTATCACCACGCCCAGACAGATTAACAATAATGTTTTTATCGCTTGGTAGAGACTTGGCCAACTTCATGCCGTAAGCCAGGGCATGACTAGATTCTAATGCAGGCATAATGCCCTCAATACGAGTTAGCGAATAAAACGCCTCCATCGCTTCTTCGTCATTAATCGCCACGTAATTTGCGCGGCCAATGTCTTTCAACCATGAGTGCTCAGGGCCCACACCGGGGTAATCCAATCCCGCTGAGATGGAATGGGTATGAGCAATTTGGCCATTCTCATCCTCCATCAGATAGGTGCGGTTTCCATGTAATACACCTGGCTTGCCCGCACACAGTGGCGCTGCATGGTTACCCGTTTCCAGGCCCTCTCCCGCTGCTTCCACACCATACATCTCCACCCCTTCATCACGGATAAAGGGATAGAAAAGGCCAATAGCATTGGAGCCACCACCCACACACGCGACCAGAGCATCAGGTAGACGACCGGTCTTCTGGATACATTGCTCACGTGCTTCACGGCCAATAATAGATTGGAAATCCCTCACCATTGCTGGGTATGGGTGGGGACCAGCTGCAGTACCGATGATGTAGAAGGTATCGTCGATATTGGTCACCCAATCACGCATTGCTTCATTCAAAGCATCCTTCAGAGTCTTGGTGCCAGACTCAACGGGAATCACTGTAGCACCCAACAGCTTCATGCGGTAAACATTTAACGCTTGGCGAGCCACATCCACGGCCCCCATATATACCACACACTCAAGCCCCAATCGGGCCGCGACGGTAGCGGTAGCCACACCATGTTGACCTGCGCCAGTTTCAGCGATGATACGAGTCTTACCCATACGCTTGGCCAACAACGCCTGACCAATGGTGTTATTCACCTTGTGAGCACCAGTGTGATTCAAATCCTCACGCTTCAGATAGATCTGCGCTCCTCCCAGCTCCTTTGACCAACGCTCAGCATGATAGAGTGGCGATGGGCGACCCACATAATCCTGCAGATCTGCATCTAGTTCTTTTATGAATTCGGGATCCTGCTTATAACTTTCATAAGCAGTGCGCAGCTCATCGAGCGCCTCCATCAGGGTTTCTGCCACGAACAGACCACCGTAAATACCAAAATGGCCCTTCTCATCTGGCAGATTGGGCAGTTCCGCCCAGCTCTTCACACTATCAGACACGTTTTACCTCGTTGATAAAGGCTGCAATCTTAGCAGCATCTTTGATTCCTTTACTCGCTTCCACCCCGCCGCTGACATCTACCGCGTAGGGAGAGGCCTGCTGAATCGCCTGAGCAACATTGGCTGTATCCAGGCCACCCGCTAAAATAATTGGCTTTTGCATCTTTTCCGGGATGCGCCCCCAGTCGAAAGTGGTTCCAGTACCACCCGGCACGCCGGGTTTATAGCTATCCAGCAATAATGCCTTGGCCCCTTCGTAATGAAGCACACTGCTCTCTAGTGAGACATCCTCGCGCATGCGGATCGCCTTCATATAGGGGCGATTAAAGCCTTCACAGTAATCCGCCGCCTCATTACCATGAAACTGCAGTAGATCCAGAGGCACCTTATCCAAGACCGCCGCCACAAAACTTGGTTCAGCATCTACAAACAATCCCACTGTGGTGACAAATGGCGGCAATGCCTCAACAATATCAGCTGCCTGCTGAATCCCGACAGCTCGTGGACTGGGGGCATAGAATACCAGACCAATAGCATCTGCGCCTGCTTGCGCTGCACAGAGGGCATCTTCAATACGTGTAATGCCGCATATTTTAACGCGAGTTAGCATATTTTCCTACCAAACCAATGAGCTGTTTTCCAGCTCGGGGATTTCAAATTTGTCGGGATATTTTACGCTCATGAAGTAGAGGCCGGAAGGGTGTGCTGTCACTCCGCCCAAACGGCGATCGCGGTGATCCAATACCTCCTTCGCCCAAGCCGGCGTCTGCTCACCACTGCCAATGGCCATTAATACACCGGAGATATTACGTACCATATGGTGGAGAAAGGCATTAGCCTCGACATCAATAAACACCATCTCATTCTGGCGAGAAATCTCCAAGCGATGAATGGTTCTTACTGGGCTATGCGCTTGGCAGGCAACAGCGCGATATGAGGAGAAATCATGCTCACCAATTAAATATTGTGCAGCCTGGTTCATAAGAGAGACATCCAGTGGGCGGTAATCCCATGTGGTACGCCATGCTAAGAAACTAGGCCTCACCTCGCGGTTGCAGATCACATAACGGTAAGATCGGGTCAGTGCCGAAAATCGAGCGTGAAAATCCTCTTTAACCGGCTTTACCCAAACAATTGAGATTTGCTTAGGAAGATTGGCATTCCCCCCCATGATCCAAGAGCGAACATCTCGAGGGGATTCACTATCAAAATGGATAATCTGACTTACACCATGTACGCCTGTATCGGTTCTGCCAGCACAAACCACCTCCACGGGGTGATTGGCAACCTTGCTTAGGGCTTTTTCCACATTCTCCTGCACACTGGGTGAATGGTCCTGACGCTGCCATCCACAAAAAGCAGAGCCATCATACTCAATTCGTGCTGCATATCTCATAACGCCAGAAATACCCCAGTAATCATCAGTAACATTAGCCATTGCCGCCATCCTGGTGCCCGCAATATCGGCACTTGGATAGATTGGCAACTTTGTGACTGCGCATGTTGCGTGACATAGTCGAATAAATCAACCATCTCAGCAGCTGCATAGCGGATTCTTGGCATAATTCCCTCAGGTTTTCCCACGCTCTGACGTTCTAGCTTCTGGAGAGAGGCAACCGCCTCCATCGTCAGCGCAATACGTACTGCAAGTCGCTCATGAGGGAAGCCCAAACAAGATAAGGGATAAAACAACCACAGGAGTGCTGCTGTGAGTCTTTCTCTTGATGTAGTTTGCAGCAATAAGCTCACGGCCATCACCAGCAGTGCCAATACCGCTATCCGATGCCCCCCTTGCCATACTCCTTGCCAACTTGGCAACCATTCATAATCTGCCAACAACGGCACACCTGGCGTAAAAAAAAGGTAAATCAGCAGGATAGATAGAAGCAACCAGCGCAGTTTCGTTAGCATCTGCCAAGCACTGGCAAAGCGGGTTTCCGAAATAAAAGCAAAAGCAGTTGCCACCATCAATGCCGCAACAAACCACTCAGTCCAGCCTCCCCAGACAATAAACAGAGTTGCAATCATCAGTAACAATATTCGAATCACTGGATGCATAGAGAGTTTTCAATCCTATAGAAACAACAAAGCCCGTGGAGCCATTATGCTACCACGGGCCAAGTACTATAGGCAGGAATGTTTACAGCTGTTTCAACAACTCCTGAGCTTGCTGTTTCTGCTCATCATTCCCCTCTTCCATGACCTCATCAATGATACTTTGTGCGCCTTCACTATCCCCCATCTCAACATAAGCACGGGCCAAATCTAACTTGGTCCCAACCTCATCCAGGTCAGCAAAGGGATTGTCATCATCAAAGTCACTACCAGCATCATCAGTCAGGTCTTCCAGTGATCCCAAATCTAAGGTATCAAGATCAATCTCATCCTCTTTCTCTTCACCGGCACCTTGATCCAACATATTTGCCATTTCAGCCAAGTCAGACTCAATATCCAGCCCAGAAGGCTGTTCGCTTTCTGAAGAACCAAGTGAATCCAGATCTTCCAGGGTATCAAAGTCAAAGTTATCATCTGCGGATGCAGCAGATTCGCTGCTCTCTCCAGACTGCAAATCATCTGCTGCTCCTTCCAATACTGAATCGAAAGCAATGTCATTCAAACCGGGCTCTTCACCCGTCTCTTCTGATCCACCTTCTTCACCCATATCCAGGTCAATTTCTGGCTCAGCAGTTAGTAACTCACTCTCATCAGCAGCCTCAGCCTCTTGCTCGGCCACCTCAGTCACCTCTCCAGATGGCTCCTCACCCAGCCCCAGGTCAGCACCGAAATCAAGGCTATTGCCTGCAATTTCTTCATCGAGCTGTTGCTTCGCCTCAGAGTTCTCTTCACTCTTGCCAGACAATTCATCAAAACTGCCCAGATCAAATTCGAGTACATTGCCTTCTTCTGAAGCTGACTCTTTAATAACTTCAGTAGTCTGGTCTTCAACTTCATTCAAAGTATTGAAATCGAAGCTATCCATCTCGTCCGATGACTCAACTGGCACTTCAGGCGCTTCCGCATCTGAAGTAGAATACCCGCCTTGCTCAGCTTCCAGAGACTCAGCTTCGCTAAGCGCCTCATTGGATTCTGTGAGCGCAGCATCAGGTGCCGCAGTTGCCTCAAATAGAGGGTTATCCAGGGACATTTCATGCCCCATAACACAAACTTTATCCCACACATTTCCACTAATATTACCGCCAGTTGCGGTATGAAAATCTTGGGCTGCCTCCTCAAATTTATCCTTCTCACCCGATGAATGGTAGATCTCTAATAATTTTAGGTTGTACTCTTCACGGGCAGGATCATGCTTCAGAGCATCCTGAATAATTTCTTCTGCCTGTGGATATCGGCCATAGGCCAAATACACATCGGCTTCTGAAATAGGATCGATTTCACCGATATCAGTCTGCAATCCCTCCATTGTAGTGGAAGAAAAATCGGTTAATAACGAGCTTTCTCCCCCTGCAGCAGCAACAGCAGCGGCACCACCAGCAGCAACGGCACCTGCTGCCATTCCCCCACCGGGCCCCATTTCACTAGCAGGTGCCGTAGCTTGACTGAGAATACTCTCCTGATACCCCGTCTGTTTGCGGCGCTTGACAGCGACCAAACCGCCCACCACGATCAGAACCAGTAGAATTAGTCCAATCAGTTGATACATTGGGTTATCAAGAATTCCCTCTTCCACTACAGGCTGGGGTACTGGCTGTGGTTTTGGTTGGGCAGCAGGTTTTACCGGTGCAGGGGCAACAGGCTCTGGTGTCTCTTCAACCTTAGCTCCCTCTTGAATAGACGCTAATTGGTTATCTTTCAGCTCAATCAAACGTTGTAGTGTTTTAATCTGCTCCTCAAGTTTGACCATGCGCTCTTGCAGCTCTTTAGTCTCTTGCTGGTTAGCTAAAACCTGCTCTGCAGTCAATGCTGACCCGGTTCCACCTGCTAGACCTCCACCTTGGCCCAACTCGCTTTCACCTGCACTCGCTAACTTAAGACGAGCCTCTTCTTCCGCGCTAATAGCTTTAGGAGCACCTTGTACAGAAGCTGTTGCCGCTTGACCGGCTTCAGCTGGCTCAGATGACTTTGGCGCAGAAGGAGATGCCTTGCCACTCTTCCATTCACGATATTGACGAGCAACCTCACGCTCAGCCGCCGCACGACTAATGGAAGTAATCGTTGTCGGGTCATCAATACGCAGGACATAACCCATCTTCAGGTTATTGACATTGCCACGATAAAAAGCGTCTGGATTATCCCTCAGGATTGCCAGCATCATTTGGTGAATGGAAACATCCCGATCACCACGCATCTCTTTAGCCACACCCCAGAGGGTATCATTTGCCTTACTTGGGCCATATTCAATAGCGCCTGTCGCACTATCAACAGAAAGATGTGAGTCTAAACCATTGCTAACAGGGACGGTGCGAACTGGCGGAGCAATAGGAGTGGAAGCAGGAACTTGCGCACGACTTTCGGTACGAGGAGCAGGTGCTGGAGCAGATACCTGGGAAGGCGCCACCTGTACTGGCACCTTCTCCAGCATGGTTGGAGGATCAACTAGTACGGTAAATTGGCGCAGAGCATGGCCACTTGGCCACTTGGCCTCGACTAGAAAATTAAGGAATGGTTCTCGTACCGGTTCAATTGACGTCAAACGCACATAGGCCTTGCCGTTATCCTGAACCACCTCAAACTGAATCTTCTCCAAAAAATGAGGGCGCTCAATGCCATATTGAGCAAACATCTCTTCAGATGCCATCGTTATCTTCAGATCCTCAAGATCTTCCGGGCTGGCAGACTGAATGGATATCTCCGCCTCAAGGTATTGATCTAAGGCAGAATTCATCGAAATATTCCCGATTCCGAGCGCAAAAGCGCTTGCCGGAATCAGTACTGTCAACGAAGCCGTTAGGGTGGCCAGTTTACGCTTCACCATTATCTTTTTCCTGCTTTTAGATGTGGTTGTAGCAGAGGCTACGAGTCCCAATTTTTTTTAGTTCTACAGTGTAATAGTAGTATTTCTTAAAGCTCTACTTCGACACCTACTGCTATTACTTTATTCCTTAACATAGTTTTTTATCAGATTTTCCGCAATTTGCACACAATTTAGTGCACTCCCTTTACGTACATTATCGCTGACAATCCAAAGATTTAAACCCTTATTGCTCGAAATACTCTCACGAACCCGCCCTACATAAACTAGGTCAGAACCCGCCCCATCACTGACAGCGGTAGGATAGTCAAACGGATTGCGCTCATCGACCAATTCAATGCCCTTCTGCTGTTCCAGTAGTTCACGAGCCTGCTGAGCGGTAAAAGATTCTGCCATTTCCACCTGAACACTCTGTGAATGGCTAAAAAAGACTGGCACCCACATAGCCGTCACGTTTACCTTAATATCCAGGTTTTCTAGTAGCTTACAGGTCTCATCCACCAATGCCTGCTCTTCGCTAGTATAGCCGTTCTCCAGCACTTGCCCGACTTCCGGTATCACATTGAAAGCAATCTGTTTATTAAACACAGTGGTTTTTAGCTCTTTCATATTCAGCAGGCTGGCAGTTTGGCTAGCCAACTCTTCAGCCCCTTTCTTGCCCACTTCAGAAACCGCTTGGCAGCTCACCACATCAATACGCTGGATTGTTGCCCTGTCATGTAATGGCTTCAAGGCCATCAAAAGCTGAATTACACTACTTGATGGTGAGGCAACAATTTGTAGCGATGAATCGTCAAGTAAATGGCCATTCACCTCCGGTATCACCAAAGGAATATTCGCCTCCATACGAAAACGGGAGCTGTTATCAATCACCTTACAGCCACTTTGGGCGGCAACTGGCACAAACTGATCAGCAATCATTTCACCTGCTACAAAGATCGCGATTTGCACTTGGGAAAAGTCAAATGTCTCTACCGGCTTTACCCCAATATAACCCCCCTTGTATTCAATACGATTGCCCGCTGAATCCTCATCTGCCAATAGGTATAGCTTGCCCACAGCAAGCTCCCTCTCCTCCAGAAGCTCAACAACCACCTCACCCACGGCACTGTTTACCCCAACTACCGCGACATCAACACTGTTTGACATGCTTGTACTAACTCCAAACTGATTCGTTATTTTTCTCTATTCTAGACGCTCAAATAAAAAAGGCCGCCACCTCGAAGAATACCAACAAGGTAGCGGCCCTATAGATAGGGATGATTCTTAACTTTCCAACAGAATACGTAACATACGACGTAGTGGCTCTGCGGCACCCCATAACAGCTGATCACCAACTGTGAAAGCAGATAGATAGTCATTTCCCATGGTCAATTTGCGCATTCGACCCACAGGTACGGTTAGCGTACCGGTCACTGCCGCAGGCGTTAACTCCTCCATGGAGATCTGGCGATCATTGGGGATGACTTTCACCCAGTCGTTAGCCTCTGCCAGCATTGAGGATATCTCATCCAATGGGACATCTTTGGTCATTTTGATCGTTAATGCCTGGCTATGACAGCGCATTGCACCTACACGGACGCAGATGCCATCAATCGGAATCTGGCGATCAGAACGCCCCAGAATCTTATTGGTCTCTACCTGAGCCTTCCACTCTTCACGACTTTGGCCACTCTCTAGCTGGCTGTCCAACCAAGGAATCAAAGAACCACCTAATGGTACGCCCCATTGATCCTTGGGATACCGATCACTACGCAGGAAGTCAGAAAGCTTCTTATCGATCTCCAGGATACCTGCCGAAGGGTCATCAACCAGATCCGCCACCTCACCGTGAATAGCGCCCATCTGCTTAATTAATTCACGCATATTCTGGGCTCCAGCACCCGAAGCCGCCTGATAGGTCATAGGAGAGATCCACTCCACCAAGTCATTCTCAAATAGACCACCCAGTGCCATCAGCATCAGACTAACGGTACAGTTACCGCCAACGAAGGTCTTTTTCCCCTCCACCAGCGCCTGCTTAATCACATTCAGGTTAACAGGGTCCAGGATAATAACTGCCTCATCATCCATACGCAGGCTTGAAGCGGCATCGATCCAGTAGCCATCCCAACCGGCTTTACGCAAGGCTGGATAGATCTCTTTGGTATAGTCACCCCCTTGGCAGGTGATGATCACATCCATCGACTTCAACTCATCGATGCTATTGGCATCTTTCAGCGCTGGCACATCAACGCCAAAGTTAGGACCGGCAATACCTACCTGCGAGGTTGAAAAGAAAATCGGCTCAATATGCTGAAAATCCCCTTCTTCCTGCATACGTTGCATCAGCACGGAACCTACCATGCCACGCCAACCAACCAGACCAACCCTTTTCATACTGTTTTCCTCTTCAAAAAAATGCCCAACGCAAAGGTGCAAAGAAACTCAATCGAAAACACCCCGAAGGCACAAAGCATGTTAATGCTTTGCCCCCCCTGCATCAGATGTTTTATGCCAGATTCGCTACGATGGCATCGCCCATTTCTGAGCAACTTACCTTCTTCATACCATCAGTATAGATGTCCGCAGTGCGGTAACCATCATCCAGCGCTTTATTGACAGCGGCTTCAATCTTATCCGCCAGCGCCTCTTCTCCCAATGAATAGCGCAGCATCATAGCAGCGGAGAGAATAGTCGCGATTGGGTTTGCAATGTTTTGACCTGCAATATCAGGCGCCGACCCATGAATTGGCTCGTACATGCCTTTGCCATCCTTATCCAGTGATGCAGAAGGCAGCATACCGATAGAACCAGTCAGCATCGCTGCACAATCAGAGAGAATGTCACCAAACATGTTGGTTGTTACCATTACGTCAAACTGCTTAGGCGCTCGCACCAGCTGCATAGAGGCATTGTCCACGTACATATGGCTCACTTCCACCTCGGGATAATCTCTGGCAACACGCTCAACCACTTCACGCCATAGCTCGGTACACTCCAGTACATTAGCCTTGTCAACAGAGCAGAGACGCTTGTTACGCTTCATCGCGATCTCAAAAGCAGAACGTGCGATACGCTCAATCTCTGACTCAGCATAAACCAGTGTGTTGTAGCCTTGGCGTTCACCATTATCCAACAGGCGAATACCACGAGGCTGGCCGAAATAGATGCCACCAGTTAATTCGCGAACAATCATCAGATCCAGACCAGAAACCACTTCAGGCTTTAGCGTTGAAGCATCAGCCAGCTGAGGGTAAAGAATAGCTGGACGCAGATTAGAAAACAGTTTCAGTTCGGCACGCAGACCTAACAGGCCTTTCTCTGGACGAACTGAGATATCCAAAGACTCCCACTTATAACCACCCACTGCACCCAGCAGGATAGAGTCTGATTTCTTCGCCAGTTCCAGCGTTTCTGGCGGCAGAGGATGACCATGTTTGTCATAACCCGCACCACCTACATCGGCGTGCTCCATCTCAATATCCAGACCATGATTGGCTTTCAATGCCTCCAATACTTTTACCGCTTCAGCAGTAATCTCTGGGCCAATGCCGTCACCTGGCAGCACAGCAATCAATTTACTCATATTCGTCTCACCTTTCTTAAACGCAAAACCGCCAAGGCGCAAAACACATTAAGATTTTCATCCTTGCATCTTCGCGCCTGTGCGTTGAAATCATCTATTTAGCAAACAACCAAGGCGCTTCGGCCTGACGCATCTCTTCGTAAGCCTTAATGGCATCCACATGCTGCAGAGTCAGACCAATATCATCCAGTCCATTCAACAGGCAGTGTTTACGGAAATTATCTACCTCAAAAGTAAAGGCATCGCCACTTGGTGTGGTAATGGTTTGCGCCTCAAGATCAACAATCAGTTGGTAACCCTCCCGCGCTTCACACTCCTTAAACAAGCGATCTACAATCGCTTCATCCTGCACAATTGGCAGAATGCCATTTTTAAAGCAGTTGTTGAAGAAGATATCAGCAAAGCTTGGCGCAATAATGCAACGGATACCGAAATCCTCCAGCGCCCAGGGGGCGTGCTCACGACTGGAACCACAGCCAAAATTCTCTCGAGCCAAAAGAATCGAGGTACCCGCATAGCGTGGCTTATTCAGTACAAAGTCTGGATTCGTTGGGCGCTGGCTGTTATCCATACCTGGCTCACCGTGATCCAGATAACGCCACTCATCAAATAGATTGGGGCCAAAGCCAGAACGCTTGATCGACTTCAAAAACTGCTTGGGGATAATCGCATCGGTATCCACATTGGGGCGATCCAATGGCGTAGCGATACCGGTTAATTTAATAAACTTTTCCACCTTTAAATTCCTCTAGTACCCGTACTGGCTTTGTCGACTGCTTTTTCAATGTGCTTACCGGCCTTTTCCATATCTTTACCTAGCCCTTTCATGGTTTCACATCCAGCCAAAACCATCATGCAAAGCAGTATCATAAGAATATTCTTCATATCGAGCTCCCCTTGAAACTATGGCAAGTCAGCCACATCAATGAAGTGACCGGCAATTGCCGCCGCTGCCGCCATTTCTGGACTCACCAGATGGGTACGCCCCCCCTGCCCCTGGCGACCTTCAAAGTTACGGTTTGACGTAGAAGCACAACGCTCACCTGGCTCTAAACGATCTGCATTCATAGCCAAGCACATGGAACAACCTGGCTCACGCCACTCAAAACCTGCTTCGATGAAAATCTTATCTAAACCTTCCTCTTCTGCTTGCTGTTTTACCAAGCCAGAACCGGGAACCACCAATGCTTGTTTAACACTATCCGCTACCTTACGCCCTTTAGCAACTGCGGCGGCGGCTCGCAGATCTTCGATACGGGAGTTGGTGCAGGAACCAATAAAGGAGCGATCAATTTTTACCTGATTAATTGGCGTATTGGCTTCCAATCCCATATATTTCAGTGCCGCTTCCATCCCGGCACGTCTTACTGCATCCGTTTCTACCGCAGGATCAGGCACATTCTCATCAATGGCAATAACCATTTCAGGAGACGTTCCCCAGGTTACTTGAGGCTTGATCGATGCCGCATCAATACGCACCACACGGTCAAACTCTGCATCGGTATCACTTTGCAGTGTTGACCAAGCAACAACTGCCATATCCCACTGCTCCCCTTTTGGAGAATAAGGACGACCTTTCACATAGTCGATAGTGGTTTGATCTACAGCAATAATACCAGCACGAGCACCCGCTTCAATGGCCATATTACAGACCGTCATACGCCCTTCCATGGTCAGTGCCATGATCGCCTCACCACCGAACTCGATCGCATAGCCGGTACCGCCTGCCGTACCAATTTTACCAATGATCGCCAGCACAATATCTTTCGCCGTAACACCCGGTTTCACCTGACCATCGACAGAGATCAGCATGCTCTTGGACTTCTTCTGGATCAGACACTGGGTGGCCAGTACATGTTCCACCTCAGAAGTACCGATTCCGTGAGCCAATGCACCGAAAGCGCCATGGGTAGAGGTATGGGAATCACCACATACTACGGTCATTCCTGGCAGAGTCGCTCCCTGCTCTGGGCCCACCACATGCACAATACCTTGGCGGATATCATCCATCTTAAATTCAGTGATACCAAAGTAATCACAGTTGCTATCCAGTGTCTCAACCTGAGTACGGGAGATAGGATCATCGATCCCTACACCACGATCTGTTGTCGGTACGTTGTGGTCTGGCGTCGCCAGATTGGCATCAACGCGCCATGGCTTGCGATTGGCCATTCGCAGCCCCTCAAATGCTTGAGGCGATGTCACTTCATGTACCAGTTGACGATCAATATAGATTAGTGAAGATCCATCATCACTGGTGCGAACTACGTGGGCATCCCACAACTTATCGTATAATGTTTTACCTGCCACTCTTCTTGTCCTCTCTTAAGACTTGGCTCAATTCTAGCGCCCCGTCACCTTATTACGCAAACGACCTTTTTTCATATAAACTATTCCAAACAGGAATGGAAGAATTGCCATGCAAACCACTAGCCTCCAGGCATTTATCACTGTAGCGGAATTAGACTCCTTTTCCCGCGCAGCAGAACGGCTTTTTCTCACTCAATCTGCCGTCAGCAAGCGAGTAGCCAACCTTGAACAGGAATTAAACTGTCGGTTGTTTGACCGCATTGGCCACAAACTCAGCCTCACCGAGGCGGGCCGTACCTTGCTCCCCCGAGCCAAACAGATCATTGCTCAGGTAGAAGATAGTCAGCGGGAGATTCACAATCTATCGGGGGCTGTTTCAGGCATGCTCAGCCTTGGTACCAGTCACCATATCGGCCTGCACCGCCTGCCAGATATCTTAAAACGCTATCATCATCGCTACCCAGAAGTGGAGATGAACCTACAGTTTATGGAATCCGAAGCGGCTTACGAGGCAATTAGCCAAGGCGAGCTGGAGCTGGGAGTGGTTACCCTTCCCACCTCGCCTCGCGAAAGTCTGCAGCAGATTGAAATCTGGCAGGACCCACTACACTTTGTAGTCAACCTGGAACACCCTCTTGCCCACCAACGAAACATCAGTGCCAAACAATTGGCTCAGCACACAGCCATCCTGCCCGCACGGGAGACCAATACCTATCAACTTCTGGCGACCCAACTACAGCAACAGCAGCTCGCCATCAAAGATGCCATGAACACCAACAATCTGGATACCATCAAGATGCTGGTCTCCATAGGGCTGGGGTGGAGCCTGCTACCAGAAACGCTCTTGGATGAACAACTGCACTGCTTTGAGGTAAAAGGAATCAGCGTCAGTCGACAACTGGGTATTGTGATCAACCGGCAACGCACTCTATCCAATGCTGCCAAAGTGATGATTGAGCTATTAACTAGCGATCCTTGATACCCCACCAAGTGATAAAGAATGCCAACCCCCCCATCACTGCGGCCAATTCAAAGGTCATGATGGGTCCCAATCCTTCCCAACTGTATCCTGCCCCCAGAGAGCCTAACATCCCTCCCACACCAAAGCTGACACTGGTATAAAGGGCCATCCCTCGACTCTGGTGCTTACCCACAAAGTGGCGGCTAATCAATTGGATCGCCACCGCATGGTAAATACCAAAACTGGCGGCATGAAACAGCTGAGCAATCAACAGCAATATCAGACTATCCACAAATAGACCGATCATCACCCAACGCAACACCGTGGCAGCAATGGCAAATAGCAGCAAATTACGTAAACCAAAGCGATTAACCATACGGTGCATCACCATAAAAACCCCTACCTCAGCAATCACTCCTACAGCCCATAACCAGCCAATAAGTGCTGCGCCGTAACCAGCCTGCTCCAGATAGATGGTATAGAAGGTGTAATAAGGGCCATGGCTTGCCTGGTTCAAGAAGCAGACCAGCAATAACGAGAATACCGCCGGTTTAAGCAACACTTGGGATAGTGCCACCTGTTGCTGAGGTGGATGCGTCATTCCCTGCTCTGGCACAATCAGACTGGAAAGCCAAATAGCCCCCATCACTGCCAACATAATCCAAGGCATCCAGTGCTGGCCGTGATGCTCCAATAGGGGCCCCACCACAACCACTGCAATGATAAAGCCCACCGAGCCCCACAAACGGATTGAGCTATAGCGCTGAGGCTGGTCGCCTAGAAAACTCATGGTATTAGCCTCAAACTGAGGCAGGCAGGCATTCCAACAGAAGCTGAAAAGGAAGATAACCAGCATCAACCACCAGTAGCTATCCCCGATGAGTACACCAGCAAACAGCAACAGAGTGAGAAAGCTCCCCAAACGGACGATTCGCATGCGACGCCCGGTATGGTCAGCAATCCATGCCCAAATATTGGGGGAGATAATTTTGGTCCCCATCATCACTGCCACCAACTCACCGATCTCTGCCGGATTGAAGCCAAGGCTTTTCAGATAGGGGCCCCAGTACGGCATCATCGCGCCGATAGAGGCAAAGTAGAAAAAATAAAAGCCGGAGAGGCGCCAATAAGGCACGGCTCCGGCTTTGCTTTGTGCGGAGTGTGTCATACCTTCACTCAGGATCAAACACTCCCGGGAATCACGGGGGTTTGTGACATCACATCGCTATTTTGCGCACGATGACGCAACAGATGATCCATTAACACAATCGCCATCATGGCTTCTGCAATTGGTGTGGCTCGAATCCCCACGCAAGGGTCATGACGCCCTTTGGTAACCACCTCAATAGGCTCACCCTGCTTATTGATACTACGTCCAGGGTTTAAAATGCTGGAGGTTGGCTTCAGTGCAATACTGGCCACAATATCCTGACCAGTAGAGATGCCACCCAGCACACCGCCAGCATGGTTGCTCAAAAAGCCTTCTGGGGTCAACTCATCACGATGCTCACTCCCCTTCTGCTCGATACAGGCAAAGCCATCACCAATCTCTACCCCTTTTACCGCATTGATGCTCATCAGGGCGTGTGCCAGATCCGCATCCAGGCGATCAAAGATAGGCTCACCCAAACCAACCGGCACATTTGATGCTACCACATTGACCTTGGCACCGATGGAATCGCCACTCTTACGTAGCGTATTCATATACGCTTCCAGCTCTGGCACTTTGCTGGCATCGGGGGCAAAGAAGGGATTATTAGGCACTTGATCCCAATCTATCAAATCAACTTTGATAGGACCCAGTTGGGAAAGATAGCCACGAATCTCAACCCCCAACTTCTCTTTCAGATACTTCTTGGCAATAGCACCAGCTGCCACACGCATCGCGGTCTCTCGGGCCGAAGAGCGGCCACCACCACGGTAATCGCGAATACCGTATTTTTGCTCATAGGTATAATCAGCATGCCCTGGGCGGAAGGTATTCATAATGTCGCCATAATCCTTGGAGCGTTGATCGGTATTCTCGATCAACAGACCAATAGGCGTACCCGTGGTTTTCCCTTCGAATATACCAGAGAGGATCTTCACCTGATCGGGCTCACGACGCTGTGTAGTGAACTTGGAGGTACCAGGCTTGCGACGATCCAGATCGGCCTGCAAGTCAGCTTCACTCAGCTCAAGTCCTGGCGGACAGCCATCAACAATACAACCCAGCGCGAGGCCATGGCTCTCACCGAAGGTTGTTACCGTAAAAAGTTTTCCAAAAGTATTTCCAGACATAGTGACGCATTGTAGCGGTTCTGCCCAATTACGGAAACCATTTACCGGGCAAAAACAGTGAAATTATTCTGACAGGGGAGTCTCAACCATGTCTGGCGTAATGTTGGGCAAATTAATAAAGCTGGGTGCCGCTGGATATTGTGGTACTGGCTCAGCTGCTGGCGTTTTAGTCTGAGCTGGAGGCTTCTTGGTAGGCGTTTCACTATTACCCTTCAACAAACCACCAGCCTCACGATAATCCACCGCCTCTGCCGCTCTGGCAATCGCCTCCTCCGCCTTTTTCTTCAACACAGTAATGGTAATACGTCGGTTAATGGGGTTATAAGGCTCCTCTTTATCATAAAGTGCTACCGAAGCCAGCCCCACTACACGGATCACCTTATCCTGTTTCATTCCCCCTTCTAACAGCGTGCGACGCGAAGCATTGGCACGGTCAGCAGACAACTCCCAATTTGAATAGCCTGCATCACTATAGAATTTTTTGGCATCGGTGTGGCCAGCAATACTGATACGATTGGGCACCTCATTCACTAATTTTGCGATCTCTTTGAGAATGTCGCGCATGTACCACTTCAAATAGGCACTCCCTAAGTCAAACATAGGGCGATTTTGCTTATCCGTCACCGTGATGCGCAAACCATCCTTGGTCATCTCCAGCAACAACTGATCTCGGAACGCCTTCAGGCTGGGGCTTTTAGAAATCGCCTTTTCAATCTCGCTTTTCAGATCATTCAGACTCTTCTGCTCAATCTCTTCCATACGGCGCATCACTTCACTATCCGTCGGCACCGAACTATTGGCATCCCCCTGGTCTCGGGAGGGAGAGGGCTCCTGTCGCTTACCAAATGCGCCAGGATCCAGGCGGACATGGGAACCCATGTCGATAATGGCGGAGTTGGACCCTTTAGGCCCACCCGTCACCGCTGTAGGGTTCATAAAGTAGTCAGCGATAGCTCGCTTCTGCTCTTCAGTCGTAATTGCCAACAACCACATCAAAAGAAAGAATGCCATCATCGCCGTCACAAAGTCGGCATAGGCGATTTTCCAAGCGCCACCGTGGTGGCCGTGATCACCTTTCTTGATCTTCTTGACGATTATCGGCTGGTTTTTATCGAGCATGGTCAGAGCCTAGCTTTTTTGACCCTTCACAAACTCTTCCAACTCCAGGAAGCCAGGTCGCACACTGGGCAGCAAGCTCTTGCGACCAAATTCGATAGCCACTTGAGGGTTGTAGCCATTCAACGTGGCCAGGATGCAGACCTTAATGCATTCAAAGAACTTACCCTCCTCTTCAGACACCGCCCCCATGGCGTTTGCCAGAGGGCCAAAAAAGCCATATCCCAACAAAATACCCAAGAAGGTACCCACCAATGCGGCAGCCACATGGGCACCGATCTCCTCCACCGGCCCACCCAATGAACCCATTGTAATAACCACCCCCATAACCGCAGCAACGATACCGAAGGCCGGCAAACTATCTGCGAGGGTTGCCATAGCGGCACTAGGCTTATGGGACTCCTGATGGTGTGTTTCCAGTTCGATATCCATCAGATTCTCCAATTCGAAAGGATTCATGGTTCCCCCCACCATCAACCGGATGTAATCACAGATAAACTCCACCACATGGTGATCTGCAGCAATTCTGGGATACTTATTGAAGATCTCGCTGGTTTCTGGCTCCTCGATATCCGCCTCAAGCGCCATCAATCCCTCTTTACGAGATTTACTGAAAAGGTCATACATCAACGCCAGCAAATCCAGGTACATCTCCTTATTATAGGGGGAGCCCTTAATGGCCTTGATAATCTGGGTGGGGGTGGACTTCAGTACCTTAGGCGGATTAGCAACCACATAGGCACCAAAAGCGCCACCAAAAATGGTAACCAGCTCCGCGGGCTGCCATAGCGCCAGTAACACACCATGGGCCATCAGGTAGCCACCCAGCACAAGACCAATTACCAAAATGTAACCGACAATGACCTTCATTCGTTTATTTCTTAGGATTCAGAAAGTTATAATTCATATTATAAAAATAGATTGATCTACGGGGGTTATCGTCCAGACACCAGTGATCTTTAAGTGGGATAGTCTGAAATAGAAAATTCTCAAATAAACTAGGCTTATGATGTTGCCAAAGCCAATAAACTGGTTTACCCTACGCGCCCTATCTGGAGAAGTGTCCGAGTGGTCGAAGGAGCACGCCTGGAAAGTGTGTATACGGCAACGTATCAAGGGTTCGAATCCCTTCTTCTCCGCCAGATATTTAAAGCCTGCGCCCAACATGGAGCGCGGGCTTTTTTGTTATAGCTCCATTCATCCCTGCCATTCTCCATACAACCACCTACACTCCTTTTTATAGCCCAATATGCGTCATGACAACCACAAAAGCTTTTACGTATACTAGGCAAGAATAAGTCTAAAAAATGAGGAGATACCAATGTCAAATGCCCCACAAGTTGGTGACAAAATTGCCAACTTCAGTCGTCCCGCAACAGGTAATCAAGAAATTAGCCTCTCAAGCCTGAAAGGTAAAAATATTGTGCTCTACTTTTACCCGAAAGATAGCACACCTGGCTGCACCACTGAGGGCCAAAACTTTCGAGATCTACACAGCGAGTTCGCCAAACTGAATTGTGTCATTCTTGGCGTTTCGCGTGACTCCCTCAAACGCCATGAAAATTTCAAAGCAAAACAAGAGTTTCCCTTTGAGCTGCTATCCGATGAGGATGAAACCCTCTGCAAGCAATTTGATGTTATCAAGCTCAAGAAGCTTTATGGTAAAGAGTCACTTGGTATTGAGCGCAGCACCTTCCTGATCGATAAAGCTGGTGTACTGCACAAAGAGTGGCGTAAAGTGAAGGTGAAAGGTCACGTAGACGAGGTTCTCGAAGCCCTTAAGGAACTCTAAATCGGGACGCTAACTTACTCAGGAGGCTCTGTTTTTTGAGCCTCTGGCCCTATCCATATGAGCTGGAGGTGCTATGAATAGTGGATCTCAACGCCACACCTACATCCTTGACACCAACGTACTACTGCACGACCCCACTTGCCTATTCCGTTTTCAGGAACATGATCTTTATCTTCCAATGATTGTGCTGGAAGAGCTTGATAACAATAAACGAGGCCACTCAGAAGTGGCACGCAATGCCCGCCAGGTGGCGCGCTATCTGGAAGATTTGGTTTCCAATGCCACACGCCAGGAGATCGACCGGGGCATTCCCCTTCCGACGCCGGAAAACTCCTCTTTCCAAAGTGGTAGCCTATTCATCCAGACCCACGAATTAAGTGGTGAACTCCCCCGCACCCTGCCGGGAAACAAAGCGGATAACAGCATACTCAGTATGATTCTCGGTCTGCAGCATGAATTAAATACTGCGGTTACTCTGGTATCCAAGGACATCAACCTGCGCATCAAAGCTGCAGCAGTTGGCATCCGTGCTGAAGATTACCACAGTGACAAGGTACTGGATGATGTCACGCTACTCTACAGCGGCTGGGCCGAGCTGCCCGACCACTTCTGGGAGCATCTCAATCGAGAAGTGGAATCCTGGCATGAAGATGGCCACACCTACTATCGGGTTAACTGTCCGGAAGTTGCTGGATGGCATGTAAATCAATACCTGTTCGGTGTAGGTGGTGAAGAGGGATTTGAGGCGCAAGTGCGTCAAATCGAAGGAGATAGCGCGGTTATCGAACTCATCCGCGACTATCGGACTCAACATCATGCCATTTGGGGAATCACCGCTCGCAATCGCGAGCAAAACTTTGCCCTTAACATCCTAATGGATCCCAATATCGACTTTGTCACCCTGTTGGGTCAGGCAGGTACGGGAAAAACACTACTCAGCCTAGCTGCCGGACTTACCCAAGTACTGGAGCATAAAATCTACCGGGAAATCATCATGACCCGCGTTACCGTGCCAGTAGGAGAAGATATCGGCTTCCTGCCTGGCACTGAAGAGGAGAAGATGACCCCCTGGATGGGAGCGCTGATGGATAACCTTGAAGTGCTCAACAAGAGTGAATTCAATGAGGACTGGGAACGCTCAGCCACCCATGAACTGCTCACCAACCGCATCAAAATTCGCTCCTTAAACTTTATGCGGGGACGTACCTTCCTCAATAAATTTATCATCATTGATGAGGCACAAAACCTCACACCCAAACAGATGAAGACTCTCATTACCCGCGCTGGACCGGGAACTAAAATTGTCTGCTTAGGTAATCTGGCACAGATCGACACCCCCTACCTGAGTGAGACCACCTCCGGTCTAACCTATGTAGTGGATCGTTTCAAAAACTGGGAACATAGCTCCCATATTACCTTACAGCGCGGCGAGCGCTCCCGCCTAGCGGACTATGCCTCTGAAATGCTGTAGACAGTAACGGGCAGTTAATCACTGCCCGTTTTAAAACAACGCCTAGGAGGTGGCCATGTCTGAGCATGAAATCTTCCAACACTATATGCCTGGTGATGTCTGTTTCGGATGCGGAAAAAACAACCCTGCCGGGCTTCATATTCACAGTTTCTGGCAAGGTGATGAAGGGGTATGTCACTTTACCCCTCAGGATATCCACCAGGGATGGCCTGGTATTACTTGCGGGGGGATCCTTGCAACCCTGATAGATTGTCACTGTATGGCAACTGCAATGGCAACCGCCGTACGCAATGAAAACCGCCCACTCTCATCTGAGCCTTTCTACCGCTTCGCTACCGGTATGATGAACATTAAATACGTGGCACCAACCCCAAATGAGACGGAACTTGAGCTTCGCGCCCATGTCACAGAGGTCAAGAATCGCAAATATACGCTGGATTGTAAGGTTTATGCCAACGGCGAAGTCACTGCTGAAGCCACGGTTATCGGCTTTCTGGTTTTCAGCAGCGATGAAAATGAGCAGGAAAAGCCCTTTAAATCCAAATAGCTTGCTTTCACTCCATGCAAAGATTTATTAGGAATAACAGCCGGCTTTTTCCATAAATCTCTGCACCGAAACCTTAGGCAGTAATGAACAAGCACTCCTCTTTCCTGAAAAATTTGAACAGCACCAAAATTATCCTGCTCAGCGCATTATTTTTTATTATTGTAGGCAACCAGGCCTTCTTTAAAAATGTTATATCGGTGTACCCCCCTAGCCAGAATGATGGCCCATTTCTCCTTTCTCTAGCTCTGGTCTTTTTTGGAGCAAACGTTCTACTGCTCTCCCTGCTCTGTTTTCGCTACACACTTAAACCCATTCTCATCTTCCTATTGATAGCCTCTGCCTTTAGCAGCTACTTCATGGATAGCTACAACATCGTTATCGATAAGAGCATGATTCAAAACGTCTTACAGACAGATATCCATGAGTCCTTAGACCTATTTAGCATCAAGCTGGTGCTCTATGTGCTGCTGCTAGGCGTGCTCCCTTCGGTGCTGTTATATCGTACCCATATTCACTATCAGCCATTCCGGCAAGAACTACTTTCACGCCTCAAACTGGTTGGTACCACCCTATCCATAATGGTGCTGCTGATTATGATATTCAGTAATGCCTATGCTTCATTCATCCGCGAACATAAGCAGCTGCGCTATTATGCCAACCCCAGCTATTACCTCTATTCAATAGGTAAAGTCATTAACAGCCATAGTAATCTGAAAAATGTTGTTGCTGCACCCCTTGATGTCAACGCCCACATCCCCGACTCCGATGCAGAGAAAGAATTGATTATTCTAGTCGTTGGTGAGACAGCTCGTGCTGATCACTTTTCCCTCAATGGCTATCACCGGGAAACCAATCCAGAACTTAACAAAGAGAAGGTCTACAGCTATCGTAATTTTTGGAGCTGCGGCACCTCAACCGCCGTTTCGGTACCTTGCATGTTCTCTCATTACGATGAATCAGAATTTGATGTGGATAAAGAAGCGACAACTGAAAATGTACTGGATGTTCTCAAACATGCGGATACCAATGTCCTCTGGTTGGATAATAATTCCGACTCCAAAGGGGTAGCCAAGCGACTTGAGTATGTCAGCTACAAAAGCCCCGACCAAAATCCACTTTGTGATGAAGAGTGCCGCGATGAGGGCATGCTCAGCAAGGCACAGCACTATATTCAGAAGCACCCTGAAGGCGACATCTTGATTGTGCTACATCAAATGGGCAATCATGGTCCCGCCTACTATAAACGTTACCCTAGTGAGTTTGAAAAATTTACCCCAGTCTGTAAAACCAACCAGCTATCAGAGTGTAGCGATGAAGAGATTAGAAATGCCTATGATAATGCCATTCTTTACACGGACCATTTTCTCGCCAAGGTTATTGAGCTACTGAAACCTTATGACGGTAACGGTTATGAGACTGCCATGCTATACCTTAGCGACCATGGCGAATCATTAGGTGAAAATAACCTCTATTTGCATGGCTTACCTAATCTCCTGGCGCCGGATGAACAACGCCACATTCCTGCAATCCTGTGGGTAGGTGAATATTTTGATGAGATTGATACCCAGCATCTGGCCAGCAGGTTAGATCAGCGCTACAGCCACGACCAACTATTCCATACCCTATTGGGTCTACTAGAGGTTGAAAGCGATCTCTACCAAGTAGAAAACGACTTCATCAAAGGACCGTAGGGGCTATTCATACGCCCCTTATCCCCGCCTTAATCTCTCTTAATTCCTGAGAACCACCTCCTACCATCTACCCGCATATCCCCCCCATTGTTCAACTACCATTCATTTTGTCTCCATTTTGTCCTGGACAAATGAAAACAAAGTGTCTATTTTTTAATCATGAAAAGTGAAATAGACAATCCTATCTATCCCATTCAGCTGGTATCACGCCGCAGCGGACTCAGTGTTGATCTTATTCGGGCATGGGAAAAGCGCTATCGGGTAGTAAACCCTCAGCGGGGGGAAAACAAACGCCGCCTCTATAGCGAGCAGGATGTGCAACATCTCACCCTGCTCCACAGGCTGACAGCGCTTGGGCATCGTATCGGCGATATTGTCAGATTGTCAGAAAATCAGTTAAACAAATTGCTGGAGCCTGTCACTTCCCAGCGTCAGGTGGATAATCAATCTGTGCTTTTAGCGCTTCATCAGCAAGGCTTAAGCGCTGTTGAGGCACTCGACCGGGAAAAACTCAACCAAATACTGATAGAAGCTGAGCTACAGCTACCGCTCCCACTGTTATTGAATGATTGGCTAGGGCCATTAATGAGAGCAATAGGGACTGCCTGGCGACTAGGAGAGTTACGTATCTATCAGGAGCATATGGCCAGTACAGTAATTTCCAGCTGGCTACTGAGCAAGATTCGTCAGCGGCAAAACATGACTGGCCCCATCCTTGTCGTCACCACACCTACCGGACAACAGCATAGCATTGGTGCAATGATGGTCACCCTACTTGCCAATAGTCTTGGCTGGCAGGCCCACTATCTCTCACCCCAACTCCCTGCCGAAGAGATTGCCGCCGCGGCAAACCAACTCCATGCAAGAGCCATCGCTCTGAGCATTGGACATCTGGCCAATCTGGATCAGCTACAGACTGAACTATATGCCTTACAGAAGCTAAAACCAAAGTCATGCGCTCTTCTATTAGGTGGTGTGGGAATTCAATCCCAACCTCAGCTCTTCGCGGATATTAACGCCCATATGCTCAATGATCTTCACCAACTGGCTCCAAACCTGGAACAACTGGGGCCAAATCAATGAAAGGAGAAGCCATCATGAAAAAAACCACTCTACTCTCGCTCTTTACCCTCGCCATTGCCAGTAGTGGTGTGGCATCTGCCGATAGCTGTGAAGGGGTGCTGAATATTAATAAAAAACGCCTCGCTTCAGATGAACAGATCAACCTCTGTGAAACCTATCAGGGAAAAGTGGTACTCATTGTCAACACCGCCAGCAAATGCGGCTACACACCACAATATGAAGGCTTGGAACAGCTTTATCGTGATTATCAATCCAGAGGGCTGGTAGTATTGGGCTTTCCTTCCAATGACTTTGGCAGCCAAGAACCTGGCAGTGAGGAGCAGATCCAAAGCTTCTGTCGATTAACCTATAGTGTGCAGTTTCCCATGTTCGAGAAGTCCCATGTCGCACAAGGAACTGACGACCCCCTCTTCCAGCAACTGGCCAAAGAAGCAGGCGAGGCCCCTGCCTGGAATTTTCATAAGTATCTGCTGGGTCGTGATGGCAAAGTTATCGGTAGCTTTGCCAGCCGAGTTGCACCACAGAGTGAAGCCCTAATTAACGCAATTGAGGATGCACTATGAAATCTCCCATTCAGCTCGGTGTCAGCGCCTGCCTACTGGGTAAAACAGTCCGTTTTGATGGTGGACATAAACATGACCGCTACCTGACAGAGACACTATCCCTCTTCTTTGAATTGATTCCAGTCTGCCCTGAGACGGCTATCGGCATGGGCGTTCCTCGTCAACCAATCCGACTTTATGGAAACAGCCAGGCTCCCCGAGCCATTGGCGTAAAAACACCTGAAATGGATGTGAGTGCCCAACTAAGAAGCTATGGGAGGGATTTTGCCCACACCCATAAACAACTCAGCGGGTTTGTAGTAAAAAAAGGCTCCCCGAGTTGCGGTCTAGAGAGGGTCAAGGTCTACAACCCCCAGCAATGCCCTACCGCTAATGGTCAAGGGCTTTTTACCGAGCAGTTGTTGAAACATAACCCCCTGTTGCCCATTGAAGAGGAAGGTCGCCTAAAAGATCCACTGTTACGGGAAAACTTCTTCGAACGAGTCTTTCTCTATCATCGCTGGCAACAGCTACAGGCAGCAGGCATCAATTCCAAGCAGTTAGTCGCATTCCACTCAGAGCACAAATATGCCCTAATGAGTCGTAGCCAAAAAGGCTACCGGGAATTAGGTCAACTAATTGCCACAGTAGGTTGTCACAAGGCCAACCTTACCCAACTTGCCGAGCGCTACATTCGTCAACTGATGGAGGAGATGAAAAAGCCGGCCCAACGCAAGCACCACACCAATGTATTGCTACACATGATGGGCTACTTAAAGCGCCAACTCAGCACGGATGAGAAATCGGAATTACTCCAGCAGATCAATCTATACCAAAAAGGTATCATTCCACTGATTGTACCGATGACATTACTCAAGCATCACCTTAACCGTCACCCTAATGCCTATTTACAACGACAACACTACTTGGCCCCTTATCCCGAGGCCTTAAGCTTGCGAAACAATGTATAAAATAACTCAGGCAGCTCTGCAAAAACCGAATCAGCTTATTGCTCATTCATTAAAGATATTCTCTAATCGCTCCTGAACTTTATCAAATTGGTTTTCAATAAAGATCACCCGACCAAATATTGCTTCAATAGAATCCATCGTCTTGGTGGCAATTAGGCGGATATCCTCCTCCTGCTCCTCAGTCAAGCCTAAAGTCATCATGGAATTTTCCATCTCATTCAGCATGTTATCTATAATGCGCATATTTGCTTTCTGCATATCCCCCATCGTCTCTTTCAACTCGCGCATCGCCTCTTGAATCAAGCTAATCATCTCTTCACGTTTTTTATTTTTATCATCCGCCAACAGCGCTTTAACGCGGGCCTCTATCGCATTGCATAGGGTCCCTATCGTATCTTTATAGATACCATATTTCTCAGGATCATCCAGCGGCATATTCTTAATCAGAATAGAGAAATCGTCGTAATTGATGATGGTTCGTGAGCCGAAATCAAAGAAGCGGGACTTCTTACGGGATAGCTCCATAACATTGGCCTCCAGAGGAGAAAGCTCTCCCTGATCCCCAAAATTAAGCTGGCCATTAACCGTATAAAATTGGATTGAGGCCCGTAGCCCATTGTTACGCATGAAGTCGAAAAACAGTGATGCTAGCTCTTCAAAAGTTTTGCTATCCACACTATTTTTGAAAAACTCAATGACCTGCCCTAAATCACTAGAGTAGGTCATCGCCTGCATTGCCACTTTTTGGGACTGATCGGCCACCTCCTGTAGCTCAGCATTGTGTCGCCTGACTTCCAACACCCTGGAAACCTTCTGCGTGAGCTCCTTAGGATCGATGGGCTTACCGATATAATCATCCCCGCCCACTTCATAACCTTTTAACCGCTCTTCAAGGGTGGTAAGGGAACTGACGAAGATAAACGGTGTTTCACTCCAGTCAGAAAGTTGATGCACCTGTTTGCAAAATTCATAGCCATCCATCCCCGGCATCACAATATCCGAAATAATCAGATCAGCCTTAACATCCGGTTGCATCATCAACTCCAAAGCCACTTCTGCGGTTTCGGCCCTCAGGGTTTGATATCCTGCCAGCTCAATGTGCAGAGCATTTAACTCCATTAGGGAAGGGTCATCCTCTACAATGAGGATTGTTGCAGTTGCATCAGACATGGGATTACTCTCGTGCGCTATTTTCTCTACTCAATATAACGACCCAGCTTGCATAAAAGTTAGGTGCTACGAAAGCTTATTCCCATACTCTCGTTTTACCTCAAATTAAATGAGATAAACTGAAATGGTGACGCGGCCCACTCACTTCCAGTAACATGGTAAACCTTTATGGCCCAACCTCGATAAAGATGATGGATGTAATGATCAAACGGTGTTTATTTGCTCTGGCGCTACTGCCCTTACAACTCCTAGCCGAAGAAGCCCCCTCCCCCTGGTATGAGGTGGAAATCATTTTGTTTGAGCGCCAGAATGAACAAGCGCAACATAAGGAAATTTTAGCGGAGCAGGCAGTCATCCCGGAAATTATTGGCGCCAAGGAGTTAACCCCACCCTTTATTCCCGAAGAAACTGAGAACACACCACAACAAGCTGCTTACCAGCGACTACGTGATGATCAATTGAGCCTTAAACCTGAAGCCAGACGGATTGATGGTGCATCAGACTTAAAGCTGCTTATGCACCTGGGGTGGCGCCAGCCAGGCCTGGAGAAAAATATAGCCCCAGCGATCCTTATTTACCCCTACGATTTACAACAAAAAATTACACTGGATGAGTATCTGGGGAAAACATCTCCGCTCTCCCCTTTGTCACCTGAGGCAACACCCCAAGATCCAACAATGGCGTCGGAAGAAGAACATGCTAGGGAAACGACACCTACTGCTGCATGGTTAGATGAGGATCACGTATTTGGCTATATTCGGCTATTTATCAGCCGCTATCTACATATTGAAAGTAACCTGTTGTTATCCATCCCGATTGAGTTTGAAGCCCAACACCTTCTGATGAACAACCTAGCCCACTCTCCTGAGTTGACCACAAATCAAGGCTACTTTATGCCGCTTCAAACTCTGGAAGAAGAGCCTCGAATACCGTTACGTAATGAGCCTGAAAAGGTAATTGAACATCATTATTTCCATATTGATGAGAGCCGCAGGGTCAGAAAAAGTGAACTACACTACTTCGACCATCCACGATTTGGCATGTTAATTCGGGTACAGGGGTATGAGCTAGATGAGGCGTTACTGGAGCCCGATCCTCTTCCTGAGCCAGAAGCGCCCAGCATTGAAACTCCCCCTGGCACGCCAACGCAAAATGGAGGCAATGGTGGAATGGTACAGCGAGCCCCTGGCACACGAGGCTCTTAACAATACAACTTTACTTAGCATGAACCAGTGGCGTCACCCGCTCCAGCAGAGTACGCACCCGCTGCATGCCTAGCTCTAGCGTCTGCTCAATCTCTTCCATGGTGATAATCCCCTCGGTACAGCCAGCCGCCCAGTTGGCCACAACAGCACAACAGGCATATTGCAGTTCCAACTCATGAGCCAGTACCGCCTCCGGCATGCCAGTCATTCCTACCAAATCACACCCATCCTGCTTCATGCGGCGGATCTCCGCTGCCGTCTCCAATCGGGGACCTTGAGTAGCGCCGTAGACACCCGATCTCTCAACACTAAAATCCAACCCCTCTGCAGCAGCAAACAACTTGTTGCGCAATGTTTCGCTGTAAGGATAAGAGAAATCCACATGGGTCACCGGCTGTCCACCTCCATCGAAATAGGTATGTTCACGACTATAGGTGTAATCGATAATCTGATCTGGTATTGCCACCTGAGCAGGCCCCATTGCCTCGGTAATTCCACCAACAGCAGCCACCGCAATGATTTGCTCAACCCCAGCTCGCTTTAACGCCCAGATATTGGCTCGATAATTCACCTTATGGGGGGGAATAGAGTGGTGCTCACCATGTCGTGCCAGGAAAATGACCTCCTGCCCCGCCAGATGGCCAAAGGTCAGTGGCCCAGAAGGTACCCCATAAGGAGTACCCACCTGCTCTTTTCTCAAAATCTCCAAATTTTCCATAGCAGTCAAACCCGTACCGCCGATAAAAGCCAGTTTCGTCACTCAGTCCCCCCAATCACTCTTTGATGGCATAGATAGCAGGCAAATTACGCAGGTAGCCTTTGTAATCCATTCCACAACCGAAAATATAGCGATCTTCAACCTCTACCCCGACAAAATCAGCCCGCAACGCCACCTTGCGATCATGCTGCTTATTGATCAGCACAGCACAATAGACCTCAACAGCCCCAGCCTGACGACAATCCTCGATGATGGATTGTAGAGTCGCCCCCACATCATGAATATCATCCACAATCAATACCGTCCGCCCTTCCAAACTTTGGTGAGGACGGGCTAGCCACTGTAACTCTCCACCACTAGTAGTGTTGTTGTAGCGGGTAGCATGGATGTAATCCATCTCCAACGGAAAACGACAACGTGGTAACAACTGACCCGCAGTCACTAGACCACCATTCATCACGCTAAGCACCAGCGGATTTTTATCCGCTAACACAGCACCAATTTCATCAGCCATCTTATCCAGTGCCTTCTGGATCTGTGTCTCACTTACCAGACAGTCCGATTCCTGATAGGCCTGCCAGGCCTCTTTTGCTATTTCATTCATATCATTATTAGTTCGGTAAAAGTTACAGTTTCAAAGCAGCAACCCCCTGCTCCCCCAATCAATCAACCCGTTAATCGTAGTAGACAGAGTAGCTAGTCACAATTCCCAATAGCCATTTATATCCCACTATGAACATGAGGAGATGGCGAGACAGGTGCCTCGGCAAAGTGCAAAGTAGAGGTTGGAAAAGCCACCTCAGCACCATGCGCAGTGATTATCTCACTAATCTTTAATAGCACATCCTGTTTGATGCGGTGAAACTCTACCCAGTTAGTGGTGTGGGTAAAGGTGTACACAAAGAAATCCAGTGACGAAGCGGCAAATCTATTAAAATTCACCATCAAAGTCTGGCTATCATCAATTTCAGAATGAGCTCGCAGCATCGCTTCCACCTCAGTAACAATCGCAGGCATCTTTTCCACATCATCGTAACGAATACCGATGGTTTCATAGATGCGACGATGACTCATGCGTGAAGGGTTCTCCACCGTAATAGTAGTGAAGGTTGCATTGGGAACATAAAGCGGACGCTTATCAAAGGTACGAATCTTGGTTAAACGCCAGCCGATCTCCTCAACCGTCCCTTCAATCTCCTTATCTGGAGAGCGTACCCAGTCACCGATAGCAAATGGTCGATCCAGGTGAATCATGAGTCCACCAAAGAAGTTGGCCAACAAATCCTTGGCAGCCAAACCAACCGCCAAACCACCGATTCCCCCAAACGCCAATACACCAGAGACACTAAAGCCCAAAGTTTGTAGTGCAACCAGCACCGCGGTAATCATCACCGAGATACGTAATAACTTGGCAAAAGCGTGGGCAGTAGTGACATCAACCCGGTCTAGCTCAATCAGGCGACGCTCTGAATCACGAATAAAGCGCACGAGGAACCAAGCCAGAGAGAAAATAACTCCCACATCACGGACAGGCTCAATTACGTCAAAGATAGGTTCTTCACTAATATTTCTGGCGATCTCTGCCGCAAAGGCCAAACCCACTACCCAAATCATTAAGGATAGCGGTTTAACAATGGCATACACCAAAGCATCATCCCACATATTATGGCTAGCTTCAGCCCGCTTGGCGATGCGATTGAACAGACGCTTCTGAAAAAGATCCAATATCAATACCGCAAGCACCACAACAAAGATCTGGATAATCCAGTTGGTCTGATACCCTTCCAGACCCAGCATTGTTATAAACTCGTCAATCATTGCCCTACCTATAGATTCAGCAACAGTTCATCATCACCCTGTAACTTGTCCATCACTGCAACAGCTTGCTTCCATTTCTCCTCACGCATCAGTTGTGTTCGCCCCATAGCGGGTTTCCCATGCATGCGTGCCAGACGGCTATGGGATGCTGCATCACATGGATCATCCAGCCCTCGCAACACCTCCCAGGCAGCCAAGCGGTTATTGCACACCAGCAGCATATCGCAGCCTGCCACCAATGCCGCATTGGCACGCTCCAGAAATCCCCCTGCCACTTCTGCACCGGCCATACTCAGATCATCACTGAAAATTACCCCGTGGAATCCCAGCCGCCTACGTAGCACCTCTTGTAACCAAAAACGGGAAAATCCAGCGGGCTGAGAATCGCACTTGGGATAGATCACGTGAGCTGGCATCACCGCCGCCATGCCGTACTCAACCATGCGCTCAAAAGGGAGGATGTCCTCTGGATAGATATCCTCATATCGACGATCATCCACCGGAATATCGGTATGAGAATCAGCTGCTACCCAGCCATGCCCAGGAAAATGTTTCCCGGTAGCCGGCATGCCTGCGGCCTGCATTCCTATCATGTAGGAGTGAGTCAGATCCGCCACCGCCTGAGGATCGCGGTGCCAGGAGCGATCACCAATCACTTGGCTATGACCAAAGTCCAGATCCAGCACGGGCGCAAAGCTGAAGTCCACACCAACCGCCCGCAGCTCGGCAGCCATCAGCCAACCAGCAGTTTCTGCCAGCTGTTTAGCCTGACGTGGATTATCCTGATAGTGCTTCCCAATCTGGCGCACGGCAGGCAAACGGGTGAAACCATGACGGAAGCGTTGTACCCTTCCGCCCTCATGATCCACGGCTACCAGCAGTTTAGGCTGACGCACCTGATGAATCGCCTCGATCAGCACCGAGACCTGCTCTGGACTTTCAAAATTACGACTAAACAGGATAACCCCGCCCACCAGCGGATGCTTTAGAATCTCACGATCCTCCTCTGTAAGGCTCACCCCCTCCAGATCTATCATTACCGGACCAAGCGACATAATACCTCTTTCAATTAGCAATTATTACGGGAACGAACATCCAAACGATCACGCAGTTGGTCCCCGAGCAGATTAGCCGATACCACCACCAGCATAAGTGCAATACCTGGCACTAAAATCATATGGGGTGCCACTAACAAATAACGGGTACCATCCTTGATCATACTTCCCCAGGATGCTTCTGGCGGCTGTACCCCCAATCCTAAAAATGAGAGCCCTGCCTCGGCGATCACCACCGAAGCAATACCAAAGGTAGCCTCTACAATCAACGGCGCCATAATTAAAGGAATCAGGTGACGCACCACGATCAAAGGGGGTGAGATCCCCAGCGCCACAGCAGCTTGTACATGATCACGATGCTTTACTGCCAGCACCTGAGCACGGCTCAAACGGGCAAACCCTACCCAACTTACCACTGCCAGGGCTATCACCACATTTTCCACGCCCGGCCCCAAAATACCCGCCATTGCAATAGCCAATAGAATACCAGGGAAAGCGAGGAAGATATCAATAACACGGGTCACCAGATGGTCAAACCAACCACCCACATAACCACTCACTGCGCCAATCAGAGTCCCCACCACCAGGGAAATTGTCACCACGCCCAAGGCAACCAGAAATGAGGTCTGCGCCCCCATTACCAGCCGATCCCATAACGGTCGCCCCAAATCATCATACCCTAAGATGGCGGCATCATCGCTACTAAGCAGAATCTTAGGTAAATTGACTTGGTTAGGCTCCAACCCCATGAATGGGCCAAACAGCGCCATAGCACACCAAGCAAGCAGGATTAAAAGAGGAAAACTGCTACGAACCATTTATCCCTCTCCCAGGCGAACGCGAGGATCCAACCAACCATAGACAATATCGGTACTGGTATTCACCACAACATAGGCAATGCTGATCAGCAGCACACAACCTTGCACCACCGGATAATCCCGGCGCTGAATGGCTTCAATGGTAAGTTGCCCAATACCCGGCCAGGAAAAAATGGTTTCGGTGATAACCGCCCCTCCCAATAACACCCCCAGCTGCAAGCCAAGCAATGTCACCACCGGCAGCAATGCATTCCGTACACCGTGAAACCATACCACCCGCCATTCATTTAGCCCTTTGGCGCGGGCAGTTCGGACATAATCTTCCGATAGTACCTCTAGCAAGGAGGCTCTAACCATACGAGATAGCACGGCCGCTAAGGCACTCCCTAGCGTAATAGCAGGTAAAATGAGTGAAGCAAGGCCCTCTCGACCTGAGACAGGTAGCCATCCCCATGTGACAGAAAACAGCAGTATCAGCAGCGGCCCCATCACGAAGTTGGGGATCGATACCCCCACCATGGCAAATCCCATTGCCCCCTGATCCCATAAAGTGTGTTGACGGACTGCTGCAATGGTTCCCAACGGAAAGGCCAATAAAACAGCCACTATCAAGGAGGCCAGGGCCAATTCAACCGTTGCAGGTAAACGCTCCATAATCAACTCAAATACTGGGCGAGATGAATGGAGTGAGTTGCCTAGGTCGAAATGCAATAATGCGCTGTAATAATTCAACAACTGCTGACTCATAGGAAGATCAAGGCCCAGCGCTGCCCGCAACGCCTCCCGATCTGCAGGACGCGCACTTTCTCCCAACATCACCTCTACCGGATCACCGGGAATCATATGAATAAAGAGAAAGACAATAGCACTAACACCCAGCACCACGATCAAGGCACTAAGCAGGCGGGAGACGATAAAATTAATCATTAACTATCTGTATTTACCACAATAATACCGCTTCTCAGGGCCCGTATGAGAGAGGATTAATACCCTCGAGCGTGAATACGATCAACGACCTTGCGTGTCTCGGTATCTACAATAACAACACTCCAACCCACCATGGCCCTTGCCAAACCAGGTGCGAGCGGTGACAACTGGGATTCCAGATCCCTGGGCAGAGGATAACCTGCACCACGCGCTAATTTTTTGGTCATCACATCCCGCTGTGAGACCTGTGACTTAATCTGTGCTGGCTTTGCCTTCAGCCCCTCTGGTCCTGGTGTTGGAGGTGCCGCATACTGACCATAAAAGGATAAAATAATCTCTTTATCCTGATCCGTAAATTCGCTGAATTCCCGATATCCACCCGTTGTGCTACAGCCTGTCAGCACAAATAAACCCATCCCCAACATATATAAGACGACATTTCTAGCCATTGATCATGATTCCCTAATGTCCTTTAGAGCCTCTCGTTAATTACATTCACCACGCCAACGGCTATTCGCTTGTCCATACACTAAGCCTATGCTCCAATCTATCTATACTCAATTAAGCGTGCATAAATCATTAACCAGGGCTCTTTAATTATATTATTTTATATCCACCCTAACCCCTGGGTGGAGTTGTTGAAACAGCTCTACTATATCGCTGTTACGCATCCGAATACAGCCATGGGAGAGAGGAATCCCCATGGGTAGCTCATCTGGACACCCATGAATATAGATATAGCGCCGCATAGTATCTACCCTACCCAGGCGATTTTTTCCACGCTCCAAACCACTTAGCCAGAGAATACGGCTCAATACCCAATCTCGTTCCGGATACTCTTCAGCCAGTTGAGAGCTATATATCTCACCGGTCGGCCGACGCCCGATAAATACGCTGTTGATTGGTGCCCCCTCTCCAATCATCGCTCGGATAATATGTTTACCCCTCGGAGTGCCGCCACTTCCCTCCAACTCATTAGGACCATTTTTCGCAGTGGAAACCGGATAGTGAGAGACACATTTATCCCCCTCAAAGAGATCCAACGTTTGATCCGCTATGGATATCTCAATATGCCGAGGCAGATCAGTTTCGCTGCACATATTTCAAACCATCATAATTACCATCACTGGAAAGTATATAGCCACGGATATCGGGACGGGCCACATAGAAATGATCCTCATACCACAGAGGAACATAAGGCAGATCTTCAAACACCTGCTGTTGTAATGCACGATAGGCGGCAACACGGGCCTGCTGGCCCTCTGCCTGCTCCGCCTGCTCAATCAATTTATCCACCTCAGGATTGTTGTAGCGCCCTCGATTTGCGCCACTGGGAGGAACAGCACTGCTATGAAATACATAACGGTAGATATCCGGGCTTTTAATACCGACCCAGGCAAGGCTATACATTTGAAATACCCCCTTTTTAATATCGCCATAGAAGGTCCCCCAATCGTAGCTCTGGATCCTCACCTGGATACCCACCTCTGCCAGCTGTTGCTGAATCACAGTGGCAAGACGGATCCGGAAAGGATCGCTGGAAGTTTTATAGGTAATTGTCAGCGGATGTTCAACATCCACGCCTATACCCGCCAATAGTTCCCGAGCCTTATCAGGGTCATAGGGGTAAGGTTCCAGATCTGGGTGGCCCGCCCAATGGCTGGGTGGCAGCAATGAGGTCGCGACTCGAGCACCACCAGCAAATACATAGCGGATGATAGAATCCCGATCCAAAGCGTAAGCAATCGCTTCACGCAGTGGCTGTTTCCCAGTCTGTTCATTCTCCAGATTAAATCCTAAATAGCTGAAATTCGAACCTGGGCGACGCGCTATCTGCATCCCTTCATCCTGCAGCTGCTTCACAATCTCAGCCGGCAGATCATTCTGCAGCAGATCAACCTCACCGCGCATCAGCTTCAAGGCTCGCACCGTCGGATTCTTTACCTGAATAAAGGAGATCATTATCTGATCTGCCGTGCGTAGTAGCTGCAGACGCCCCTCTTCGGGCCAAGTGACAAAGGAAAATGGTCCGCTCCCTATAGGATGCGTATTAAATGAGTGGCCCTGCTGCAACTCATTGGCAGGCAAGATGCCAATCACCAGATAACCAGGAAACAGTGGATCTGCCTTTCTCAGATAAAAATCAATTGTTCTCTCATCAGGGATCACTATGCGCTCAATAACAGAGAGTGTTGCACGATGGGGAGAGGCAGTTTTTGGATCAAGAATAGAGCGGTAGGTGGCCGCCACATCATCAGCCAATAGTGGCTTGCCATTGTGAAATTGGGGGCTTCCCAGCAAGACAAAGCGGTAGTGATTAGGTGCTAACTGCTGCCAGTTAGCCAGTGATGGTACCGGTTGTACCATCTCATCAAAATCCACCAACTGTTGATAAATAAGCCGATTGATTCGACTTGAAGTCGCATCAGTAGCAAAGCGAGGATCCAACGTAACAGGTGCACTGGAGACAGCAAAGCGGATACCCTCAGGCGGTGGAGCACCGCACCCCGCCACCAACAATATGGTGATCAGCAGCAACCACAGCCTAGCGATCATCCCAATCCTTATAGGGGTGCTTCACCAAGCACACATTATAATAACGAGGCTCATGGGATACCTCATCCCCAGCCCAGTCAGGCTTTTCAAAAAGTTCATCTTCACTGGCCAGTTCTACCTCAGCGACAATCAATCCTTGATTATCCCCTTCAAAGACATCCACCTCCCAGGTATGGGCACCCACCTTAACTTCATAGCGAGTCTTCTCAATCAGAGGCTGTTCGCAAAGGGTTCTGAGCATTTCCAGTGCTTCATCACGGGGGATCGGGTACTCATACTCACTTCGAGTGACGCCCAGTGTGGCACTCTTGATATTGATATTGGCCTGCTCGCCCTCAACCCTCACTCGTACCGAGGCGCGCTTGGCATCTCCCATGTAACCCTGACTCATATAGACACCCGGCGCTGCCACTTGACGCCAGCTGTCATTCTTTACTAGAAATTTTCTCTCAATCTCTTTTGCCATTACCCAATTCTTACAAAAAAATGACAATTAATAACAATAACTTGCATTTTATTTCTAAAGTGCCACACTAACATAAACCCAGCATTACTATAAAGAATAATAACCACCTAACATAACTGGGAGCTGAGCGATGGAAGAGCCAAAAAACAAGTTAAATCAAGTACGTAAACAACTTATCAGCTATCGTCAACGACTCAGACAGTGGCGGACAACCATTAAGCGTCCACCACTCACAAACTCACAATCAACGCCGCTCAAATAGGGCAATCGACTCCACATGTGCTGTCTGAGGGAACATATCCATCACTCCTGCCTTCTTGAGGCAATAGCCATATTCATTGACCAATACACCGGCATCCCTTGCCAAGGTGGCAGGATTACAAGAGACATAAACCAACTTCTCTGGGGTAAAGCCCGCTAACTGATGTAGCACCTCCAACGCCCCACTACGAGCCGGATCCACTAAAATCTTATCGTAGTGCTGTGCCATCCAAGGATATTGAGAAACATCCTCTGCCAGATTAGCCACATGGAACTCCACATTTTCCAGACCATTATGCTCCGCATTAGCCTTGGCTCTCTCCACCAATCCCTTATCACCTTCAACCCCCACAACATGCTTTGCCTTACGAGCCAGCGGTAGCGTGAAATTCCCCAATCCACAAAATAGATCCAGCACCGTTTCATGAGGCTGAACATCCAGCAGTTCCAAGGCATGAGGAATCATCTTGCGATTGATATCGATATTCACCTGGGTAAAATCACCGGGACGGAATCTCATCTCCACATCATAATCAGGCATGCGATAGAACAGTTCACTCTGCTCAGGCCACATCAGAGTGATAGTATCCGGCCCCTTTGGCTGCTCATAAATATGGATGCCGCTATCCTTGCCAAAATGGATCAGTTTTTCGCGATCACCAGCAGAGAGCGGCTCCAGATTACGAAATACCATAGCGGTCACATCATCACTGACCGCGACTTCCACCTGGGCAATCTTACTGTTTGCATCCAGTGAACCGATCAATTCCGAGAGATCATCCAGACGCTCACCAACACTGGGATGCAGCACGTCACACCGATGCATATCGGCCAGATAGGGACTGTAACGCTCACGGAAACCCACCAGCACCCTGCCTTTGGCTTGTACATTTCTGACCCCCAGGCGCGCCTTTCGACGATATCCCCACTGTGGCCCGGTTAGTGGCTGCAAGACCTCCTCTGGCTGTACCTTGCCTAGATGAGCAAAATGCTCCAACAGCTGCCCCTGTTTAATCGCAATCTGCTTTTCAGAAGAGATGTGCTGCAAACTACAACCACCACAGAGAGAAAAATGGGGACACTTGGCTTCGACACGGTCTGGTGAAGCCTTCAATACTTCATCAACCCGACCCTCATCAAATTTACTGGAGGTTCGCACGTAGCTAAATACCACCTCTTCCCCCGGTAACGCCCCATCCACAAACACCACCTTATCGTTGACTCGGGCTACGCCACGCCCCTCGTGACTAAGGGAATCAATAGTCACCGTCACCTGTTCAGTAGGAATTCTGTTTTTACGTCTTCTACGTGCCATACTCTAACTTCTTGAAAATTAATGCTATCCATTCAACCAGCTATCACCATAGCTGCATAGAATGGCTATTTCTGAATTTTGCAACTGATCGGCCAATGCTTGTTGCAGCAACTGGTACTCCGACTCCAGCAATACCCCTTGAATCCATGCCAAACGCAGATAAATCAGGTAAAGATGTATAGCATTTGCTAATGCATCATACTGTAACTGCTGAAGTTGCTCAGCACTCTCAATCTCTCGACAAATCTGCGTAGCACACCCCAGTTGGGAAGGCAGAGAAATCAATGCTGCTAGCTCTTTGAGGGTATTTCCATTCACCGTACTTTTCAGTAGTAACTGAAGATCAAACCAACCGCACTGCAGTAATCGCCTTCTGGGCCAATCATCTAGTGGCCAATCCAGCGGTAATGCAATTCCCCACTTCAAGGCACGCAACTGGAGCAGCACCAAACTCTGGGAATGGTGCCAACAAATGCGACAGGACTCTCCATTTAACAAGTCAAAGAGCTGCCGAATCAGCCTAGCTTCATCTTCATCTTGTAGCAAATGGGTGGTTAACCGCCCATTCTCCACCTCGACCACAGAAGCCGCCACAACACACTGTAACTGCAACGGTAACTGCTCATCACCATTCAACTGACGCTGCTTGTACAGCATGGCATTAGTGATGGCATGGGACTCCAACCCTTGCAAACCATAAAGATGGCAGCCACTAGCTAGATCAGGGGCGGTGATAATATCAAAACTCAGACACTGCAAGGTAATAATCCTTTATGCGGGAAAAATATTAGTGGAAAGGTAACGATCGCCTCGGTCACAGATAATGGACACAATCACCGCATTCTCCACCTCTTGCGAAAGACGCAATGCTGCAGCCACTGCGCCACCGGATGAAACACCACAGAAAATGCCCTCTTGCGCTGCCAGGGCGCGGGTCGTCTCTTCGGCAAGGTGTTGCCCAACATCCAGCGTATGATCCACTCGGCTTGCCTCAAAAATCTCCGGCAGATAGGCTTCAGGCCAACGACGAATTCCAGGAATACTCGATCCCTCTTCAGGCTGAACTCCCACAATCTGGATATTTGGATTCTGCTCTTTCAAATAGCGGGAGGTACCCATGATGGTTCCCGTCGTGCCCATCGCGCTGACAAAATGGGTAATCATGCCATGGGTATCACGCCAGATTTCTGGCCCCGTACCTTCATAATGAGCCAGGGGATTATCAAAGTTGGCAAACTGGTTTAACACCAAGCCCTTCCCTTCGGCTTGCATCTGCAACGCCAGGTCCCTGGCCCCTTCCATCCCCTCCTCTTTACTGACCAGCACCAGATCAGCGCCGTAAGCTTTCATCGCACCACGACGCTCTGCACTCATGGTCTCTGGCATAATGAGCACCATGCGGTACCCTTTAATCGCTGCCGCCATTGCCAATGCGATACCGGTATTACCACTCGTAGCCTCGATCAAAGTATCTCCGGGTTTGATATCTCCCCTCGCCTCAGCATGGTTGATCATACTCACAGCAGGACGATCCTTTACCGAACCTGCCGGATTATTACCCTCCAATTTCACTAATAGGGTATTGGTTGTCTTCCCAGGCAATCGTTGCAATCGCACAAGAGGAGTATTTCCAATAAATGACTCTATGGTTGGGTATATCATATCTATCACCAAAAAACGTATTTCTCCCATTGTACATCAAGAAGATGGGGGGCTAGCGTAAATTCGACAGAAAAGTCTTGCTATACTAAAGGGTTGTAGTGTCGACAAACAGAGGGGAGCTTACCCCTTAATAAAAGATGTAGATGCACCTAAAAAAAAACAAAACAAAATGGAAAATATCTAATGAGAGCATATACATTTCCCGCACTTTTTCTATGCCTAAGCCAAATACCGCCAGCCATTGCATTTGATGACAGCGGTGATGATCTATTAGGCGATAGCTTTTTTGATGAAGATATCCCTATCGTTCTCACAGCATCACGTCTACGTCAGCCCCTGACTGAAGCGCCAACCGCCATGACCATCATAAATCGTGAGATGATCGAAAACAGCGGCGCAAGGGAAATCCACGATCTGTTCAGAACCGTACCAGGAATGATCGTTGGCGTAGAAACAGGTGGTTGGCCAGTTGTCACCTACCACGGCATGTCTGACCAATTTTCCAGAAGAATGCAAATACTCATAGATGGCCGTGCAGTCTATCTACCCGACATCGGTGGACCTGATTGGAGTAGCCTCCCACTTTCCATCGACGACATAGAGCGAATAGAAATTACCCGTGGCAGTAACGCCGCTACCTACGGATCCAATTCGTTTATGGGCGTTATTAACATCATCAGCCGCCATAGCAGTGAATCCATAGGCACTTACTTTCGTCAAACCACGGGAGACTACGCTGTCAACTCATCAGTCATTCGCTTAGGGAAAAGCCTGGGTGATCTTGACATGCGCCTTACAGCCCGGGATGAAGGAAGCAATATCTACAATGAGCCAGAGTACAGGCATGATATTAAGACCGCTAATTTCAGAGCCGATTATCAAGCAACTTACAAAGATCATGTTATGTTCCAGTCGGGCTATAGCGACAATACTCGTAACAATCAAACGGGAACCCTCTACAGCATTAACTCTATCAGGGAATTTGGACAGCTCTCCTGGACCCAAACGGAATCAGCTTCCCAAGAAATCAAAACCAATTTTTACTACTCAAAGCACAAGATAGCCAATCCAGAGCGAATCAAAGTACTTGGTATATTCTTTGAGGAGCATAACAGTGTAGTCAATGAGCGCTATGATGCCGAATTATCTTACACTCACTCACCCACCGAATCTCTTCGCACAGTAGTGGGTGCCAGCACACGTAAAGACAAACTCACGGCACCATTGGCCTTCGGTACAAATGAAACATTTGACATCAACATCCATCGTGTTTTCGGTACCGCTGAATATCGTCTAACACCCAAATGGCTTTTACATTTAGGGCTCATGTATGAAGATCATGATTATATGGATCAAAAGCTTTCACCCAGGCTATCAACCAATTATCGCCTAACTGAAAGCCAACATATTCGCCTAGGGGCCTCCAAAGCATATCGAGCACCGCTAGCCTTTGAAAAATATGCAAGCAGGAGTTATGAAGTCAATGTAGGATTTGGGCCATTAGACATCTATGACTTCCGAGTAGAACCTGATCTCAACCTCAAAGCTGAAGAGATAAACAGCTATGAAATTGGCTATATACTCAAACCCAAAAATCACAATTTTACCCTTGATTTAAGAGCCTATAGAGAAAGAATTAGTAGCATTATTACACCCTATGTATGGGTATACGATACTGTTAATATAGGCCCAATTTCAGAAGACCTCTCAGCCATTTCCTTTGACAACATGTCAAAAGCCAATATTCAGGGTATGGAAGCCAGCTTAGAATACAAGGCCCGCAGCTGGAGTGGCTTGCTGACCTATAGCTATACGGACATCGACCATCTACATACAGAAAACAAAGACACCTCGTACCAATATGATAAGAGCGCGCCACTCCACAAAGGCAGCTTGATGTTAAATAAATCTTTTTCAAATAATTTAACCACATCATTTATATACCACTATGTTGACGATATATACTGGCAAGGTGTTGGCAATAATCTTCCAGGATATGAGAGAATCGATATTAGAATAGGTGCAAAACTCTACATAGGTAATAATCCGGCAAATATTAACTTTGTCGTGCAAAATGCCTTAACGGGCAAATACATGGATTTTCGTGACGAAAATCTCTTCACCTCACGCATGTATGTCACTGCATCCGTTGACTTTTTTTGAGTCATCAGTGGTGTAGATTAGGGATAGAAATTAGTGGTAACGACAAGCACTACAAGATGGATACTGAGAAAATCTAATAAAGCGATACACAAGCTCGCGTTATGCATATTTTTTATATGCATAACTTTCATAAATGTATGTCTCATCCCCTCTCATAGCTATGCTCAGGAAGAGGTCAATATTGCCTTTATCGCTGAAGATGATGGTAGAAAGCAACAAGAACTACTGGAAAAAACAAAACACTATCTAGGAGAGCTGCTACCTAATGCACAACTGCACCTTATCTCATTTGAAGATGAAAAAAGCATAAATGACATCAACAAATACAGACTCATCATCTCTATAGGAAGCGATCTCACTCAAAAATTACTCTATAAAAATAGCCTACCCCCTACTCTCGTCACATTTACTTCATCAATGGGGTATTATCAACTGGAAAACCCCAAAAACCATAAAATTAGTGCGATTTTCCTGGACCAATCCGCTGAGAGATACCTCTCACTGATTAAAATCATCTCACCAAAAACCTCAGTCATCTCATTGATGTATAGTGATTACAGTGAAAAGTTCCAAGCTGAGCTTATTCAATCAGCAAAGAAGAATAACCTGTCGTTGATTACCAAAAAGATAAAGAGCTCTAGCGATATTTATCTTGCACTGGATGAAATTTCCAAAGAATCCGACATTCTCATCGCCATACCCGATCCAGAAATTTATAATCGTCAAACCATAAAAAGTATTTTTCTCACTACCTATCAAGGAGGCATCCCAATAATTGGGTTTTCAGGCTCATATACTAAAGCAGGAGCTATCAGCTCTATCCATAGTGATACCAATGACATCGCCAAGCAAATAGCAGAAAGTATTGCCTACTTTAGTCAACGGGGAGAAATTCCAGAAAAAAGCCACCCAAAACATTTTAAAGTTTCAACAAACACGAAAGTTGCCCATTCTCTGGGAATAAAATTGCAATCTACAGAGTTAATAGAGCAACAAATTTATAAAATGGAGCTAGATAGTGATCTTTAAGAGCATCAAATCACAGCTCCTGGCCATCTCGATTATCCCAATAACGGTCCTCTCCGTTATTTTGTCGATTAGTTACTCATTAATCCAAGTTAACTACATCAACAAGATACATAAGGATTACGGCATCACCTTAGTTAAGAATATCGGTCCTTCGTGTGAATTTGGCATACTGACTGGAAATGAAGAATTTCTCTACTCCATCACCAATACCATCATTGAATCTAGTCACGCGGTTAGCGTCACTATTTACGATGGAAATTACAAAAAACTCGTTGATGTTGGGCAGCAAGCCTCTCATCGACTCCCCAAAGACTGGGAGTCTATTGATGGAGAGGGTGATACACGACTGTTTGAAACAGACAAACATACCTCCTTCTTCGCGCCTATCTATAGCAGCTCAGTCGATATCTATGACGACTTTCAAGACTCGATATATAACGATAGCAGCCTGGATAACGCAATTGGATATATTGAAATCACACTATCCAAAAGTGCAGTTAATGATGAAGTTGATCAGGTATACATTGCATCACTGCTAATTACACTAAGCGGTGTACTGATCTTCGCCATTATTTCCTTGGTTATAAGTAATAAAATTGCCAACCCAATACGCAAACTCTCCTCTCTCGTTGCTAAAATCAAAGAAGGTGATCTAGTAACCCGCTCACCACTTGATGCCACCGGCGAAATACGCGATCTGCAAAATGGCATTAATAGCATGTCTTCTGCCTTATTTAACTCCCGTGAAAATATGCAAGAAGAGATCGATAAAGCCACAAAGTCATTTAAAGATGCAAACGAAGAGTTAGAAAGAAAAAATGTTGAATTGAGTGTTGCACAACAAACCGCCTTGGATGCTAGCAAGGCAAAATCTCAATTTCTTGCCAACATGAGCCACGAGATTCGCACACCTCTTAATGGCATTCTAGGATTCATCCAACTTTTGGAAAAATCCCAAATGGGGGCAACAGAGAAGGAATATGTTCACATCATACAGAACTCGGGGGAAACATTATTAGAGATAATCAATGATATTCTTGATTTCTCCAAAGCAGAAAGTGGCAATCTCAAAGTATATAATGCACCACTGAATCTCCAATATTTACTAGATGATGTTATTAAAATTTTAACGCCATCCGCCCATGAGAAAGACATTATTATCAGTTACATCATCTATGAAGATGTTACACCACACATCATCAGTGATGCGCAAAAAATCCGCCATATACTCACAAATATAATTAGTAATGCTATCAAATTCACAAAAGAAGGAGCTGTCGAAATACGCATTTCACTTGATGATGAAGATTCCTCATCCGAGAAATTGCTTATTTCAATCAGAGACAGTGGCATAGGCATTGAAGAAAAAGATCAAGAATTAATTTTCAAGCCATTTCAACAAGCAGATGCCTCAAAAGCCCGCAGTGTTGGAGGAACTGGTCTAGGCCTTCCCATTTCAAAACATTTTGCAGAAATGCTAAACGGCACTATTAATATCGAAAGTGAATACGGAAAGGGCTCCACCTTTAACATCACAATCAATTACCATCCTGATAGATCAATTGAAAAACCAATAATAGAAAAGAGCCTAAATAGCCTCAAATTATTACTACATTGTGATAACCCCTTAACCCTCTTTAAACTTAGTCATCTCACTACTGAAATGGGCGCTACTGTACAACATGAAGAGGCGCATAATGCTTTTAACAATAGGCTTACTGAGAAGCATTACGACATTATTATCCTGGGATGTCGTCAGAAAGAGATTCTCAATCAAAAAGTCGAAAAATCCATCTCATTTATTCGCTCATTACAGCCCGAGTGTAAAATTCTTATTCTTGCGAATAGCTGTAATCCCGAAATACTCACCAATATTCCCAAGACAGAGGGATTACTAACCATTAGCCAACCATTTACTGAAGAGGCATTCCGCAATGCCTTAAATGAATTAATTAATCCACAAAACAAATTAGTCGAAAAAACAATCACTAACACTGAACAGCATGAGGTAAACATGTCCAATCAACGACTACTGGTCGTGGAAGACAATCCTATCAACAGTAAACTACTCATTACGATGTTGAAGCAATTTAACATTCACCCCCAACTAGCTGAGTCTGGAAGCGAAGCGGTTAAACTTACTCAAGAACAAGACTTTGATTTAATATTCATGGATCTACATATGCCTGATATGGATGGCACTGAAGCCACCAAATTGATCAAGCAACACAACCCTCAAGTCCCTATCGTAGCCATTACTGCGGATATATTGGCTAACGAAAACAATGCCCTTTATAACAATGGTTTCAACGGGTTAATTTCCAAACCCATTGATGAAGAAAAGTTAATCGAATGCCTCAACAAATTCCTATTGCATGGCACATTCAGTCAAACACTGAATAAAATCCTCCAACAGTTCAATGGGAAGGAGAGCCTTGCTGCTGAAATGTATCAACTTCTGATAAAAGAGCTCAAAGATAAGCCAGTGGAACTGCCACAGCTACTCAATGAAAAAAATTATCAAGAACTAATCCAACTTGTTCATAAAATGAATGGATCAGCCAGCTATTGCGGCCTGAAAGCACTCCAACAAGCGGCAGAAGGCTTAGAGGTTGCCCTCAAGCGTGAGCAATATAGCGAAGTTCCCACACTCCTTGATGAATTACTTATCCAGATAACCCAGATACTTAACGAAGATGCTCAAGGCCAACTTGACACCCCCTCCACGGCCACCCTATCATAGCGCCACTTTCAGGTTCCCCAAGATGCTTGGGGTTAAACGGGAAGTCGGTGAAAAGCCGACGCTGCCCCCGCAACGGTATATGAGTCAACGATCTGAGTATTACCACTGGGATAGATATCCTGGGAAGGTTCAGATTAGGGAGTACCCGCTCATCAGCCCGGAGACCGGCCTGCAAAGCTAAACTGCGGCTGTTGCGGAGGGCAATAGTGGGTGTGAATTACTGACCTCGTCTCCTTTCTCACCACTCTCCTCCCCTCATTCGCCCCCTATGATATTTGCGCGGGTGTGCGCCTTCGAGGAGAACTCTGTTGTCTACCCAAAACACGCTTTCCATGGCGATTATCGCCTCACTTTTTTCTCTACCTACTCATGCAGAAAATACAGAAAAGAGCAGCGAGGATAATGAAACCATTGTTGTCTCTGCCACTAGGACAGCTCAAACCGTTGATGAGACCTTATCATCTGTTACCGTCATAGATCGTAAACAGATCGAGTCATCGCAAGCGATGAACATAGAAGAACTTCTACGCACCGTAGCCGGCATCACCATCACCAATAATGGTGGGATGGGAAAAAATACCAGCATCCACATGCGAGGTACTAACAGCAATCATGTACTGGTCATGATCGATGGTGTACGCACCGGCTCGGCAACTCTGGGAGAACCCTCATTACAGTTTCTCTCACCGGCTCAAATTGAAAAGATCGAAATTGTTCGCGGGGCTAAGTCCAGTTTATATGGTTCTGAGGCCATTGGCGGTATCATTCACATCTTCACCCGCAAAGGCCAAAACGGCCATCACCTATCAGCAGAAACTGGGATTGGTACCTATAATACTCGGGAGACTGCCCTTAGCTTTTCCGGTAAGGAGAATGGATTCCACTACAGTACAGCCGTCTCACGCCAAAGCACTGATGGCTTTGATAGTCGCCAACCGGTTACTGGATGGAGCCCTGTCGACCAACCTGATAAAGATGGCTACCGCAATAACGCGTTTAGCATCCAGTTTGGCAAGGAATTCGATAATGGCGCGGAGTTATCCGCTTACCTGCAACAAAGCAGTGGCTTAACCGAATTTGATGGTAATGATGTCAACGAAACGGAATTTAAACAAGCAAGCCAAGGCATTAAAGCGATGGTAATGCCTAATGAGCTCTGGGAAATGCACCTACAAGTTGCTAGCAGCATAGATGAAAATGACAACCTGCTGAATGGCAATCTCGAAAGTTACTTTTACACCAAACGCCGTACTGCCAGCTGGCAAAATGACCACTTTATTGGCGAGAATACACTCTTCACACTGGGTGTCGACCACCAAGCAGACAAGATTGAAGCTATGGTTGAGTACAGCGAAACTGAACGCACTAATACTGGCATTTTCACTCAGTACCAATCGCAATTTAATCAAGTGAAAATAGATCTTAGTCTACGCGAAGATCACAATTCTACTTATGGAAAACAAAACAGTGGCCAAGTCAATCTGGGCATCGATATGGGAAGTCGTACCCAATTGATTGGTGGATATAGCACTGCCTTCCAGGCACCAAGCTTTAACGATCTCTTCTGGCCTGAAAGCGCTTTTGCCAAAAGTAATCCCGACATTAAGCCCGAAGAGACTAAAAATGTAGAGATTGGCATTGTTAATCGAAGTGAGCAGGGAAAGGTGGATATTCGTCTCTTTAGAAACCATGTTACCAACCTAATTGCCTGGAGCGTAGACAGCGTTAGCAATAAATATATGCCAACGAATGTTAATGATGCCCTGATAAAAGGATTGGAAATCCAATACACAACAGAGATGGCAGGTATGCATATCCACGCCAACCTCAACTTCTTAGAGCCTGTTGATCAACAGACAAATCAACTGCTCAATCGCCGTAGCAAACGCTTTGGCTCTCTGTCATTGGATAAACAGCAAGATAAACTGGGATACGGCCTAACTTGGTCTCTGTTTAGCTATCGATACGACGATACCAGAAACACTAACCGGCTCGGAGGATATGGCCTGGTTGACCTGAGAGCTGAATATTCACTTACCCAAAATCTACGCCTGAAGGCTAAAGCCAGTAATCTGTTTGACAAAGCGCATCAAACAGCAGATACCTACAACACCGCTGGCCGAGCTTTCTATCTCTCCATCGCCTATAGCCAATAGGTAAACCAATAAATGAGTACCTGCTGCGCCGCTCTTTTTATCACAGCCCCGGCCTCAGGCCAGGGCAAAACCACAGTCACCGCACTGCTAGCCTATTATTATCGAAACCAAGGGCTAAATGTGCGTGTATTCAAGTGTGGGCCGGATTATATTGATCCACAGTTCCATGCTATTGCTTCAGGCAATCCTGTCTATCAATTGGATCTATGGATGATAGGGGAAAGCGCTTGTCGCACCCTACTCCATCAAGCTGCTCAACAGGCAGATGTTATCCTTATTGAAGGGGTTATGGGGCTGTTTGATGGTACACCTAGCAGTGCAGATCTTGCTGAGCGGTTTGGCATCCCTCTTCTGGCTGTTATTGACGCTGCCGGGATGGCACAAACCTTTGGTGCCTTGGTGCATGGCTTAGCCAGTTACCGTCCGGGACTATCGCTAATCGCCGCCGTCGCCAACCAAGTGGCCAGTGCCGGGCATGCTGCCATGCTTGCAGAGAGCTTACCGGATACAGTTAAGCATTTCGCTTATCTTCAACGGGAATGTGCGTTCTCACTACCGGAACGCCACTTAGGCCTCTATTTAGCAGAAGAGATCAGTGACCTTGAGCAACAGCTGGAAAAGGGATTAGCCTCCCTTGAAATAAGCTCCCTAGCATCACTACCTCAAACGGTCACTTTTCCAGAGACAAACCCAGATCACCTACCACGACTATTAGACGGTGTACGTATTGGTATTGCCAAAGATCCAGCATTCGCCTTTATCTATCAAGCCAATCTCGACTTATTGGAACAACTGGGTGCCGAATTACATTTCTTCTCACCGCTACATGATGACCAGCTTCCCGATGTAGATAGTGTGTGGCTACCTGGAGGTTATCCTGAACTGCACCTACAGCAACTTGCTGACAATCAAAATATGCAACACTCCATTGCCGCATACCACCGCCATGGAAAACCGATTATCGCCGAGTGTGGTGGAATGCTCTACCTGCTTGAATCATTACAGGATCAGGATGGTCACCAAGCATCAATGGTAAACATCCTCCCAGGCCAAGGCATCATGCAGAAGCGTCTTGCCGGTTTGGGAATGCAAGAATTTATCCTTGAAGGTAATGGCATAAAAGGCCATACCTTCCACTACTCTACCATTCAAAACCCAGACACCGCCCAATACCACGCCACGCGACAGCGTGATGGCAAACAGGGTGAAGCGATATACTTACAAAAGGGGCTATACGCCTCTTATCTCCACCTCTATTTTCCTTCTAACCCACAGATCACTGCCAAGCTATTTAAAGGGGAGATGCTTTGACCACACCTTCACCTCATCGCTATCAAGAACATGAACGTGATGCCATTTATAAAGTGATTCGTGAACGCCGTGACATACGTCACTTTATTTCAGCCCCCATTGACATAGCAACCATCCAACGTATTCTGCAAGCTGCTCACCATGCACCCAGTGTAGGCTTGATGCAGCCCTGGCGATTTATCCGTGTGAGCGACCCGCAACTACGTCAACAGATTCACCAGCAGGTGGAATTGGAGCGTCAGCTTACCGCTAAAGCGTTGGGTAAACGCCACCAAGAGTTTCTGCAACTCAAGGTGGAGGGTATTCAGGATGCCGCCGAGCTGATTGTGGTCTCACTGATGCCTAATCGTGAGCAACACATCTTTGGCCGTCGTACCCTACCTGAAATGGACCTGGCATCGGTAGCCTGTGCTATTCAGAATATGTGGCTAGCAGCACGTGCAGAGGGAATAGGCCTTGGATGGGTTTCACTATTTGACCCCGAAGCACTCGCCGAGCTATTAGAAATCCCCACAGGAGGGAAACCGGTTGCCATCCTCTGTATTGGTCAGGTAGAGGCCTTTTACTCCCGACCCATGCTGGAAGAGCAAAACTGGCGCCAAGGTGATGAGCTAGAGGATGTACTGTTTGAAAACCACTGGGGCAACCCGACACAGATCATAGGTAAGCATTTCGATGACACAGAGTAACGACATCAATCAACGCCATAACCAGCGCATGGCACGCAAAAAAACCATTGTGGATGAAAAAATCAAGCAGGCTGACCAAGACAAAGGACTGCTGATCATCAATACCGGTAATGGAAAAGGCAAAAGCAGTGCAGGCTTTGGGATCGTTGCCAGAGCATTGGGTCATAGCATGCGAGTAGGCGTAGTACAGTTTATTAAAGGTTCTGCTTCCACAGGGGAAGAGCATTTTTTCAGACGCTTTCCAGAAGTAGACTACTACGTCATGGGTGAAGGCTTTACCTGGGAGACCCAAAACCGCGAACAAGATATTGCCACTGCCCGCAAGGGATGGGATAAGGCGTGCGAAATGCTGAGTTCGGATGAGTTTGACCTGATACTTTTGGATGAGTTGAATATCGTATTGAAATACGGCTACCTGGAAACGGATGAAGTTATTAAAATCCTCCAGCAACGCCCTGCGATGCAACATGTGGTGGTTACTGGCCGCGCTGCTAAACCAGAATTAATCGAGATCGCTGACACGGTTACCGAGATGAACTTAGTGAAACACGCCTTCAAAGCAGGTATCCGCGCTCAGAAAGGGGTGGAATTCTAGTGTTGGAGACCTTACTGGTTATTTCCATTGCCCTGCTGATAGATCATTTACTGGGCGAGCCCAAGCGCTTCCACCCGCTAGTTGGATTCGGTTGGTTTGCCAGTCGCTATGAGCAAGTTTTCAATCAACCAGAAAGTCATAATCCCTTTCTCTCCGGACTACTGGGCGTCATTCTGTTATGTACTATTCCAGCACTACTACTGACACTCACCTACGCCACTCCCATTGCATGGCTGTTTGAGGCCATCATCCTCTATCTAGCCATCGGTGCCTGTAGCTTGAAACAACATGCCATGAATGTTTACCAGGCCTTGCAAGACGGTGACCTTGAGAAATCCAAAGAACGGGTTGGCAGAATGGTCAGTCGCAATACAGAACAGATGGATGAGCAGCAAATCAGTCGCGCAGCCATTGAATCCACACTGGAAAACGGTAATGATGCCATCTTTGGTGCCCTCTTCTGGTTTATTGTGGCTGGTATTCCCGGCGTTGTGCTCTACCGATTAGTCAATACCCTGGATGCCATGTGGGGCTACCGGACAGCACGTTTTGAGCAATTTGGTAAAGCCGCAGCACGACTGGACGATGTTCTTAATTATCTGCCAGCCAGACTCACTGCCCTTAGCTATGGCCTCTGCGGCAACCTGGGACAAGCCCTACGCTGTTGGCAAAAACAGGCTCACCAACTGGCCAGTCCCAACGGAGGACCGGTCATGTGCGCTGGAGCCGGCGCACTAGAGTGCCAGCTAGGTGGCGCTGTTTATTACCATGGACAACTCACCGAACGTGCCATCTTTGGCTGCGGTACCACGCCAGATAAACAGCAAATCCAACATGCGGTACAACTGGTGCAACGCAGTATCTGGTTATGGTTTGGCACTCTTTCATTACTGACATTTGCAGGAATCATCACAAATGCTTGAACATGGTGGAAAATTACGCGATGCCGCAATTGAATATGAAATTCCGCTTGAGAAGTGGCTAGACCTCTCCACAGGAATTAATCCCAATGGCTGGCCAGTCCCTAACACCATTCCTGAAAATGCATGGAATCGACTCCCCGAAGAGAATGATGGGCTATTAATCACAGCACAAGCCTACTATGGTGCACCCAGCCTTTTGGCGGTAGCCGGTTCACAAATGGCAATTCAGACACTACCCAGGCTACGCAAGCAGAGTCGCGTCGCCATGTTGCATCCCACCTATAATGAACATCGCCACGCTTGGCTGAACTACCATCATCAGGTAACCGCCATTGAGCCAGAACAAATTGATTCTCTGCTTCCCGAGATTGACGTCCTACTGCTGGTCAACCCCAATAACCCAACGGGAAAACGTTTTAGTGAAACCCAGCTACTTGGCTGGCACGACCAACTACAATCCCGAGGTGGCTGGCTAATCGTTGATGAAGCCTTCATCGATTGCACCCCCCAATACTCCATCGCCAAATTTACTCACAAATCAGGACTTATCGTGTTACGTTCTGTAGGCAAGTTCTTTGGCTTAGCGGGCGCCCGCATCGGTTTTGTCTGTGCCAATGATGAAATTCTCCAACCACTTCGGGAGCTAGTCGGCCCCTGGGTGCTCCCTGGCCCTTCACGCTTTGTTGCCCGGTCGGCATTAATCGATGAAGAGTGGCACTTCCACACTCGCCAAAGATTACAAAAAGAGGGCGGCCGCCTAGCTTCCCTACTCTCTCAACATGGACTCATGCCTACCGGAGCAACCCCGCTATTCAGCTGGATTCGTACCGAGCAGGCACAACAGATCCATCAGCAATTAGCCAGACAGGCCATCCTAACCCGCCTGTTTACCGACCCCATGAGTATCCGTTTTGGCCTGCCTAAAACAGAAAAGGACTGGCTGCGCCTGGAGAATGCCCTGGCCATGCTGGAATTGGAGCCAACTGCGTGAAGTTAACCATTCTGCTGACACTCCTCTTAGGCTGGACAACCAACATCTACGCCCAAGTTCGGGCCATTGACGATCTGGGCAACGCCATCACACTAGATAAACCAGCCACTCGAATTATCTCACTGGCTCCCAGTATCACCGAGCTCCTGTATGCAACAGGTGCAGGTAACCAGTTGATAGGTGTAGTCAGTTACAGCGACTACCCTGAGGCGGCCAAACAACTACCTATCGTAGGCAGCTACAAGAGCCCAGACTATGAACGCATCATTGCCAGCGATCCAGACTTGATCGTCGCTTGGCCAGAGGGCAATGGGATTAACCATATTGAAAAACTGAAATCCCTTGGTTTCACCGTCTACGCCAACGAATCAAGGAATTTTTCCGATGTTTCCCGAGCACTACGCAACCTGGGTATCCTCACTGGCCATCCCCAACAGGGGGAAGAGGTCGCGATAAACTTTGAAAAACAACTTGCCACCTTACAACAGCAATACCAACATCGCCCCCCCATTGAGGTTTTTTACCAAATTTGGAATGAGCCAATGCTCAGCATTAATGGGGAACATATCATCAGCAAAGTGATTGAGATGTGTGGTGGCAAAAACATCTTTGCCCATATCGACAACTTGGTTCCCCGCCTCAATATTGAAGCGGTTTTACAGGCAAACCCCGAAGTCATCGTTGCCAGTGGCATGGGCAACAAACGCCCCACTTGGCTATCAGAATGGCAGCGTTGGGAACAGATGCGTGCCGTCAACAATCAGCACGTCTATTACCTCAATGCCGACCTGATCAATCGCCCCACACCGCGCCTCCAGCAGGCCGTTCAGCAGATGTGTGAACTACTGGAGCAAGTCCGCCAGAAGCGAGGCGACCAATGAGCACACTGATGATACAAGGCACCACGTCAGATGCCGGAAAAAGCGCATTGGTTACCGCCATCTGCCGAATACTACAGCGTCGGGGAATCAAGGTTGCCCCCTTTAAACCCCAGAATATGGCTCTTAACAGTGCGGTAACTGTGGATGGAGGTGAGATTGGACGAGCCCAGGCGCTACAAGCCCAAGCTTGTGGTATAGAGCCTCACACAGATATGAATCCGGTGCTATTAAAACCCAACAGCGATACCGGTTGTCAGGTCATTCTGCAAGGTAAAGCCCTCACCAACATGGAAGCTCAGAGCTATCATGATTATAAAAAAGTCGCCATGCAGGTGGTACTGGAATCACATCAGCGTCTATGCGATCAATATGATGTAGTGATTGTAGAGGGTGCGGGCAGTCCTGCAGAAATCAACCTGCGGGAGAATGACATCGCCAATATGGGCTTTGCCGAAGCGGTGGATTGTCCGGTTATTTTGGTGGCTGATATCGATCGTGGTGGCGTCTTTGCCCACCTAGTGGGCACCCTTGCTCTCCTCAGCGAATCTGAACAAAAGCGGATTAAGGGATTTGTCATCAACCGCTTCCGTGGTGACATCAAACTACTAGAACCTGGACTAGAGTGGCTAGAGCAACACACTGGCAAGCCAGTACTCGCGACCCTACCCTATCTGCACGGCCTGCACCTTGAAGCTGAAGATGCCATTAACAGTCAAAACCTGGCAAGTGCTGATACTCAATTAAGAGTGGTTGTTCCCGCCCTCCCACGCATTAGCAACCATACCGACTTTGACCCCCTGCGCCTCCACCCCCAGGTTGATCTACAATTTATCCCTCCCGATCAATCCCCTCCCCCCGCTGATCTAGTGATACTCCCTGGCTCAAAAAGTGTTGCTGCCGACCTCTTCTGGCTACGGGAACAGGGCTGGGAGACCTACCTGCAGAAGCACCTGCGCTATGGCGGCAAACTGCTGGGTATATGCGGCGGCTATCAGATGTTGGGAATGCAGCTTCTAGACCCCCTGGGTATTGAAGGAAACAAACCCAATTATCCGGGATTAGGCCTACTGGATTTCACCACGACACTACAAGCCGACAAACAGCTTTTACGCAGCAAAGGCATACTGGCGTTGGGCGATGTGATGATTCAGGGATATGAAATTCATGCGGGCACCAGCGTTGGCCCTGCTTTGGAACGCCCCCTAATCATATTCAATGACAGACCTGATGGGGTAATCTCCGAAGACAATCAAATCATCGGCACCTATTTACATGGGCTATTTGAAGAGACGGCGGCCTGTCAGGCACTACTGGACTGGGCAGGGTTGAAGCACGCTGCAGCCATCGACTACCAAGCCATGCGTGAAGCGGGCATTGAGCGAATAGCCAACAGCCTGGAAGAAGCTATCAACATTGAGTCCCTCCTTGCTCTCTGCTTTAACGAATCAGAGTCAACCCATACATAGATGTATTGAAAAAGAGGCCGACATCCCAGTAATTGTCAAGTTATCAACAATATTTTTAGTCATAAAGCCAAAAGAAAATATGGCCAATAGAACAGCCAGGGAATAACCACAAAATTTTATTAAACCAATGAAAAGTAAAGATAATATTATAATAGCCTAGTTTTTAATCAATCTAACACCAAGCCAATAGAGGCGAGGTTTCGCTAGCCATACCCACATCTCATCCACAAACTTATCCACAGGCTTTGTGGAAAACTTACTTTTCCTTTACCGAACCTAGGCTTATATCAGTCAACAACTTTTCCGCTAACACATTATCCGAGATGATGAACAACAAAGCGCAGCCACTGCCGAATTTACAGCCTAATAGCCTATCACCATTACTTCAGACGAACTCTTACTCATTGATTTATATGAAAATATATTGACTTGTCTTTTTTTTACCGCGTTATCCATGAAAAATGAGGGATTCGGTCTGCTTTGTGGTATCATACGCGCCAAACGCATATCCAGTGCGTCCGAGGGCTCCTATTTCGAGACGATCTAGTGGCCTTTTTTAGTCGTAAAGGCTGAAATGGGCTGTAGCCCTAGTTCGCCGGCTCCCAGGATTTGGGAAGCCAACTATCGAATTCCATAGGCTTAACATTTTTAGAGTGCAATCATGACTGATCTGAGTAAATACAGAAATATTGGTATCTTCGCTCACGTAGATGCGGGTAAGACCACCACTACCGAGCGTATCCTGAAACTGACCGGTAAGATCCATAAGTTGGGTGAAGTACACGACGGTGCGGCAACCACCGACTTCATGGAGCAGGAAGCTGAGCGTGGTATTACTATCCAGTCTGCAGCGACTACCTGTTTCTGGAAAGATCACCGCTTCAACATCATCGACACCCCCGGACACGTTGACTTCACTATCGAAGTATACCGTTCTCTGAAAGTTCTGGATGGTGGTGTTGGTGTATTCTGTGGTTCAGGTGGTGTTGAGCCTCAATCAGAAACTAACTGGCGCTATGCTAACGAATCAGAAGTTGCACGTGTAATCTACGTAAACAAGCTGGACCGTATGGGTGCAGACTTCTACCGCGTAGTAGACCAAGTTAAGAATGTACTGGGCGCACGTCCTCTGGTTATGACTCTGCCAATCGGTATTGAGGATGACTTCACAGGCGTTGTCGACCTAATGACCATGAAAGCGTGGATCTGGGACGAGTCTGGTCAACCAGAAAACTACGAAATCGTAGATATCCCTGCTGAATATCAAGAGAAAGCAGAAGAGTACCGCGCTGAACTGATCGAAACTGCTGTAGAGCAAGACGACGATCTGATGGAAGCCTATCTGGAAGGTAACGAGCCTTCTAACGAAGACCTAATGCGCTGTATCCGTAAAGGTACTATCGCTCTAGACTTCTTCCCCACTTACTGTGGCTCTTCGTTCAAGAACAAGGGTATCCAGCTGGTTCTGGACGCCGTTGTTGACTACCTACCTTCTCCTACTGAAGTTGATCCTCAGCCAGAAGTTGACCTGGAAGGTAACGAAACGGGTGAAGTTGCAATCGTTGATCCAGCTAAGCCACTACGCGCTCTAGCGTTCAAGATCATGGATGACCGTTTTGGTGCCCTGACCTTTATCCGCTTGTACTCTGGTACCCTGAAAAAAGGTGATACCGTATTGAACACCTTCACTGGCAAGACTGAGCGTATCGGCCGTATCGTAGAGATGCACGCTGACGAGCGTATTGAGCTGGATGGCGCACAAGCGGGTGACATCGTTGCTGTAATCGGTATGAAGAACGTTCAAACCGGTCACACCCTGTGTGATCCTAAGAACCCTGCCACTCTGGAGCCAATGGTATTCCCAGAGCCAGTAATCTCTATCGCAATCGCACCTAAAGATAAGGGCGCTGCTGAGAAAATGGGTATCGCTATCGGCAAGATGGTTCAAGAAGATCCATCTTTCCGCGTTGAAACTGACGAAGACTCTGGTGAGACCATCATCAAGGGTATGGGTGAGCTTCACTTGGATATCAAAGTAGACATCCTGAAGCGTACCCACGGTGTTGAGGTTGTTGTAGGTAAGCCTCAGGTAGCCTACCGTGAGACTATCACTCAGCGTATCGAAGATAGCTACACTCACAAGAAGCAATCTGGTGGTTCTGGTCAGTTCGCTAAGATCGACTACATCATCGAGCCATGCGAGCCAGGCGAAGGCTACAGCTTTGAATCTAAGGTTGTAGGTGGTAATGTTCCTCGTGAATTCTGGCCTGCAGTTGATAAAGGCTTTAAAGACAGCATGGGTAAAGGTGTATTAGCTGGCTTCCCTTGCCTGGACTTCAAAGTGACTCTGGTAGACGGTGGCTTCCACGCGGTTGACTCCTCTGCAATCGCTTATGAAATCGCAGCAAAAGCGGCCTACCGTCAGTCTATGCCGAAGGCTAGCCCACAACTGCTGGAGCCAATCATGAAAGTTGACGTATTCACCCCAGAAGATCACGTAGGTGATGTTATCGGTGACCTAAACCGTCGTCGCGGCATGATCCAAGGCCAAGAGTCTGGTGCAACAGGCGTTCGCATCAAGGGTGAAGTGCCATTGTCTGAAATGTTCGGTTACATCGGTGACCTGCGTACCATGACCTCTGGTCGTGGTCAGTTCTCGATGGAATTTGCTCACTATGCAGCATGTCCAAAGAACGTTTCTGACGCTGTAATCAAAGAAGTTGAAGAGCGTAACAAAGCTAAATAACGCTTAATTCTTCTTTGCAATAAAAAGGGTCAAAATCGTAAGATTTTGGCCCTTTTTGCATTGAATGGCTTCAATCTTCATCTTCCTGAATTCCAACGCCTTTCTTCCTCCACCGAAGTGCCGCCCGCACTGGCGATAAAATACTTATCCTGATTTATCAAAGCACTGCATTTTTTCTCCTATAATTTTCAAATGCTCGGCCGATCTATGAAATAGTAAATACTTAATAAGTTAAAGTTTTTTAACTTTTGTGTAACGGCCGAATAACTGATCAACAGTTAAAGTTTTAGCAGGTCAATAGAGCGTTATTGCTGAATAGCAGGAGTGGGCCATGAATATCTTTGAAAAGTACACCGAGCGTTATGAGGCGCATCAACAGGAGGAGATGTCGCTACAAGAATACCTGGAACTCTGCAAAAAGGATCCCTCTGCTTATGCCAGTCCAGCAGAGAGAATGCTGCAGGCGATAGGTGAACCAGAGTTCGTTAATACTCACGAAGATCCAAGGCTCAGCCGCATCTTCTCCAACAAAGTTATTAAGGTCTATCCCGCCTTTAGAGACTTTTACGGCATGGAAGAGTGTATTGAGCAAATTGTCTCCTACTTCCAGCATGCGGCTCAAGGACTTGAAGAGCGCAAACAGGTACTCTATCTACTTGGCCCGGTAGGTGGCGGCAAATCCTCTCTGGCAGAAAAGCTCAAAGCCCTTATGGAGCATGTGTCTTTTTATGCCATTAAGGGTTCACCTGTTAATGAATCACCACTCGCCCTTTTCTCCCCTGAAGAGGATGGTGAAATTCTCGAACAGGAATACGGCATTCCTCAGACAATGGTTAACAGCATTATGTCCCCCTGGGCAGTAAAACGCCTTAAAGAGTATAACGGGGATATTACAAAATTCCGGGTAGTAAAGCTCTATCCGAACATGCTAACTCAAACAGCAATTGCCAAGACTGAGCCTGGCGATGAAAACAATCAAGACATCTCATCCCTTGTCGGTAAAGTAGATATCCGCAAGCTGGAAGATTATGCCCAAGATGATCCAGACGCCTATAGTTACTCTGGCGGTCTGTGCCTAGGCAATCGCGGTATTATGGAGTTTGTTGAGATGTTTAAAGCACCTATCAAGGTGCTCCATCCACTACTCACCGCCACTCAGGAAGGCAACTATAAAGGGACCGAAGGCTTCTCCGCCATCCCCTTTGATGGAATCATCCTTGCTCATTCCAATGAGTCAGAATGGCAGGCCTTTAAAAACAATAAAAATAACGAAGCCTTCCTTGATCGTATCTATATAGTTAAAGTCCCTTACTGTCTGCGGGTTACCGAAGAGACCAAAATTTATGAGAAGCTAATCCACAATTCAACCCTTGCAACGTCTCCCTGCGCGCCTGGCACCCTGAAGATGATGGCACAATTTTCAGTACTCTCTCGCCTGAAAGAGCCTGAAAACTCCAATATTTTCTCCAAAATGCGTGTCTATGACGGAGAAAACCTAAAAGATATCGATCCAAAAGCCAAGTCCTATCAAGAGTATCGTGACTATGCCGGTATCGATGAAGGCATGAGTGGTATCTCTACCCGTTTCGCCTACAAGATTCTCTCCAAGGTCTTCAACTTTGACCATACTGAAGTGGCTGCCAACCCCGTTCATCTGATGTATGTACTAGAGAAACAAATTGAGCAAGAAGATTACCCTAAAGAAACTGCAGAGAAGTACATCTCCTATCTGAAAGGTTATCTCTCACCTCGTTATGCAGAATTTATTGGCAAAGAGATACAAACTGCCTACCTTGAATCGTATTCAGAATATGGCCAAAACATCTTTGACCGCTATGTCACTTATGCTGACTTCTGGATTCAAGATGAAGAGTTTCGCGATCCTGACACCGGTGAGCTATTCAACCGTGCAGCCCTAAACGAAGAGCTGGAGAAAATTGAAAAGCCAGCAGGCATCAGCAACCCCAAAGATTTTCGCCACGAAATTGTTAACTTTGTACTACGTGCCAAAGCGAGCAATGAGGGCAAAAACCCTGCCTGGACCAGCTATGAAAAATTGCGGACTGTAATCGAGAAGAAGATGTTCTCCAATACTGAAGATCTGCTTCCCGTTATCTCCTTCAATGCCAAATCATCCAGTGAAGAGGAGAAAAAGCACGACGACTTCGTCAAACGGATGGTTGCCAAAGGTTACACTGAGAAGCAGGTTCGCCTGCTATGTGAATGGTACCTGCGGGTACGCAAGGCTTCCTAGAGAAGGCCTATTGAAGATTCATTATGTTAATTCAATAGGACTTGAGCCGAAGGCAAAAGGTGCAATGTGTCTCGATTCATTGATAGAAGACTCAACGGCAAACACAAAAGTGCCGTCAATCGTCGCCGCTTCCTAAAGCGCTACCGCCAACAAATTAAAAAGGCGGTAGATAAGGCGATTGATGGGCGCAGCATTACTGATATTGGCCAAGGAGAGAAGATCAATATTCCCAATAAAGATCTCTCCGAACCGAACTTTGGCTATGACAGCGGTGGCATCCAAGAACGGGTACTACCCGGGAACGAAGAATTCATCAAAGGTGATAAAGTCAAACGCCCTCCTCAAGGTGAAGGTGGTGGCGGTAGCCAAGCCAGCAACGAAGGGGAAGGTGAAGATGATTTTATCTTTGAAATCTCCCGCGAAGAGTTCTTACAATTCTTCTTTGAAGACCTGGAACTGCCCGATCTGGTAAAAAAAGAGTTAGCAACTCTGGAAGAAGAAAAGTCGGTCCGCGCTGGCTACACCACCTCTGGTGTGCCGACCAACCTTCATGTTGTCCGCTCCCTGCGTGGCGCAATGCAACGTCGCATTGCGTTAGGCGGAAAATCCAAGCGCCGTCTTAAAGAAGCCCAGACAGAATTGGAACAGCTACAGCAGGATGAACCTAACAGCCCGTTGATACATGCCTTACAGGAGGAGATTTCCCACCTTCGGGCAAAACTCAACAAGATCCCGTACATTGATGATTTCGATCTACGTTACCGCAACCGAGTCAAAATTCCTCACCCCTCCACCCAGGCAGTGATGATATGCCTAATGGATGTCTCGGGCTCCATGACTCAGGATAAAAAAGAGATGGCCAAGCGCTTTTTTATGCTGCTCTATCTCTTCCTGCATCGCAATTACGAGAAGATCAAGATCGTCTTTATCCGACATCATACTCAGGCAAAAGAGGTAGATGAAGAGGAGTTCTTTTACTCTCGTGAAACCGGTGGCACAATCGTTTCCAGCGCACTGGAAATGGCAACAGAGGTAATTCATGAACGATTCCCTCCCACCGCCTGGAATATCTATGTCGCACAAGCCTCTGATGGTGATAACTGGGATGATGACAATGCCAAATGCGCCTCGGTACTGGGTGATCATCTAATGCCACTAGTACAATATTTTGCCTATATCGATATCCGCTCCCATCAACAAGGCGGATTATGGCGTACTTATGAACAGATCTCTGGACAGTACGAAAATTTTGCTATGGAACAGATTGAGGATGCCAGGGATATCTATCCAGTGTTCCGTTCCCTGTTCAAGAAGAAGGTGGCTGCATGAGCAAACGAGCGAAAAAAAGGCGTGAGCCGCTCTCAACCACATCAGAGTGGACTTTCGACCTACTAGACATCTATGACAAGGAAATTGGCCGTATTGCCGAAGGCTATGGCCTCACCTACTACCCAAATCAAATTGAAGTCATTAGTGCCGAACAGATGCTAGATGCCTACTCTTCTGTTGGTATGCCGGTAGGTTATAGTCATTGGTCCTTTGGTAAGCAATTTATTTCATTGGAGAAAAACTACCGTCGCGGCCATATGGGACTGGCTTACGAAATTGTGATCAACTCTAACCCCTGTATCGCCTATCTGATGGAAGAGAACACCATGCCGATGCAGGCACTTGTCATCGCACACGCCTGCTATGGCCACAACTCTTTCTTCAAAAATAACTATCTATTCAAAACCTGGACAAATGCGGATGCCATTATCGACTACCTGCTATTTGCCAAAAATTACATCACAAAATGCGAAGAGCGCTATGGCGTCGAAGAGGTAGAACTCCTTCTCGACTCCTGCCATGCACTAATGAACTACGGAGTGGATCGCTACAAACGCCCTCAAAAGCTCTCCATGCGCGAAGAGCATGCTCGCCAGAAAGAGCGCGAGGAGTATTTGCAATCTCAGGTAAATGATCTATGGCGCACATTGCCAGTATTTGAAGATCAAGAAGTCGAGAAGGAAGTAGAGCGCTTCCCTAGCGAGCCACAGGAAAATCTACTCTATTTCTTTGAAAAACATTCTCCCATTCTGGAGCCCTGGCAGCGTGAAATCGTGCGCATTGTGCGCAAACTTGCCCAATACTTCTATCCCCAACGCCAAACCAAAGTCATGAACGAGGGTTGGGCAACCTTCTGGCACTATACGATTCTCAATACCATGTATGATGAAGGATTGGTGACTGATGGTTTCATGATTGAGTTTCTCAAATCCCATTCTGATGTAGTCTATCAGCCACCCTATCACTCACCCTATTTTAATGGTATTAACCCTTATGCACTGGGATTTGCCATGTTCAGCGATCTTCGACGCATCTGCGAAGATCCAACTGATGAGGATAAACAGTGGTTCCCCGATATTGCCAACAGCGATTGGGTAAAAACCCTGCATTACATCATGGAGAACTTCAAGGACGAGAGCTTCATCCTACAGTATTTATCACCTCGCCTAATCCGAGAATTCAAGCTCTTCTCAATTCTTGATGATGATAACAAACCAATGATTGACATCTCAGCCATTCATGATGAAGAAGGCTATCGGGAGATACGCCATATTCTGGCCGAGCAGCATAACATTGGTAACCTTGAACCCAATATTCAGGTCTATAACGTCAATCGCCGCACTGACCGATCACTAACCCTACGTTACTATCAAAACCGTCGCCGCCCCCTGAATAAGGATGTAGAAGAAGTGCTAAAGCATGTTGCCCGCCTCTGGGGGTTTGATGTGATGCTGGAATGCCAGGAAGAAGATGGCAATGTATATATCTATGATGAATGCGTTATTAACCCATCAAATCAATCAGAAACTGAATCTGAGCATTAAGAAAAAGAGCTATAATGTGTTTATAATCAATTAGTTAATATTTTCTCCCAAAACATTGCCTTGCCAGCTTTAGGATCCAGCTCATAACCTTCAAAGCCCAGACTCCTGTACGCAGCCTGGGCTGTCTTATTCCCTTCCAAGACCTCTAAAGTCAGCTTACAACACTCTTTAGCCCTCGCAACACGCTCAATCTCAGCAAAAAGCTGTTTAGCTACACCACGACTACGATATTCAGGCAATACAGCAACATCATGAATATTCATTAGTGGTTTACACCGGAAGGTGGAAAACCCCTCAAAAGCAATTAATATCCCAACTGCCTCTACACCTTGATAAGCCAATAAAACCATAACGTCCTGACGAGATCTCAAAGCAGCGGGTAAATTATCTCGCACAAAATCGCTTAACGGCTCCCCTCCCCCCATAGGATCCCTGGCATACATATCAAGAAGCACTATTATCGCTTCACCATGCTGAGGATTTTCAAGATCTGCCTGAAGAATTGAAAAACACATTTTTCTCTCACCATAAACTAAAACGCCGGGACAAGCCCGGCGTTTCAGAAAATATACATAAAATTATGCTGCCTGTACGGGAATCGAGTTACTGGTATGGGATACCTCGTTACCACCCGCTTTGAAATAAACCATCTTAGGCTTGAAACTTACTAACTGCTCTTCACTAAGCGTAGCGTAAGCACAAATAATGATCAGATCATCAGGGTTGGCCTTATGCGCTGCAGCACCATTTACCGAAATAACGCCTGAGCCCGCCTCCGCACGTATCGCATAGGTCACAAAACGCTCACCATTATTAATATTGTAGATATGGATCTGCTCGTATTCACGGATGCCCGCTAAATCCAGCAGATTACTATCAATCGCACAGGATCCTTCATAGTCCAACTCTGCATGGGTAACTGTCGCCCGATGCAGCTTGGCTTTTAGCATAGTTGAATACATATAAATTAACACCTATGTCGCAAACATAAAACTAGCCGCATTATACACAGCTAGCAGCTATTTCTCACCCCTTTAGAGGGAGATTATCAATTACGGGTAATCTGAATATTGTCAATTAAGCGGGCTTTGCCCAGCCATGCTGCTGCCAGAATCACCAATGCCTTATCCTCACTGGTTGGTTCAGCCAGATCACTGGCTCGGCGCACATCAAAGTAATCGGGAATAAAGCCGCTCTGTCTCAGACTATCGCAGGCACTATCTGATAGCTTTTTATAATCACAGCTCCCTCCACTCTCAATCTGCTTCTTAGCTTTACGCAGCTCACGATAGAGGGCTGGCGCCAGATCACGCTGGGCATCATTGAGATAGCTGTTACGAGAACTCATAGCCAAGCCATCCACCTCACGACAAGTGGGTACACCCACAATTTCAATGGAAAAACAAAGATCTTCGGTCAATTTACGAATAACGAGTAGCTGCTGAAAATCCTTTTCTCCAAACAGTGCCACATCAGGTTGTACCATGTTAAACAGCTTGCTCACCACCGTTGCTACACCACTAAAGTGGCCAGGACGGGAAGCACCACATAAGGTCTCACTGACTTTTGGTACATGTACCTGGACAACGCCCTCCCGGCCATTGGGATACATCTCTGCCACCGTCGGTGCAAACAATAAATCTACACCCTCTTCGGCCAACTTCTCACTATCGGCCTCCAACACTCGTGGGTAAGCATCAAAATCCTCATTGGGGCCAAACTGCAGTGGGTTAACAAAAATCGAAGCCACCACCTTTGTCGCACGCTGTCTGGCCTCCCGCACCAAGCTCAAATGTCCTTGATGAAGATCCCCCATTGTTGGCACAAAAGCGATTTTTTCACCCGATTGACGCCAAAGAAAGAGAGAATCCCGTAGCTCCGCTACGCTATGCACTGTTTTCATTGATAACCTTTAAAAACTCTGTTGCTCGGTTGGAAAGGCGCCGGATTTTACCGCCTCTGCATAATTTCGCAAGGCTGAGGGAATATCTTCTGCTTCCTGTAGAAAATTCTTCGAAAATTTGGGACGCTTGCCAGGGGTAATTCCCAACATGTCATAGATCACCAACACCTGGCCATCGCAACCACCACCGGCACCGATACCAATTACAGGAATCTCAACCGCTTCACTAATGCGTTTAGCCAGAGCTGCTGGCACACACTCCAGCAATAACATATCCGCTCCCACCTGCTGCAAGGCCAATGCATCGGCCAACATCGCCTCGGCTGAGGCCTCATCGCGCCCCTGCACCTTATAGCCACCGATTTTATATACCGATTGTGGCAATAACCCTAAATGACTACACACTGGTACACCATGCTGGCTAAGGAGCTTCACACTCTCTGCCATTGCGGCGCCACCCTCCAGCTTTACCATATGAGCACCTCCTTCCTTCATTAAACGCCCAGCGTTATACAGGGCCTCTATAGGCGTATTACAGCTCATGAAAGGCATATCTGCCATCACCAGGCTATTCCCAGAAGCACGACGTACTGCCCGACAGTGATAGATCGTCTCCTCCATCGTAACCGGAAGAGTACTCTCCTGCCCCTGCACCACCATTCCCAGGGAGTCTCCAACCAGAATAACCTCTACCCCCGCCTCTGTAACCAACTGAGCAAAGCTGGCATCATAGGCAGTCAGACAGCTAAAACGCTGGCTCTCAGCCTTCATCTGTTTCAAGGTATGTGCGGTGATTAATGAACTCATAATGACTCCAGTTACGGGCTATTGCTGAATGAGAACTATAACATTAATGGGTAGAGAGGTAAGCCTAGAGAGCCGACGCTGAACTGAATCGCTTAAGAACCCAAAAGCGCTAACCCATCACGGGGACAGTTAGCCAGCAGGTTATCGAGAGAACCCAGCTGAGGAATTACCAAATTAGGGGATATTTCCTGAAGTGGGTAGAGCACAAAATTACGCTCGGCAATACCGATATGGGGAACAATCAATTCAGGGATATTGATCTGCTGCTCACCATACAACAACAAGTCCAGATCCAGCGTCCGCTCTCCCCAGCGCCTCAGCCGCACCCGCCCCTGCTGGTGTTCAATCTCCTGCAGGGCTTGCAACAGTGTTAGCGGAGGCAAGGCGGTACTCATCAGTGCAACAGCATTTACATAGTCAGGTTGATCCTGAGGTCCCATGGGCTTACTACCATAGAGACTGGAAGCCGTTAATAATTGTGACTCAGGCAGCTGTTTCAACGCCTCAATAGCCTGTTTCACCTGGGCCACCGGCTCCTGCAGATTGCTGCCAATGCCTATGTAGGCAAGAACGGTATCACTCACCCGGGTGATCACTTTGTGGACGACGGCGACGGCGATTAGGTGCACGACGGTGACGGCGTGGTCCCCTTTTACCTCCTTCTCGCTTCTCCTGCTGGCGTAGTTGACTCAATAACTGCTCCTGCTCAGCATGGTCTCCATTTTGAAATGCTGCCCACCATTCATAGAGTTCACTAACCTCTTCACCACTCTGATGGCGCAACTGCAAAAAATCAAAGGCGGCTCGGAAGCGGGGATTTGCCAATAACTCAAAAACCTTCTTACCGCGGCGCATCGCCAAACGCGCCTGCATGATCCAAATATCTTTGACTTGCATGGATACACGGCGTGGCATGGCAATGGTTTTCACCTGCCGACTGATAATCTCATCCGCCGCTTCTTGATACGCCTGAATAGGGCGCAGCCCCTGTTGGCGCTTATCATCCACTAAGGTACGCATAGGCTCCCACAACAGTACGGCCAAGAGGAAAGCGGGGATTACCGGTTTACCTTCCTCAACACGCTTGTCAGTATTTTCCAGGCCTCGGGCAATGAACAACTTGGGAAATTCATGATCCTGCTCTTCCAACGCCTTTTCGACCTGAGGAAAGAGGTAACCAAATAGATTGTAGTGACGAAGTTGCTCGAAAGTATTTACGCCATGGCCATGCAGGAACAGCTTACACATCTCATCAAACAAGCGTGCTGACGAGACCGACTCCATAAATGATGCGCACTCTAGTATGGGATCTGCCGTCTCAGGGCTAATCACAAAACCCAACTTGCTAGAAAAACGTACCGCCCGAAGCATCCGCACAGGATCTTCCCGATAGCGCTCTTTAGCATCTCCGATGATGCGCAGACGCCCAGCTTTGATATCCGCCATAGCCCCAACATGGTCCACCACAGAGAAATCTTTGATGTTGTAGTAGAGAGAGTTAATAGTGAAGTCGCGACGCCAGGCATCCTCTTCCAGAGTACCGTAGACATTATCCCGGATAACCATCCCCTCTTCATTTCGCCGCTCATCCCCCGACTTTCCATTGCCTCGGAAAGTGGCCACTTCGATAATCTCTCGTCCAAAAAAGACATGGGCCAAACGGAAACGACGGCCAATCAAGCGGCAATTTCGGAAAACCCTTTTTACCTCTTCAGGACGGGCATTGGTGGCCACATCGAAATCTTTGGGTTCACGCCCCAATAACAGGTCCCGTACTCCACCACCCACCAGATAGGCCTCATATCCTTCTGATTTCAGTCGATAAAGAACTTTAAGGGCATTTTCACTGATGCTGTCGCGTGAGATATTGTGCTTATCACGGACAATAATCTGTGGAGATTGTGAAGGGGAATCTTGATCCTTGGCGAATACACGCTGTATCAGGGACTTTACCTGACCAAACAAACCGTTAACTCCTAAATATAGTTGAGGTGTTCACATTAATAACCATGATCTAACCGGGGTTCATTCTACCCTTCCTTACATGACTTGCAACCATCTTTGCAAGATTCGCCTAATTAGAGAAACTCCTTGTCTGGAAAGATGATATTTGGTATCAAAGTACAACGCTTATTTGGGGAAGACTATGTCGAGAGATTATGATGAAAAGCGGGATTACTTCCGCATGGCCGCAGACTGCCCACTCAACTTCAAAATCCATGGTGATGAGACACTCTACACTGGTCAATGCATCAACCTAAGTGCTGGCGGTGTAATGTTTCGCTCTGAAACCAACATCGAAACGGGCACTCTCATTGATATCAATATCACACCTGAAAAGTCCGTGGTACCACCACTCAAAGCAGTCATTGAGATCACTCGGCGTAGCAACGGGGCAGAAGAGGGTAATTTTGAATACGCTGGCTGCATCAGACAATTACTCTAAAAAAGACACTAAAGGCACTGGAGATGGGTGCTCTAGCCTTTAACCATACGCACCATAGCCAGCAGGCTCGTGGTGCTGCAATCTCCATCCCTACCAGCCAAAGCGAACAATATCGCCTGGCTTCATGGCCACCTCGTCGGATTCAAGTTCTGCAATAGAAAACTGTGGCTGAACTACCCTGATAACCATTGAAGCAGTTGGACTCTCTTTAATCCCCAGATAGCGGATGCCGGACTGATCATAGGTTGGCTGATTTTCCAGCTGATAGGCCATCAGGGTATCACCCACCCCCATTAGCGAAATGGCGCCCGCATTGATAGTCACTTTACGCCCTTCCACCTCTAATACCTTGGCAGAAAATGGCAAGATACTCAGATCCTCAACAATTTTATTGGTCAACCCATCCAGCGCATGGTCTAGCACTTCACCATAATTACTCGTCAAAAACTCAACGCTTCCAAATACCATACTACTGTCGTAATGGCCTGCACCGCCCACCCGCTCATTAACTCGATGGCGTGAAATTAAAGCACCTGATAGTCCATCATGGACGGCTACATCCACAACAAAATGACGGGTATCTCGCACCCAGCCCTCATCAACCCCCATATCCACAATATTTCCAGAGATCACGAACTGACTACCTAGCTGATTTGCCAGACGGCTCACCACACGCTGATAACTTACTGGTGTACCGTCCAATAGGTAGCTCTGTTGCTCATCCAACAGATAGTCTGCAGCATCATGAGCCAACACCAATCCCGTATTCTCCAAACGACGCTGAAGTTCACGGGCCAGTTGAAGCTCAATATTAGGCATATCATAGATCTGGCGACGATCCTGCACCGCAAATTGTGCGACTGAGATCTTCTTCCGATAACGGGCAGCATTACTTGGCAGGCGTAGCTTCTCCTCAACAACCTGGGCGCGAATACGCACATAGTAGATATCATCCATCTCCCACTCTTTTATCACCACCACATCTTTAACCAGCCCTGCAGCACTCACCTTAGCACTATCAATCATCATACTATTGCCAGAGATCATGCTGGCACTATCCACGAGTGCCAGGGTCTGCAGCTGTGCTTGGCGTATCGCCTGTTGAATCGCGATCTCCCGCGCTTTGCCCTTGGCGGCATTCTCAATGACAGCCTCACCATCCGCCTCCACCAGCTTCGCCTGTAAAGGTAAAGCCCATCCCAGCAGTAACAGTATCAATAGTGTGCGCAACAACATAACTTACTCCTATCTAATCTGAGAAATAGAAGTTAGCGCGGCTACGCGCTTTGGCCTGCTCGACTTTTTCTGCCTCTGTATCCTTGGTCACTCCCATGGCTTGTTGTTCATAGGCAGTTTTGGGTAGTGCGCCATATTCCGGCGGTACATTCAGTAGATCCTTACGGTTAGCCAACGCCCGATAGAGAAAATCACGATCCACCTCGATCTCAACTATCGCCTCATAGTTACCGTCTTTTTGCGGCATAATGCTCAGTACCTTAGCCCCCACCACATAGGCATCCAGCAGCACTTTAAATTCATCCTGCTCTAACACCATCTCACCGATAGTGGTACCACCCCAGATACGCAAACCATGAATCCGTTCCGCCAACGAACGATATGCATCAAGCTTTGCCGCCCGCATTGCCATCAAGCGGCGATTTCCTTCCGGGTAATACTGCTTAGGTGGCGCCCCCCACCCCCTCGCTGTAATAACCATAGTGCCCACTGGCTTACTCATCTCACTTTCAAAATAGAGGTCTGTCTTCTTTTCAGTACTCTTGTCTTGTTCACTGGCCAACAACTCCGAAGCCTTGGCATTTTCTGTGGATGGAGGTGCCACACAGCCGCTGATTAACAGGGTTACCACTGCTGACAATAACAGGGGAATTTGAGCAAAACTCTTCATAAGACGCTCCTAAAGCGTTAGTGTCTGTTACGGTGTCGGAAAACCGTTGCCGATTTGCCTTATCTGGTGAGGGAGGTGCAAAAGCTATTCCAACTCATCTCCTGATTAGTCAGTCCGATAAATAGATAACCTCATGGCATACTACTTGCTGTTAATCCTAGCAGCGAAACCATAGGCAGATGAGAATGAAAAACCGCACTAGCAACCTTTTTTTCACAACCCTGTGTTTGATATTACTCAACATCACAACGGCTTATTCTGAGGATAGCAGCTGCTACCAGCAGTTGGAGTTGGAAACACCCGTGGGAAATATCAACAAGGCACTCTATATCTTTGTCGATCAGACCACGCCTCTCAGCGCAACGATGCGCGCCAATCTCAATAAGCTATTGAGTGAACATCCACAGCGAGGTGAGCTGGTGCGTATCGCCCGCTTTGCGCCTAATGTGAAGGGACAATATATTGAACTGCTTTATGAGGGAGTAAGAGACAGCAAGCCCAGCGAGCCCTATCTCTATCATCTACGTGATGAGGACAACGCCGCCCTACTTGCATGTTTGGACAAACAGGATAAATCCCTACAGCAAAGCTTCAACAGTGCGCTACAACAAAGCCTGGGAATGATAAACACCAAGCTCCCCAAAACTGAGCTACTGTATGGCCTAAAGCGCCTTAGCGAAAGTGTACTTATTAATAATGAGGTTGATAATAAAACGGTACTCATCATCTCCGATGGTATGGAAAACAGTGAAGTAATCAGCTTCTACGGTCGTCGTAGCATTGATAAGCGTAAAATTGCCACAGCAATGGAGATGGTTAACCAGAAAAACCTACTGGCCGACTGGCGGGGGGCTCAAATATATATGTTTGGCCTGGGAAATATCCAGGATGAAAGGAAACACATCCAACCTAGCCAATTAGAACCGTTATTGCACTTCTGGCAGCAATACTTTGCAGCAGGTGGCGCTATCATTAAAGAGCTGGGGACACCCGCAATTTTAAGCAGTAATCTATAAAATATTAAAGAAGCTGAAATTGAGAGAGGATCAGCGTAGGCGGAACAAACATCATACTGCCTACGCTCCCAAGCCTCGACGAATGCTTAGCTTAAAACAGCTCGATATCACTCCCCTCATCTCCCCCCTTTCGAGCATTCTCTTCGGAGAGAACCAAGTCCTTTAAATCTGCCAGCTCCTGATCCTCCAATGCGGTAATATCCAGCCCCTTGAAGGTCCTGCGCATGGTTTCATAAGCCTTAAGACAACTTTTATGTGCAGGTCCTTTGCCAGGTATACTGACCCCTTCCTCACCATAAACTGGCTTATTGCAAAATTCACATTTCATAAACCCTGCCCGCACTAGAATTCATCTAATTTTCCCGCACTTTAATACCTGAATCGACCACATCAATGAATTCTCAAGCTAAATATCTCGTAAAGATGCGGGAAAGCGCATTAAATTAAGAAATTACATATCAGTGAAATATAGAAATTAGTTTTCGTCATAAATAAAAAAAGCGCCCCGAAGGGCGCAACGTGCAGAAGAAAAAGCACAAGAGACGACTAGAAGACAAAACATTACTGGTTTACACACCCCTAAAGAGCATTACGCGTAGGTTGGCGCAAACGCCTCCTCTGGATTCTCCTTAGGCTTGCCATCACCCCAGTATGGTGAGAGCTTACGCAGCTTCTCAATAATTGGGGGCACAGCAGCAATCACACGCTCAACATCTTCCATGGTGTTATAACGTGAGAAAGAAAAACGAATCGAACCATGAGCAGCAGTATAAGGAATCCCCATAGCGCGCATTACATGGGATGGCTCCAGTGAACCCGAAGTACAAGCCGACCCACTGGAAGCGGCAATTCCCTCTTTGTTCAACAGCATCAGGATCGCCTCGCCCTCAACGTACTCAAACGCGATGTTCGCAGTATTCGGCAAACGGGCTTCAGGATCACCATTCACAAAGCAGTTTGGCACCGCTTCCAGAATGCCCTGCTCCAAACGATCACGCATCGCTTTCACTTGGGTGTTCTCAAACTGCATATGCTCTTGGGCCATTTCACAAGCCATACCCAGTGCAACAACCGAAGCTGAAGGCTCAGTACCAGCACGACGACCACGCTCCTGATGACCACCACGCAACAGTGGACGGAAACGGGTACCACGGCGCAGATACAGTACACCAATCCCCTTAGGAGCATGCAGCTTATGACCCGAAAGCGACAACATGTCAATCTTGGTATTCTTCAAATCCATAGGGATCTTACCTACCGCCTGTACTGCATCGGTATGGAACATGACATCTTTTTCATGGGCCATTTCAGCCATCTTCTCCACGGGGAAAATAGTACCAGTTTCATTATTTGCCCACATAACAGAAACAACAGCCACTTTGTCAGTCAACACTTTGGCGTACTGATCCATATCGATACGGCCTTGCTTATCCACCATCAGGTAATGGACCTTGTACCCCTCTTTTTCCAGATACTGACAAAGGTTCAATATTGCAGGATGCTCTACAACCGAGGTAATAATCTCTTTGCGCTCAGGCTGTGCCTTAAGAGCAGAAAGGATTGCGGTGCTATCAGACTCAGTTCCACATGAAGTAAATACGATCTCTGAGTCATGCTCAGCACCCAGCAGATCCTGTACCTGCTTACGGGCTTTTTTCAGCGCATGTCCCACTTTGTTACCAAAGTTGTGCATGGAAGAGGGGTTGCCATACTGCTCGGTAAAGTAGGGCAGCATAGCCTCTACTACCGATGGATCAACCATGGTGGTGGCGTTATTATCTAGATAAACATCACTCATCGTTACACTCCTCTTTATTGAGCCGGAACCACTTTAATAAACTCGCCCATTTCTTCCATCAGACGTTGTTGAATACCCCCTAAGGTCATCCCCGCCATTTGACAACCAGAGCAAGCACCGATCATTTTCACTGTCACGGTATTACCTTCCACATCGACCAGCTCAACGTCACCACGATCAGCTTGTAACTGAGGACGGATAGACTCGATAATCTCCTCGATCTTTTTCATGCGCTGGAAAGGAGTCATCCCTGACGTGGGGGTCTCCTTTTTCTGGGGCTTAGCGTTGGGATCGAAGCTCTCACCACGCTCCGCCATGACGCGAGCCAAAATCTCTTCAATACCTTCGTGACATGAGGAACAACCACCGCCAGCCTTGGTGTAGTTAGTAACCTCTTCTACGGTAGTCAGGTTGTTAGCGCGAACCGTCTCTTCAATCATGACTTCATCAATCGCAAAACACTTACAGATCAGAGCACCCTCTTCGTGGTCATCCACCCACTCTTCACCGCGGTAATTAGCGACCGCTGCTTGCAGTGCTTCACGCCCCATTACAGAACAGTGCATCTTCTCTGGTGGCAGGCCTTCCAAGTAATCAGCGATATCCTGATTACTGACCTTCAGAGCCTCATCCAGAGTCATGCCCTTGATGATTTCAGTCAATGCAGAGGAAGAAGCAATCGCTGAGCCACATCCAAAGGTCTGGAAGCTGGCATCGAGAATCACTTCAGTCTCTGGCTCCACTTTCAACATTAAACGGAGTGCATCACCACAAGAGATAGAGCCTACATCCCCAACGCCATTGGCTTCTTCCAGCTCTCCCGCATTGCGAGGGTTGTAAAAGTGTTCTTTAACGGTTTCTGAATAGTCCCACATAATTCGCGCCTCGTTTTAATTAGCAAGAGAATGAGTTGCCACAACCACAGCTGGCCTTGGCGTTTGGATTTAAGAATTTAAAACCAGAACCTTCGAGTCCATCCACGAAGTCCATAGTCACGCCTTCCAGCATAGGAGCACTGGCAGGGTCTACAATCACTTTTACAGCGCCGAACTCGGCAATAGCATCGTCAGGATTAGGATTCGCTTCCAGAGCAAGGCCATACTGGAAACCAGAGCAGCCTCCGCCTGTTACAGATACCCGCAGCCCTGCATTTGGCTGCTCAGAGTTTTCGATAAAACGGCTTACGGCTGTTACTGCACTTTCGGTCAAATTAATCATTGTGTTCTCCTTGGCAAACCAATTGCAGCTTGCATCTGTGTTCGTTGCGATGGTTAATGCAGCCACCATGCCAGAGCACAGAAAATACAGTAACCAATTGTTAATTAAACATTTTTAAAACATACACTGATAAATTGAAGGTGTAACAAAGGCAACATTCACAAAAACCGCCAACCACCACCTTGTAGCATTTGTTACATAACACAGCCGAGGAGTAGTACATGAATATGATCCCATTAAAACCAGGTGATGTTATTTACGCAAAAGAGGACATACTCAATGATGGGTCTCACCCAGAGTTGCCGGAAAATGCTGTCATTGCAGCAGCCGGCACACGGGGAGTGCTGGTCAATACTGGAGAAATTGAGATCGATGAAGAGACTAAAGAGAAACGGGACATCTTCCTGGCTCGCTTTGAAGATGACAACCTGGAACTAGGTCCACCAGTAGGCTGCTGGCCAGAAGAAGTCATTAGCTTGGCCGAGTGGGAAGCTCAAAATGGCTTAACACATTAAAATATATAGGGGTACACATGCCCCCATGTGTACCCCAACTGATTAAACATTCGATATGCACAATCATTGTGCATTCCCTGGTCAGGAATACTCCATGTCAAAAATCGCCATTATCTTTGGTACAGATACCGGCAATACCCGACGTATTGCCAAACAGATCCACAAACAACTGGGCAGTGACCGGTCAGATAAGCCCGTCAACATTTCCAAACTAACCGTTGATGAATTTTGCAACTATCAGCAGATGATTCTGGGCACCCCCACCTATGGTATGGGTATCCTACCGGGATTGGATACAGGAACCCTGCAGCCAAGTTGGGCCGAATTTGTCGAGAAGCTGGAAAGTGTCGACCTAAGCGGCAAGCAAATCGCGCTTTATGGCTTGGGAGATCAGGAGAAATACGACGAAAATTTCGTAGATGGGCTCTACAAACTCTATCAGCCACTGGTAGATGCTGGCGCAGAAATTATTGGCCACTGGCCCAACGAGGGATATTCATTTACCACCTCTGAAGCCTTGATTGATGGCGAGTTTGTTGGACTTCCACTGGATCAAGACAATCAAAAAGAGTTGACGGATGAGCGCATCCAGCAGTGGCTAGAGCAAATCAATTCACAATTTGCCTAACGCTCGATTGCCATCGCTAACGGCCGAACAGCCATCAGCGATAGGCAATCTCCACGTTCTCTTTGCCCAACAGCTCCCTCAAATTATCCAGTAGCTGTTCATCCGGGCGAATACGCCAATCATGACCAAAACTGATCTGGGCTTCAGCCTCCGCATTGCGGTAGGTCACCACAACAGGGCAACGTCCCTCTCGATAAGGAGCAAGCTGACTTCCCAGGGATTGTAATAATCCATTTGCCGCTTGCTGATAATCGAAACGCACGGCAATCCGTTTGGCATAAATTTCCCTGGCCAGACCTAAATCGTAGAGCTCCTTACAATTGAGGCGCGAGCAATCACGAAAATCATCATGACTTACATCTCCCTCCACCACCAGGATATTATCCTTTACGATTAAGTCTCGGTAACGTTCATAGGCCTCAGAAAAGAGTGTAAATTCAATACGGGCACTACGATCATCCAGGGTGACAGCCGCCATTTTGCCCCGACGGGAATTGATCACTCGAATATCCAGCACCAGCCCAGCAACAATGACCTTATTGCCCTTGGCGGGTTTGAGATCGACGATGCGTGAGGTCACCATCTGGCGTAACTCCGCTGCATAAGGCGCAATAGGATGACCGGTCAGGAACAGCCCAAGAGTCTCCTTTTCCAGTTTGAGGCGGTAGTCCTCCTTCCATTCCGGAATCAGTTCATAGTGACCCTCCGCTTCACCTTCGGCGGGTTCTGGCTCAGCAAAGCCAAACATATCCATCACCCCGGCCTGCTGGTCCTTGTGATGCTTGTCCGCCATGCGCAGTGCAGTTTCAATGTTGTGCATCAGGGTAGCGCGGTTGGGGCCAATATTATCCAAAGCACCGCCTCGGATCATCGCTTCCAATACTCGCTTATTCACCTTGCGCAAATCCACCCGCTTGCAGAAATCAAACAGATCCTTATATTCCCCGTTCTGCAACCGCTCTTCGATGATGTTCTCGATAGCACCCTCACCCACCCCCTTGATGGCCCCCAGGCCATAGAGCACGGTATTGTCATCCAACACGGTAAAAGGATGGGCGCACTTATTCACATCCGGCGGCACCACCTTGAGCCCCATCTCGTTACACTCATCAACGAGAATAACCACTTTATCGGTGTTATCCATATCCGCTGACATTACCGCAGCCATAAACGCCGCAGGATAGTGGGCCTTGAGCCAGGCTGTCTGGTAAGAAACCAATGCATAGGCCGCAGAGTGAGATTTGTTAAAGCCGTAACCCGCAAACTTCTCCACCAGATCGAAGATCTTCATGGCCAGCTCGCCGTCAATGCCGTTATTAACCGCCCCCTCTTCGAAAGTGGCACGCTGCTTGGCCATCTCCTCCGGCTTTTTCTTACCCATAGCACGACGCAGCATATCTGCACCACCCAGGGTATAGCCGGAAAGCACCTGGGCAATCTGCATTACCTGCTCCTGGTAGAGGATGATGCCGTAGGTAGGCTCCAGGATCGGTTGCAGAGATTCGTGCTGCCAGGTGGAATCAGGGTAGGAGATTTTCTCCCGCCCGTGCTTACGGTTGATAAAGTTATCCACCATGCCCGATTGCAACGGACCAGGGCGGAACAGTGCCACCAGTGCCACGATATCCTCGAAGCAGTCTGGCTGGAGCTTCTTGATCAGCTCCTTCATACCACGGGATTCCAACTGGAACACCGCCGTGGTTTGACACGCCTTGAGAAGATTAAAGGAGGCGGGGTCATTCAGTGGGATCGCCGCGATATCCACCTCTTCCCCTGTGGCCTTTTTGATATTCTTTAAAGCCCAGTCGATGATGGTGAGGGTCCGTAGACCCAGGAAGTCAAACTTCACCAGACCAACGGATTCCACATCATTCTTATCGAACTGAGTTACCAGAGATCCGCCACCCTCTTCACAATAGAGTGGTGCGTAGGTGGTCAGCGCCTCCTGGCCGATTACCACCCCCCCGGCATGCTTACCGGCATTACGAGTCAGGCCTTCCAGCTTGAAAGCCATATCAAGGAGTTCGGTAACCTCCTCATTCTCCTCGTACTCGCGCTTGAACTCTGGCTCCATCTCCATTGCTTTGGAAAGGGTCATACCAGGTTCGAAAGGGATCAGCTTGGAGATGCGGTCCACAAAGCCATAAGGATGACCCATTACCCGGCCTACGTCCCGCACAACCGCCTTAGCGGCCATGGTTCCATAGGTAATGATCTGTGAAACCTTATCGCGTCCATAGTGCTGGGCCACATAGTCGATAACCCGATCCCGCCCCTCCATACAGAAGTCGATATCGAAGTCGGGCATGGAGATACGCTCGGGATTCAAGAATCGCTCGAACAGCAGGTCATATTCCAGAGGGTCAAGATCGGTAATCAAAAGTGCATAGGCCACCAGAGAGCCGGCACCAGATCCACGACCAGGGCCTACCGGCACACCGTTATCCTTGGCCCATTTAATGAAGTCGGCAACGATCAGGAAGTAGTCGGGGAAACCCATCTGGATGATAACGTCCAGCTCCACCTGCAAACGCTCATCGTAGGGTTTACGTTTGGTTTCAAACTCAGGGTCATCACGACCAATCAGGAAGTCGAGACGATCCTCCAGACCCTCTTTAGAGAGATGGCGAAAATAGTCGTTGATATCCATCCCCTCAGGAGGATTGATCCTGGGTAGGTAATAGGTGCCCTGGTGGATCTCCACATTACAACGCTTGGCAATCTCAACCGTATTCTCCAGCGCCTCAGGAATATCGGCAAAGATCTCTGCCATCTCAGCAGGTGTTCGCAGATATTGCTGTTCGGAATATTTCTTGGGTCGGTGAGGATCATCTAATACGCGGCCATCATGGATACAGACCCGTACCTCATGGGCCTCAAAATCGTCCTTCTTAATGAAGCAGACTTCATTCGTCGCCACCACCGGGGTATCAGTCTTCGCGGCCAGCTCCACCGCCATATGCAAATAGCTCTCTTCATCGAGACGACCGGTACGGGAGAACTCCAGGTAGAAGTGATCAGGGAAGATCTCCAACCAGCCTTCCAGCAGCTGCTGGGCAATATCACTCTTGCCCGCAAGCAGCGCCTTACCAATCTCCCCTTCACGCCCTCCAGAGAGAGCAATCAACCCTTCACGCCGCTGGATAATCCACTCGTGTCGCACAATGGGCTTGCCATGGTGCTGTCCCTGAGTGTAGCTGAGAGAGATAATCTCCTTGAGATTCATATAGCCCTGCTGATCCTTGGCCAGCAGCAACATACGAAACGGCAGATTGGGCTCCTCTTCGTTCTCCAGCCAAATATCACACCCGATAATCGGCTTTATCCCGCCTCCCATGGCAGCATTGTAGAACTTTACCTGACCACACATATTACTCTGGTCAGTAAGGGCGATGGCGGGCATTCCGGCGTCAGCAACAGCGCCAATCAATGGCTTGATGCGCACCATGCCGTCCACCATGGAGAATTCACTGTGAACGCGGAGATGTACAAAGGAAGGTGATATCATGGTGGCACTTTACGGGATTGGCACAACAGGTTCAAGCCCCACCATAAATCAAAATTTTGGTAGGGCTACAGAAAAAATAAAACGGGATCTAACTAGCGATTCATTAAGGCAAAATTAGGTAACCGAAAACATAGTTCAGCGCCGGAAAGTGATCACATGATCGGTATCCAGCTTGATGCCAATCGGCTCACCAATAGGGTGATTGTGGTGACTGGGCACCAGCGACAAGAGCTCCGAGCCGGTAGGCAGTTGCAGGGTATAAAGAATCTGAGCACCACGAAATGCCTTAGCCTTCACCACCGCCTGCAGGGAACTACTATCATCGTGGACTACATCATCAGGACGCAGCAGCACATCAACACCACAATCAGCGCAACAAGGTGAATCAAACTCCCCTTCGATGATGCCCAGCTCAATCTGCACCTGCTCATCAGCCAACACCTTTCCAGGAAGAAAGACTCCTTCACCGATAAAGTTTGCCACAAAGCGATTAGCCGGTAAGTGATATAGATTATAGGCACTATCCCACTGCTGGATTTTGCCCTCATTCATCACCCCAATCACATCAGCAATCATAAATGCCTCTTGCTGATCGTGGGTCACCATAATAGCCGTAGCGTGCTCCTGCTTAAGGATGTCACGCACATCCAGGCAGAGGCGCTCACGCAGGGTCACATCCAGATTGGAGAAAGGCTCATCCAACAGCAATAGCTTTGGACGGGGGGCCAGCGCTCTCGCCAGGGCAATACGTTGCTGTTGGCCACCGGATAGCTCGTGGGGATAGAGTCCCCCCTGCCCTGACAGCCCGATGAGCTCCAGCATCTCAGTAACCCGCTCCTGCTGCTCCACCTTGCTCTGCGTTTGCAATCCGAAGGCGATATTCTGTGCTGCTGTCATATGGGGGAACAGCGCATAATCCTGAAATACCATACCGATATGGCGTTTCTCTGCCGCCAAGTGATATTTACCATTGGCGATGGTATTACCTGCCAAGCGGATCTCTCCAGACTGCACAGTTTCAAAACCGGCAATACAACGCAATGCCGTCGTCTTCCCACAGCCGGAAGGGCCAAGCAGACAGCCAATCTGGCCACTCTGTAATGCCAGACTCATCTCTTTCACCACGGTCGTATTGCCGTAGCGTTGGGTAATGCTATTCAATTCAAGCAAATTATCAGTGTTGGGCATGGCGATTCATCAGAATTATCGGGATTAATCCAGCCAGCACGATGGCGACTGAAGGTAGCGCAGCACGCTCCCATTCACCTTCGGCGGTCATTTCAAATACTCTTACGGCCAGGGTATCCCAGCCAAAAGGACGGGTCATCAGCGTGATGGGCATCTCTTTCATCACATCCACAAAGACCAGAGTCATGGCAGTAAACAAGCCACCCCGCAGAATCGGCAGATGCACCCGCTGCAACAGGTTCAAACCACTACTTCCTAAACTATGGGCCGACTCATCCACTGAACGGGTAATACGCTGCAAGTTGCCATCCACCGGGCTAAAACCGACCGCCATAAAACGGATACAGAGAGCAATCAACATGGTCACCATGGTGCCCTGCAATATCAGCCCTCCATCATAGCCAAATAGGGACAAACCAGCCTTCAATTGGTTATCAAACCAGGCAATAGGGATAAACGCGCCCACTGCCAATACCGGACCCGGCAAGGCGTAACCCAAAGTCGCCACCCGCACCATAATCCGGGTACCGGTATCGGAATAATATCGATTAGCCACCGCCAAAATTACTGCAGCAGTCGCCACTAGCATTGCACCAAGTGCAGCCAACAACAGAGAGTGCCACAAGAAATCGAAGTAGCGGCTGTCAAAATCCTCCATCACCACCTCGCTAGCCCAAATACCCAATTGGATCATCGGCACCACAAATGCCAGCAACATCACCAGGCAAGCAAAACCAGTGGCCGCCCAACCACGCCACCCATTCAGCTGTATACGCTCCTGACTGCCTGCCGTTTTTCCCACCGTGGTGTAGCGCATTCGGGCTCGGGCCTGCTGCTCCAACAATACAATGATAAAAACAAAGATAATCAGGATAGAGGCAAGCTGGGAAGCCGCCTGTAGTGAAAACATGGCAAACCACGCCTTATAGATACCCGTGGTAAAGGTGTCGTAATTGAAGACTGAAACCGTACCAAAGTCCGCCAGGGTCTCCATAATCACCAGCATCACCCCACCAATAATCCAGGGACGTGCCATCGGTAAAGCCACCCGAAAAAAACCCGCACGCTGGCTATATCCCAAGGATTGAGCAGCCTCCAGAGCGCGCTTGCCCTGAGTAGCGAAGGCATTACGGGCAATCAAATAGACATAGGGATAGAAGGCCAGCACCATAACCAGAATCAGTCCCCCCAAAGAGCGAATCTCTGGTGGTTGCCAATCGATGCCGGTATCCCGCATAAAGGTCTGGATCGGGCCGGTAAAATCAAAGATGCCCACCATGACAAAGGCAGTCACATAAGCAGGTACTGCCAAAGGCAACATCAATGCCCAAGAAAAAACTTTACGCCCAGGAAACTCACACACCCCAGTCAACCACGCCAGGGAGATGCCCACTATCAAAGTCCCGACCGCCGTCCCCAACACCAACCAGAAAGTGTTACCCAGTAACTCCCATAACAGATTTTCACTCAGATGCTGCCAAACCTCTGGATCAGGGGAAAACAGCGACCAGAGAATAACCACCACCGGCATCAATACCGCCAGGGAGATAGCAAAAGCGGAAAGCCGCCACCCCTGGGCAAATAGCCGGGAGATTATCGAAGGAGCCTGTACTGCTTGCTGCATGGACATAAACCACTTACTTCAAGTTGGCAAGGAATGCGCTTTTAGACGCAAATGATTCTCATTGTAAATGATGTGGAGAAACAATCAATCCAAAAGCCTAAAACGGGATGATTATTTAACAAAGCAAGCAGAAGAAAGGTAGGTAGTAGAATTTTTCGGTTTACTCTGCCCCCCAGAAGATTATCCTAACCAATAGGATAATCTCCACCGAAGCAGGAAAGATTGCATCATTGCTGTAATTCGTGTTTGACGAGCTTTAATACACTATCATGGTATTCAGGTGTGATAGCGACATATTTCTTTTGAATCTCATCCCTTTTTGATAAATCAGACAAATTATCATTAAACTCGGAAATATACCGCTTTATTTCTTTATCTGTTTCATCAATAACACTTTTTACCTGAAGCACTTCATCACCTGACAAAATATCTTCACTACGGTCTCTCGGTACTGCGACATGGGGGAAACGTGGCGGTGGCGCTGATGACTTATCTCTACCAGCGTGAACCTGATGGATCTCCCCGCCATCAAGCAGAGCTCCCTCCCTATTCCGAGATAAGTTCTGATCATTAGGTGCCAAGCTCACGTCATTGCTTTCGGAATATTTTGCATCCCCATCATTCCCAATCGCACTTAAACCATCACGATCATCCTCACGCAACACCTGATAACCGATCAGCGTCACCACACCCACAAGTAATGAAAAAACAAGAATCCTTTTCATATCAATTTCCTGTTGTGAATCCTAATGCCATAGCATTGTTCACATTACCCGCAAAATCACACACCCCATTTATTGAAAGTGAGTAAGCGGAATTTGGAAGCAATGTATTCACAGGTGTAACACTAAAGCGTTGCAGATCTGAATTAACCAATATGTCAATATCAACCTCAACATCTCCAGAATAAAGTTTCACTGTCGAGTCATTAACGCATAATGGGCTCAAATGCTCATCTGCTGCAAACAATAAACTTATGCCAGTAGAAACATTTATCTCATCATTTACAAAATTCGTTGCATTAATCACTGGCGCTGTTAAATCAACCTCAGCAGAAGCTGTAAACGTCCTATACCAAGAGTTGTATGCATAAGACAGTGTATTTCCCACTAAGTCAGTAACACCATCACGTACAAGCGCGAGCCGATATTTACTATTCTCCAATAGAGACTCACTTGGCTCAAAGGAGAGTATTGTTCGATCCTCACTAAATAACACCTTTCCTGGAACGACAGATCTTGACCATGAGCTGATATATCTTTCGAATGTGAAATTACTCGGATCAAATATTGTTGTATCAATAGGCTCATCAAAAAGCACTTGAATCTGCGTATTGCCAGGCACAGCACTCACATTGGAAGCAAAAGTGGTAATTTCTGTAGAGAAAGTACTCGCAGAAATCTTTGGACTTACTACATCAACACCGCTACCTGTCACAAAATTTATTGTATAAGGTATATCTAGAGCATTCCCAGAAATATCTTCGACATTACCAACTACAAGGCTATATTCTGCGTTAGCGTCCAACAAATCCTTATTGAGCAGCGTTAAAACATTATTCTCATAATCATAACGATACTCTACCGGTATCTGCTCACTTCCTTTATTAAGGACGATACTTTCCCAAGCATGAGTCGCTATTAGTTCATCAAACTTCACAGCCAAGCCAATATTTCTAGGCACATTAGTCTCTCCATCTTTGACAGTCGTACTAACAATAGATGGTGCAAATACATCTTGCTGATCAGATGTAGTAAAGCCATAACCAAAGAAATAGCTTTCATTACCACTTACATCACTGATAATCCAAGAATTATCAGCACTAGTATAATATCGAGTATTAGGTAATAGCGGCTCATCAGGCACTACCAATATCGTTCTACCATTGTCGCTCAGATGTGTAGTCGTTGCCACTCTCCCAGCACTATTCTCCAAATACAACTCCGCCATTTGCGTGCTACGCAAATCAAGTGGCTCATCAAACGTAATTTGAACAATACTATTTACTGGCACATCAATAGATCTATTGACAGGTAACCGACTAACTACACTTGGCCGTATCAAATCAACACCTTCTGCAGTATTGATAGTAATTGAATAAGGTTCAGATAAATTACCTGAAGGATCCGTCACCTGAGGTGCTTCAGCTACAATCGTACTGCTCGCATCAAGATAGTTACGAGGCGTGTAGCTAATCTCGGTATTATTCCATCTAAGATCCAGATAGTTATAGTCTGCATAATCTATATTGACTGGATTAAATGCCTCATCATAAAAGACACGGAAAGTGGCATTAATCCCCACATTAGAAGCCCCATCCGTTGGACTCATCAAGGTCACTTTAGGTCCTTGCTCATCAATATAGTCACCGGTTTGGAATTCGTACCAATAGTAACCATCCTGATTCTCACCATCAATATCAGTGATACCCTGCGCCGTATCAAAGCTATACCATGTAAAGTCATCCAGTAATGATTGGGGAACAATACGTACAATACGCCCGTTATCGCGTAACGTCACATCGGCAGGCAGTTGATTCCACTGTTGATCAACTTCATTCCATCGTGAGAAGGTCACGGTATCACCACTAATTACCGTTGTAGGGTCTAGTGGCTCACTATACAAAATCTCAATCACCTGATTCTTTGCCAGATTCTCTGAAGATCTTATGCTATAGAAATCAGGCCATGGACCTAAACCTTCATCATGCCCAGCCAAATCTAGCACACCATAATCGAAACTATAGAATTGATCTCCATTAATGCTTTGGGCTGTACTTAGCAAAATAGGCTTAACCAAATCACCCGGCATAAATGGTTGATCGGGAGTAAAGCTAATAATCTGCCCATTCCCAACAAGCTCAATCAAACCGTTGGCCTTCACTCCGTTAACCAACACAAAGAAGGAGTCTGCTAATGAGGCATAATCCACCGGCGCAGTCAAATGTAAATCAATCTTATTTACATCATCAGCATTGCATCTAAAGTAGCAAGTGGGGTATTGACCTATCACCCAAGGCCTTTCACGGCTGACAGCGGTAGTAAATGAACTCACATAATCCACCAACGGATTGCCAGACCTATCCGTTAAAGCATCAGTCAATATCACAGAGATATTCGCCCCTAATGGAAGATCATCATTTGGAATAAGTGTCACTACCTTGTTATCTGGCGACAGGTAAATATCCGGTCGTATTACCTCATTATTGGCATATAACGCCACCATATCTGGCGTCACACTCAATAAAGGCTCTGAAAAAGTGACAACAACCTTGGCTCGTGGGCCAATATCCATTGCAAATGGTGCTGGTGTAATATTCACAACCTCAGGTGCTAAGCGGTCAATATCCGGTGCTGTTGTAAATCCATAATTAATCGATACCGCATTACCCGACAAATCCGAAATTTCATTAAAACTAAACGAATATGAATCATTGGATAACCAACCATCATTGCGTGAAATCGTCACCACATTTCCATTAACAGCTGCCGTGTATTGACCATAATAATCTGCAATAGAAAGTTGTGACTCAACACTCAACGGATCGATAGCCTCATCAAAAACCAAGGTAATCGGCTGATCCTGCTCAACAACAACAGCATTATTTTCAGGCTCTGCACTAATCAAAATAGGTGCAGTAATATCTGCCACAGCATCCGCCGAGACGCCAAAATTCATGCTGTAACCTTCCAGTTGATTCATATTGAAATCACACACCCCGTCAACGTTAAGTGTGTAATTTGAACCGGGTGTCAGCCCACCTTCAACATTAACACCCAATGTTCTGCCATCATTCAGAATAATAACGGCGGAATCAATGCGCACACCGTTTTCTAATAAATAGACAGTATTGGCATTAATGCATTCAGGATTAAGAAGCTCATCAAACATCAATGACAGCACAGGCGAAGTAACTTTCAACATCTCATCACTTGTTACTGATGATAAAGAGACAGTCGGTGACTGTGTATCCACCTCAACCACATCACCACCTGTTACAAAACTACAGGTGGAAGACCCCAGAGATCTACGATTTATAGCACGTGCAGAGCTAGTTACTTGCAAAGTATACTTATATTCAGGCTTTAAAGGCTGATGTGGTACTAATGTAATAATCTGGCCAGATGAATCGACAGTAACATCCGACTCAAGTCGAGTATAGGAACCATTATTCATCCATAAATAAATACTTCCATCTGCAATGCTTGTTACATCAACTGGCAACGTTGTAGAAATTGAAATTGGAGTACCAACCGGTGAATAAGATTGGCTAAACACTGGCCCGTCACATTTAGTGCTTATCCAACTCGAGGGCAAAGCACTGGTTGTCACAAATGAAATAGTTTCATTTCCTGCGAACACATTGCCACTGATATCTTCTACACCACTAATAGAAATCACATATTGTTTGCCTTCAATTAATGGACTTTTCGGCAATAGTGATATTGTTTGATATCCATCTAACATATCGTATTCAATGGGCACCTGAACTCCATCTACGCTCAACGTCACATTATGAATTGAGCTGTATGTAACAGGATTATCGAACCGAATATTTAAACTTCCATTTACAGGGTAAGCATCTTCCATTTGATGGATAGACGTCGAAACCACTATAGGGCTATCCATATCCACATCACCATGAGGAGACGTAGAAAAACCACGATAATAGTTATATTTCAACTTATTTCCAGCATAATCCTTGACATTGTTCGTCAAAGAGATCCGGTAATACATCCCCGGCATTAAGGGCTCATCAGGCACAAAAATCAGCTCTTTACTATCCGCACTTGTCTGAATCTGCCCTGACACACTCACTCCAGATATATCGTCCTCAGAATACAGATAGAAGCTATCACTAGTCAGTGTTGCAGGATCAATTCCTGAACTCATGAACAGAGAAATACGGGTATTGACAGGCAAGTTCTCATTATTACTTTCAAATGAGTTAGATATTACCCTAGGTGGTGTTAGATTCGTAAAAAATGACAATTCATATGGTTCTGCTAACCGATTCCCCGCCATATCCCTCACGCCATTAATACTGACGCTGTACTGCTTACCATCAGCAAAATAGCCTCTTATCTCTTGAATAATTAGAGACTTTTTATCACCAGAAAGATATACAATATTGGGATCAAAGATATTCCCACTCCCATTTGAAATAATGATTTGCTCTTCAGTGAGATAAAATGGGTTTAACTCCTCGCTAAATTCAACCACGATAGAACCTGAGATTCCCAGGTACAGCAGAGATGTATTTGGTTGAATAGAAACCACAACAGGTGGCACGCCATCGGGATTAAGTGGATCAGTACCTTGTAAAACCTCATCACCATCTTTTAGGCCATCTTTATCCGTATCGAAATCTAATGGATCAGTCCCATATTCAACCTCCACACCATCGATTAACCCATCATTATCCGTGTCACTAGAATTTGGATCAGTCTTTAGTTCATCTGTTTCCTGTCTGTCACTTAAACCATCACCATCGCTATCGACTTCGACTAGGACCGTAACACTATCAGCTTTTGCACTATTCCCCCCCATATCATAAGCCATTGCGGAAATATCAATTTCACCCAGCTCATTAGGTAATTTATACCTAAATGTATAATTAGGACCGCGAGAGATTGCGACTGACTCACCATTTATTAACAGCTCTACACTATGAATAAAAACATCATCAGCTGCGTCAACAGTTACTTGAATTTCCGTACCTTGAGCAAACCCTTGCCCATTTATGGGATTAATAATTTTAACTTCAGGTGGAATCTCTGCACTGTCAGTAATAAGGCGATACTGGGCTATCATTAGGGCTGTTGCACCGGTATTACCGTAGTCGGAATTAACCCCATACGCATCAGCAGTAATATAGATATATTGCTGATCTATATCGATACCGGTACCGCTATATCTCCCCAAAGAAGTTAAATCAATTAGCCCTTGATATATTGAATTAGCAGGATCCTTCACATTCAGATATGGAATAAAACCAGGAAAAGCTTGATCAGAAAAGAATGCCATATCTAAATCCACAGCAACATCCCGCGGAAAAAAGCTTGTCCCTCGACTAACGATACTCAAATTTTCTCGATCTGATGAATCAACAACTGCGTATCCAGAACGATATGCAGCAACATATACATGTTGGTCGTAAACAAAAATATCTTTAACATTACTAAATGCAACATGACCTAATATCAAAGGAGAACTTGGAATTGTGATGTCAATGGAATAAATTCCTTTAGAACCTCCAACGTAAGCCGTTCTCCCTGATACATCAATCCCTTTTACTATACCGATGCCGGTTACACTACTGAGTATCGAAGGATTTTCAATATCCGTAATATCAATAATATGCATACCAGCAATGCCATCAGCAACATAAAGGTATTTATCAGATATCTGTATATCCTCAGCAAACCCCTCTGTTTCAACCTGGCTTACTAATATCGGTTGTAGAGGGTCTCGGGCATCAATTATTTTAATTCCCATCTCCCCATCTGCTAGATAAACATATCCATCTTTAACCTTAGCATCAACCGCTGTTCCATCAGTATCAACACCGCTGTATATAGTAAGGCTACTTCTATCTCCCAAATAGACAATAGCCAACCCCCTATCACCAGATGCCACATATGCATAGTCGCCCTCGACATCAACATTATTTGCAAAACCTGGAATCGGGATTATCGACAATGCAGTAGGATTAAATGTAGACACATCTGCAGTAACAACTTGCTCAAATGCACCATTAGTAATCGTTATTGAACATGCTCCTTGGCTCGTCCCATATATCAAGCCATCATCGAGACCAAAATTACAGACATTCAGATCGCTACTACTGTAATTAGTCCCTCTGGACGTACTACTCAAATCAATAGTCGACCCATCAATCAATTCACCTGTGACTGTTAATTGCTGCCCAATTTCCTCAGGCTGAATTGTATTGTTAATTAATACGAATGAACTGGGTGATACAGATAAATTAACAACCACTGCCTCATAGTCGTAATCATTAGGGTCTGATGGATCTGTAGAATATGCCACCTCAAGGGCATCAGGAATCCCATCGTTATCAGAGTCTATCAGTAGTGGGTTACTCACATAACCATCTTCACCAGGAACAAGCTCTTCGCCATCGAGAATACCATCACCATCGGTATCTGCTTTATTAATATCCGTACCGGCATTGAATTCATCCAACGCACTTAATCCGTCATTATCATGATCTTCATGAGCATCAATGGGATCATTCGGATTAAGCCCATTAGCACTCTCATATTCATCAGGCAAGCCATCATTGTCAGCATCCCCTAACGTTGAAATAGAAAGGCTTTTAACTGCGATCACGCCATCCAGGCGCGCCGTTATGAAAGCATTTCCAATGCTCTGAGCTACGACTTGGCCATTACTATCAACTGATGCAATCAGTGGATTTGAAGATGAGTAATTGATACCTGATTCACTAGCTGTAACATCTTGGCTTTTTCCATCAGCATATTTAGCAACCACATTTAGTAGTACTGTTTCCCCTATACCAGAAAAACTTATCACTCCAGGATTAGTAATATTAAGAGACGTTGGTGGCAATTGACTAGATTCAAAATTAAAAGCACCTGCGATGGTTCTTTTATTCTCTGAAACAGAGAAAAACTCAGTTTGCCCCGAATATGTGATGCCATCTTCTACACATGTCACTCGAGCACGGATTTGCCCCATAGTTGAAGGAGTATTAGGCATTTCCCACGTACCATCTTTAGCCACCTGAATGGTACGATTGAGAACATTTACGACACATTTTTCATTCAGCTCTACCGCGTAGCTATTTACAGTAATGCTCAATAGAAATAACATTGCCATCAATTTACAAAGTGGTAATCTGCCTACCATACCCTTAACTTCCTAGTTCCTAAATTATTAATTATTGACCTTGGAAAAAACACATTAATACAAATATTGCCCAAAATCACTCCGCCCTTACATATATCTAACTACTAGATCTATTTCCCAGGCCGCCTTCCCAAATCTTCCTAAGTTCTTCTAACTGCTTTATAGTTTTATGCAATGGACGATATGAATTTTTATATAGCACTCGATAATAGCCTTTCTCATTTGGCATGCTCATTGCCAAACTAACATCACCTTTAAAAAGCTCTCTTCTTTCTTCTTCACCCAAACGGACCTCGAAATAGAGTCCTTTTCCAGAAGCATCACCAGAAGAAGTTACTCCTATCTCTATATTTCCAACATCTGCCCATGAGAAAAATATAAATTCATGGCAACGATTGTTGAGAAAAACACCATCTTGATTGGCCGCATAACTCACCCATCGTTTACATCGAGAATATTCATAGGCCATATAAATAAGACCAGCAATGCAAATAGCACCAACCAAATAGTGACTGAATACCAAGACACTAGACATATAAGCCCCAGCAACCCACCAAAGACCAAAACAAGAAAAAATGACTATTAAACCTGTAATCAATACTTGTATGACGATATGTACATCATTAATAACTCTTGGCTCTTCCAATAGATATATTTGATCACAATTTAATATTGTCAATTTTCCTGACATAGTCCCTTGGCCATATGGCTACTTTATTTTTTGCGATAACCCAAATACCAGTTGCGAATATATAAAATCCTTGGACAGGGCATTTGTCATATACATATCTTCACCCTCTCCAACCAAGGGGTATATTTTCAAATATGACGGTGAATACTTTGATTCATGCTCTACGACATAAAGAGTGTATTGCCCATACTGGATCTTTGCTATCAATCTAGATTTAACAATATATTCAAAGGATTTTTTATTCTTATTCAATAATTCGGAATCAGACAATAGATTAACCACTCTAGCTCTCTCATCTGGAGCCCATAGTTTAGCAATCTCATCAACATCACCTAATTTATTCATATCAATAAATTTCTTTAGCTTCAAAATTCCCTGAGAGGCATTTCCCTTAACAGTAGATAAGTAGGTATTACTTTTATAACGTTCACCAATTAATGTCAGTGATATAGGGTTACCTGTACTTTTATCATCATCAGGATAGAAATCGATAGTAAATGATTCTGCCATTACCGGACTTCCTAAGCTTAGAATGCAAAGAAATGCCAACAGCTTAAATAACTTCATATTTATGAATCCTCATGTTTGCCATATACCAACGGCAATATCATAGTTATTACAAATCAATATCTCTGCATATCACTTATTAAAATGAAACATAGATATAATCAACTATTTAGAAACAGATTTGCCCATCATATATTGGGAAACTAAATTCCTGACTAAACAGCCCACCGAAGGTAACTGTTCCCACACCCATAACAGGTCCAAAACACCCTCCACCTGACAGCCCCTGACAATCTAACTTGCCATCATATTTACCATTTCCTTGTATAACGCCGGTAACAAGCAGTACATCTTGACTGAGGACAATTCCCGCAATCCCCCCTTGCGCAGTAACTTTTCCTCCACCACTCACTGACCAGCCACAATTTTCTTCACAATCAGAATCATGGCCCGACCCAGAAAATGCTCCAGAAACAGATCCTCCGACAGTAATACCCAGTCTTATGGTCCCTGCTGCAATAGGTAAAGGCGCAGTCCAATAACAGTCAGTCCCACCTGACACGCCTACAGAACCAGACACCTTAAAAGCCTCCAATACTGCATCTTTACTTTCACAGCACTCCTTATAGCTTTCTGTTGCAACAGATACAGAGAATGACGTATCAAAATCACATCCTGGAGCATACTGTAAAGCAGCAACTCCCCCTCGGATATAGTCAACCAGTTTCCCAATATTTACTTTATCTTCCGCCCCTACTATAGGAATATCTTCAACTTTCTTACCTGTACACTTTCCATTCTTACACTCGTCAGGACCCGGCTCATTCCCTGATTTTGAAGTACAATACATACCATCTTCACAGTCAGTGTTATCAGGTGCATTTTCAATATTACCAGCCCCATCACACTGCTTACACTCTTCTAAATTTGCAGTTTCATCAGTAGGCGAAAATGTTCCATCACAGAGCCATGTCTTGCAATCATTTGGAGATTGATCTGGCAGTGAACGCTTGGGCACATAAATGCACTGACTGTCTTCACAGTTAGAGGATGTATCAAAACAGTGTCCGCAAGGACTACTTCCACCACCTCCCCCACAGCAACCACTGCTTGATGGCTGACTACCGCAATGCCACCCCGCTTTTATCACTCCAACACCGGGATTAGATTCAATCAGCAGTCCATCCTTACTAACAGTACCAAGACCTATTGTCACAAACTCCTCAAGGTCATGATCATATGAATACATTTCCACTTGTGCGCCTGGCGCATGCCCATCAACATTGGGTAAAGTTAGTGGTGCAGGAGGATCGAACATAGCCCCTGCTGGCTGAATTGTGACAATCACTTGAGGCTGCATACCATTTGGTGGAGCCATTGGAATCTTATTCGCATTCACAGCAGTTACAGATATTTGCCCTGTCTTGCTGCCATTAGGAAATGTAACTGATCCAGCTTTAACTGTTAGCTTAAAGCCAGGCATTTCAGGTAATGTATAAATCACATCTTCTTCGCCAACAGTTACTGCGCTATCCATATCCAACTTAACCATATAGATAGGTGCTGGTAATGGATTTTCAGTACCTGCAATGGTAACAAGATTGTAACTTAAGGTTGGCCACTCCCCTTCCACTGTCGCTGTTGAACCATCCGCCAAGAGGTGTACGGGTCCCACAGGTACTTCAGATATTACAAATTGACCTTGTTCATCCGCTATACCATTGCGGTTACTCCCTTCCACTCGTACAGTCACACCCGGTATTGGTCGATCCTGATTATCCAGAACAATACCCTTGATTGTTGTTTGGCTAGGATCCCCAGGAATTAATCCAGATGCACTAAAGCTAGCTGTCGCTGCACTACCCTGTAATTTCGCAACAACTCTCTGAGCATCTAATCCTGACTCATCCCCTAAGATATATTCGACGCTGGCGCGCCCTTCGCCATCAGTTTTAAGCTGGATAGATGATGCATTATTGGAAAATTTGCCACCGCCACTCAAAGTAACAAATTCAACATCGGCATTGGGTACCAAATTGGAACCACTATCAGTTACAGCCACAATAAGAGGCTGGGATAGCGGCTGGCCAACCACTCCACGCTGATTATTGCCCGAAATCACACTTATTTTGTTTCCAGGCTTTGTTACCGCAGAAATATTGAAAAGAGCCTCGCCATCATAACCCACTGCTTTTGCTGCTATTTTATGACTTGCGATACCAGCTCTTCCACCCAAGCGGAATACTGTACTAGCTATTCCATTTCCATTTGTCGTTGCCAAATAGGCCTGAGCCTCACTAGCAGTTCCTGCAGCAAGAATCCCATCACCTTGAACCACCCGAAACACAACCTTAACACCCTCTACAGGTTCCCCATTATTCAGCAATCTAACAACAAGTGGTTCACTCAATTCACTGTATATCTCCGCTTGCTGTTGATTGCCAGAAACTAATTCAATCTGTTTACTGCTTGGTTGACGATAGCTAACACGAATCGTTTTTTTACCAATGTTATTCATCTGATCAGCAGCAACTACCTCAATAATGTTGTCACCTTCAATCAGAGGTACGTCAATCGCTTGATAACTTCGATTAGCAACTGAGGCAACAATACCATTAACCGTAACATTGACCTCATCACCACTAATGGTTCCACGAACAATATCATTAACCAGTCCAGTCACTGATACCGTATTGGAAAATACCACTGAGCCATCTTTAGGGCTGTCCACTGTCACATATGGTGGTGTCATATCCATTGAAACAACTATTGAATCAGTCGTTTCTGTTGCACTGTTTGTTGCGCGTGCAACAATATTATTAAGCCCTTCCTGAAGGGATACAGATGTAGAAAATTGGCCATTTTGATGAGTGGTTTCTTGGCCATTTATAGTCAAAATCGCCTGGGGATCACTTATCGTTCCACTAACGACTATCGGGCTATACCCTATTGTTAGCAGCGTTTCTGGGGAGGTAATTTGTACATAGATTGGCGGGCAACCTACGATATCGACTTCGCTATCTACAGCTGATGCTGCACATCGATCCAGCGCATTGGACACACCATCCCCATCATCATCCAGCTGAGTTGCAGAACAACCCACCTCATTTGGTGTTTCACCTGCGGGTGTATCATCACACTGATCTAATGCATCCGATACCTGGTCACTATCACTATCAAGCTCACTCAAGCTACATCCGTTACTATTAACTGGATCATCAGTTGGTGTACTCTCACACAAATCTTTGTAATCAGGCACACCATCTTTATCACTATCAAGCTCATGCTTACTACAGCCATTACTGTTTACAGCATCAACATAGTAGGTATTAGGACACTGATCGATTAAATCATTAACGCCGTCATCATCACCATCCAACTGACTTAGCGAACATCCCACTGTGTTGACAGTCTCTCCTTCTGGCGTATTCGGACACTGATCATCGCTATCCACTACTGAGTCACTATCACTATCTAATTTGCTAAATGCACAGCCATCACCTGTAACGGCTGTATTTTCTGGCGTATTAGCACACACATCAAGGGCATCATTAATGCCATCTCCATCGCTATCAACCTGACTGACCGAGCATCCTTCTGTCACAATTGGTTCATTAGGGGGTGTTGATCGACACTTATCTTCTGCATTGGAGACACCATCTCCATCACTATCTAATTGATGTAAAGAACAGCCTATCATATCAACCGCCTGCCCTTCTGAAGTACCAAGGCATTGATCATTGATATCTGATATGCCATCTCCATCTTCATCAGAATCGCCTTTTACACATCCATTACTATCAACCGTTTCACCCAATGCTGATTCTGGACAGAAATCCAATTCATCTGAAACTCCATCTCCATCACTATCGGATGTAATCGAACATCCTGATATATCTACTGACTCTCCAATCGGGGTATCTGAACAATAATCAAATGCATCTGCCACACCATCACTATCACTATCTAGTTGGCTCAGCGCACAACCATCTGCATCTACAGCTTCATTGACTGGAGAATTAGAGCATTGATCAAGTTCATCTGAAACTCCATCGCTATCTGCATCCTGAATCGTATTACCCTGCTGTTCTATTGCTGGGGAAAAATTAAATATAACAGGCCCACCACCTAAGATAGTTAAGGTGATATTTCCTGTAGATTCATTGATATCAAACGATTCACCCACGTAAGGTGTTAAATCAACATAGGGGTATCCACCAGACGTATAGCCGCTTGCTTCTTTGAGAGAAACACTATCTGGAGCTAATTGACTCAAAACCAACCTAAATGGCCCTGAAATAGAGTTAACGCTCGAATAAGTAATATTTGTGGTAACAGTTGCATCCGGCGACCGCCGGCTACGTAATGGGTTTGACATTTCAATAGTGAAATTGGATGAAACATCTTTCCACTCAGCGGCATAAGAATCTGAAGGCGCTGAGAAAAGTGTCAGAAGAAAAAGCGCAGTAAGAAAAGCGCTAAGATTAAAAGCCATACTAAAGCCCAAAACATTCAGACAGCTTGGCTTATTCATGCCTCCCTGCATACTATTTCCCCTATCAATTCATTCTTAAATATTTATTCGAAAGCTTATCTCGCTACTGCAAGGCTAAACCACGAGAGATCTATACATTTGGCTAATTCTACCTTAAATAGCATGTTTTATGTCAATTTAAAAAATAAGAAAATAGATCTTTCATCATATCACTCGCCATATAAGGCAATAAACTGCCAAGAAGTTGAGCATTAAAACTTACTAATAATCTAATTCATTGGCTATCAATATATTGATGGTCTTTTCGGAAACGCTAATCCACGATAACTCAGTGTTGTCACAGTATTCGTACTTAGCAATTAACAATTAGCAATTAGAATGTAGTAATTTGGGAAGTGGACTATCAATCGGTGAAGTATTTGCCCTGGGGCACAAGCAATAGAAAACAGAAAAACCAAAGAAGGAAATAACTCCCCCAACCAGCCTACTGGATAAAAATCCAGCAGGCCATTGGAAGAGTCATCAACTCACTGGGTTATTTATAACCAGCACGATCCATCAACTTAACAGCCTGTACCTGCAGCTCTCCAGCCTTGGCAACATTGATATGATTACCTTTGAATTTACCCCAGGCAGCCACCCTATCTGATGGTTCAATTGCTGGGTTGGCGGGGTACTCGTGGTTAGCATCAGAGAATTGCTTTTGCGCAGCACCAGATGAAAGCCACTCCATCAATGCTACAGCACCTTTAGGATTGCTGGCATATTTAGTCACACCCGCACCAGAGATATTCACATGCACACCACTCCCCTGTTGGTTGGGCCAGAATAGTTTCAGCGGCGTATTAGGCTCCTTCGCCTGCAGACGGCCGAAGTAATAGGTATTACCGATACCAACGTCACACTGGCCTGCAGCAATCGCTTCCATCATCTTGGTATCACTGGAGAAGGGTTTAGTTGCCAGATTGCTCACCCACCCCTTCACGACTTTTTCCGTTGCAGCTTCGCCATGCTCCTCAATCATCATCGCTACCAGCGATTGGTTGTAAACTTTCTTCGAGGTACGTAGGCAAAGTTTTCCCTTCCATTTGGGATCAGCCAGATCTTCGTAGGTAGAGAGATCGCTCTCTTGTAACTTTTTGGTGTTGTACACAATGGTGCGGGCACGAATGGAAAGACCGTACCAATTGTTCTCTGGGTCACGCAGGTGAGCAGGAATATTTGTCTCAAGGATTTTAGATTTGCTGGGCTGTAGCAAGCCCTGCTTAGCCGCTTGCCACAAGTTTCCTGCATCAACCGTAATAAACAGGTCTGCCGGGGTATTCTCCCCTTCCGCCTTAAGACGCTGCATCAGTGGGCCTGCCTTATCGGTAACAAACTTCACCTCTACACCACTTTCCTTACTGTATGCATCAAACAGTGGCTTAATCAATTGCTCGTTACGGGCGGAATAGACCACCACCTCATCAGAAGCCAGGGTATATGATGAAACCAGGGTTGTCGCCAATCCGGCGATTAATGCCATCCACTGTTTACGTCCCATTGCAGTTACCTCTTAAATAATATGAAATTAAGTATCTCACCAATGACTTAATGATAATGATTCTCATTTTTATATTCAACCAAAATAATCGACTAAATTATCCGTGATCTCTCCAGATAAGTTAGAATGTGTCAAAACAGATTGAATAATAAGGCTAAAATTATGTGTAGCGCCCCCCTCCTTGGAAACCTACGTAAAATGCAGGTCACCCTGGCCGAACCGGTTCAATACACCCTCAAACTAGTTAATGGTGACACAGAGCAAACGGTTAATATGAACAACCTAATCGGCCAGCAGATACATCTGCACCATACCGGCCTCATCAACTGCGTCGCTTGCGGGCGTAAAACCAACAAAAGCTTTCAACAGGGGTACTGCTTCCCTTGTATGCGTAGCCTGGCGGAGTGCGATAGTTGCATCGTTAAACCAGAGACCTGCCATTTTTCCCAAGGTACCTGCCGGGATGAACAGTGGGCTCAAGGCCACTGCATGCAGCCTCACTACGTTTACCTAGCCAACTCCTCTGGCATCAAAGTTGGAATCACTCGTGGCACCCAGATTCCCACCCGATGGATCGACCAGGGAGCCACTCAAGCCCTCCCCATATTCAGGGTCGCCACCCGCCTGCAATCCGGGTTGATTGAGGTTGCCCTGAAACAACACATCAGTGATCGTACCGATTGGCGCAAGATGCTCAAAGGCGATGCCGATGCAGTTGACATGGCGACACGCCGGGATGAACTGTTTCAACTTTGTGATGCTGATATTGCCAAAATCACACAAAACCATAGCGGAGAAATAGAGCCTCTCTATGATGGAGAGTTAGTCGAGATTCACTATCCGGTAGAAAACTACCCTACCAAGATCAAATCACTGAACTTTGACAAAGACCCTGACGTCACAGGTACCTTACAAGGGATTAAAGGGCAGTATCTGATTCTGGATAGTGGCGTCATTAACCTAAGAAAGTTTGGTGGCTACCAAATAGAACTCCGTTAAAGCTCTCCCCCTTGCATTTCCCCTATCTGCCCCTAAATTTAGTGGGAAAATAAACCGTCTTAAGGACACAACTAATTTAATATGAATAACGAAACAGCCAATACAACTCAAGCAACACCACTACAGAAAAAGGTGATCGGTATCACTGAACACCCAGTACGCTTCAAATTACATAACGAACTCCACATGGGCCCATGCGAACTTTTAAAAGCCCCCATGCAGCTTTCCCATATCGCCTTACTGTCTGACTCAGAGATGGCTGTGCGAGAACGTCAACTCATTGCACAACTGTGCGACCACTACAGCACTGCGGCACCCGGCGAAGATGTCAATCACTTTTCTGCTCAGCTAGGTAATTTCCATCTAAAATGGGAACGCCATAGTGAGTTCTCCAGCTACACCTTCTACACGTCAGGGCCGTTCGATATTCCTTTTTTGGAAAATGCCATCGACCAAGTCCCCGATAGCTGGCTGAAAAGCCTGCCAGGCGAGGTTATCTCTGCGACCCATATCGCTCTAGAAAGCAATGAGCTACCCAAGCCAAACCTGAATGAGTTAGCAAAGCACTTCATTCCCAATACCCTGATGGGCGCCGAGGTAGCGGCAGGCGCCGCAGTGGTATGGACTGACAATAAGATCCACTCTGATGGATTTGGCCGTATCCTGATACACGATTTTGAGTTACGGGAACGTCAGGCAGGTCGTCTGGTTCAACGCCTGATCGAAATAGAGACCTACCGCATGCTAGCAATGCGACCAGTCTCTATGGCACGCCAATATATTCCCATTTTGGCAGATTTTGATGAGCGCTTGGCAGAACTCACTTCTGACAACAGCGCCCTACACTGCCTGGAAGATGAGCGCAATCTGCTTAATGACATCACTAGGCTAGCAGCAGATATCGAACAGATTGCCGCAAAAACCACTAATCAATTTAGTGCATCGCAGGCTTACTACAACATCGTCAAACATCGGATTGAACAACTACGGGAGCGGCGTATCCAAGGTCTGCAAATGTTCCACGAGTTCATGGATCAACGCCTTACCCAAGCAATTGACACTTGTGCCTCGGTACAGAACCATCTGGAGACACTCTCTACTCACGTCTCCCGAGCCACCTCCCTACTGCGAGCACGAGTGGAAATCTCCATGGAGGCGCAAAGCCGTGACCTACTACAATCGGTTGATGACCGAGTCAAACTGCAGCTACGCCTGCAAGAGACCGTTGAAGGCCTCTCTATTGTCGTACTCAGCTACTACCTGTTAAGCATTGTTGCCTACGGTCTCAAAGGACTCAAGTCTGCTGGAATTCCTATCGATACCGAGCTCGCCACCGGCATCGCCCTACCGATTGTGGTAGGTATTGTCTATATGGGAATGCGGCGACTACGCAAAAAACTAGGCCACTAAAGCGAAAAATGAAAAGGGGCTGGAAAAACCAGCCCCTTTTTAATATTACAAAGTCTCCCCCAAAAAAAATCCAGAGGAGAGTGTTAAGAATGGTTACAGCTCTGGTTTTATGTTGTAAGGCACCCCTTCACCTTTTACACAAACGGTGTTCTTGATATCGACAGCTTCGCCTGGGTATATATCATGTGCCCAGTAAGGAAGGTCAACAAATACATTCTCACCATCACGGGTATAATAGTTTTTACCCCACATATCCGAGATCACAGCCGATTCAGCTAACTGGAAGCTTAAGCCATTTGGCGCGGGGATATAGGGTTCACTACCTGTGTAGGTCGCAAACATCTTGCCGCAATAGCCGCCATTCCACTGATTATGAATGATAAATTCAAGTGTAAGCTGCGAGAAATCAGGAACGTAATGCTGATAGTTGCTAGGCTTATCAACACCTAATGCACAGAAACCAAACTGCTCATTACTAGGTGATTGACTATTGGCATCAATATTTTGAGCCCAGGAAGGAAGGATCACAGTAACGCTATCACCATTGCGCCTTACATCACCACTCCAGGTGCCATCGAATTGGGTATTCTCTGGCAAAGTGAAGGTAACACCATAGGGGTAATGAATCTCTTCATTGGTAGTATTGGTAACCACAATGTCAGCACAATACCCCGTGCTCCACGACTCCCAAACATCCAAAGAAAACTCAACACCAATTCCGAACTCAGGCGTAGGTGGTGGAAGTGAAGCATCACAAGCATCGCCAACCCCATTTTTATCCGTATCCAGCTGATTCTCGTTATCCACCATAGGACAATTATCCAGTACATCAGGGACATTATCGCCATCACTGTGGGTAAAGGTCGCCGCGTAAACTTCAGCCCCTTCTGCGATTCCTTTCACCCATACCATCGCATCACCGCTCACACTGGCATCACCGTCTTCTACCGTATCCGCATCCACGGAATAACGGGCACCCCTGCCATAGCTCACAAAGACATCATTGTCTCCCCCATCAACAAAGGTTCTGACACTGAGCCTTCCATCACGCTGTGGACTGTCCAACCAAATATAGTCTTCAGCCGCTTCCGTCACAGTCCCCGTAGCAATGTCATACAACATCGTACGAATGACATCATCCGTTTCATCTGCAGGATCACCGCCATCAACTCGGCTCCAAGACACGGTTTCCCCATTGATTAAGGGGGAGATGTCATTTAATGGTGAATTAGAGATGTTGGTCGTGGTGCCGGAGGCAATATCGTAAAGATAGATATCATTGAGGTCCGCCCCCGCTGACCAAGCAATTTTACCATTGGCAATCACCGGAAAGCCCAGATTGGCCACGCCGTCAATCGCTGGCACAATCGAGGTCGTGCCACTGCCAATATCATGGAACGCGATCTCCGGATGAGCCGCATTGCCCAGCCAAACGATTGTGTTGCCATCGGTTTGTGGGTGAAGATCATTCACCATGTTGCTGGTAATTTGGGTTGTCGTGCCACTGGCTAGGTTATGGTGAAAAATCTCCCAGTTGTTGCCAACACGGCCTTGCCACACGATTTGCCCATTGCTGATCTCAGGGTTGAGGTCGGCACTACTATTATTGGTCAACTGCACTGGACTCAGTGCATACGCGGGTAACGCTGCACCAAAGAGAGTGACCAGCGAGATTGATAAAGCTGATTTCTTGAAATTCATCTTGCTAATCCTCTCCGACTTATTGGTTTCCAAAGGTTGTTAATCCATGTGCGCCACCGTAGGCGCCCATGTCAGTCGCCAGGGTGCCTTCACCGGGGGGTAAAGCCACGTCATCGGGTGAAGCGGGGTCTCCACCATCTACTGCAACCGAGGTGGCTAACAGGCGGAAGTCTCCGTTGGCCGCATCGACAAATTCAGGCGCCGCATTGGATTCGCCATCATTAAAGGCGCAAAGCGCGGTTTGAGAGAAGTAACAGAAGGGGAACCAGTTACCGTAACAGCCGGTTGAGGCACCGTTGTTTTCTGAGTAGAGATTGTATTCACGCAGTCCCACCCAGTCGGCACAGCTTGAACCACTCGTATAGAGCGTACCGGCATTGATACCCGCATTGTAGTTATTCGCCAGTATGTTGTTACGAATCGGGAAGGGATTGCTGGGTGAACCAGACGGATCCGCATTGATCGCACCCGCGAGGTCGTCAAACACGATGCCGGCACCGCGCATACCGGTCTGGCCGTTACCTACCACGGTGTTGTGGGTAATCGAGGTGATCCAGTCGCCAAAGCGGATACCACCAAAGTGGTTGTTATAGACTAGGTTGTTTTCAATCACACCCGATGCATGACGGACATCGATACCACCGCCGTAGTCACCCGAGCCATTATCATGTACGGAGTTGTTGCGGATGGTGAGATTTAGATCGCCAGGGTTGCCGCGGAAGATTGTTGGTGTCCAGGCGCCGCCATTGATACCGGGGCCGGTATGGATACCACCACGCTTACTGCCGGCAATCTCATTATTGAGCACATCAAAGGTACCGGCAGCGGGGAAGACCAGACCACCAAAGCCGCTATCGGTGATGGTGTTGTTGGTGATGCTGCCACTGGCAACATGCTCATCGATGATGATGCCTGCATAGCCACTTTTGGTAATCGTGTTATGATCGATGATCAGGGAGCTCATGGTGTGATTCCAGGCATAGAACACGCGAATACCACAATAGCTGGCTTCACTGAAGCTGTTGTTTCTCACCTCTAAGTTATGGATACGACTGGTACGAATACCACAGCCGCCCACACTTTTTATAAATTTGTTGTCCTTAATCGTCAGATTCGTAACGTCGTGAATGTAGGCACCCACCCCGCTGGTTAGGGTATTATTCTGGATGGTGACCGAACCAAATTGGTTACTTGAACCACTGGGGTGGTACATACGAATACCCGCGAAGTTGTATTCAATCACATTACCATCTTCAGCGTTAGGACCACCAATGAGGATGTTGATACCACTCACATCGGCACCACTCTTCCCATCCAGGCGGATCGCCGCATAGGGGCTATTTTTGTGGATGTGGTTGCCTTGAATAATGATAGGGTTAGCATTACCGCCTGCCAATCCAGCTCCTTCCGCTTCCGGTATCGGAGGAATAGCAGCACCGATGCCGGCACGACCACTTCTAAATATTTCATTGCGCAAAATCTTTGCGGCACCGGCCCCATTAAAACCAATACCCGGCGCATAATCCATTCTCGTTCCACGGGTAAAGATAACGTTATCTTGAATGGTTGGGTTACCCCCATCGGTCATGCCCACACCCGCACCATTTACATAGTGAATGATGTTGTTCTGAATCAACGGCTCAGCCACGGCCATGCCCGTTAAGCCGGCACCACCCACTTGGATACCTCCATTGTGGGCCGGTCCCTGGTTGTCACGAATAATGTTGTTTTGGATGGTCGGTGAAGAGCCGCCCACAAATATCAGGAAGGTGTAATCCGGTGCTGTACCATCGATATTTTCCACGGTAAAGCCATCCAGCGTCGCACTACCAATGCCCATGTAACGCACTACTGGC
>JBNKQQ010000041.1:0-29506 GCA_050295955.1 Thiohalomonadales bacterium
ACAAGTATATTATGATGGGCATGCGCCCCCTCAAGTACATTGATAACGCTGCCAGCGGCACCGGTCTTCGGGTCAGGAGCCCCCACCACCAGACGCCCGACACGGGCATGCAACATCGCACCAGCGCACATAGCGCAGGGTTCTAACGTTACATAGAGGGTGGTATCGCAAAGACGGTAATTTTGTAGATACTGCCCTGCCTCGCGCAGGGCCATCACTTCGGCATGGGCACAAGGATCATGGGTAGAGATAGGACGATTCCAGCCACGGCCAATAATTTCACCGTGGTAGACCAGCACCGCCCCAATGGGTACCTCACCCTCCACTTCTGCACGTCGGGCAAGCTCCATGGCTTCTGCCATGTAGTACTCATCGGAGCGGTTTTGGTTATCCACTGAGATCACACCTGTAGAAGCGCGTCCTGCAAGCAATTGCACTGCTTAACAGGGATTATCGCCTGCAAGCAGGCTCCTACGATATTTAGGGTTATTCCCATTCGATGGTGGCAGGTGGCTTACCAGAGATGTCATAAGTCACGCGGGAAATACCATCAATCTCATTGATGATGCGGTTTGACATCACCTCCAGCACTTCGTATGGAATATGGGCCCACTTAGCAGTCATGAAGTCGATAGTTTCTACCGCACGCAGTGCTACCACGTAGTCATATTTACGGCCATCGCCCATTACACCCACTGATTTAACAGGTAGGAATACAGCAAAGGCTTGGCTGGTCTTGTGGTAAAGATCGGCTTTATGAAGCTCTTCGATAAAGATCGCATCAGCACGACGCAGCAGGTCGGCATACTCTTTCTTGACCTCACCGAGGATACGCACACCCAAACCTGGACCAGGGAATGGATGACGGTACACCATATCGTAAGGTAGGCCTAATTCCAGACCGATCTTACGCACTTCATCTTTGAATAGTTCGCGCAGTGGCTCCAGCAGCTTCAGGGTCATGTCTTCAGGCAGGCCACCCACGTTATGGTGCGACTTGATGACATGGGCCTTGCCGCCCTTGGTACCTGCAGACTCGATCACATCAGGATAGATAGTACCTTGTGCCAGCCACTTAGCGTTGGAAAGCTTACCAGCCTCTTCATCGAAGATTTCAACAAACAGGTTACCGATGATTTTACGCTTCTTCTCGGGATCATTTTCGCCTTTCAGAGCATCCAGGAAACGCTGCTCAGCGTCCACGCGGATGACTTTCACCCCCATATGCTGAGCGAAGGTTGCCATTACCTGATCACCTTCATTCAGGCGCAATAGTCCATTATCTACAAATACACAGGTAAGCTGATCACCAATAGCGCGGTGCAATAATGCCGCCACAACAGAGGAATCCACACCCCCAGAAAGGCCTAGGATCACCTCCTCTTTACCCACCTTTTCACGGACCGTGGCAATACTATCTTCAATGATATTGCCAGGATTCCACAACGACTCACAGCCACAGATCTCATGAACAAAACGCTCGATCATACGCGCACCCTGGCGGGTATGCGTCACTTCCGGGTGGAATTGCAGGCCATAGAAGCGACGCCCATCATCCGCCATACCTGCAATCGGTGCACTGGCGGTACTGGCGATAATCTCAAATCCTTCAGGCGCTTCAGCCACTTTATCACCATGGCTCATCCACACATCCAACATAGCACTACCGGATTCCGTTGTGTGATCTTCGATTCCACTCAGCAGATCAGAACCACCACACACCTCTACCTGAGCATAACCAAATTCACGGTGATCAGAAGTTTCTACCTTGCCTCCCAATTGCGCGGCCATGGTTTGCATGCCATAACAGATACCCAGTACTGGCACTCCCATTTCAAACACAATGTCAGGAGCAGATAAGGTATCCTCTGCTGTTACTGACTCAGGACCACCGGAAAGAATAATACCGTTAGGGGAAAACTTTTCGATCTCCTCAGCAGTCATATCACAGGAGTGCAATTCACAGTAAACCCCTGCCTCACGTACACGGCGTGCAATCAGCTGAGTGTATTGGGAACCGAAATCAAGAATCAGAATGCGTTGTGCATGGATGTTGGTATCTGCAGTCATAGTGTCCACTTGAGAAAAACAGTTGGGAGAAACAACTGTGGCCGGGAATTCACCCAGCCACAGCTATATACAAGCCTAAGCGATTGATTAAACGCGATAGTTAGGTGCTTCCTTGGTAATAGTCACGTCATGTACGTGGCTCTCTGACATACCAGCGGAAGTAATACGACAAAACTCTGGCTTGGTACGCATTTCATCAATAGTGCGACAGCCGGTATAACCCATGGAAGCACGTACACCCCCCATCAGCTGGTGAACAATCGTCACCATAGTGCCTTTATAGGGCACGCGTCCCTCGATACCTTCGGGGACCAGTTTGTCAGCTTCGTTGCTATCCTGGAAGTAGCGATCACTGGAACCCTGTGCTTGGGCCATCGCACCAATAGAACCCATACCACGGTATGACTTATAAGAGCGCCCCTGGAAAATCTCCACCTCACCAGGCGCTTCATCAGTACCGGCCAACATGCCACCAACCATCACGGCATACGCACCTGCGGCCAACGCTTTTGACAGATCGCCTGAGAAACGAACACCACCATCAGCGATCAGTGGCACACCCGTCCCTTCCAGGGCCTTAGCGACATTATCCACAGCAGAGATCTGTGGCACACCGACACCCGCAACGACACGGGTAGTACAGATAGAACCAGGGCCGATACCGACTTTAACGCCATCTGCACCCGCAGCAACCAGTGCTTTTGCCGCCTCACCAGTGGCAATATTGCCGCCAATAACCTGCAAGTCTGGGTAATTTGATTTTGCCCACTTCACGCGGTCCAAAACACCTTGAGAGTGGCCGTGAGCGGTATCTACAACGATCACATCCACACCAGCTTCTACCAACGCAGCGATACGCTCATCGGTGCCAGCGCCCACGCCAACGGCTGCACCAACACGCAGACGACCTTGATCATCTTTACAAGCGTTAGGCTTATCAGTAGCTTTTTGAATATCTTTTACCGTGATCAAGCCACGCAGTTTAAAATCATCGTTAACCACCAGCACTTTTTCGATACGGTTTTCATGTAGTAGCTTAAGGATATCTTCGCGCTTGGTACCCTCTTTCACGGTAACCAGTTTCTCTTTAGGCGTCATGATGGAAGAAACAGGCTGCTCGACCTGTGTTACAAAACGCAGATCTCGATTGGTCACGATACCTACTAAATCCTCACCATCAACAACAGGTACGCCGGAAATATCTTTAGCACGGGTCAATTCCAGCACTTCACGAATACTGGCAGTAGGGGCTACAGTAATAGGATCTTTAATAATACCGCTTTCATGCTTCTTCACTGCCAGCACATGGGCAGCTTGCTCTTCAGCAGTCATGTTTTTGTGGATGATACCAATGCCACCCTCTTGCGCCAGGGTGATCGCCAAACGGGATTCGGTTACGGTATCCATCGCCGCAGAGAGGAGAGGAATATTCAGGGTAATTTCGCGGGTTAGCTTGGTTCTAAGATCGACCTCTTTAGGCATCACGGTAGAGTGAGCTGGGATCAGCAAAACATCATCGAATGTTAGGGCATCTTGAGCTATACGCATATTTGGATATTCCGTCGCAGGTTATTGATTTAAACCGCCCATTATATAGTGTTTCAGAGCGCTAACCAAACAATATAGTGTAATAATTTCAACATTTTTACCGACAATGCCGAAAACCAGTTTAGTTTCTTAACAATTCATGTAACCATTACTCCATGAAATTGATATTACTCCTAATCCCACTGCTACTCATTTCCGGCTGCGTGGCCATTGCCCCCGCACCTGAAATCTCGGAGAATGCCATATTAGCGGCCGAATATCGTTTAGATGCAGCAGAAGAGATCGGAAGTAGCTGGATCAATACAGAAAGCCTCATAGAGCAAGCCAAGGTGGCCCGTGACAGTGGCGACCATAAAGCCGCTGTCGAATACGCCCGCCAAGCACGCTTTGAAGGTGAGGCGGCTTATGAACAAAACAAGAAACAACAGAACGCCCAACCCTGGCAATTTTAAGACTCACCAACACTCATTTGCTATGGCCCAGCCACAACGTTTTATCTACAGTATCAGCCAGCTTACCAATGAAGCCAAAGAGCTACTGGAAGGCACCTTCCCACTCATCTGGATAGAGGGCGAAATTTCCAATTTTTCCACCCCAAGCTCTGGCCACTGGTACTTCTCCCTGAAAGATAGCCAATCCCAAGTTCGCTGTGCCATGTTCCGTATGCGCAGTATGCATATCCCCTTTCGACCCAAAAACGGTGACCAAGTGCTCATCCGTGCCCGCGTCAGTCTCTACACACCACGGGGAGACTTCCAGCTGATCGCTGAGCATATGGAAGAAGCGGGTGACGGAGCACTGCGCCGTGCCTTTGAAGAGCTGAAACAGCGACTACAGCAGCAGGGAATGTTTAACAATGAACATAAAAAAACGCTACCAGCCCATCCCAAACACATTGGTGTTATCACTTCACCCAGCGGAGCAGCAGTAAGAGATATTCTTCAGATACTCAAGCGCCGGGCACCCTGGATCCCTGTCACCCTCTATCCAGCCGCAGTACAAGGTGAGCAAGCCCCAGAACAACTGATCGAGATGATCCAGCAAGCAGTCACTGATCAGCGGTGTGACGTATTGATTCTAGGGCGAGGTGGAGGCTCAATGGAGGATCTCTGGGCTTTCAATGATGAGCGATTGGCTCACACCATTTTCCAGTGCCCAATCCCCATCATCAGCGCCGTTGGCCATGAAATCGACTACACCATCAGTGATTTCGTTGCAGATCAGAGAGCACCCACCCCCTCAGCTGCAGCAGAGCTCATCAGTCCGGATCGCGATGCCTGGCTAACCCAACTCAAGCGCCTTGAGCAGCGATTATTACGCAATATGCAAAATGGTCTACAGGAAAAACAGCGCCAATTAAGCTGGATAACACAGCGTATTCGACACCCTCAACAGCGCCTTCTGGAGCAGTCACAACGGGTAGATGAGCTAGAGCGACGCCTCCAGCAAGCCCAAAGGCTGAATCTCAAGCAGAGGCAACAGACTATCGCCCTGCTCGAAGCAAAAATACGCCAAAACAGCCCGCAACATAAACTGGCCCAATATCAGTTGCGTTTCCAGCAGTTGGAGCAACGCCTTAATAACAGTTGTCGCCAGCAGCTCAAACAACATCGCCAACGACTGAGCCAGCAAGCTCATCAGCTCAATGCAGTCAGCCCATTAGCTACCCTCAGCCGCGGCTACGCTATTGCTACACTGCCTGAAAATGGCGAGGTGCTCCGCTCAACCAAACAGATTAAGCTTGGTCAAACCATTAACCTGCAACTCAATCAAGGTAAACTGCAAGCCACTGTTGATCAATATCATGATGAATAAAATCTTACTATCACTATTACTCTTTATTACCTACCCAACCTTTGCGACCTTTACCCCCCAACATACGCCAGTGCCTGGTGGTGTGGCCGTCATCCCACTCCCCATGACATCAACCACCCCGATTGTGGAGTTTCAATCACAGCGGGTAATGACGATTAAACAGCAGAACCAGTGGCTAGCCATTGTGGGACTCCCCCTTACCATCGAACCCGGCGAGCACCAGCTCATCTACAACGGTAAAAAAGTCCCTTTCCAGGTAGAAAATAAAGAGTATGAATCCCAGTACCTAACAGTAAAAAACAAACGCCACGTCAACCCCAATCCTCAGGATATGGAGCGTATTGGCAAAGAGAGTAAACTAATCAAAGCAGCTCTACGCCACTGGCGAGAGGCCCCGCCGACGTTACCAGAGCTCACACTACCACTTGAAGGCCGCCTCAGCAGTCCCTTTGGCCTACGCCGCTTCTTCAACGAACAGCCACGCAAACCTCACAGCGGTGTCGATATCGCCGCCCCCAAAGGCACACCCATTGTCGCACCAGCTGATGGTGTCGTAGTACGCCGCGGCGATTACTTCTTCAACGGCAACACCCTGTTTCTGGACCATGGGCAAGGCCTGATTACCATGTACTGCCACATGGATGAAATTCAGGTCAGTGAAGGTCAAACCATCAAACAAGGAGACCAAATCGGAACCATCGGTGCCACTGGCCGGGTAACCGGTCCCCACCTACACTGGGGAGTCAGCCTTAATGATGCCCGAATTGACCCACTGTTACTCACACCATCATTACAGCGCTTACTGGAGACGCCACCAGAATAAAAAAGCCTGCTCTCACAATAAAGTATGAAGACAAGTTGGCGATATTCATTGAATACGGCTCAATAATAAACAGCGATTCCGGATACTTGCCACGTGTTTACTCTTGAAAACTACAAAATCCTGGTTGTTGATGATTTTTCCCAGATGCGCAACACCTGTCGGCGCATGCTGGCGGAATTTGATCCAGAACAGGTAGATGATTGTGGCAATGGTGATGATGCAATCAGTAAGATGCGCCGTAAAAAGTATGACATCGTTCTCTGCGATTATAACCTTGGTGAAGGCAAAGATGGTCAACAGGTACTTGAAGAGGCACGTCACGAAGGCATTCTGGATTTTGCCTCCATCTTTATGATGATTACCGGCGAAAACACCAAAGCCATGGTCATGGCTGCTGTAGAATATGAGCCTGATGACTACCTCACCAAGCCCTTCACCAAAGATGTATTGATACGACGCCTACAGAGACTCATCTACCGCAAGCAGGGACTCCATCTTGTCGGCCAAGCGCTGAATGAAAAAGATTTCAACAAAGCCCTCGCCTACTGCGACACCCTGATAGAACAGCACCCTAAAAACACAGTCAGCCTATTGAAAGTCAAAGGCTCCATCCTCTATAAAGCTGAAGAATTTAAAGCCGCCGAAACACTGTATCTTCATATACTGGATCAATATGATCTGCCCTGGGCCCACATGGGATTGGGAAAAGTACGCTTTGATACGGAAAGCTATGAATCTGCCAAAGAGATCTTTAGCAACATAATCAAAAACTCCCCCAACCAAATGGAAGCCTATGACTGGCTAGCCCGAACATTGGCGGCTTTAGGAGAAACCCGGCAAGCCCAAGAGATTCTGCAAAAGGCAAGTGAACTCTCCCCTCAGGTACTCTCCCGCCGACAACACCTAGCTGACCTCGCCCTAATCAATGGCGACACAGAAGCTGCCGAACGTGCCAGCAAAGCGGCCGTCAAGCTAAGCAAAGGTTCCATCTTCAAACGCCCCGATGATTTCACCAACTTAGCCAAGATTTTGGTGGAACAAAACCATGACCAAAAAGCGATGCAATTTCTAAAACAAGGACGGGATACTTTTCATGAAAACAGCGATGCCATGTCCCGACTTGCCGTATCAGAAAGTCAAGTCCATCATGCGGTAAACCGGGAAGCACAAGCCCAAGAGAGCTTAAAAAACGCAATGCATATGATCAAAAAGCATGAAGGGGAGATCTCTGCAGAAACATCACTGGAAATTGCCGAAGCCTGCTTCAATTACGGTGACCCCAATGAGGGCATGGATATCATGCTGGAAGTTATCGAAAACAACCATGAAAATCAGGCATTCATCTCTCGTGCCAGAGACGCCTTTGAAGTTGCCGGCCTGGGCGAAGAGGGCGAAAAGATGATGCAAAAATCAATTACCCGTGTCGCCAATATCAATAATGAGGGCGCCAAACTCGCGAATGAAGGCAAATTGGATCAAGCTATCGAACTCTTTGGCAATGCAGCGAAAAAACTCCCCGCCAACAAGGTGGTCAATCTCAATGCGGCCCAAGCACTCATTCTCGATATCCAGCAAAATGGCTGCAACGAAGAACACCTGAAACAGTGCATCAAGTACCTGGATAAAGTGAAAAAACTGGATGCGGCAGATAAGCGCTATCGCCGTCTTCTCAACCAGTTCCAGGCACTTGAAAAGAAGTGTCTTGAATAGGGAATAGGAGCCTCTAATGAGTCATAAGTCCGGAATCGATTTTGCCACCCTACTCGCCTCCTCGGCTCATGACATGAAAAACTCATTAGCCCTTATCGTAGCCACTCTGGACGAGGTGAGTGAACAGGCAGATCGAGGCTGTGATAGTCACCAACTCGGAGAACCTCTCCATCAACTTCGCTATGAAGCCAAGCGAATTAGTAATGATCTGATCACCCTGCTCACCCTCTATAAACTGGAAAATGAGCGCATTGTACCTCGTCGTGACCTGCACTCCGTCTATGATTTCTTAGACGACCAACTGCTCTACCATCAAGCAAGTCTCAACTACGCAAAGGTCCAGACATCCGTCGATTGCGATGAACTATTGGAGTGGGTATTTGACCGGGATCTTATTGGCGGTGTACTTAACAACGTTATTAACAACGCCCTACGTTATACCCAACAACAGGTTAAGCTCAGTGCATCAGTAGCTGATAAGCAACTATGGATTCGCATTGAAGATGATGGACCTGGCTACCCTCCAGCAATGCTAAATACCCCTCAAATAAACAACAATGTGGATTTCAAATCTGGCTCCACAGGATTAGGTCTCTATTTCTGCCACACCATTGCAGAAGCCCACAAAAAAGGGGAAGAGGCTGGACATATTGAATTAGATAACAACAGCTCATTAGGTGGTAGTCGCTTCTCTCTTTTCATCCCCTAACAAAAAGGCCTGCATAAGCAGGCCTTTTCTGATCACACGCTATACCCTATGGCATATCGTCAATCTCACCCCCCTCTTTCTCCGGCGGAATGAGATCCTCTTTACTAACCCCCAAGGCCAAGGCTGTCGTGCTAGCCACATAAATTGATGAGTAGGTACCCACCACGACACCCACAATCAGTGCCACCGAGAAGCCATGGATCAACTCACCGCCAACAAAGAAGAGCGCCAGCAGCACCAGCATAGTGGTTACCGAAGTCATCATGGTACGAGAGAGCGTTTGATTCAAAGAGATATTAGTTATCTCCTCGGTAGAGCCAGTGCGTACAACACGGAAGTTTTCCCTCACCCTGTCAAATACCACGATAGTATCGTTAAGGGAGTAACCAATAACCGCTAGAATCGCCGCTAATACAGTAAGATCAAAGTTAATACCGGTTATCGAGAAAACACCCAGAGTAATAATCACGTCATGAACCAAAGCCGCAACGGAACCCAGTGCAAAACGATACTCAAAACGCAGGGCAACATAGATCAAGATACCCGCCAAAGCGAATAGCATGGCCAAGGCACCATCTTCCGTTAGCTCTTCACCCACCTGAGGACCAACAAACTCAACGCGGCGCATCTCAGGTGAAAGGTCACTGGCTCCCTTCATCACCTCCATCACCTTGCTGCTCACTTCAGCATTACTGAGATCCTCGCGAGGTGCCAAGCGCACCAACACCTCCTTAGAGGTACCAAAGTGCTGCACAACCGCATCACTAAAACCATTTTGTGCCAGCGCGCTACGCACCTCTACCAGATCAACCGGGCCTTGATATCCCATCTCAATCAAAATACCACCAGTAAAGTCGATACCAAAATTAAGACCACGAGTCGCCAACGATGAGATCGAAATCACTACCAACAGTAGAGAGAAGATAACCGCCAGCTTACGCTTGCCCATGAAGTCAAAACTGGGCACACCCTTAAAAATTTGCATATCTCTTCCCCTATATCGAGAGCTTGTTGACCTTACGGCCACCATAGGTCAAATTGGCTGCGGCACGACTCACCACAATCGCGGTGAACATCGAGGTCAAGATTCCGATGCTCAGGGTAATAGCAAAGCCTTTAATAGGGCCTGTACCAAAACCAAACAGCACAATTGCAGCAATCAGCGTCGTGATATTGGCATCGGCAATGGTCGAGAATGCCTTAGCGTAACCCGCATCAATTGCCGTTTGAGGTGATGAGCCTGCCCGAATCTCTTCCCGTATGCGCTCAAAGATCAGTACATTGGCATCCACTGCCATACCTACCGTCAATACAATACCGGCAATACCCGGCAAGGTTAGCGTAGCCTGCATCATGGAGAGAATGGCGACAATAAATATCAGGTTCAATGCCAAAGCAATATTGGCATACATACCAAAGCCTCTATACCAGAAAGCCATAAATACCAGCACCATGGCAAAGCCCAGCATAACCGAAGCAAAGCCTTGGTTGATACTCTCCTGCCCCAAACTTGGTCCAACTGTCCGCTCTTCCACAATATCGATAGGTGCTGCCAGTGCACCAGCTCGTAGCAACAGCGCTAAGTCACGCGCCTCTTTGGTATCATCTAAACCAGAAATCTGGAAACGCTTACTCAAAGGCTCACGGATACGGGCAACATTAATTACCTCTTCCACATTGCGCTTGATCTTAACAGCTTCACCATTCACCTTACGGGTCTCTGTCTTGGTCTCAATAAAGACCACCGCCATCAGCTTGCCCACATTCTCCGCTGTCACATCAGAAAAGATACCAGCCCCCTTACCATCCAGAGTAATGAATACCGCTGGCGTTCCAGTGTCTGACTCAATCCCTGATGCTGCATCGATAATATGCTCACCACTTAACATCATGCGGTTTTGCAAAAGGATAGGATCGCCATTACGCTCATAGTAGAGTTTGGCACCGGGCACCACACGTCCGGCAACCGCACTATCCACACTCCCCTTGTCAGAGACCATGCGGAATTCCAGAGTTGCAGTAGCTCCCAGAATCTCCTTAGCACGCGCTGTATCTTGAACACCTGGCAGCTGGACTACGACACGGTCTTCCCCCTGACGCTGGATGACAGGCTCTGCTACACCCAGCTCATTCACACGCTTACGCAAAGTCGTGATATTTTGCTGCACCGCCATGGTTTTGGTTTCCGCAATAGCGGCTTTGTTCATTGAGGTAAACAGTAATGGCCTGCCATCTTCTTCCAGCTCTTCGAACTCCAACTCGCGGTAATCCAGTCGCAACAGCTCACGTGCCTGCTCGCGCTCTTCCACGCTACGCAATTTGATCGCAACACCATCACGCTCTCTATATTGGTAATGCTCAATTCCTAGATAACGAATCTTCTCTTTGCGTAATTGCGCCCGGTAATCACTGATATAGCTCTCATAAGCCTTTTCAACAGCCGCTTCAGTATCCACCTCCATCAGAAAGTGAACACCACCACGAAGATCAAGACCAAGGTACATAGGTGCGCCCCCCAGCTCTTTCAGCCAGTCGGGCGTAGCAGGCGCGAGATTCAGCGCAACAATGTAACCATTGCCCAGGCTATCCACCAGGATATCCTTCGCTTTTAACTGACTCTCTTCATCAGAAAAGCGTGCCAATAAGCCACGCTCATTTAATTCAATGGAGGTAGTGGTCAGCCCGGCCAGTTCCAACTGACGCTCCACCCGCTCGATAAAGCGGGTGTCCAATGCCTGATCCCGGCTCGAACTGATTTGAATTGCGGGGTCCTCCCCATAGAGGTTTGGCAGGGCATATAGCGCCCCGACCAAAACCACTATCGCGATCATTAGATATTTCCATGCAGGATATCGGTTCATGCTAACCACTCACCTTTTTTATTTTTTTATTCAGCAGATTTGATAGTGCCTTTTGGCATCAGATTGGCAACATACTGCTTCTGCAGCTTCACCTGGGTATTCTCAGCAATCTCGATGGTAACGAACTCTTCACCCACTTCGATAACCTTGGCCAGAATACCGCCATTGGTAACGATTTCATCCCCTTTGCCCAGGGCTGACAGCATATTTTTATGCTCTTTAACACGCTTGGATTGGGGACGAATCAGGAAAAAATAGAAAATCACAAACAGCAGAATAAAGGGAATCAGACCCATAATCGGATCGCTACCCTGACCCGCTGCCGCAGCACCGCCTTCAGCCATTGCATTTGAGATAAAGAAGCTCATTGTTTATCCTCTCAATATTATATTTTTATAACCCGCAAGTGCGGGTTGGTTTGAAATCAGCTGTGGTTACCCACATTTTTACTTCTTCTATCAACGCCTACAATGTAGACGCCCACAGTGAAATTAGTTTGCGCGCTATTATTACATAGCCGGTACACTTTGTCCGCGCAGCCCATAAAACTCTTCGACAAACGCCTCTAAGCGCTGTTCCGCAATGGCATCGCGCAATCCCTGCATCAGCTCCTGATAGTAGTAGAGATTGTGGATAGTGTTAAGGCGTGCGCCCAGTATCTCATGACACTTATCAAGGTGACGTAGGTAAGAACGGCTGTAATTTTGGCAGGTGTAACAACCACACTGCTCATCCAAAGGACGATTGTCAAACTGATGGCTGGCATTACGAATTTTCACCACCCCGTGTCGGGTAAACAGGTGACCATTACGGGCGTTACGGGTAGGCATTACGCAGTCAAACATATCCACGCCACGACGTACCGCCTCGACAATGTCCTCTGGCTTGCCCACCCCCATCAAGTAACGTGGCTTATCCTGAGGCATCTGCGGTGTAGTGTGATCAAGGATCTTAATCATCTCCTCTTTCGGCTCACCAACAGAGAGACCGCCAATAGCATAGCCATCAAAACCAATCTCAGTCAGGCCTGCCAGTGAGACATCACGCAACTCTTCATACATGCCACCCTGAACGATACCAAACAGCGCGCTAGGGTTATCACCATGAGCATCCTTGCTACGCTTAGCCCAGCGCAGTGATAACTCCATGGATTCCCGCGCCTGCTGATAATCTGCAGGGTAAGGGGTACACTCATCGAAGATCATCACAATATCGGAGCCCAGCTTACGCTGAACCTCCATGGACTCCTCCGGCCCCATGAACACCTTACTGCCGTTAACGGGCGACTGGAAGGTAACCCCTTCCTCGGTGATTTTGCGCATATCACCCAGACTGAATACCTGGAACCCTCCTGAATCTGTCAGGATCGGCTTATTCCAGCCCATAAAATCATGTAGATCACCATGTGCCTCAATCACGTCAGTTCCAGGACGCAAAAACAGGTGGAAGGTATTACCCAGGATGATCTCAGCACCAATACCTTTCAGCTCATCCGGCGTCATCGCTTTCACAGTGCCATATGTGCCTACAGGCATAAAAGCGGGAGTTTGGATAGTGCCACGAGGGAAGCTGATCTCGCCACGGCGGGCCAGGCCATCACTCTGCTGCAGGGTAAACTTCATCATCGACACACTACTTCTCCTCGCTCTGTTGCTGCGGGCTAATAAACATGGCATCGCCATAACTGAAAAAACGGTACTTCTGCTCCACTGCATGGTGGTAAGCCGCCATCATAGTCTTATAGCCGGCCAGGGCACTGACCAGCATCAACAGAGTAGATTCCGGCAGATGGAAATTGGTGATCAGACCATCAACAGTCTTGAACTGATAGCCGGGATAAATAAAGATCTCGGTCTCTCCACGATAGGGCTGCAGCACCCCGGATTGAGCTGCACTCTCCAAGCTGCGCACGCTAGTGGTACCCACAGCAATCACCCGCCCACCTCGAGCACGAGTTGCTTCGACCTGTTGCACAACCTGCTCACTCACCTCCAACCACTCACTGTGCATCTTATGTTCACGGATGTCATCCGCACGCACTGGCTGGAAAGTACCCGCTCCTACATGGAGGGTCACGTAAGCAAATTCAACCCCTTTGCTAGATAAAAGATCTAACATTGCCTGATCGAAGTGGAGACCTGCGGTAGGAGCGGCTACCGCACCTCGGCGACTTTGATCAGAATAGACGGTTTGATAACGCTCCTGATCTTCCTCACCATCGGCACGTTCTATATAAGGTGGCAAGGGCATATGCCCGTGGCTCTCCAGCTGTTCAATCACGCCCTTTTCACCCAAAAAGCGTAATTCAAATAGCGCATCCTGACGGCCAAGCATCTCCACCTCGACCACCTCTTCAAAAATTAGGCGTGCGCCGGCTTTAGGAGATTTACTGGAGCGCAGGTGGGCCAGCACGGTATGCTCATCCAGTACCCGTTCCACCAACATCTCCACCTTACCGCCACTCTCCTTACGGCCATGCATGCGTGCAGGAATCACCCGGGTATTATTAAATACCAACAGATCACCGGCATTGAGTAAATCAGGAAGATCTCGGAACTGCTGATCTTTAACACTCTCTGATGCACCCTCCACCACTAGCATCCGACTGGCAGTACGTTCAGCGGCAGGGTGTTGAGCAATCAGCTCTTCGGGAAGATGATAAAAGAAGTCACTACGTTTCATGGCGGGGGATATTACCAGAAGCCTAAATCTAATGCTTGCTGTTTGAAAAAATTTCCTTATAATAGCGCCCATCTTCAGGAGATCTTCTCCTGGAAATTCAATGATATGGCTCCCTGGCGGAATTGGTAGACGCAGGGGATTCAAAATCCCCCGCTGGTGACAGCGTCCCGGTTCGAGTCCGGGGGGAGCCACCATCATCCATGCTTTTACCTCACCTGAATACTCAATTCTTTACAATCCAAGGCTAGAAAAAAGCCGACCCATCAACCATATTTAATGAATGGGACCACTGAACAACCAATCTCACCTGAAACAACGCCTGCGTAATCTCCTACACAGTCTATTAGTCATTTGTAGCATGCTACTATTGCTGAGCTTAGCCAGCAGCTTGGTCTTTGGCCCCAAAGGATGGTGGCTAGGTAGTGCCATCGTTATTTTAGTGGTGAGTAGTCTGCCCTTTACTGCTAAATGGGTCATGCAGCTCTATCAGGCGACTCCCCTCACACCACAGCAAATCCCCGCACTCTATGAAATTGTTCAGCAACTGGCAACACGGGGAGGCTTAAGCCACCAACCAACACTCTATTACATCCCCAGCCCTCTCCCTATTGCCTTCACTAGTGGCAGTTATCGGGATGCCGCTATCGGCTTAAGTGACAATCTGCTTCGCACCCTAACGCCACGGGAGCTGACTGCCATACTCGGCCACGAAATCAGCCACATTCGCCATCGTGACATCTATGTATTGGCGATGAGTGACAGCATCAGCCACATGACCACACTTATCTCCTTTGTGGGCTTTTTTTCACTGCTGGCGGCAACGCCTCTAATGGTAATAAGTGGTATGAATCCACCCTGGCTGGCGATGCTAATACTATTATTCACCCCTCATCTCAACACTCTGCTACAACTCGCCCTATCCCGTACTCGCGAATTTGATGCCGATTTAGGCAGTGCAGAGCTCACTCATGATCCCCAGGCATTAATTTCAGCATTGAATAAAATTGAATCTCCCCGCCTCCCCTGGATATACCGCATCTTGCTACCGGAGAGACAAGCAACTACGCCATCCTTGCTACGCTCTCACCCTGCCACACAAGATCGTATCCAACGCTTGCAGGAAATCAGCCATCATCTCGAGCAGGCACCCTCAATCTCTCAGCAGCAGGAAATTCATCTTCCCACAAAGAGAATCATCATACGCCAGCCACGCCGCCACTGGAGTGGCATCTGGCACTAAGGAGCGTCAATGCAACGTACTATTCTCTGGTTTCGAGGCCATGACCTGCGCCTCACCGACAATCCAGCACTCAACTATGCCGCCGCACAGGGAGAAGTCATTCCGCTATATATTCATATCGAAGATGGCGCTCCCTGGGGAATAGGTAGCGCTTCATGTAGCTGGCTGCATCACAGCCTGGAAGCGTTAGACCACCAATTACGCCAACTGGGATCTCAACTGATTATCCGCAGAGGTCATGCAGCCTCCGAATTGCTGCGCCTCATCCATGAATTAACGGCCGATGAAGTGGTCTGGCTACGCAGTTATACACCTGTTGAACGCCATCGAGACAAGGAAATCAGGCAAATACTTCCCGTATCTTGCCGACGATTCTCCGCCAATCTTCTCTTTCAAAGAGGTGACATATTCAATAAGCAGGGTCAACCTTATCGGGTTTTCACCCCCTATTGGCGAGCCTGCCTACAGCACGGGTTAGAACGCCCCCTCACAGCCATGCCCAAACAACTTAACCCAGTGACCAATACCCTCACCTCTCTTACTCTGCAACAACTCGAACTGCTCCCCACACCACAATGGGACCGCCACTTCTACCACAACAATACGCCAGGTGAAGAAGGGGCAATCAAAAAGCTACATGCCTTTGTCGAAAGAACGTTAATCGACTATGCAGAAAAACGGGATCAAATGGCTTCACAGATCACCTCTGGACTCTCCCCGCATCTGCGCTTTGGTGAAATATCCCCGCAGCGTATAGTGGATATCATCCAGCAAACCATCACCCACGAACAACATCCTGGCATCATCCAGAGTGCAGAAAAATTTCTCGCTGAACTGGGCTGGCGTGAATTTGCCCACATGATCCTCTACCACTATCCAGAGAGCTGTGAACAGCCATTAAATGAGAAATACCAAAACTTCCCTTGGCAATATTCACCCAAGCAACTACAAGCTTGGCAGCGCGGAGAAACTGGCATTCCCTTAGTTGATGCGGGAATGCGTGAGCTATGGCAAAGCGGCACCATGCATAATCGGGTACGCATGATTGTCGCTTCATTTCTCACGAAAAACTGCGGTATTCATTGGCTGGAAGGGGCCCGCTGGTTTTGGGATACCCTACTGGATGCAGACCTCGCCGCTAATACCCTCAACTGGCAATGGGTCGCCGGAAGTGGAGCCGATGCCGCCCCTTACTACCGAATCTTCAATCCGGTAGGGCAAGGTGAAAAATTTGATGGCAACGGTAGCTATGTCAGACGCTGGATCCCCGAACTATCACCACTTCCCACTCGCCATCTCCATCAGCCATGGAACATGGAACACACCGCCTTGGCAAGCTATGGCGTTCATCTTGGTGAAAACTACCCTCATCCCATTGTTGATCTTAAGCAGAGTCGAGAGAAAGCATTAGTACGCTATCAGCAATTTTCACAGCTCTAGCCTCTTTAAACCGAATACAATAGCCTCTCAACCCGCAACCCCAAATGGCTCGCTCAACAACGAATCAATACCGCTACACAAGTGGCCACTCAAAAAGACATCCGTTATTATTTATCTCCCCATACGCAACAACTCATACGTTCAAAAAAGTGTGTTAACGTATAGCCTGTGAAAAATATTTATACGGTAAAATCACCCCTTATGCGCCTACCTCACGGTTTTACAATCAACATCCTCCTATGCAGCGCACTCTTTTTGCTTTTCATCTTATTCACACCGAGCACACCGCTAACGCTGGTTGCCCCACAAAAGGCCTACCACATCCATAAGTCAACAGCGGAAGCAACATCCCCCCTTCCTCCTGTTTTTGATGATCAAACCCTCACCTCCGGCATCCATTTTGCCCATCAACAAGGAGATGCCCACCTTACCGGTATTAATGAAACTCTGGGCTCCGGTGCCTGTGTACTGGATTACAATAACGATGGCTGGATGGATCTGTTTTTGGTCAATGGCAGTGGTCAGACCCGCTACTACCAGAAGCAGTATTGGTGGCAACAGGCCAGCGGCCATAGCTTGTACCAAAACCTGGGCAATGCACGCTTTAAAGAGGTAACCAAAGAGGCTGGCCTAGCCTTCTCCTCCTGGGGAATGGGATGTGTTGCGGCTGATTTTGATAATGATGGTTTCACTGATCTGTTCATCACCAACCTGGGACAAAACCAGCTCTACAAGAATAGTGGCGAGGGTAGCTTTATACCCGTTACAGAGGAGAGTGGCATTGTGGGCAATGACTGGTCTACCTCGGCCACGGTTGCAGACTATGATGGTGATGGCCTACTGGATATCTATGTCGCCAATTATGTTAACTACAAGAAAGGGGCCAAAACCTACGAAACCCAGAGCCAGTTTGAGAGCAAAATCCCGGTTACCTTTAATGCCACGCTCTATGATGCGCTCCCCAATCAGCTTTTCCGAAACCTGGGAAATTTCCGCTTTGCCGAAGTCAGCCAACAAGCGGGGGTTGAGGATAAGGACGGCCGCAGTCTAGATGCCAGCTGGGTGGATGTTAACAGCGACCAACATCCCGATCTATTTGTCTCCAACGACGGCGGTGGTGGCGCTAACACCCTCTTTATCAATCAGGGCAATGGCAAATTCAAAGAGAGTGGCACCATGATGAGTCTAAGCAGCGCACTAGGTCATCATGCCCTTAGCCAAGGCGATATAGATAATGATGGCGACAGTGACCTGCTAGTCACCAGCCAACCAACCCAGTCCCACCTGCTTCTCATCAACGAAGGCAACAATCAACAACACACCTTCAGCGACAAAGCCAAATCCCTTGGCCTCGCAAAAGAGCAATTTGCCGGTTATGGCGGCTGGGGTGCCATCATGCAGGACTTTAACAATGATGGCCTATTGGATGTGTTCACCAGTAATGGCCTCATCACACCAGACCCGGATACCAATAAGATTCCTCAGGGCCAAGGGCAACAACTCTGGATCAATCAAGGCAATAATTCGCTGCAGGAAGTCACGCACCTTGGCGGCATAGCACTGCAGGATGGCCACGCCTCCCGCGGCACCGTCTATGGGGATTTTGATAATGACGGCGATATGGACATATATGTGGCCAATAATAATGACCTGGGACAATTGCTGATCAATCAGAGCAAGCACCAGCAGTGGTTAGGACTCCACCTCACCACTCAGCATGGTCAGCATCGTGCAATTGGCGCCAAAGTCCTCGTGGATAATGGCGCATGGAAACAGAACAAACCCCTCACCCGCGGTGACAGCTTCCTCTCCAGCAGCGACCCTCGCCTCCACTTCGGACTGGGTAATGCACAACATGTCACGGTTCGGGTGTTATGGCCCGATGGCAAGCAATCACAGTTTGATGAGCTTCCGTTGAATCAGTACCTCACCATCGATCAACTGGATGGACTAGGCGAATACATCGTTGCAGCCCCTCAGCTCCCCCAACAAGCCAAAGCCCTGCAACTCTCCCTTGATCAGGATAACGCCGCCAGCCGTGCCCGATATATCCAGTGGATGGGCCAGCTCAAGCCCACTGAAAGCCTCTTGCAAGAGATCACCATTGCATTACAAGACAAAGAGACCGATGTACGTTTAGCAGCCATAAAAGCACTACAGCAAGTCGCCCATGCTGACGGCCTAACACTATTAATCTCTGCGCTGGATGATCCCGAGCCCACCATTCGCCAAGCAGCGGTCATTGCACTGCGTGACTATGAGAGCGAGATATCTATCCGCTGGCTGTTACGCATGTTTGGCGATAATGCTCCTCAGGTACGCCAGGCCACTGCGGAGAATTTTGCCTTCTTCTTCCGTGAAGAGGAAGCGGTTATCTACCGCAAGTATCTAGCCATCCCCTACCTTATCAAGCTGCTGGATGATAACGCTTCACAAGTAAAAATCTCTGCCATTCGCGCCCTAGGTGATGCCGAGCGTTTTCGCGCCGTGAGCCCTTTGATACAGCTGCTCAATGACAGCGAATCACCCATCCAGGCAGAATCAACTCGTGCCCTGGGCCTGCTTCGAGAGCAACGCGCTATTGACCCCTTACTAACCCTGTTTAATAGTCATCGCAGCACACCAGAGGTATTAGCCCAAATCATCATTGCCCTAAAACGGCTCTCCTATACCGATACCGAAGGCTTAATGGATAAGCTACTGGCAGAGCGTACTCCACAGGGCTTGGAAACACTCAATGCGATTCTCAGCAATAAAGAGGATGGCGTAGTCATCTCTCAGCAGGCCCTGCTGAATTGCCTGATGCGCTGGTTCATACAGCAAAATTCCCACATCAGCGATCAAGAAAACCAACAACTGGTACAGCTTGTAGAGCAACTGGGCGTCACTATCCCCAACACACTACAACAACACCTGACCACCATTGCCACTGAGGAGATACGCGCACAAGCCTACCGCGCATTGCTCAAAAAACGGCTCGTCTCGAGTGATACCCTGCTAAAACAAGGGCTCCATGACCGCTCTCCCCAAGTACGCAACGCCGTTTTAGAGAGTGCGGCCACCTTCAATTTGGCACTCCCTAAAACGCTACTGATGGCACAACTCAAATCAGCGGATAACATAGAGGCAGCCATTGCCGTAGCGGCGCGCCAGTTGGATAGCCCTCTACACAAACAGCTACATACCATCGCCAATGATGAAAACATCAGCAATGAGATTCAGGCCAAGGCAATTACCCATGCTAGCCAGTTCTCGGGTACTCTCTTACCCCTCTCAAATCAATTGCTGAATAGTCATAATGAAGCTATTCAACTCGCCGTACTACACTATCTGGGAGCACAGCTAAACCAAGACAGCACAAATCAGGATCCCCCCAAACAGATAGAGAATGCCCTTCTCTCAATCAATCCGGTATTACAACATCAGGCAATTGATACACTTCTTAGCCTGAAGGCTCCTTGGGCACGCAAAAAACTCATCGGGATATTGGATCAGGCACCCGCTCCCCAAGCGATACAACAATATCTGCTAAAAGCCATACAGGAGAGTCAACAACCCCACAGCGCCACCTTATTGATACGGATCATTAACCAGCCACAGCATCCGTTGCGCGAACAGGCTCTTAAAGCTCTGATTAACCAATCGCTCCCACTGGTAGAACGCACTATGTGGAAAATTCTGGACAACCACAATGAGCCCGAGACACTCCGTCTCTTAGCAGCAGAATCATTGTTTGCAAAACATGGCGAAAAAGTGATCGCCAAACTGCAAACCCAGCAGGGTAAGGAAGAGTAGTCATGACAACACCGCAAACCCTTATTAATCAAGAGAAACGAGTACTGGCGTTTTTTCTCACCACCCTATTGATCACCTGCTTAAGTGGTTTTATCAGCTACCTCCTGCAAAGCAATACCATCTGGATTCAGTGGAGCTATCTCCTGCATGTCCTCGCAGGATTACTAATGATCGCCCCACTCACCAGCTATGGGCTACGCCACTTCAAACGCACTCTGGGACTGAAACGACCATTGATGACCATCAGTGGCCTTACCACGATTATCCTTGCATTAGCCACGGTACTTAGCGGTCTGCATATCACCCTCATCGGCCAGGTAGAAGCACTACGCTGGATCTATGATGCCCATGTCACCACCGCTATCATCATCCTTGCCCTGTTAGCACTACACCTGATTCTGCATAAGCTCACCCTCTCCAACCGACGCGCCCAGAGTGAAGGGGCGGTCTTCACTACGTTGCACCGGAGCACCTTCAAACAGATGGGGTATGGCATCACTATCGCACTGGTCATAACGGCTCTACTCAGTGGTACCTATGCCCTGCTGCCTTCCCCTTATATAGACGAGCCCTCAGTCACGCCTTACGAACTCAGCTATGGCGACCACCCCTTCCGCCCCAGTCAAACTGAAACCATGAACGGCAGCTTCCTCGACACCCGTCGCCTCAACAACTCCGACCGCTGTGGCACCTGCCATGCCGCTATCACCCAGGAGTGGCAAGGCTCCATGCACGCCCAGGCCGCCTCTGACCAAAGCTACCAAACCAACGTCAATCTACTCGCAAAAAAGAAAGGCATGGCCACCACCCGCTACTGTGAAGGATGCCATGTGCCAGTCGCACTGCTCAGTGGTGAACTGAGTAAAGGGGGGAAACTCGACACCTATGGCCATATGCACGAAGGAGTGGGTTGCCTGGGCTGCCATGGTATCGATCAGGTAGTGCATCTCAAAGGGGTTGCCAGCTATAACATGAACCCGGTTAACGACTATCTCTTCGCCGACAGTGACAGTTGGCTGGGCACAAAACTGCACAACTTCCTGGTCAGGATTCAACCTCGCAGCCACCGTGAAAACATGAACCGCCCGGTGATTTTCCAGCCCGAAATCTGTGCCACCTGTCACACCCAGTTCATGGATAAAGATGTTAACAATTGGGGCTGGGTCAAGATGCAGGATGAGTACATGGCGTGGCTCAATAGCCCCTACTCAGGACAAAGCGGCCACGAGTTTACCGATCAACAAATGGTACGCTGCCAAGACTGCCACTTCCCACTAACGGAATTGGATGACCCTTCAGCAGATCGCAATGGCATGGCCGCCTCCCACCGTTCTCTAGGGGCCAATACTGCCATCCCCTACTACACCGGCAATCAGGAACAGCTAAAGCGGGTCAGCCAATTCCTCCAGGCAGATAAAGTGCGCATCAGTATCGAAGAGCCGAACCGTACTGATGCCACACTGGGTCACAAATACATCTCCCCAGAGATTGCCCTAAAGCAGGATGCACCTGGCTACTTCTATCTCAACGAAGCCGTCAACATCAACCTAGTCGTCACCAATGCCAACGTGGGACATGACTTCCCTGGTGGCACCACCGATATCAACGAAGTATGGATTCACTTCAAAGTGGTAGATGGACAAAACCGTATCGTCTACGAAAGTGGCGCACTCACCGAAGAGAACGATGTAGATCCCAATGCCCTCTTCTACAGCTCCCTAGCCATCGATCGCCACGGCAAACATGTCTGGAAACATGACCTGTTCAACATGGTGGGAGACAGCTACCGCAATGTTATCAAAGCAGGCAAATCCGACATCGTCAGCTACGACTTTACCGTGCCTAGCTGGGCTAAAGGACCACTCACCATCAGCGCCTCAGTACGCTACCGTAAATTCAACAACCGTTACGCCCGCTGGGCACTCAAAGATGAAACTATCGAACTACCTATTGTGGACATGGCCCGTGATGCCATCACCGTACCGATACGCTTTAAACATGAGGTAGAACAATCAACACCCGCTCAATAACGTGGTAACGGACAGAATTTATTATTGAAATTCGTTATAACTATTTGATCAGTAGCCATCATCACCCTTTGGTTAAAATACCTGAAGGCAACCTAAGCGGAGCTATACAACATTTATATGCCACTAAAAAATCAATATCACAACTACCCTCTTTTCTTAAGCGAGAAAACCGGGGTACCAGATATAGAAAGCAGATGGGCATATATAGAAAGAATGTGGTTAAATATAGAAATATGTCTACATTTAGACGTGGACTGAATAAAACTGTTAGCCATATAAATGAATGAAGGAGTCATAGTGAAGAAGTGTCCTTTCTGTGCTGAGGAAATCCAAGACGAAGCAATAAAATGTCGCCATTGCGGAGAAATGCTCAATAGTCAAGTGGCTATAAAACCAAAGAAAAATGATAGGAAGTGTCATCAGTGTAGTTATGTAGGCCCGATGAAAACATGGTTAAGTAACTATAATTTTCCTCAGTTTGTTATTGTTCTCGGATTGTTTTTCTACATTCTGCCAGGAATCATTTTTTGGGCATGGGCTTGGGGCAAATATAAATGCCCATCTTGCGGGGCGCTAGCAAAAAATTCACCAGCTACGAATGGCTAACAATTCGTTACACCGGAGCGCGTACCGCGCCCGGTGAACTCAACCATTATGTTTGGGGGAATAGTGACTGATCAATTATGCGTATTGTGTGGTGTTAACCCAGCAAGTACAGGTCAAGGTGACCATATTCCGCCAAAAGGAATATACACAAAAGCAGAGCGTAGAGACGCCAAGTATCAGTTTCATACGGTTCCTGCATGCATTGAGTGCAACGGTAATGGAAGCTCACATGATGAAATCCTGAAGGTTGCGATTGCATTCAATACTGGTGAGTATAGAGGGCATGATGAAGAGATAATTAATGCCTTAGCCTCAACAACAGTAAAAAACAGAAAAATAGGGAAGAAAATATTTGATTCAGCAAGGCAGGTTACTGCTGAAACAAGGAGTGGCATAAGGGTTCCCATGGTTGCAATTGATATTGATGTAGATGCATACAGGGCATCAGTCTCAAGAATTTGCAGGGCAATGTATTGGCGAGTAACTGGTAGTATCTTGGATAAAGACTCCGATATAATAGTTATACCTACAAACCAACTAGATAGCGGCCAAGCTAGTATAGTTAAGCAGGCTTTGATGACTGAATCTCCAACTATCGTCAATGGAGGTACATTTGCTTGTAAACTCGTGAATCTAGGTGGTGGGCTAGAGCTAATGGCATTGGAGTTCTTTGGGAAACATACTGTATTAGCAAGTATAGATACACCCCAAACATAACTAATCGTTCCATCCGATGCTGACGCAGCAGCTGGTTGAAGCGTTATGTTCTTGATCGAGAATCGGAGCTTTGATGAATTCTAGTTTGTTCAATATTGTTGTTGCTGGAAGTTATGTTTTCATAATGATTGCTTTTGCGATCTTTATGTCTTGGCTAACCATACAAAGAAGAAAAAATGCAGATGCCATGCAAAAGAGTGTTCATTCAAAGATGGCGTCTGGGATACAGCTGACGGCAAGAGATGTTGTCAACATTGGCAAATCATTTGACTTAACAAATACTAGGCCACCCATCATTTGGAAATGATTCTTGCTAAAGATTCATTGAGGGAAATACTAGGCCACCCATCATTTGGAAATGGCTTTTTGAACTCAGGATCGAGTGATTAACTGCATCAAGACCTCAAATTGAATTAATTTCCCAGAAATTTCCCATAGTGTATTGTTTTTTGAGGTCAAAAATCATCAATGAGCGTCAGTTTTACTTATTGAACTTATTAAAAGATGTAGGTAATTCTCCGAGGACTCAGATTGAAGAAAAAATAACGGGTATCTTACTGGTGAGGATTAGCTAGGCTGAAGTTTGTAGAGCTGCTTCGCTGCACTACTGCCTTTCAGCCATTTCTGTTTGAGTTGAGTCGCTACAGCTTGTAGCTTTTCCATGGTGCCTACGGCCAAGTTAAAACGCATTTCAAATTGAGTCATGTTATCGAGCCAGTTGTCAGGTTCTATACCTAGGCGCAGTAGGATGGGGGTAACATGATGAGGAATAAACCCCCTTTTGCCTTCAACGATAGCCTTGCCTGTGGTTTCAGCCAGTTGTAAATAATCGTGGAAAGCGAAGGGAATGCCTTCTGCTTGGTCCCACCTTTCATTGCCGAGAAAATTTTGTAGCTTGATGGGATGACACCGTTTCTGTTGAGCCTGTTGGGCTTTGATGCGGGATTGAATGGAGGTGTAATCAGACTCTTCCGGTGTTTCTGCCATCTTGGCACGAATAGGATTGAGATCCACATAGCTCATACAGGTGAGTAGTGCAGCCTCATCTAGCAGTGCCTGTGACTTGTACCGCCCTTCCCAGAAGCGGCCAGTACACCCATCTTCTTCATTGGCCATTCTTGCTAAAGATTCATTGAGAAATCGCATAAACCAGCTGATATCGTAGAGCCGGTTTCGCCACTGTCTAACGAAGCGGTCAACCAAAAGCTTTTCAGCCTCAGAAAGAGGTTCACCTTTTTGATGTTGTTGAACGACAAGAGGTAGCTTTGCAAGGCTTTTCCAGTGAGAAATCACTTCATCGTCACTAAGACACAATGCTGCCTGCTGGTTGATATGCAAAACCAAATGATAGTGATTACTCATGATAGCGTAAGCCGCAATATCAATGCAGAAGATCTCTGCCAACTCCATCAAACGGTTGGTAATCCACTCTCTGCGGTGTTCATAGCTTTCCCCAGTTAGCTTGTCGAAACCACAAAGAAAAGCTCGACGAACGCAACGGGAAGTGATGTGATAGTAAGGTGTCGCTTCCAAACAGATTTGTTGGCTGCGGGGCTTGGCCATGCCGCACTCCTTGCACTGTATAAATATCCACATACCAAAGAGTAACCTTGCTTGTGTGAGGATGTCAAATGGCGAGTACCTAAGAATGCTACATTCCCATGTCAAAATGTAATGTTAAATCGTGGGTATCCATAAAATGTCTCATCTACCGATCGCCGGTTAAGCAGATCTCCCCAGATAAGAGCATACACTTTCACTGCACTGCTGCCTCATTTACAGTGGCCGTTAGATCGCATGGCTTCTATGTCTTGTGCCATCTCGCCTCCAGCCTACGCCTCATATGAGGCTTTTATTCATCAGCTCGCAGCTTTGCTCCAGGCTTCCTCCAGACCGCCCCTCGCGGGTTGGCCCTTGCCATTCGCTAGTAGTTAGCTTTAAATAACGGTATATCGTTACTAAAGGTGATCTTCCTACAGAGGACTTTCACCTCATTAGTTCATACCCATGCTGGGCGTACACCAGGGCCATTAATTGGGATGGTATTCCGCATCGGTCGTGCCTCCCTATGCTCCATACCACCCATTATGGCCGGCGTTATAACGTAAAAAGTAGTTAAGGAGTAGTAAATTGAGAAAATTGATATTTGTAGCTGTTCTCCCATTATTTTCGTTTTCATCGTTTGCGGCGGATGGAAAGGGAAAAATATCTAATGTGTATTTTTCAGGAGCAGCTTTTAGTGCTCACCCAAATGTTGTTCAGTTTAAAATTGAAAATGGATTTTCACGAGTAGGTTGTAATTCAACATATGCAGCAGTCCGTGCTGAAGATTCTCACCTGGTGTCAGCTGTCTTATCAGCAAAGGTGTCAGGAAGCGAAATAGAGGTTTATCTAAACCCTAATGATATTTATTTTAATGTTGCTGGTAATGAACCTAATCGCTGTATTGCTACGGCAATTTCAATACCATAAAACGTTATAACAATGCGCTAGTACGGATCGCCTACCGCTGTCGCGGTAGGCTCCCGCACAGCTTTGGCGTTATGTTTCTAAGGGAAAGTGGTGATACATGAGGGATATGAAAGAGCTAGACGACTCAGTAAATCGCTTCTTAGGATTCTTTGAAAATCAGCTTTCTATGGTGAAGAACGCTGAGTTTAAGAAATCAAACAACCTCTTTAAGAAAATATTATACGTAGGCCTGATTGATGCCCTTTCAAAGACAGTGGCCTCTCCAAAGAAAGGGAATAGGGAAAGAATTGTATCTTTCATAAGGCATTTCACCGACTGGAAGGATTGTGAAAAAATAAGCCTTCCTCATTTGGTAAGGCTATTAGAGAAAATACCCGATCCTGAGTTTTCTCCTGTAAGAGAATATGCACATTCTTTAATGGATCAGTGGTCCGACGGAGAAGTGATAAGTATCGATAGGGAGCCGGCACTAGCTAAGGTAAAGAAGGTGTGGCCTAATAACTCTCCAAAGCCGCTTGAAGACATAAATATCGAACACTTGCAGCACGTTAATCTATTCTACAAGCATAGAAATAGCATGGTTCATGAATTACGTGAGCCAGGGTACGGAATGGAGTTTAAGAATGATGAAGAGCCTTTTTATCATTCAATGAGTCATTTAGAAAATGAATCTCACACTTGGGAGTTGGTGTATCCCTTGGGGTTCTATGAGAAAATATGTAAATCAGCTTTACCAAAGTTACGGGAGTATTATTTAAAAGAGAGAATAGATCCCTATTCACTCTATACGTTCGGTAGCTATTGGATAGAAGAGTTAAATAAATAACGAAACATCAAAGCATTGCACCGGACAAGCCGGTGAATGCGGCGTTAGAAGATAAATAGGACAGAGTAAATGAATAGAATAATAGTAGTAATTTTTGCAAATATAGCTTTAATGTTCAGTTCTTTAGTGTTTGCAGAGTGTGGGTACGGTACGATAGATAGTGTCCGTTTTGATGATGCGAGGGGTGAATTTCGTGTGGCTTTTATATCTCAGCCAACATCCGTAAATGGATGTAAGGTGCAGAATAGAACAATTATTGTAAAACAAAATTACAATGATGTGATTATTGATTCAAAAATTATATTGTCAGCAGCATTAACGGCAGTTACTACTGGTAAGACAGTGTGGGTCAAATATGATGATTCAGGTAATGCTAATGGCGCTAATTATTTGACTGCATTTAATATATATAAGGAGTAGTTGTACTCGGCAATTACACTTCTAACCATAAAAATTAACTCGCAAATACTAGGCAAATACTAAAAAATACTAGGCCTTTAAATTTTTTTAAATTGATTAATATGAATTGATGATTGTCATATTATTTGCACGTGGTTACGTTTTCTCTATTTTTTCATCAATTATTTAATGGTAATTCCGATATAGTATTGATGTGCGAAGCACACCTTAGGAAATTACGTTTTCAAGGAGTATGTGATGATAAATAGGAAAATAGTACTTTGGGCATTTATTACAATTTCATTATCTTTATCCGCAAATGTTTCAGCTGACATATATACATCCGAAGCTGACTTTTTGTCGGTTTCTCAAGTAGATGAAGTAACCATACCAGGGCCTAGCGCTGCTATTACCTATCCATGCTGGGGAAGTACTGCATGGGGGTGTGGAAATCTTCAGGTCTATGCACCTCTCTTAAATGATTATGTCGTAGTATCTCACACTGGTCGCGACCTGTGGATGGGTTATGATCTTCCTCACTTAGATCCTAGTAATAGAACTAATAGCGCTTTTGCTGGTAATGGTGAGGACGACTATACTATGACTCTACCTAATCCAGCTACAGCAATTGGTATTTGGCTAATTACTAATCATGTGGCAAAAGAGATAATTACCTTGCGTGATAGCAATGGAAATATAGTTGGAGAGTATGATGATTCGATATTGAATACCGGAAGTAATGGATTCTACTTCATTGGCATTACAAGTGAAAGTCCATTTCAAATTGTAGATGTAGACACAACAGGTGGCGCAGATCAAAATGAAGCTATTTATAGAATTTATGTTGGCCAAAGCACAAATGGCGGCACCGACACTGGAAGCGGTACTAATACTGGGCAAGTATGTAATGATGAGCTAAATAACCTCATTCAGGTAAATTTAGCCCTAGAGGGTGAAAATTCCGCTCTTAAGCAAGAAGTTACAAATCTAAAATTACAAACAGATGTATTAGAGCAGCAAAACATTTCAAAGGATGTAGAAATCGAATTCCTTAAAATCCAAAATGCTGATCAGTCTTCTTTAATAGAATTTCTTGAAGAACAAAATGCATCGCAGGCAATCAAGATTAGTAATCTTGAAGCAGAAAATAGTGAATTGGAATCGAGACTGGCTAATATTTCTAGCTCAGTTGATTCAGTTGAGAGCCGGCTGGGAGTGGAAATTCCAGGAACCACTGAAGCTGAAAAGCTCGATGCTCTGGTTAATGCTATATTAAATATTAACAATGGAAGGTTGAAGGGTATCATAGAGCAGTTTTAATTGTAGTTTGGATATTAATAATCCTTTGTTATTAGAGGTGGCTAGATGTTCATCTAGCCTACCTTAAAAAATACCGTTGTCTGAGATAGCATCCCCTTTTCCATAAATTTGGAGTAAGCAATGGGACAGCCATCATTTAACTGATAAGTAAGTAACTGTGGTGATATGTTAATTAGTGGATGTCCCGTTATTTTGTAGACCTTGGCCTGTCTGATGCACTTGAGATCGTTACGATGTTAATAATGGCTATTGCTGAACTTTCGCTAAGTGTCTGGTTAATACTAAAAAGAAAAACGTTGCCAAACTAGGGCCTGTTAACACTAATCAATGAATCAACGATTAGTGCGAAGTTAATAAAAAATCTAAAAACCACATCCAATTTATCGAATCGCGAGAAGATTCTTCGGAAGCCTTTTAATCGACGAAAAAGGCGCTCAACTTCA
>JBNKQQ010000042.1:0-4460 GCA_050295955.1 Thiohalomonadales bacterium
GCCAGTAGTGCGTTACATGGGCATTGGTAGTGCGACGCTGGATGGCTTTACCGTGGAAAATATCGATGGTACAGCACCGGATTACACCTTCCTGATATTTGTGGGCGGCTCTTCACCGACCATCCAAAACAACATTATTCGAGATAACCTTGGCCCAGCTCATAACGGTGGTATCCAAGTGGGCGGTGCCGGCTTAACGACAATGGCCGTGGCTGAACCTTTGATTCAGAACAATATTATTCACTATGTCAATGGTGCCGGTGTCGGTATTACCGATGGTGGCAATCCTACCATTCAAGACAATGTGATCTTTGCCCGTGCAGCGGCGACTGATTATGCACCTGGCATTGGTTTTAATGGTGCTGGCGCCGCGACGATTTTACGTAATGAGATATTTAAAAATGGTCGTGCGGGAATTGGTGCTGCCGTGCCTCCTGTCGCTAATGCCGAAGGTGCTGGATTGGCTGGCGGTAACGGCAATCCTATCATTATTCAAGGCAACCATATCTTTAGAAACCCCTATGCCGCGATCCGCCTGGATGGCAAGAGTGGTGCTGATGTCAGTGATGTGCACATCCTTATTGGGGGGCCTAACGCTGAAGATGGTAATGTGATTGAATATAACTTCGCAGGCATCCGTACGTACCACCCTAGTGGTTTTAGTAACCAGTTTGGCTCAGTCACTATCCAGAATAATTCGTTATCCAGTGGCGTTGGTGCCTATATTAATGATGTCACAACCCTGACTATTACGGATAATAAGTTTCTGAAAAATACCGGGGGATGCGGTATTCGCATGGGCCGCATCCATAACTTAGAAGTGAGAAACAATAAAATTGCTGAGTCTAGCTACTGTGGTATCCGTGTGTTTAATGCCTGGAACCACACCATGAGCACTCTGGCAATTGATCATAATACTATTGATGCTAGCGGTTTTGCTGGCATTATTATTGATAACCCTGTCACTAGTGGCAGCATCACTAACAATACTATTACCAATAGCGGTTATGGCGGTCTGGTGTTCACTGCTACTGGTACCTATGACGTTCTTAATAATGAGATTGCCGGCAGCAAACGCGGCGGTATCCATGCAGGGCCAGGTGTCAATGGCGGCATGTGGACGCCAACCATATTCCGAGGCAACCCTGGCGATCTGAATCTCACTATCCGTAACAATTCCGTACACGATAATGGCTCGGGCGATTATGGCGGTGGTATCGATGTCCGCTATGCTTCTGGCGTGATTGAAAACAATCTGGTTTATAACAATCACTTTGGAGGCATCCGCTTTGGTGACTGGATTACCTCTATTACCCACAACACGGTTGTCGGCAATGGCCAGACTGGTATGCGCGGAGCGGGTATTGTATTTGATGACCTGGCAGGTGAAATCAATGCGGATCCTTCCGGTTCACCCAGCAATCCCTTCCCGATTCGTAACAACATACTGGTGAATAATTATAATGCGGGTATTAACGCAGGTACTTTATTTACCAGTGGTGCAAGTTGCACCGACTGGGCAGGGCTGCGTGAATATAATCTCTATTCAGAAAACAACGGTGCCTCTACCGGTTGTTATGGTAACTGGTTCCCCTTCTGCTATTTCTCTCAGACAGCGCTCTGCGCCTTTAATACTGGTGAATCCAATGCCGCGCCTGAATTTGTTGATGCAGCCAATGGTGATTTCCGCTTGTTAGCCACTTCCATTGCTGTGGATGGTGGTGACCCAAATTCACCGGATGATGTAGCACTGCCACCTGGTGAAGGTACCTTAGAAACGGACATGGGTGCCTATGGCGGTGCACATGGCTTAACAACCTTTGGCAACCAATAAGTTTGAGAGGATTAGCAAGATGAATTTCAAAAAATCAGCTTTATCAATCTCGCTGGTCGCTCTCTTTGGTGCAGCGTTACCAGCGCATGCACTGAGCCCAGTGCAGTTGACCAATAATAGTAGTGCAGACCTCAACCCCGAGATCAGCAATGGACAAATCGTGTGGCAAGGCCGCGTTGGCAATAACTGGGAAATTTTTCACCACAATCTGAACAGCGGCACGACAACCCAAATCACCAACAATACAGTGAATGACCTTAAGCCACAAACTGATGGTAGTACGATTGTTTGGTTAGGTAATGCTGCCAACCCTCAGGTTATGTCCTATGATATTACCAGTGGTACGACCTCAACCGTCCCCGCGATTGAAGGAGTGGCAAACCTTGGTTTTCCAGTGGTAGCCAACGGTAAAATTGCTTGGGCGGCAGGCTCAGATCTCAATGATATCTATCTTCACGATATCTCTGCTGGTACCACGATCAATCTTTCTAACTCATCGTTGAATGATATCTCACCATTAATCAATGGGGAAACCGTGGCGTGGAGTCAACTTGATCCGGGTGATCCTGCGGACGAAACTGATGATGTTATTCGTACTATGTTATATGACATTGCATCGGGTACTACTACTGAGGCCGCTGAAGACTATGTTTGGTTAGATAGCTCACAGAGTGACGGTAGGCTTAGTATCAGAACCTTTGTTGATGGTGATGACAATGATGTCTTTATAAATTATGGCACAGGTCCCCGTTATCAAGTGACGGCAGACGCTATCGAAGACAGTGATGTTAGCATCAGTGGCGATGCGATTGTGTGGCTGAAAGGGGTGGCTGAGGGAGCTGAAGTTTACGCGGCGACCTTTACCCACAGTGATGGTGATAATGTCCCTGATGTATTGGATAATTGTCCTATGGTGGATAATGAGAATCAGCTGGATACGGATAAAAATGGCGTAGGCGATGCCTGTGAAACCAGTGGGCCGCAGCCTCAAATTTTTGCTAATGGTAGTGCTTCTGCCATCACAATTCCTCAGTCACAAGCGCTTAATGTTTCTATCAGCCTGATGGCAAACGATGGTGCTAACCAAAATGCAGACTGGGCCGTGTTGGCTGAAACGCCTTTTGGTTGGTATCACTTTAGTGTTGCAATGGGTGGATGGGTGCCAGGTCAAGATGTGACTTATGAAGCCCCATTGTTTGATTTAAATCAATTCACGGTAATGAATATGCAATTGCCACCAGGGGTCTATACCTTCTATTTTAATGTTGATCTAACCCCCAATGGCAATATTGATGGTTTAGAAAATGCGGCAACTATCGGAGTAACTATTACACAGTAATATTCTGATATGAAAGAGGAGTGGAGTTGGTATGGAAGTGCCTGCTCCACTCAATTTAATCATTCTTAAATCTCTTTAAGAAGAAAATAAAAATTTCATTCATCTATTCTTTATCGCTATGTCGATATCATAAAACGTTAAATCAATTTCTAGGTTAATAGCAATCTCTGCTATGTAGATGAATTTTTTGACGATTCAATTTCCCCACCATAAAAAATCATTAAAGGTTAATGTCTATCTTTTTAAGATGGATGTAAATATATATCAGATTTATTTTGTATCTTGTGTAACGCTAGTCACTGAGGATTTTTTTAAAATAGTTTTTAATTACTTTCATTCCTATGAATAGATTGTGTCTCAGATGGGGGGGAGATGAAAGGCGTTATATTTATTATTGCTATATTGGCAATTAGCAATGCTTGCTACGCAGATGGTTGGGCAGAGAAATATACAGTTCAAAGTATTGCTTATAAAGAGGGTGATTTAGGTCATCAGACTATTGTTTTTTTAAATCCTGTTCAAGGCAGTAGCTGCTCTAATCAGCAAATTAGAACTTTGGATGTATCGACAAAAAAAGGCCAGGCAGTATTGGCATCATTACTTTTTGCACATGAGCGTAAAGCTTAAATAGGTATAGTCTCTAAGGAGGGTATTAATTGTATTGATGATCTTTCTCGTCCCTATATGACGTCTTCATGGTTTTACTGACGTAATACAATGATTATATGAATGTGGTCAGTAGACTATACCATCTTTAATTCGGGCTTGATTGGCTCGTTTTTTGTTTATAGAGCAGTATTTTTCTTTTTCGTCTCTATAAAATTTAATGGCGCTATTGTACTAATTTTTAGTGTTAATAACGGTGTTTTGGGGAGTGGATTTTATCTGCTTCATGTCGCGATGATACTTTGATGCTTGCCCAAATTTCACTTTTTTATCTCTTATGTAACTTAGTCACGGAAGACTTTCTTTAAATATCATTTAATGACTGTCTATTCCTGGCAATAGGCGGCATAACTGGAAAAGCAATCAGGATAATTCTGGTTGTTAGCGCGATCTGGTCTTAGTTGGCGTGCTAAATGGCGTCAGTGTTAATTAATCAACCAGCCAAGCTTACTCCAAGTAGTGTTGTGATAAATAGAGTTGATGCTTTGCGCAATGAAGAGAGGATGATGTAATGAAACAGTCTAAAAGATTGTTCCTCCACTCCCTGGTGGTGGGCGGAATGTTATCAGCGGCGCCGCTGCTGAGTATGGCGGCAGATATTTCTGTCTGTCCATCAGGATG
>JBNKQQ010000043.1:0-29183 GCA_050295955.1 Thiohalomonadales bacterium
ACCGATTCCGATACCGCTGACACCCTGACTTATTCGATTACGGGTGGTGCAGACTCTGCCGCCTTCAACATCAACAGCAGCACCGGTGTACTGACCTTTGCCTCGGCACCTGATTATGAAACACCAACCGACAGTGGTGCGGATAATGTCTACGACGTGCAAGTGACGGTGACCGATGATGGCACAGGAACCCTGACGGATGTACAGGATATTGCTGTAACAGTCACTAATGTTAACGATGCGCCGGTTATTACCAGTAATGGTGGAGGTGCTACGGCTTCGGTGAATGCCGCAGAGAATCAAACCAGTGTGACAACGGTTGTTGCGACAGATGAAGATGCTGCCGATACATTGGTCTTCAATCTCACCGGTGGTGTAGACGCTGGTAAGTTTATGATCAATGTCAGTACCGGTATTTTGAGTTTCATCACTGCACCTGATTATGAAAGTCCAACAGATAATGGTGCAGATAATGTTTATGATGTACAGGTGACTGTTACTGATGATGGTAGCGGTACATTGACTGATGTACAGGATATTGCAGTCACTGTTACAGGTGTCAATGAAGTGCCTACTATTTCTGGTACACCAGCAACCACTACACCAGAAGATAGTGCGCTGTTTAGCTTTATACCTACCGCGTCTGATCCTGATGTCGATGATACATTGACCTATAGCATCAATACCACGCCAAGCTGGGCAAGCTTTAATGGCAGTACCGGCGAATTAAGTGGTACACCTGCACTTACAGATATTGGTAATGTGACCAGTAATATCATTATCACAGTCAGTGATGGCACATTGAACGCTGATCTTACTGCGTTTGACTTAACGGTCATCGCCAGCAATACAGCACCAACCATTAGTGGTTCACCAGATACTTCGGTAGGTGATGATGTAGCCTATAGCTTTGTACCGATGGCAAATGATGTGGATGGTGATACTTTGACATTCAGCATTGTTAATAAGCCAGCGTGGGCAAGCTTTAGTACCACTACCGGTGAATTAAACGGTACGCCAATCAGCAGTAATATTGGAACGACAACAGGTATTGTTATCAGTGTTAGTGATGGGGATTTGAGTGCCAGCTTGCCTGCTTTCAATATCGAAGTCTTTGCTGACAACGATAACGACAATATCTCTGATGCGAATGATCCTGACGATGATAATGATGGCATGAGTGATGTTTACGAAGAGGCTAATGGTTTGAACAGCAAAGATGCTTCGGATCGTGATACTGACTTGGATGGTGATGGCGTAAGTAACTTTGACGAGTATCAAGCGGGCAGCAATGCCAATGCTGATGATTATGCGCCACTCTTAACAATACCTGCCGATGTGACGGTAGATGCTACAGGCCTGTTCACTGCAGTAGATATTGGTGAAGCAACAGCAGTGGATGGCCTGGATGGCGTTGTGACGCCTAGTAACGATGCGCCTTCACACTTTAGCCCAGGTATTCATACAGTGACCTGGAGTGCACAGGATGCTGCGGGTAATGTGGCAACTGATACCCAGACAGTGAATGTTATTCCATTGGTTGGCTTTAGTAAGAATCAGAGTGTGGGAGAGGATGTAGGCACGGTAACCCTGAAGGTGATTCTCAATGGTGATGCGGTAAATTATCCAGTGACTGTCCCTTATACAATTAGTGGTACGGCAACCGCGGTGGATGATCACGATGCTGTTGCGGGAAGTGTGACTATCAATAGTGGTACCGAAGCCAGCATTAGCTTCAACGTTGTTAATGATGGAGTGACTGGTGAGCCAGCAGAGACAGTGATCTTCGTGATGGGTACACCAACCAATGCTGTGATTGGGCCAAAAGCTACCCATACAGTAGAGATTGTTGAAGGTAATGTGGCACCTAATGTCACCTTAACAGCAACCCAATCCAGTACGGCGGTGCGAATTGTGGAACAGGGTAGTGCGGATGTGGTAGTGACTGCTGCCGTTACTGATCCTAATGTGTCAGATATTCACACCTACGATTGGAGCGGGACTGATAATGCACTGACAGATAATGATAGTGTCGACAACACCTTTACCTTTACGCCAGGTACCGTTGGTCTCTTTAAACTGAGAGTCACGGTGTCTGATGGTGAAGCATCGGATAGTAGCCGCATCTTTATCAATGTGGTGCCACCGCTGCCCACTTTGGGTAATGGTGATACGGATGATGATGGTGTCGATGATGTGACGGAAGGTTATGGAGATACAGACAATGATGGTATTCCAAATTATCAAGATCATGCCGCTTCAGCACAAAATACTCTGCAAGAAGAGAATGCTGTCAGTAATCGCTTTATGATTGAGAGTGAGCCAGGGCTTCAGCTGCGATTGGGTGAGGTTGCCTTCCATGCAAATAATGGTGATGCTGAGGTAACGGGTGATGACATTGCTAGTCATGGTAACAGCGGAGCTGGGGTAGGTCAGGATGATGATTTCACCTATGACGGCGGTCGATTTGACTTTGTAGTGGATGATCTGCCAGTTTCTGGGCAGTCAGTCAATATTGTGATTCCTCAGTTTGCTGCGGTTCCAGCCAATGCAGTGTATCGCAAGCTGATGCCTGGCGGCTGGCAAGATTTTGTCATCGATGCCAATAACCAAGTCGCTTCTGCATTGGGTACACCCGGCTTCTGTCCTCCTCCTGGTGATAGTGCATATCAGGTTGGTTTGACCGAAGGTCATTGGTGTGTACAACTGACGGTTGAGGATGGTGGACCTAACGATGCAGACGGCGTGGCAGATAATACTGTGACGGATCCTGGTGGTGTGGCGCAGCTGAACAGTGCTGAAGTTGATATTAATGGCGGTGGTGGAGCCTTTGGCCTCACGATGTTGCTAATGCTTCTACTGGCGGGACTTCGTCGGGCTCGTTCCCTGCTGGTTCTGCCGCTATTGCTACTGGCTCTGCCTGCTCAAGCGTGGTACGTCGGTGGTGCCCTCGGTAGTGCCCAGGGTGACGAGTCTATGGCGGAGCTGAATCAACAGATTGTGGATCAGGGATTGAGTGCAACGGCTAGTAATCTGGAGGATGTGCGCACGGCATGGCGGCTATGGGCTGGTGTGCAGATGGATAAGGTGTTATCTCTGGAGGCTAGCTATGTGGACTTAGGTGAGGTGGATGTGAAAATTTCTGGCTCTACGACGGATATCCAAGATTTTTTCGATAATATTCAGGGGATTCATCCATCCACTGCCAGTGGTCTAAATCTTGGATTGAAATGGGGCTTCGAACCTAACCCACAAATGGAGGTGAATATGCGCATGGGTATTTTCTTCTGGGATGCAGAATATACCCTGAGTAGTGTCTATGGCCGCCGCGAGGTAAACGCTAATGGTCGTGATATTAGCATGGGGTTGGGGTTGATGCGTGAGATAACTCCCTTGCTGGACCTTCGCCTGGATTATGATCGCTATAAAATTGATCAGGAGTCAATTGACGTCTGGTCTGTTGGCTTCCAGCATAAATTTAATTGATAGAACCACTGGTGCGATTAGCAGGCCGCTAATCGCACCGTATAGGTGGGCATCTACCATTACATTTCCTCCAATGACTTGCTCTAAAGCAGGATTGGCACCCTGCCACTGTTCCCCCCCCACTTTGCCAATCACGATCGCTAGCAACATTACCCCTTCATACTGTTTCTGCTGAATAAGTCTTATGGCAGCTAGACATAGCAGACCATGTAATACGCCCGAGAGCCCGACATACCAATCAATATTAGTGAAAAAGTAGAGGCCTAAGCTGGTGCCAATAGCGCAAAGAATCAGTGCTACAATCCATTGATATCGGATGAGTGTGCTGCCTGCCAACCAATATATCAGCCAGAGACCGGCAATATTCATTAGCAGGTGCTGCCAGCTTAGATGGACTAGGTGAGCAGTGATGAGTCGCCATAGCTCGCCCTCGGCAATGGCAATGCGTTCAAAACGTAGTGCCGATGACAGGTGATCAGGCAATAGTGCGCAAATAATCAGCAGGATTGTTAGCAAGGCGGGGAGTAGGCAGAGTTGGCGGTTTATCATGGTGTTATGGTAAGTCTCTTTACCAGGAATGCTCAATGAAATTAAAGAGAAATAGTTTTCAGCGATGATACGCATTGAGAGAAGGCGCGGAATTCGGTACCATTAGCGCTTTGATTATTAACCCTTTCGCTGCGCTCCGGATATTCAATGACGAAGTTTATTTTTATCACAGGTGGTGTCGTTTCCTCACTGGGGAAAGGCATCGCGTCTGCCTCTTTGGCTGCCATCCTGGAGGCCCGTGGCCTCAAAGTAACCCTTTTAAAATTAGATCCTTACATCAATGTTGATCCAGGGACCATGAGTCCATTTCAACATGGTGAGGTGTTTGTCACCGAGGATGGTGCTGAGACCGACCTGGATCTAGGTCACTACGAGCGCTTTGTGCGCACGACCATGACCAAGAACAATAACTTCACCACCGGCAAGATCTACGAAGAGATCATCCGTAAGGAGCGCCGTGGTGATTATCTAGGGGGAACGGTTCAGGTTATCCCTCATGTCACCAATGAGATCAAGCGCCGGGTGAAGCTTGGCGCTGAAGGTGCTGATGTCGCTCTGGTCGAGGTGGGTGGTACCGTCGGAGATATCGAATCTCTGCCTTTCCTGGAGGCGATTCGTCAGATGGCCGTGGAAGAGGGGCGAGATAACGCTATCTTCATGCACCTGACCCTGTTGCCCTATGTGGCGACTTCCGGTGAGCTGAAAACTAAACCCACTCAACACTCGGTGAAAGAGCTGCGCTCTATCGGTATTCAGCCTGATATTCTACTGTGCCGCTCTGATCGTGAGATTCCTGCTGATGAGCGCCGCAAAATCGCCCTGTTTACCAATGTTGAGCAGAAGGCGGTTATCCAGGCGTTGGATGCTGACAGCATCTATAAGATTCCAATGTTGTTGCACACTGAAGGATTAGACCAGATCGTGGTGGATAAACTGCGTCTGAGCGTTAATGGCGCTGATCTTTCAGAGTGGGAAGAGGTGTATTCCGCACAAAAGAATCCTCAAAGTGAAGTTACCATCGGTATGGTGGGTAAATATGTGGATCTGACTGAATCCTATAAGTCAGTTGCTGAGGCATTGATCCATGCTGGCATTCACAATCGTACCAAGGTGGACATCCGTTATATTGATTCCGAAGATATAGAGAGCCAAGACGGTACTGATTGTCTGAAGGGGCTGGATGCTATTTTGGTTCCTGGTGGCTTTGGTGAGCGGGGCGTTGAAGGTAAGATTCGTACCGCACAATATGCTCGCGAGAATAAGATTCCCTATCTAGGTATCTGTCTGGGGATGCAGGTTGCGGTAATCGACTTTGCGCGCAATGTAGCTGGCCTGGAGGGTGCCCATAGTACCGAATTTAAGAAAGATGCTGCCAACCCGGTAATCGGCCTGATCACTGAATGGACTACTGAGATGGGGGGGGTAGAGACCCGCTCAGAAGCCTCTGATCTGGGCGGCACTATGCGCCTGGGGGGGCAGATTTGCCAGCTGGTGGAAGGTACCAAGGCCCGTGAAATCTACGGTCAGGATGAGATTAGTGAGCGTCATCGCCACCGCTATGAATTCAACAACAACTATCTGGAGCCACTGGAAGCGGCAGGCCTACGCTTCTCTGGAAAATCCCATGATGGTAGCCTGGTTGAAATGGTTGAGATTCCAGATCATCCTTGGTTTGTGGCATGTCAGTTCCATCCTGAATTTAAGTCAACGCCTCGGGATGGCCACCCACTGTTTATCAGCTTTGTCGCGGCGGCCCGTGACCACGCAAAATAAGGGACGGTTAGATGAAACTGTGTGATTTTGAAGTGGGTCTGGATCAGCCACTGTTCCTAATGGCTGGCCCTTGTGTCATCGAGGGTGAACAGATTGTGATGGATATTGCCGGGCGGATGAAAGAGATTACCGCAAAGCTTGGTATTCACTACGTTTTTAAGGCCTCTTTTGATAAGGCAAACCGTACTTCGAGCTCCAGCTATCGTGGCCCAGGCATAGAAGAAGGGTTACGTATCCTGCAAAAAGTAAAAGATGAGTTGAGCCTGCCGGTGATTACTGATGTCCACGAAGATACGCCGCTTAACGAAGTGGCTGCCGTGGTTGATATTATGCAGACACCGGCATTCCTGTGCCGTCAGACTAACTTTATCCAAAACGTGGCACGCCAAGGTAAACCCGTCAATATTAAAAAGGGTCAATTCCTGGCACCCTGGGATATGGCTAATGTCGTTGCCAAGGCTAAAGAGGTGGGTAATGAGCAGATCATGGTCTGTGAGCGGGGCGCATCCTTTGGCTATAATACCTTGATATCAGACATGCGCGGGCTGGCCGTAATGCGTGAAACCGGTTGTCCGGTTGTATTTGATGCTACTCACTCGGTACAGCAGCCAGGTGGCTTGGGTGGTGCCTCTGGTGGGCAGCGTGAGCATGTGCCGGTACTGGCACGTGCAGCGGTCGCTGCAGGTATCTCAGGCTTATTTATGGAGACCCACCCCAATCCCGAAAAGGCGCTGAGTGATGGCCCTAATTCTTGGCCGCTGGATAAGATGGAGGCCCTGTTAGAGACGCTGCAGGTAATCGACCAAGCGGTTAAAACAAAAGGTTTTATTGAAACCTCGTTGTAAGACGGGGTTTGTTACAATATACAGACTAAACAACTAAAGAGCAGAGAAGAGAAAGCGAAAATGTCAGAAAATGGTTCGCAAATTGTAGATATTAAGGCGCGTCAAATCATCGATTCACGCGGAAATCCAACTGTAGAAGCGGATGTGATCCTGGCTTCTGGCGCCATGGGGCGTGCAGCAGTACCTTCTGGTGCTTCTACCGGCTCTCGCGAAGCGATTGAGCTGCGTGATGATGACAAAGGCACCTTTATGGGTAAAGGTGTTACCAAAGCGGTTGCCAATGTAAATGGTGAAATCCGCACTGCGCTGATTGGTAAGGACGCTACTGACCAAGCTGGCATTGACCAAATCATGATTGATCTGGATGGTACTGATAACAAAGCTCGCTTGGGTGCCAATGCTTTATTGGCAGTTTCTATGGCAGCGGCTAAAGCGGCTGCAGCTGACGCAGGTGTGTCACTGTTCAAATACCTGGGCGGTGATGAAGCTAAGACCATGCCTGTTCCCATGATGAACATCATCAATGGTGGTGAGCACGCAGATAATAGCGTTGACCTGCAAGAGTTTATGATCATGCCTGTTGGCGCTGCTTCTATCGAGCAAGCACTGCAGTGGGGAGCTGAAATTTTCCACACTCTGAAAAAGGTACTGGCTGGAAAAGGCTACAATACTGCAGTCGGTGACGAAGGTGGTTTCGCTCCTGATCTGAAGTCTAATGAAGAGGCGATCACTGTTATTCTGGAAGCCATCGAGAAAGCTGGTTACAAAGCAGGCGAACAAGTGATGATTGCTATCGACGCCGCGTCATCTGAATTCTACAAAGATGGTAAGTATGTGCTGGCTTCAGAAGGTAAGAGCTATACCTCAGAAGAGTTTGTTGACTTCCTGGCGGCTTGGGTTGATAAATACCCAATTATCTCTATCGAGGATGGTCTAGACGAAAGCGACTGGGATGGTTGGAAGATATTAACCGATAAGCTGGGTAGTAAGTGCCAGTTGGTGGGTGATGACCTGTTCGTAACTAATCCAAAGATCCTGGCAGAAGGTATTGAGAAGGAGATTGCCAACTCTATCCTGATCAAGGTAAACCAAATTGGTACCCTGACCGAGACACTAGCTGCTATCAATATGGCGAAAGAGAACGGTTATACTGCTGTGGTTTCTCACCGCTCTGGTGAAACTGAAGATGCAACTATCGCGGATCTGGCAGTGGCAACCAATGCCGGTCAAATCAAGACAGGTTCTATGTCTCGTTCTGATCGTATCGCCAAATACAATCAGCTGCTGCGTATTTCAGAAGAGCTAGGTGCTGTAGCAACCTATCCCGCTAAAGGTGCTTTCTACAACCTGAAATAAAACGGTTGAGATGGATGCCTAATGAAGGCGAGGTCAATTTCGGTTGGCCTCGCCTTTGTTTTATCTGCTGATAGAGTAGGATTTGGTATAATTACCTGAAAATATCGTTTTAAGTTAGGTGTCAAAGATACGGATACCTATAGGATTATTGAATAACTAATAATGGCACCTCATCTCTGATGAAACTACTCGCAATCCTACTGCTAATACTCTTTTTATTGCTCCAGGTGAAACTGTGGTCTGCTGATGGTGGGCTAAAAGAGGTATGGCAGTTGAGCCATGAGCTTAAGGTCCAGCTTGAAGAGAATCAGCAGCGTCAGGAGCGCAATGATGCACTAGAAGCTGAGGTGCGTGACCTTAAAGGCGGCTTGGCGGCTATCGAGGAGAGAGCGCGTAGTGAATTAGGGATGATACGGAAAGGGGAAACCTTCTTCCAGGTGGTAGAGAAGCCGTTAGATGGAGTAAAGATTGAGTAGTCAAAATTCTCGGGCTCGATACTGGGCAGTGGTACCCGCGGCAGGGATTGGTAAGCGCATGGGGAATCAAATTCCCAAGCAGTACCTGACGTTAGGCGATCGTTTGGTCATTGAACATACTCTGGCGCATTTAGCCGCTCATCCTAAGATTGACAAAATTATTGTGGTGATTGGGGCAGAGGATAGCCATTGGCCGGCGGTTGGATTACCTGATGGTGTTGAGGTGCAAGTTGTCACGGGTGGAGCAGAGCGCTGTCACTCTGTATTTAATGGACTTAAGGCATTGCGAGAGCAGGCCGCTCACGATGACTGGGTATTGGTTCATGATGCTGCGCGTCCCTGTTTGCGTGTCGAGGATATCGAGCATCTGATTGACTCACTACAGTCTCACTCAATTGGTGGAATTTTAGGTCTCCCTGTCGCTGATACCATGAAGCGTAGTGATAGTCAGGGAACTATTATTGATACGGTAAGCCGGGAGAATCTGTGGCGAGCACTGACGCCACAAATGTTCCGCTTTGGTATGCTCTATGATGCACTGGATCGAGCCAATCAGTCTAATGCATTGATTACCGATGAGGCTTCAGCTATTGAGTGGGCTGGATATGCGCCCCGAATGGTAGAAGGTCATGCCGATAATATTAAGATTACTCAACCTCAGGATCTGACCCTGGCAGCACTTTACCTGCAGCAACAAAAGGAACTGGCTTTATGAGAATAGGTCACGGCTATGATGCCCACCGCTTTGCCCCTAATCGCCCTTTAATTATTGGAGGCGTTGAGATTCCCTATGAGTTGGGAATGGAGGCTCACTCTGATGGTGATGTTATGATCCACGCCTTGTGTGATGCCCTGCTTGGGGCTGCTGGGCTTGGGGATATTGGTCGTCACTTTCCTGATAGTAGCGCAGACTTTAAGGATATCGATAGCCGAATTTTGTTGCGAGATGTCATGGCACAGCTGGCCGAGCGCTATTTGGCTGTGAGTAATGTGGATGTCACTATTCTTGCGCAAGCCCCCAAAATGGCACCCCATATTCAGGCGATGAGTGAAAATATTGCCAGCGATTTGGGGGTCGAATTGAGCCGGGTGAATGTCAAGGCGACCACAACCGAGCGAATGGGATTTGTCGGCCAGAAAGAGGGGATTGCTTCCCATGCCGTGGTGCTTCTGAATGAGCTGGATCAACCATAGTGGCGAATATCTATTTTGATTTTTCCAGGGCCTATGGTGCCCCCTGTGCCAATGGTGTGGTGAGGTATCAGCCCGAAGATTTCCAGGTTGATGAGCTGCTAGAGATTCCTCTGACAGGCAGTGGTGAACATCATTGGCTGCACATTCAAAAACGTAATACCAATACCGAGTGGCTGGCTCGTCAACTGGCGAAATTGGCCAATATACCTGCGCGAGATGTGAGTTATGCGGGCCTTAAAGATCGCGATGCGGTAACTAGTCAATGGTTTTCTGTGCGTTTGCCGGGCAAGAGTGAACCGGATTGGCCGCAAATAGAAAATGATGATATCAAGCTGCTATATGCTGGGCGTCATAGCAGTAAGCTACGCCGTGGAGCACACCAGGGAAATCGGTTTATTCTCACTTTAAGGGAAATAAAAGGGGAGCGGGAAGCCATTGAGCAGCGACTTGAGCTGATTCGCCAGCATGGCGTGCCCAACTATTATGGTGAGCAGCGATTTGGACATGAGGGAAAAAATGTCGAGAATGGCATTGCATTGCTAAAAGGGGAAATTAAGGTCAAGGATCGCCATAAGCGTAGTCTCTATCTATCAGCCGTACGTTCTTACCTGTTTAATCATATTCTTTCCAATCGCGTCGTGGATGGAAGCTGGCAGCAGTTGTTATCAGGGGAAGCGGTGATGCTCAATGGCAGCAATAGTCATTTTACTGCGGAGGCCATTGATGATGAGTTGCTGCAGAGGTTGGCGCTAGGTGATATCCATCCTTCCGCTCCGTTATGGGGAAGGGGAAGAAGTGCGGCGGTAGGTATTGCTCTAGCGTATGAGAGCAATTGCTTGGTTGAATTCCGCGAGTTGCTTGGAGAGATGGAGCACAAAGGCCTGGATCAAGGACGGCGATCTTTACGGATGTTTGCTGAAGGAATGACCTGGCGTTGGCACGAGGAGCAGGCACTGCAGATCAGTTTTACTCTTGGTGTGGGTTGCTTCGCTACATCCTTACTTAGGGAATTCTTAACATACTGATTATTCTTGATGTTTTTCTTTTCTCCATAAAAGGCTATACCTTATTGGGTTGCCATCTGAACTGAATAAAATCTTAAATTGTATGGAATTATTGTCGATATAAATGGAGTTTCTTCCTGTGTCCAGTTGTAGGGTACGGGAGGTTTTTTTGTACTCATAATACTTTTAAGGGTAATAACTCAAGTAGTTATGTTTTTGATTTATTGGGGAAAGTATTTGAACATAGATAGTGTGGGTTAGGTAGGAAAAGTCGGTTTGCGAAGCTTTTCACTGCATTTAAAATGGTTTTTTGTCGCCATTATCTTAATGGTGCTAGTGCCTTCTACACTTATGGCAGAGGAAAGTATTAAAGTTGGGGTGCTTTATCCTGATGTGAAAAACTCAGTATTTGGGCGGGTTTTCGACGAAATACTCCAGGGCGTAAAGCAGAATGATAATCTCGACATCATTGTTTATACCCTTTCTAAAGATGAAAATGTTGCTGCATTGGAAGATAGACTGAAACGGGATGGCATTTCTGCAGTGATTGCATTAGGGCAGCGCAGCTATGGCGTAGGCCAAAAATTGGCGCCTAGTTTTCCCGTTGTTCATGGAGGGGTAATGATTGAACCTAATGGGCATTCGGGGATAAGCTTAGTTATTGATCCAAAACAATTTTTTTCTCGCCTCATCGATTTGGCTCCGACGGTTAAACGGGTTTATACCGTCTATAGTGAGAAGAGCAATGGATGGATGATCCAAATGGCTGAACAGGCGGCGAAAGAGCATAATATAGAATTGTTAGCCTCCCGTGCTAACTCGTTACGGGAGGGAATGTTCAAGTTGAAAGAGATTCTTGACACCGTTCAGGATGAGCATGATGCCGTCTGGCTGCTGCTTGATCAGGTTGTGCCAGAAAAGGCGGCACTGCCAATAGTCTTAGAAAAAGCATGGGATTCTCGTATCGTTGTTTTTTCTAACAATCCATCCCATACCCGTCGAGGCGCACTATTTGCCCTGTTTCCAGATCATGTCGCCATGGGATATCGCTTGGGCAAACTCGCTTATCAGCAACAGTTGAATAGTAGTACGCCACTGGTATTACCATCTCAGGATTTGAAAATCTCTGTTAACGAACGAACCGCTTCTCATCTTGGTTTCAGTATTACCCCAGGACAGCGAGGGGAGTTTGACCTGGTTTACCCCGTTCAATAGGTAAGAGATTACTATGGAGCTATCCTTTAAGCCAAATTCACAAACCAGTTTTCGTCGCCATCTGACGACGGTTGTGACGATCGGTGTGTTGGCTTTATCCATTACCGCTTCACTAATTACCTCGTGGGTGACTTCAAAGAATTTACACAATGTATTAGTCGATAATGCCATTCAGTTAACCCAGTCCTTGGCAGATCAGTCTGTTTTAGCATTGTTATATGGCAGTGGTGAGAATGCTGAAGACGCAGTTAATGTGGCGATGTCATTTCCTTCTATTACCCAGGTGATGATTTTGACACAGGATGGAAATATCATTCTCTCATCGGGGGATGAGGGGGTTGACTATGAAGCTCTTAGTTGGCCAGATGATGGTGCTAAATTATTGCTTGAGGAGATAGATCATTGGGTTTTTATGGCACCAGTGTATGCTACGGGGGGCGCGCAGCCAGAAGATGACATCATGCTGATGCAGATGGAGAGTGAGCGAGAACTGTTGGGCTACGTTATTGTGGCGAAGAATAAAGATCGTTTACGGGAAATTCAATCTGTCACAGTATTTAACAACCTGATTATTGGATTACTGTTTGCCACTATATTGGTATATATCCTGAGACAACGCTTTAAACATTTGACAGACCCCCTCTATGAGCTTTCTGAAACGATGTTGGAAGCACAGCAAGAGGGCTCAGAGAGCCATCCCTATGCAAAAATAAATGGTCCCAAAGAGGTGGTTCAGATTGCCATTGCCTATAATAAAATGATGGAGGTGCTGGCTGAGCGTGATCAACAGCTCCGAGAGCATAATGAGCATTTGGAGAGTGAGGTCGCGTTGCGGACTCAGGAGTTAGTTTATGCGAGGGACATTGCTGAAGAGGCCAATCGTAATAAATCCCAATTTTTGGCCAATGTTACTCATGAGTTGCGTACACCACTACAAGCTATTATCGGTTATACGGATTTGATCTGTGAGACTGTTCCGGAAGATTTAGAGGATGTGCATCACGATTTAGAAAGCATTATGGTAAATGCCCAAAATTTACTGGGCCTGATCAATGAAATATTGGATCTCTCTAAAGTTGAGTCAGGCAGAATGGAGTTAAATCTGCATTCGGAAGATCTTTCCAAGCTGCTTAGTCAAGTGATTGATACCGTGACACCGATTATGCAGAAAAACAGTAATCATCTAACAGTGGAGTCGGATCTGACGGATGAGAGGTTTATGGTTGATGGCGTCAAGTTACGCCAGATTCTCCTTAACTTGTTAAGTAACGCTGCCAAGTTTACTGATAATGGCGAGGTTAAAATACATGCCAAGTACAGTGAGGGTAATCTGAATATAGCGGTCATTGATAGTGGAATAGGTATCGATAAGGAGCACCAGTCAATTATTTTTGATGCATTCCGCCAGGTGGACGGCAGCCATACCCGAAAATACCAAGGAACAGGTTTAGGTTTGGCGATTAGTCAGAAGTTTTGCGAAATGATGGGGGGAAATATTGAGCTTGATAGTGAGATAGGCAAAGGTGCTACATTCTCATTTTCCATCCCTTTGCAAAGCAGTAAATAATGATGAAGGACTGCCGATAACGGTGTGAATATCAATAATAAACTTCAGAAATTATGTGCTACCCACTCTATGTTATGGTAGATAGTAGATGCTCAATAAAGTTTGAATGTCATTGATTAATTGATAAAAGTCTGCGGAGCGGTGTGGGGTTAGAAGCTGATGAGGATTGATTGGAGAGCGCATGCATAAAGACGCGCACATACTAGTATTTAATTTGGATGATTATCATCGCAAGCAGATCTGCTTTATTTTAGAAGAAGCAGGCTATGGGAATGTTACGGAAGTCACCGAGGGTGCAGAGGCGATAGAGACCCTAGGCGAGCGGCCTGTGGATCTTGTTATTAGTGATGTGGATCTTGGAAAACTGGATGGCTGGCGTCTGACACGCTTGATTCGCTCTGGTGCCCTAAATGTAAAGGCCGACATTCCCATTATCATTGTCTCGACCACATATAGTGAGCGCATTGCTGAAGTAACTTCCAAAGAGTATCAAGTTAATCGCTTTATTCCTTTCAATAGAGTGGATTCCCTTCCGCAGGTTATCGGTGAAATTTTCCATGAAGATCATATTGGTCCTCCTAAATCCAGCTTGTTGGTGATTGAAGACTATGCCGATACGGTAAAGTTGATTCAGCGTATTCTTGATAGCCGTTTTGAGATTGAGGTGGCCACTGATGGTGAATCTGGCCTAGCCGCATGGAAGGAGCGTCGACATGATCTGGTTCTGCTGGATGTGATGCTACCTGAAAAGTCCGGTAAAGATGTGTTACGCGAGATTCTTGAGATTTCTCCTGCTCAATCTGTGGTGATGATGACTGCCTACGCGACGCCTGAGCGTGCTGGTTCTTTAATTCTGGATGGTGCTGTGGATTTTGTCTCCAAACCCTTTCGTGCGGACCAACTTAGGCAGGTTTGTGAAATTGCCGTGCATCGTGAAGATTTTATCGTTAGTAATCAGGAGTTCGCACATCGCCAGGAAGCACTTCATCAGGAGAAAGAGCGAGCGGAGATTACCCTTCAGTCCATTGCTGATGGGGTGATTAGTACAGATGAAGAGGGACGTGTTCAGTACATGAACCCTGTATCTGAGCGGCTTTCAGGGTGGGGGTTTGAGCAGGTTCGGGGTAAGCTGATTGATGATGTATTGTCTCCATCTGAAGAGTACATCGATCAACCGGATAAGCACCCAGTAAGGCGTTGCATTGCTGATGGCGAGGTGGTGAAAGGTGACCGTGGCACTATCTACCGCAATCGCGAAGGGCTGGCGCTACGTTTGGATAGCATTGTATCGCCGATTCGTGATACCTCGGGAAAGGTGATTGGTTCGGTCATGGTATTTCGTGATGTGACTGAGTCTTACCTGCTTGAGCAGAAACTGGAATACCAAGCGCGGCACGATATGCTAACGGGCTTGACCAATCGGGCAGCATTTGAAGATCGCCTGAAAGTTGTTCTGGACGAGCAATTGTACCAGGCTGAGCCATATTCTCTCTGTTATATCGATCTTGATCAATTTAAGGTAATTAATGACACCTGTGGTCATGTGGCGGGCGATCAGCTGTTGCGTTCTATCTCCGGTATCATGCTGAACAAAATCCGAAAACACAGTGATACCCTTGCTCGCTTTGGCGGTGATGAGTTTATTTTGCTGCTCGAAGATTGTGATATTGATCAAGCGACCCGGATAGCTAGTGATATTTGTGAGGCAATTCAGGAGTATCGTTTCGTTTACGATAATAAGACTTTTAGTATTGGCGCTAGTATAGGCGTTGTGCCGATTACCGGTGAGGCCCGTGATTTACACAATGCTCTGGCTAGAGCCGACAGTGCTTGTTATATGGCTAAGGAGAAGGGACGTAATCGTATCCATGTATATCGCTCCGATGATGAAGAGTTGATGCATCGGTATGGTGAGATGCATGTGATTTCTCAAATTAACCAAGCTTGTGAAGAGGATCTATTTGCGCTTTATTATCAAGAGATAATACCGCTGCACCCAAGTGATGAAGGGCTACATGTTGAGATTTTGATTCGTATGCAGGATGGTAAAGGGGGATGGGTTGCCCCGGGTTTCTTTTTGCCAGCTGCTGAACGATATAATATTGCAGCAAAAATTGACCGCTGGGTGGTGAGGCAAGTTGCTGAATGGTTTAATGAACATCGCGCCAATTTGGATAAGGTTTCCATGTGTTCGATCAATCTCTCTGCACTCTCACTCTGTGATGATCAGTTCATCAACTATGTGGAGCAGATGATTGATCAATACAAAGTACCTGCAGACAAACTCTGTTTTGAGATAACGGAAACAGCGGCAATCAGTAATCTGACCCAGGCGAGTGCTTTTGTTAGTGCAATGCGACGTCAGGGGTGTCTATTTGCTTTGGATGATTTTGGGAGTGGTATGTCTTCTTATGCTTACCTCAAACGCCTTGAAGTCGATTTTCTCAAAGTGGACGGGCTCTTTGTACGCGATGTCCTGCATGACCCTATTGACCACGCCATGGTGAAGTCTATCAACGAAATAGGTCATGTATTTGGCCTGAAAACTATCGCTGAGTACGTAGAGACAGAAGCTGTGCTGAATGAAATGAGAGAGATTGGACTTGATTTTATTCAGGGCTATGTGAATGGCAAGCCTGCGCCTCTGAATGATTTACTATTAACCGAGTTGCCACAAGCGGCAACAAAATAGCCTTTTTAGCTTGTTGTTTCTTCCTTGGGTTATCGGCTGCATTATACTTTAGGGTATATGAAGTGGACTGAATTATTGGTGGTGGCGGTCTTATCAGCTAATTTTATGGAGATAAGTTATGAAGGGTAGACTGACGAAGCTGGTGAGTGAAAATCGCACTTTTATCATTTTTCTTGCATTGATGTTTCTATTTCGAGGGGCAATAGCCGACTGGAACGAAGTCCCGACTGGCTCTATGCAACCCACTATTGTTGAGGGTGACCGTATCTGGGTAGATAAGCTTGCCTATGACTTACGGATACCATTAACACATATTTCATTACACCGCTTTGCTGATCCACAGCGGGGGGATGTCGTGGTGTTTGATTCTGCAGCTTCAGGCAAGACCATGGTTAAGCGAGTTATCGGCATGCCTGGTGACAGCGTTGCGATGGTAAACAATCATCTTGTCATTAATGGTCAAGCCGCCGACTATCAGTTGCTTGAAGATGATTCATCTCGTTGGGTGATGATAGAGCAAAGTTTGGCTGGACAACATACCATTGCTATTCAACCTGATATTGCTTCACCCATGGCGAGCTTTCCTGAGGTGGTTGTTCCCGAGGGGCAGTATTTAGTATTGGGAGATAATCGTGATAATAGTGCGGACTCTCGCTATTATGGCTTTATTCCCCGTGACGAGATAATTGGCCGGAGTAGTAAAATTGTACTCTCGCTAAACTACGATAACTATTATCTACCACGCGGTGAGCGTTGGTTCAAAGTGCTTAATTAATTGGTGTGTTATTACAAATTGGTTAAGCTCTACACATGTTTGTTCTCATTATCACTCTAGTTGTTTTGGTAAACCTCTGTATCTTGATTCACTATGAGTCATTGTTAAGACTCTCTGTGGTACTCAAGCATGCCCGTATTCAGCCACGATTGCGTATCGTAATTGGCTTGATAGGGGCGCTGGCTGCCCATCTCCTGGAGATTGTTGTATTTACCTTTGGCTACTATGTGTTAGGTGAGGTGGTGCATATGGGGAGTCTGGTAAGTGTGACATCTGAACCGGTATTCCTGTTTGCTGATTATCTCTACTTCTCTTTTTCTACTTATACCTCGTTGGGCTTTGGCGATATTGTGCCATTGGAAGGGCTGCGCTATGTGGCAGGGGTCGAGGTGCTGATGGGGTTAGTTCTGATAGCTTGGACCGCTTCGTTTATTTATGTAGAAATGCAACGTTTCTGGAAGGTGTGATGAAGATAGCGAGATTGGATCACTTGGTTCTAACGGTTGCCAATATCGAGGTGACGATTGCTTTTTATTGCCAAGTATTGGGAATGGATGAGATTACTTTTGGTGAAGGACGTAAGGCGCTCGCTTTTGGCCAGCAAAAAATTAATTTACATGAGAAGGGCAGAGAGTTTCTCCCCAATGCTAGAGTCGCGATGCCGGGTTCTGCTGACCTCTGCTTTATTAGCTCAACACCACTTGAAGAGGTTGTTGCGACATTGGGTAGGCTGAGGGTGTCCATATGTGAAGGGCCGGTTACCCGAACTGGAGCCTTGGGGCCTATCGCATCGATCTATATAAGAGATCCAGATCAGAATTTGATTGAGATCTCTAACTATCTTTAAGAGCACTCACAAACTTTTATTCGATGAATTAAAGTGGGCAGGAGCTCATGTATGATTTAGTGGCTTGCCCCATTTTTTCTTTCCGCCTTCAGTACTTTGCGTAGTTCTTCTTCAGTTAGTGGCTTATGGAACAGATAGCCTTGCACTTTATCGCAGCCATGTTGTTCCAGAAAACGCAATTGACCTTTGGTTTCGACTCCTTCAGCGATGATCTCCAGGCGCAGATCTTTGGCCATCGCAATAATGCCAGAGGCAAGTCTGGCAGCATCGGGGTCCACTTCAATTTCACTGATGAAGGTATGGTCCAACTTTAGTACATCTACAGGGAATTTTTGTAGACAGGTGAGGGAGGAGTAACCGGTTCCAAAGTCATCCATTAGAATGCGCACGCCTAGTTCTTTGAGACAGTTTAAGGTTTCGATAGAGCTGTTCATGTCGTGCATCATACTGGTTTCGGTAATTTCAAGATTGAGCTGTTTGGGGTTTAGTTGTGTCTCTTCCAGGATGCGTTGAATCATGGTTAGCAGGTCTCGCTCGCGGAATTGGCGAGCAGAGAGGTTAATAGAGACAGCCACTCCAGTGACATCGTCAATCTGCCATTGAGACATTTGTCGACATGTCTGGCGTAGCACCCATTCTCCAATAGGAACTATTAGGCCGCTCTCTTCCGCGATGGGAATGAATTGAGTAGGTGGGATGTTGCCGTGACCATTATTCCAACGTAGTAGGGCTTCCATTGAACTGATGGTTTTACTATGCAAATCGATAATGGGCTGATAATGAATAGTAAGCTCATTATTACCCAATGCTTTGCGCAGCTCGGACTCCAGAGTGACGCGCTGTTTTACTTGGGTTTCCATTTCTGCGTGGAACAGCTGGATATTGCTTCGTCCATTCTCTTTGGCATGATACATCGCAGTATCTGCATTCTTGATTAATATTTCCGGGTTATTACCATCCTCTGGATAACAGGCAATACCGATGCTGGCTCCTAAATAGGCATCCTGTCCCTGAATCTGGAAGGGCTGTTTGAAAAGGTTAAGGAGCTTGTTAGCAACAACGAGGGCGCTTTCACAATTGATATTATCATCCAGTAAAACGGTAAATTCATCGCCAGCGAAGCGGGAGACGGTATCCTGCTCTCGCAAGGCACTGCGAAACAAAATGCTGATGATTTGTAGAAACTCGTCACCGGCTTGGTGTCCGAGGGTATCATTGAGCCGCTTAAAGTGGTCGATGTCGATAAACATCACTGCTAAATGGGTGCCGCTACGCCTTGCTCGTGTAATGGCCTGTCCCAGTCTGTCTTTGAATAGTAGGCGGTTTGGTAGCTCTGTTAAAGGATCGTGATAGGCGCGGTGATTGATCTTCTCTTCTTGCTCTTTGATGTCGGTGATGTCATAAAAAACGGCGGTGAATTGGCTGATATTACCCTGCTCATCTCTTACGCTGGAAATACTGAGCCGTTCAGGATAGATCTCACCATTTTTACGGCGATTCCAAACTTCACCTTGCCAACGTCCGACAGTGATTAGCCGGTTCCACATTTCGTTATAGAACTCTTTACTGTGGCGGTCAGAGTGGAGCATTCGTGGGTTATTACCGATTGCTTCTTGAGGAGAGTAACCGGTAATTTCACTAAATGCTGGATTAACTGATTGAATGGTGCCGTCAGCATCAGTCACCATAATCCCTTCTATGGCGGACTCAAATACATGGGATGCAAGACGTAGGCGTCGCTCGGTGCGCAGTATATCGGTGATGTCTCGGGATACTAAGGTGTAACCAACCGTTTTGTGGTCGTCAATAATGGGATTGATGCGGGTTTCAAAATGGCGCTGATTCTGATCGAAGAAGTGAGCGTGGTTAAAGCTGTACTCTCCCTCTTTTTCAATTGCTGCTTTTACTCCATGGAGAGAGTGTTCATGGAAGTTACTGCATTTAATAATTTGATCTACTGGTTTATTAATACAACTTCCCTTATGGCAGCCAAAAACTGCTTGTGCATCATCATTTAGATAGGTGGTATTGAATTTGTCATCGGTGGCAATGATGGCGAGGCCCAGAGAGGAATGGAGCAGGCTTTCAAGGTGAGCGGCTTTCTCCTGAAAGGCAGCTTGACTTTTCTGTAGGGAATCACTGTTTTCGATTAGAATATTTTTCAGAAAATCGATGTAGTTATTTTCCAGGTTACGGATAATATCTTCTTGCACCAAGGTGCCGCAGATCAGATTGTATTGATCAACAACAACTAAACGACGCACCTTTTTTTGATTCATTACTTTAACGGCTTCAAAGGTTGTACTATGTTGTTGAATGGTTAATACAGGTGAGGTCATCACTTCACCCATGGTGATGTTGTGGAGGTCTTGTTCGGCAACGATCATCGCAGCCATGTCCCGTTCGGTTAGGATGCCGATAGGTTGTTCATCTTCCACCGCAATTGCACAGTCGGAGATATAGCTGCCCATCATCTCAACTACCTTCTGCACAGACATGCCAGGTTTCACGGTGAGAATCTTATGGGTCATTACGCTGTTGACGCTACGAACGCCCATAAAGTGCTCTTCACCGAAGTGATTGATGATATCGGTTTGGGTGATAACACCCACCAATTCATTTTGTGCATTGACCGCCGGGAGGTGGCGAATGTGGTTGGTGGTCAGGAGATAGGTAGCCTCAAACAGACTAAGCGACTCACTGGCGGTAATGAGCGGAGAACTCATTAATTCACGAATTGTCAGCGTGTGGGTATCCAGCTCCCGGCATAGTGTTCTGATGATATCGGCTTCGGTGTAGATGCCGACGGGTTTGTTATGCTCTGTCACAATCAGACAGCTGATGCGTTGTTCTCGCATGGTTTTGATGCAGTCGTAGAGGAGTGTATTGGCATCTACGCTGAGAGGGTGAGGGTTGAATACCCCTTTTATGGTTTGATCCATGATGATTATCCAATTCTGTGTGCATGGCCGAGGCGTTTGGTTTTTTGAGCGAATATTTATCTTTTTATGGCATCAATAACGCTTATTGGCTGAAAGGTAATTATTCAAATCTATTGGCTTTGTAGAGGAGATTCAATAATTTTCTTTTCTTGGGGGAAATTGAACTTACAGTATGGATAATTGCTTCGTTACTTAGGGAGTTTCCAAAATAATTTTAAGGTTGGTGCTTGACAAAGTTTTTCGTCGCGGTATGATACGCGCCATCCAAGCGGGAATAGCTCAGTTGGTAGAGCACAACCTTGCCAAGGTTGGGGTCGCGAGTTCGAATCTCGTTTCCCGCTCCAAATTCTTAGAAGACGCCATCAGATTGATTTTGATGGCGTTTTTTTATGCCTGTCAAATGTTTATCTCAAGATACCTGCCCTTTTGCCTTTCTTTCTTAGAAACAAGCTTTTCCTCGATTCTTAGTACCGATATGCTAAGTTCCATCAATCAAATTGTCTGGGAGGAGAGATGCGGACATTGCTGTTATCCGTAATGTTATTGATAGGCGTAACCTTTTGGGGAAATGCGTTGGCCTTCCCGGTGATTCATCATCAGTTTGAGGTAAGCCTGAATCCTGCCGCCCACTCTCTGAGCGTTGAAGATACTCTCCAATTTCCCCACGATATGGCAAATCATGAATTTACTCTGCACGAGGGGTTAACTGTGGAGGTGGTGGGCGCTGAGCTCAAACCACTTGAGGTAATAAATGCGGGAGTTCCTCTACAGCGTTATCGATTGATGGAGGTGACGTCAGCTCCCGTCATTCTGCGCTATTCAGGCCAAATTTATCACCCACCATCACAGGATGTCAGTGCTCGAGGCTTTTCTGAATCGCCAGGCAATATTGATGAACAGGGTGTTTTCTTAGCTGAAACCAGTGGCTGGTATCCTCAGTTTGACGGTGCTATGAACAGTTTTGAGATGAATGTTAAAGTGCCTGCAAGGTGGTCAGTGGTCAGCCAGGGGCGGCGTACAGGTAAGGTTGGGGATTTGCAATCCGCTGAGGTGAGCTGGCTTGAGCCATCTCCCCAGTTGGAGATTTATCTTATCGCGGCACAGTTCAATGAGTATACCGCAGAGAGTGATACGGTGAGTGCTATGGTTTTTCTGCGTGAACCAGACCCTGAGCTGGCTCAGCGCTACCTGGATGCGACCGCTCAATATATTGAGATGTACTCAGAACTGATTGGCCCCTATCCCTATAGTAAGTTCGCTTTGGTCGAAAATATCTGGCAGACCGGTTATGGCATGCCTTCCTTTACTCTGTTGGGCTCTCGGGTTATTCGTTTGCCGTTTATTCTTTACACCTCTTATCCCCATGAAATTCTCCATAACTGGTGGGGAAATGGCGTGTACGTGGATTATGACAAAGGAAATTGGGCAGAGGGGTTAACTTCGTATCTGGCGGATCAGCTGTTCCAGCAGCAGCGGGGAAGTGATGCCAACTTTCGGAGAAATATCCTACAGGGTTATGCCGACTTTGTAGACGAAGCGAAAGATTTTGCGCTAACTGATTTCCGTTCGCGCCATAGTGCCAGCAGTGAGGCGGTGGGCTATGGCAAAACCCAGATGTTATTTCATATGTTGCGACAAAAGTTGGGTGATGAGGGGTTTGTTGAAGGGTTACAACATCTCTATCGGGATAACCGTTTTCAGATTGCTGGATGGAAGCAGGTAGTTCAGGCCTTTGAGTCAGTTTCTCATGAACCGTTAAGCGACTTTTTCACTCAGTGGGTGAACCGGGTGGGCGCTCCTCAGCTTCAGCTTCATCAGGTAAGGCGTGAGCGTACTCAGGAGGGGTGGCTGCTTAAAGCTCAACTTCAGCAGGGGCAGCCTGGAGAGGCCTATCAGCTTGAGGTGCCTATTGCCATTACCTTGCAGGGTGTCGAACAGGCAAAGCAGATGACAGTCACCATGCAGGATAAATCCTTGACTCTGGCGCTGCCTTTTGAGGCAAAGCCATTACGTATTGATATCGATCCTCAATATGATCTATTCCGTCGATTGGATCGAGCTGAAATTCCACCGGCCCTTTCCCAGGCTTTTGGTGCCGATAAGATGTTGATGGTATTGCCGGCCCTGGCCAGCAAGGAGCTGGTGGCGAGTTATCAACAGTTGATAGCACAGTGGCGTGTAGCGTTATCCTCGGAGATTGAGGTGATATTTGATAATCAATTAACCCGCTTGCCAAAGGATAAAGCCGTATGGCTGTTGGGCTGGCAAAATCGATTTTTACCTCAATTATTATCTTTGGCTGCCTATGGGGTCGAGATTGATGAAAAACGGGTAGTACTGGATGGTACTGAATATCGCCCTGATCAACATGCGGTGGTTGTAGCTGATGCTAATCCTCAGAACCCAGAATTGGCATTAGTCTGGCTAGCCGCGGAAAGTCAGCAGTCGATGACCGGATTGGCGCGTAAACTCCCTCATTATCGCAAATACAGCTTTCTGGTTTTTGAGGGGGAGGGGCCGGATAATATTGTTAAGGGGCAGTGGCAGGTCAATCACTCTCCACTGAATGTGGTTTTGGAGAATGAGCCGGTCACACGTGGTGTTTTAGCCAAGCGGGCACCATTGGTGACTACTCATAATTGAGTACCAGACGGAAGAAGAGTTTTTGTGAAAAGCTGTTGACCTGTGGGTCGTTTCTGAACTCTTGATAGTCATTGCCAAAAATATTCTGTAATGTCACGCCAAATTGTCCATGCATGCCATTGGCTTTAAGGGGAATCGCAATATGGGTGTCAACACGGTCATAGTTATCAATGGTATGTCCGCGTCCCATCCATACCATCTCGTCGACGAAGAAGTAGCTCAATGTAAGCCGCACTTGCTCATCCGTTTTGTAGCTAAGCATGGTGGAAAAGGTATGCCTCGGGGCACTTTGGGAATATTTGTATTGATCTGGATTAAAATCCTGGCTTTCGATATCGGTATAGGCATAGGAAGTAAATAGCCTGATCTTATCTCTGTGACGAAATTCAAATTGTGCCTCGGCACCTTTGATCGTGACGTTATCAACGTTATTGAAGGTATCTGCCTCACTGTCATAGTCAATGACACCAAATGTGTTGGGATCAATCGGGTAGGGGGTGATGACATCCTCAATCTCTTCTCGATATACCTTGACGTCAAAGCTGATTGGCAGGGAGGAGGATTGGAAGAGGTAACCCAATTCATAAGCTGTCATCTTTTCCGGACGTAAGTCATAGATCGATAACATGGTGATATCTGTGACATTGAAGAGCTGGCTGTAGAGCCGGGCATCTGCATAATTTTCAATGGCGATGGGGGTGCGATATGAGCGGGAGATTGAGGTGCGGATGACCTGCTGTTCATTGAGCCAGAAGTTGATGGCGCCTCTTGGATAGTAATCTTGCCCGGTAATACTGTGATCCTCTGACATTAGGCCCAGGTTGATAAGCATTTGCGGAGCGAGTTTGTACTCCCAGTTGCTGAAGATGCGGCTGATTTTAATGTCAGGCAGATCAGTTGTATTGAAGTAAGTCGGTGCTTGTACCTCATCAATGCGGTAACCAACGCCCCAGACGATGCGGTTATCTAGAGCAAATGTATGGGTGTGTTGGGCTTCTAGATCCCGGCGGCTGCCTTTGATGTTCGCATCGGTATCGATGCCAACACTGGGGAAAGTGACATGGTTGTACACATCGGCGTTGTTGTAAAACATTTGGATTTTAAATTCATCATTGGCGAGCGCACGTTGCCAGCGTAGATCGCCATGGTAGCGTTTGACCTTTTTGTCATAAGGACTTCCCGCAACTCTGTCTCCTCGTTTTCCACCAGCATAGCCAAATTGGCTTTCAAGGGTATCAATGGTGGTAAGTTGATAATCGGCGGATAAGAGCGCGATGGGGACTTCATTGTCGTAGTCGCTGGTTTTGCCAATGCCATTATCATTCTTATGGCCCATGGTGAATCGGTAATCAAGGCTGCCAAACTGTTGGCTGGTACGAAAGTAGCTATCAGCAATCCCATCATTTCCATAAATGACTTCGAATCTCTCGCCATGACTCTCTGCAGGGTGCTGAGTGATAATGTTTATGATGCCCATGAAGGAGTTTGAGCCAAAGCTGACGGCATTTGGGCTCCGGACAATTTCAATTCGGCTGATATCGTCAATATGTAGCGGCAGATCACTCCATGAGGCGCCTCCAAAGGCGGGCTGGTAGATGGCACGACCATCCACCAGAATTTGCATGCGGCGAGGGAATTGGTCACTCATGCCATGGTAGCCTACTACCGGCCAATTGCCTTTTTCAAAGGCAACCTGAAAACCAGGCACTAAACGGAAGATATTAGCGATATCTCTTATTCCAGAGGCTTCTATCATCTCTCTGTCGATAACGGTAACTGCAGCGGGAACGTGATCTAAAGGTTGTTGTATTCGGGTGGCAGAGAGGATGACCGGTATATCAACAAAGAGTGATTCTTCCTTAAAAAGTGTATCTAGTGCATAGACCGAGCGACTTACGGTTGCCTGAAAAATGAGCAGGACAATCGTGAGGGCCAAATACCCTGTTTTGTCAGCTTTGTTCAAGAGAGGCTCCTTATTGTATTTATAAAATCCGAAGATGGTGACCATCTGGTTACTTTATCAATACAACAGTTACTTGGAGTTTATCGGTGGCATTAGCATAAATGTAAGAGTGATTTACCTTATGTGTGAGTATTATCCTACAAGGTAATGGGTGCCGAGGATTTGAGCTTTGATAGTGAATCATGAATTATCAACAGGCTAGATTAACTAATAATGAACGGCATATAGCCCTACACGATTCCCCTTGCTAAAATAGCTCCATTTTTTGCACACCTGAGAAAGAGAAAATCATTCAAATGACTATTCGTGCCCGTTTTGCTCCAAGTCCAACCGGTTATCTGCATATTGGTGGCGCGCGTACTGCGCTCTATTCATGGCTCCATGCACGCAAGCATGGCGGTCGCTTCGTATTGCGCGTCGAGGATACTGACCTTGAGCGTTCAACCGCTGAGTCAGTGAATGCCATTTTGGAGGGGATGACTTGGTTAGGCCTGGAATACGATGAAGGTCCGTTTTACCAAACCCATCGCTTTGATCGCTATAAAGAGGTGATTCAACAGCTGCTGGATGAGGGTAAGGCTTATAAGTGCTACTGCACTAAGGAAGAGCTTGAGGCGATGCGCGAGCAGCAGATGGCCAATAAAGAGAAGCCCCGTTACAACGGCAAGTGTCGTGATGGCGCGGAGCCCCGCGAAGGTATTGAGCCGGTTATCCGCTTCCGTAACCCAACTGAGGGAGAGGTGGTAATCGACGATATGATCAAAGGCCGTGTGGTGATCAGCAATAAGGAGCTGGATGACCTGATCATCGCCCGTGGCGATGGTACGCCCACTTATAACTTGACCGTGGTGGTAGATGATCTGGATATGGGGATGACTCACGTCATCCGCGGGGATGATCACCTGAATAATACCCCTCGTCAGATCAATATCCTGAAGGCATTGGGCGCCGAGCCACCGGTGTATGCCCATGTGCCAATGATTCTAGGTGAAGATGGCAAGCGCCTCTCCAAGCGACACGGTGCCGTGAGTGTGATGTCATATCGTGAAGAGGGTTTCCTCCCCGAGGCCGTCATCAATTATCTGGTACGTTTGGGCTGGTCCCATGGGGATCAGGAGCTGTTTACCATAGAAGAGCTGATTGAAAAATTTGATGTACAGGATGTTAACCGTGCCGCATCAACCTTTAACCCCGAGAAGCTGCTTTGGATTAATCAGCAGTACATTATCAATAGTACGCCGGAACATGTGCTGCACCATTTGAGCTACCACTTCGGTAACCTTGAAATTGATCCTACCCAAGGCCCGGATATCCTGGAAGTGATTAAGGCCCAGCGTGAGCGTGCCAAGACTCTGGTAGAGCTGGCGAAGATTTGTGAGTTCTATTACCGTGATTTTGCTGAGTATCCCGAGAAGCCTGCCAAGAAAGCGTTTGCGGGGAATGCTGCAGCGGTATTGGAGAACATTAAGGGTAAATTGGCTGAACTTGACGATTGGCGTCGTGAAGCAATCCATGCCCAGATGGAGGCTACAGTGGCAGAGATGGAGATTGGCTTCGGCAAGATCGGTATGCCGCTACGTTTGGCTGTAACCGGTGGTAATCCTTCCCCGGATCTCGATCTGACTGTTGAACTGGTCGGAAAAGAGGCAACCTTGCGACGTATTGACCAAGCACTTGCTTTCATTGCCAGCCAGGGCTAAAACGAGTGAGCTGGGACAGGAATATCACCCTTATCCATTGTTATAACCACTTTGTGCCTCAGCGTTTCAGCGTTGGGTGTTAATAAGGTCAATAAATGAGCCAAGAGAACGTTATACCAAAACACTTTATTCAACAGATCATCGATAGGGATCTGGCTGAAGGTAAGCACAGCAAGGTTGCTACCCGCTTTCCACCGGAGCCTAATGGTTATCTGCACATTGGTCATGCTAAATCTATTTGCCTAAATTTTGGTCTGGCAGAAGAGTACAGCGGTACTTGCAACTTGCGTTTCGACGATACCAATCCTCATAAAGAGGATATCGAGTTTGTTGAATCCATTAAGCAGGATGTGACATGGCTCGGTTTTAGTTGGGGAGATCGTCAATACTACGCCTCCGACTATTTTGAAAAACTCTACAATTATGCGGTTGAGCTGATCAAAATGGGTAAAGCTTACGTGTGTGAGCTAAGTGCAGATGAGATTCGCGAGTACCGTGGCACCTTAACTGAACCAGGAAAAAACAGTCCATATCGTGATCGCTCGGTGGAGGAGAATCTGGATTTGTTTACCCGCATGCGTGCAGGTGAGTTTGCTGATGGTTCTAAGCTGTTACGAGCCAAGATCGATATGGCATCACCTAACATTAATCTACGTGATCCTGCCATCTATCGTATCCGCCATGGGGTGGTTCATCATCAGACTGGCTCTGAGTGGTGTATCTATCCAATGTATGACTTTACTCACTGCCTGTCCGATTCTATTGAAGGGATTACCCACTCAATTTGTACTCTGGAGTTTGAGGACCACCGACCACTCTATGACTGGTACCTGGATACACTGGGGGTTGAGTGCCACCCTCAGCAAATTGAATTCTCCCGCCTAGAGATGCAGTACACGGTCACCTCCAAGCGCAAGCTAACCCAGTTGGTGGAGCAGGGACATGTGGAAGGGTGGGATGATCCCCGTATGCCGACAATTGCCGGATTACGTCGTCGTGGATTTACCCCTGCATCACTGCGGGAATTTGCTAAGCGCATTGGTGTGACCAAGTCCCGCAATGAGGTAGAGATGGGAATGCTGGAGGCCTGCATTCGTGATGACTTGAATGAAAATGCTCCCCGTCGCATGGCGGTATTGCATCCTCTGAAGATGGTGATCACCAACTTTGAAGAGGGTAAAGTTGAGGAGCTGAATGTGGCAAACCACCCTCAGCAAGAGGCCATGGGTAAGCGCATGGTGCCGTTCTGTCGTGAGGTTTATATTGACCGTAGCGATTTTGAAGAGGTAAGACCCAATAAGAACTTCAAACGCTTAGTCGGTGGTGGAGAAGTCCGTCTGCGCGGTGCTTACATTGTCCGTTGTGATGAGGTGATCAAGGATGGCAAAGGTGAGATCATAGAGCTGCGTTGTAGCTATGATCCCGAAACATTGGGGAAAAATCCTGCTGATGGTCGCAAGGTAAAGGGGGTTATTCATTGGGTCTCAGCGCAGCATGGCATACCTGCTGAGGTTCGCCTCTATGATCGCCTGTTCAGCCACCCAACTCCAGATGCCGCCAAGGACGGAGGGGAGTTTACTGACCACCTGAATGCTGATTCACTGCGGACTCTGACCCATTGCTATGTGGAGCCCAGCCTCGCTGATGCCAAAGCGGGTGAAGGTTTCCAGTTTGAGCGGGAAGGGTACTTCTCTCTTGACCCCGATCAGGCGAATGATAAGCCCGTATTTAATTTGACAGTGGGCTTGCGTGATTCCTGGGCGAAGATCGAGCAGAAAGGCTAATTAGACCTATTTGAACGGAGAAAAATTAAGGGCGGATATGGGAGCATATCGTCCCTTTCCTTTGGAAAACTATGATTTTTTTTATTTACTGCAATTTTGTTGTTGACGAAAAAAATCGCCCCTGTATAATGCGCAACATCTTCAGGGAACACGCTAAATCAGGTTTTCCAAGGCCACCTGAGAAGCAATTAAGTGATTGACTGAAGAGGTTTTTTTGCTAAAATGCAAAACACCTTGGGGCTATAGCTCAGCTGGGAGAGCGCCTGCATGGCATGCAGGAGGTCGGCGGTTCGATCCCGCCTAGCTCCACCAAGACACTTGGTTTTATCCGTGTGTCCCCATCGTCTAGAGGCCTAGGACACCGCCCTTTCA
>JBNKQQ010000044.1:0-2515 GCA_050295955.1 Thiohalomonadales bacterium
GCGATATTCTTTGTTGATATACTGCACGTACCGTCTACCAAGTGACTGCATTACACGAGAAACCCCAACAGCATCGCTCGGAGTCATCAGTAAGTGAACATGGTTGGTCATTAACACATAGGCATGCAGTGACACGCTGTATCGGCTGCAGGCATCACCCAGACAATCGAGATAGAAGGAGTAGTCCTGATTAGAAAAGAAACAGGTATTTCTGTTGTTGCCACGCTGGATGATGTGACACGGAGTGCCTTCAAGGTACATTCTTGGCTTTCTTGGCATTGCAAATTCCTTTTGCCTTGCTTGGTGATAATTACTGAAAATTTCTGGTTCGGCGGCAAACGCTAATGATTATCAGTTGTCACCGACCCCTTTTTTCTGTTGTCACCGACCCCTTTTTTATAAAGTTCGGTGTCGGAAACATTCTGTACTACTACAATGTAATTTTAAGCATTTTTTAGTAGAACCCGATTAATTTCGTATTGATGCGCACCTGGAGCAGGCAATTCCTTTAGAGCCTATCATTGCAAATCAGCTTTTATCCAGAGGAAAATCAACACCATCGCGAATGAGATAAAGGGTAATCTCACCGCTTTCCAAATCCATCTTAAACATGCTCTTCCCCTGCCAATTTGCATCCCCATGTATGATATGATCAAGCCGCGGAAGTTGCTCTGCTGAAACGTTACCCACCTCCATCATCTTAGCACTGACTTTACACATTGCATCGCGACAGGAAACACTGTTCAATTGTATCTGATTCACGTAGTTATCGAATGCTGATTGAAAATCGGATTCTACCTGAACTGACCACGACATATCCTCCTGCTGTGAATAAAAATAATCTTCCAGCTGGCGTTCATACTCAGCTTCTTTTGATTCAGACTCTAAAGCTGCTTGCTCTTGTTTGCGATCGGGATCAATATTAATGTTTTTCGCACTGCTGTCAGAAGCGTTATGCACGATATCACCATCATCGAATCCTTCTTTGAGTTTCCATAGTTCCGATATATCGTTCATGTTTTGTTGACTGATCATTTCCGTATCGGATAATTGCAAAGACAATTTCTCTTCCAGAGCTACCAGATGACCCCTGATTTCACGGATAGATTCATCTTGTGCATTTAGAGACTCTGCCAAGCTGTCAGCAGTTGTTTCTAGTGATAACCGCTCACTGGCGATCCTGTCTTGAGTATTATCCGCTAGAAACACTTTAACCAAGGCCAATCCGATGATCATGCCTGCTGCGAATACAAACATTTTGCTTTTGATAAATGACTCCATTTTCATGGCTGGCTCCCTCCTTTTACAAGTGACTGATATGCCAAAACGATCCTGAGCCCAAGTATTATTAGCAATAGCTCAGGCCCAGAATCCCGTTTAGCGATCAGTCTTCGCCACTGTAGTAGGTAATACCTGACTGCTGTCCATTATGGGAACGTGGAATTTGACAACCTATGTAATACCAGTTTCCTGAATTACGGCCGGTTCCACCAAAATCAATGTTCTGCTCGTGGTTTCCATATCCGACTGTGTCTCGGTATTGAGTGCTTCCTTTAAGAACACTCCCGTCTTGATAGCGGGATGCCAGCCAACATTTCGTAACGATATTTGGATTAGCATCAATAATACCAATATCTGCATCGTCGAGATTATTACCCGTTGTCGAATTGAAGTTCTGATGAAGAATAGGGCAATCAACTCGCATTTCCTTAGTCGAAGATGTGTTGAAGATGCGACTATGGCTTAGTGTTGGAACAACATCACTCGCAGTCCAACGGACACACATGGACCCCGGATATAGTTGTTTTCCAGCGAGCACAGTGGCGCTTTGCATGGCAATAACCATACCCAGCGCACTTACAATGATGAATTTTTTCATCGTTTACCTCCTTGAATAAGGCGTGTGAACTATTCCCATATTTGAAAATCCATACGGACCTCAAATTTCACTTTCGCAAAACGATCCTGACGCAACTACCCCTTGATGAAATCGGGATAATTTCACCAGGACCAGTTAAAGTGTATATGCGCCAAGATTTAAAGCATGTGAATAGTTACATTCTAAAAGTATACTAATACCGTAATAGCACCCATGTGATATGTGCGGGAGTGTAGAAAGAGTTAACGATGTCAGCATAAAACGGCAATAACTTAAGCGAAATGGCGTCTGGATTTCGGTCCTTCTAGCCGCACCTCTTCACAGGTTAAAATTACGAACAAAACTTATGCCGGTGCCAGAACATACTCCTCATGACTCATCAAGTCGGAATTAGAATTAAATTAAAGGGGTCGATGACAAAAGATAACGATTGCGATTTGTCACCGACCCCATTTGTTTAGGGGAGAGGGCCAGGGAGAGGGGGAAATAAAATATCCTGCGCAAAGCGCAACTCAACACCCAAAACCATTCAGGCCAATAGGCAATACCCGCCTCAAACGCCGCATGGCCGATCATGGCGGGAAATCAGTATAGTTTTGTATTGATTTCCAGAGCCTTTATGGTGTGGCATGGCCC